>NZ_CP108006.1:3223214-3867857 GCF_036127095.1 Streptomyces sp. NBC_00335
CAGTTTGAGGCCGTCCTCGCCCGTCGCCGCGGTGGCCACACGGTGGCCCTGGCGTGACAGCGAGAGTTCGAGGGCCGTGCGGATGGCGTCGTCGTCCTCGATGAGCAACAGGAATGGCACGGGCTCATTCTGTCCCATCGCCCCTCGGGACTTCGACCGCGCGGCGGCTCCAATCCGGGCACGAATTCCCCCGGGCCCCTGTGACAGGCCTGTGACAGTCGAAGGACACCCCGGTTATCTCGGGCGGGCAGTCTTCTTGGCAACGGACCAGACAGACTCCACGACGGGGGGCGCGAGATGAACACGCTGCACAGCACCAGCACCGGCGCGATTGTCACGCGGCTGCACGATGTGAACCGCCGCACGGCAATCCGTACGGCGACGGCCCCTTCCCGGCGGCCGGCGCACGTGGTGGCCATCGACGCGAAGACCTACGAGCGCCCCTCCGTCCCCGCCCAGCGCACGGCGGGCTCCCCGGACGTCCCGGACTCCTCGAACGAAGCCGAGTTCACGGCGTACGTCCAGGAGCGGCGCGCCGCTCTGTACGCGACGGCCTTCCACCTGACCGGCGACCGCTACGAGGCCGAGGACCTGCTGCAGACCGCGCTGTTCTCCACGTACCGCGCCTGGGACCGCATCAGCGACAAGGCCGCCGTCGGCGGGTACCTGCGCCGCACGATGACGAACCTGCACATCAGCGCCTGGCGCCGGCGCAAGCTCAACGAGTACCCGACGGAGGAGCTGCCGGAGACGGCCTCGGACACGGACGCCATGGGCGGTACGGAGCTGCGCGCCGTGCTGTGGCAGGCACTGACCCGCATTCCGGAGCCGCAGCGCACGATGCTGGTGCTCCGGTACTACGAGGGCCGCACGGACCCGGAGATCGCGGAGATCCTGGGCATCAGCGTCGGCACGGTGAAGTCGAGCATCTGGCGTTCGCTGCGGCGGATGCGCGAGGACGAGGCGCTGAGCTTCGGCCGCGACGAGTCGGAGTCCTTCGAAGACCTGGTCGCGTAGGCGCGGCCACACGGACCATCGGGCCAGGGGGCCCGTCCTGCGGGGGTGGGGCGGGGGCCACGGGGGAAAAAGGCGGGATCATGCGGCCGGGGGTCCGCAGGGTCCCGCCTTTTCACGTTCCTAGACCGCGGCGGCAGCCCGGTGCCGCCCCGCCGCTGCTGCGGCAAGCCGCCCGAGGGCCTCGTCGCGGCCGCAGGCGTGCGCGCCCAGCGCGGTGTGCCGGGCCACGATGCCCCGCTCGGCCCGCATGAGCCGCCACCCGCGCCGCAGGAGCATCGGCACCGATTTGCGGCCCTCGCGCAGGTCACGGGCCAGGCGGCGGCGGAAGGTGGTGCTGGGCCGCCCGCGCAGGCAGAGCGCGTCCGCCAGCAGTCCGAGCTCCTGGCAGCGCGCCACGACGTCCGCCGCGAAGATCCCCTCCGCGATGAACAGCGGGGTCCGGCCGATGTCCAGCGTCTCGGTGCCGGTGCGGGAGCTGGTCGCGATGTCGTACACCGGGACCTCGGTGCGGCCGGTGCGGCACAGCTCCGCGACGGCGGCGACGGCGACCTCGGCGTCCCACGACAGCGGGGAGTCCCAGTCGATGTCGGAGCTGCCCTCGACCAGCGGCAGGGTCGGGTCGTCGCCCTCCTTGTAGAAGTCGTCCAGGCGCAGGACGGGCAGGCCCGAACGGGCGGCCAGCGAGGACTTGCCGGAGCCCGAGGGCCCGGTCAGCAGCACGACGCGCGTAGGCAAAGGAGAAGAACAGCTCACGGAACAACAGTGTGAACTATTACCTCGCGCAGGGGACCTACCCAAAGACCCGTTGGTATCCAGGATCACACCTCCACTACGCTGCGTGCGCGCACGACTACGTCCCCACACGAGCCCACAGGCGGGAATCCATGGCACGTCACGCAGCCCCCAAAGCCCCCCTCCCCAAGGCGCTGCGCACCGCAGGCCTGACCTTCTCGATGGCCGGTGCGGCCCTCGCGATGGCTGCCGGCGGCGCCCAGGCGGGCGAGCTCGATGTTCCGGCGGCCCTCGCAGGGGTCTCCGACCCGATCTCTAACCTCAAGGTGAATCCGCTGGCCCACACCGGCGTGGACCCCCTCGACAACGGCGTGGCCACCAAGGTCGCGGATTTCCCGTCCGTCGGCACGGGCATGGTCACGGGCATCCTGACCCAGGGGCCGTCGGTCGGCGAGCTGCCCACCGCCGCGGTCTCCTCGCTGCTCGGACCGGTCCTCCCCAAGCAGTAAGCACGAAGAGGCCCCGGCAGCGCGGGGGACGCCGCCGGGGCCCGTCTTCGGGGGGGTGGGGCCTCTGGGCCCCTAGTAAGAAGATCCGCCCGCGCCCAGCGACCCGGTCGGGTGCCAGACGGTCTTGGTCTCCAGGAACGCCGTCATGCGCGCCGTGCCCGGGTCCGCGCTCCAGTCGTCCACAGGCTGTGGACGCAGGACGCGCTTGAGGTTGTCCGCGGCCGCGATCTCCAGCTCCTTGGCCAGCGCCTCGCCGGCGCCCGCCAGGTCGATCGCGTTGACGTCCTGGTGGGACGCCAGGTGCGGGCCCATCTCGGCGGCCTTGCCGGACAGGATGTTGACCACGCCGCCGGGCAGGTCGGAGGTGGCCAGGACCTCGCCGAGGGAGAGCGCCGGGAGCGGCGCCTTCTCGGAGGCGATGACGACGACCGTGTTGCCGGTGGCGATCACCGGGGCGATCACCGAGACCAGTCCGAGGAAGGACGAGTCCTGCGGGGCCACGACCGTGACCACGCCGGTCGGCTCGGGGGTGGAGAGGTTGAAGAACGGGCCCGCGACCGGGTTGGCCCCGCCCACGATCTGGCCGATCTTGTCGGTCCAGCCCGCGTACCAGACCCAGCGGTCGATGGCCGCGTCCACGACGGCCGCGGCCTTGGTCTTGGACAGGCCCTCGGCCTCGCCGACCTCGCGGACGAACTGCTCGCGGCGGCCCTCCAGCATCTCGGCGACGCGGTAGAGGATCTGGCCGCGGTTGTACGCGGTCGCGCCCGACCAGCCGCCGAAGGCCTTGCGGGCCGCGACGACCGCGTCACGGGCGTCCTTGCGGGAGGACAGGGGTGCGTTGGCCAGCCACTTGCCCTTGGAGTCGGACACCTCGTACACCCGGCCGCTCTCGGAGCGGGGGAACTTGCCCCCGACGTACAGCTTGTAGGTCTTGAAGACGCTCAGACGCGTCTGCGCCGAAGAATCAGACATCGAGGTAGCCCTCCAGGCCGTGACGGCCGCCTTCGCGCCCGAAGCCCGACTCCTTGTAGCCGCCGAAGGGCGAGGTCGGGTCGAACTTGTTGAACGTGTTGGCCCACACCACACCCGCACGGAGCTTGTTGGCGACCGCGAGGATGCGGCTGCCCTTCTCCGTCCAGATGCCGGCGGACAGGCCGTACTGGCTGTTGTTGGCCTTGGCGACGGCCTCGTCGGGCGTGCGGAAGGTCAGCACGGACAGCACCGGGCCGAAGATCTCGTCGCGGGCGACGGTGTGCGACTGGGAGACGTTCGTGAAGAGCGTCGGGGCGAACCAGTAGCCGGCGTTCGGCAGTTCGCACGGCGCCGACCAGCGCTCGGCGCCCTCCGCCTCGCCGGTGTCCGCGAGGGCGGTGATCCGGGCGAGCTGCTCGGCGGAGTTGATCGCGCCGATGTCGGTGTTCTTGTCGAGCGGGTCGCCCAGGCGCAGCGTGGTCAGCCGGCGCTTGAGCGAGTCGATCAGCTCGTCGTGGATCGACTCCTGGACCAGGAGGCGCGAGCCCGCGCAGCAGACCTGGCCCTGGTTGAAGAAGATGCCGCTGACGATGCCCTCGACGGCCTGGTCGATGGGGGCGTCGTCGAAGACGATGTTGGCACCCTTGCCGCCCAGCTCCAGGGTGAGCCTCTTGGAGGTGCCGGCGACCTGGCGCGCGATGGCCTTGCCGACGGCGGTGGAGCCGGTGAAGGCGACCTTGTTCACGTCCGGGTGCTCGACGAGGGCCGCGCCCGCGTCCCCGTACCCGGGGAGGATGTTGACGACACCCTTGGGCAGGCCCGCCTGGCGGCAGATGTCCGCGAAGAAGAGCGCGGACAGCGGGGTCGTCTGGGCCGGCTTGAGCACGACCGTGTTGCCCGTGGCGAGCGCCGGGGCGATCTTCCAGGCGAGCATCATCAGCGGGAAGTTCCACGGGATGACCTGGCCGGCCACGCCGAGGGGGCGGGGGTTCGCGCCGTAGCCCGCGTGGTCGAGTTTGTCGGCCCAGCCCGCGTAGTAGAAGAAGTGCGCGGCGACGAGCGGGAGGTCCGCGTCGCGGGTCTCCCGGATCGGCTTGCCGTTGTCGAGGGTCTCCAGGACGGCCAGCTCGCGGCTGCGCTCCTGGATGATCCGGGCGATGCGGAAGAGGTACTTGGCGCGCTCGGAGCCGGGCAGCGCGGACCACTTCTCGAAGGCCTTGCGGGCGGCCTTCACGGCACGGTCCACGTCGGCGGCGCCGGCCTGCGCGATCTCGGAGAGGACCTCTTCGGAGGCCGGGGAGACGGTCTTGAAGACCTTGCCGTCCGCCGCGTCGGTGAACTCGCCGTCGATGAAAAGCCCGTAGGAGGGCGCGATGTCGACGACGGACCGGGACTCGGGGGCGGGTGCGTACTCGAATGCGGATGCCATGATGATCAGTCCACCGTCACGTAGTCGGGACCGGAGTAACGGCCGGTGCTCAGCTTCTGGCGCTGCATCAACAGGTCGTTGAGCAGGCTGGAGGCTCCGAAGCGGAACCAGTGGTTGGACAGCCAGTCCTCGCCCACGGTCTCGTTGACCAGGACCAGGAACTTGATCGCGTCCTTGGTGGTCCGGATGCCGCCGGCCGGCTTCACGCCGATCTGGATTCCAGTCTGCGCCTTGAAGTCGCGGACGGCTTCGAGCATGAGCAGCGTGTTCGCGGGCGTCGCGTTGACCCCGACCTTGCCGGTGGACGTCTTGATGAAGTCGGCCCCGGCCATCATGCCGATCCAGGAGGCGCGGCGGATGTTGTCGTACGTGGACAGCTCGCCGGTCTCGAAGATCACCTTGAGCCGGGCCGCGCTGCCGTCGGGACGGACGCAGGCCGCCTTGACGGAGCGGATCAGCTCGTAGGTGTCGAGGTAGTGGCCGGCGAGGAAGGCGCCACGGTCGATGACCATGTCGATCTCGTCGGCGCCGGCGGCCACGGCGTCGGCCGTGTCGGCGAGCTTGACGGGCAGGGCCGCGCGGCCGGCCGGGAAGGCCGTGGCGACGGAGGCGACCTTGACGTCGGCGCCGTTCAGGGCGGCCTTGGCGGTGGCCACCATGTCGGGGTACACGCAGACGGCGGCCGTCATGGGCGTGGTGCGGTCGGTCGGATCGGGGTTGGCTGCCTTGGCGGAGAGCGCCCGGACCTTGCCCGGGGTATCCGCGCCTTCCAGCGTCGTCAGGTCGATCATCGAGATGGCGAGGTCGATGGCGTACGCCTTGGCCGTCGTCTTGATCGAGCGGGTGCCGAGGGAGGCCGCGCGGGCCTCCAGGCCGACAGCGTCGACGCCGGGCAGCCCGTGCAGGAAGCGGCGCAGCGCACTGTCGGACGTCGTCACGTCAGCGAATGCGGTGAGGGTGGTGGGCATGGTCACCACATGAGCATATCTACGCGCGTAGCGGCCTGTCACCCCCTCCCCCCGATTCATTCGGAATCGGACACCCCGCTTGCTCCCGGCAGCCGTCCCGGCCCGCCCCTCCCGTACGCCGATCTCGTGGGCTGAGACGGCTTGAGGCAGAATCTGCCGCATGAGCAGCGAGCAGCCCACCGAAGAGCCGGCGTACGACGACCGGGTCTACCGTTCCCCGATGGCCACCGTCACCGGGGTGGTACTGCTCGCGCTGCTCGCGTGGCTCTGCGGGGACGCCGTGGTGCGGGGCTCCGGGAACGTCCCGTGGATCGCCCTCGCCACCGTTCTGTGCCTGGCCCCGGTCATCGTCGCGTTCACGGTCCGTCCGGCCGTCTTCGCCAACGACGACCGGCTGCGCGTGCGCAACCCCTTCCGGGTCATCGAGCTGCCCTGGGCGGCCGTCGACACCGTGCGGGCCCGGTTCTCCGCCGAGGTGCTGGCGGAGGGGGCGACGTACCAGATGTGGTCCATCGCGGTCTCCCTGCGGGAGCGCAAGAAGGCCAACCGCCGCCAGGCCGGCCGGCTCGGTCTGGGCAACGGACAGGCCAAGACCCCGGACGAGGACGTCCGCCGGGCCTCCGCCGACCGGATCGTCGACGAGCTCCGGGAACTGCACGAGCGCTGCGCCTCGCGGGCCGGCGCGCAGGGCTCGGTGAAGGTCTCCTGGTCGTACGAGATCATCGCGCCCGCCGTGATCGGCGCGCTCATCCTGATTGTGCTGCTCGCCACCGGCTGACCGGGGGTTTCCCCGGAACCGCGAGCACCGGAACCCGCGTCTCCACTGGCGTGCACCGTCTCGAGGGCAACCGTGTCAAGGGCAGCGGCAGCGCCGTCGCCGTACAGCTGTGGATCCGGCTTCTCACCGGGGTCCTGCTGGCCGCCCACCTCCTGCTCGTCGGCTGGCTGATGCTGCGCCCGCTGGACGTGCCCTGGGCGGCGGCGGCCAATCTGACCCCGCTGGAGGGGATCAGGGCCGACCTCTCCTACGGGCCCCTGGAGGCCGCCCGCCGGATCGGCGGCGGGCTGGCGCTGCTGGCCCCGCTCGGGGTGCTGCTGCCGCTGATCAGCGGCCGGGTGGAGCTTTCGCCGCTGGCCACGTGGTCCTCGCTGGCCCGGACGGCCGCCGCGGGCGCGCTGTTCTCGGTCGGCATCGAGATGTTCCAGATGGCGGTCCCGGGGCAGGTCGTCGATGTGGATTCGGTGCTGCTGAACACCCTCGGCGTGGTGCTCGCGCACCTGGCCGTCATCCCGGCCCTGCGGTCCCGGCTGCGGCGCTCTCAGGGCCGGACCCCGAGAATTACCAGGGTCGGGCTCGGCCCTTGGACCGACGTTCTGTCCTCTGTTCAGCGGGAGTATTGAGGCATCGCGGGAAAACATCCCGCGGACCGCACAACGACCGAGGAGAGACCATGAGCGCCCTTGCCCGCCCCCGTGACGGACGATGGATCGGCGGAGTCTGTGCCGGTCTGGCGCGCCGGTTCGGAATATCCGCGAACACGATGCGGATCATCTTCGTCGTCTCGTGCCTGCTGCCCGGCCCGCAGTTCCTCCTTTACCTGGCGCTGTGGGTGCTCCTGCCGAACGAGAAGTCGGGCACCCCTTCCGCCGCCACCGGCTGGTAGCCGGACGGACCGGGAATTCAGCGCGCGGCGCGGACCTTCTGCAGCTGCTTGTCCGCGACCTCGTGCGGAACCTGGGGGGTCTGGCGGCCGCCCGCGACGTTGAGAGCCATGAGACGCACGACGGTGTCGCCCTGGCGTACGACGACCAGGTGCACCTGGGCGGTGACGCCCTCGGCGGCCGCGGTCGTGGTCCAGCTGACGCTCTCGTCGCCGCCCGTCTTGTAGTCGGCCGCCTTCACCTCGCGGTACGCGCCGCTCTGCTTCTCGACGGTGGCGGTGAAGCCGGTGGCGCAGGCCGCCACGGCGTCCTTCAGCCGGGCGATCAGCGCCTTGGCGTCGGACTCGGCGTAGGAGCTGACGGAGGCGGAGACGGCCAGGCCCATCTGCTTCTGGGAGCCGATGCCCCGGTTCACGGTCTCGCGCGCCGCCGGGTCGGGCTTGTCGCCCATGATGTCGGCGAGCGGCTGGCAGGCCTTGCGGTCCGCCTGCGGCTGGCCGTCGGGGGCGTTCGGGTTCTTGCCGTTCGCGGAGATCTGGTAGCCGGTCAGGTCGCCCTGCTCCAGGGCGGAGCGCTCCAGCCGGCTGCCGCCCTGCTTGGGAGCGTTCGTACCGCCCGCACCGCCCGCACCGCCCGCAGCGCCGGCTGTGCCGCTGCCCGCGGAGCCGGGGGCACCCGTGCCGGCCGAGCCCGCCGACGCGGACTGCCCGGGCGCGCTCGCGGAGCCCTTCGGGTCCGGGCCCTTGCCGGAGGCCGGGGTGTTCGTACTGCCGCAGCCCACCATCGCGGACAGCAGGGCGGGGAGCAGTACGGCCGTGGCCGTTCGTGCCTTCATTCGCATGATCGAAACCTCATACCCATGGGGTCGGCGGGCAGTTGGCGGTGATCCTGGCACATGCCGCGACGCGGCACACACCCGTTCGAAGAGGTGTGCGCCGCGTGGGCGTGCGTGCGAATCGCGTACGGGTCGCGTACGAATCCGACAGGGGATCCTGAGTGGATCAGGCGCCGAGGCCGCTGGTCGGCAGACCGCCGAGCAGGCCGGTCACCGGGCCGAGCACGGCGGCCGGGTCGCTCGCGTCGGAGGCCTGCTGGCCCTCTTCGGCGGCCACGTGCTGCTGGCTGGTCGCGCCCTGGACCGCGCCCGTGACGGTGCCCAGCGCGTCACTGAGACCGACGGCGGGGACGGCCGAGGCGCTACCGGCGGCGACGGCGGCGAAGGCGGCACCGAGAGCGGCAACACCGAGGGTCTTGGCAGCTGTGTGCTTCATGAAGAATCGTCCTTGCGACGGGGAAATGAGCGGCTCCGCAAACTAGTCACTTCAAACCCCCTCTCGCAAACATCATTAAATACGAGAAAGCGCCCGGGAATTGCTCCTCCCGGGCGCTTTCAGTTCGTCATGCCTTGGCCTAGGCCGAGACGGAACCGCTGGTGGAAGCGGTCTGACGGAACAGCCATTCCGACTTCAGCTCCGCATAACCGGGCTTGATCACGTCGTTGATCATGGCCAGTCGTTCATCGAAAGGAATGAACGCGGACTTCATCGCATTGACCGTGAACCACTGCATGTCGTCGAGCGAGTAGCCGAAGGTGTCGACCAGGTGCTCGAACTCGCGGCTCATGCTGGTGCCGCTCATCAGCCGGTTGTCGGTGTTGACCGTCAGCCTGAAGTGCAGTTTCCGCAGCAGGCCGATCGGGTGCTCGGCATAGGAGAGCGCCGCACCCGTCTGCAGGTTCGACGTCGGGCACATCTCCAGCGGGATCCGCTTGTCCCGGACGTACGAGGCCAGGCGGCCCAGCGTCACGGAACCGTCGGCGGC
This sequence comes from Streptomyces sp. NBC_00335, assembly GCF_036127095.1. Taxonomy (GTDB): domain Bacteria; phylum Actinomycetota; class Actinomycetes; order Streptomycetales; family Streptomycetaceae; genus Streptomyces. The sequence continues at coordinate 3,232,328 of NZ_CP108006.1, forward strand.
GACCTCGATGTCATCGATGATCTTCACACCGTGGCCGAGCCGGTCGGCGCCGCACCACTGCAGGGCCTGCCAGATCGACGGCAGGCCGAAGGCCTCGCCCGCGTGGATGGTGAAGTGGTTGTTCTCGCGCTTGAGGTACTCGAAGGCGTCGAGGTGGCGGGTGGGAGGGAACCCGGCCTCGGCGCCGGCGATGTCGAAGCCGACGACGCCGTTGTCGCGGTAGCGGTTGGCCAGCTCCGCGATCTCCAGCGCGCGGGCCGCGTGCCGCATCGCGGTCAGCAGCGCGCCGACGCGGATCCGGTGACCGTTGGCCTTCGCGCGGCGCTCGCCCTCGCGGAAGCCCTCGTTGACCGTCTCGACGACCTCTTCGAGGGTCAGGCCGGCTTCCAGGTGCTGCTCGGGCGCGTAACGGATCTCCGCGTAGACGACGCCGTCCTCGGCGAGGTCCTCGGCGCACTCGGCGGCCACCCGGAAGAGGGCCGCCTTCGTCTGCATGACCGCGCAGGTGTGGGCGAAGGTCTCCAGGTAGCGCGGCAGGGAACCGGAGTCGGCGGCCTCCCGGAACCAGATGCCGAGCTTGTCGGCGTCGGTCTCGGGAAGGTTCTCGTAGCCGACCTCGCGGGCCAGCTCGATGATGGTCCCGGGGCGCAGTCCACCGTCGAGGTGGTCGTGCAGGAGCACCTTCGGGGAGCGGCTGATCTGATCCGGGGTGGGCAGGTTGGGGGTCTCGCTCGTCATCTGGGCACTCTAGCTCCTACGCGCGTAGAGCGGTGAGACGGAGTCCGCCCCCGATATGTAACAGTGACCGCGCGGACGGGTGGCGTACACCTCGGCGTCTGAGACTGTTCCGTCATGGCACAGCATGCGCCGCCGGCGCGCGGGGCCCGCCTGGGGCGGGCGGCCGGCGCGAACGGCTCGGTCTCAACGGTCAGTGGTGTGGTGCTCCTTCTCCCCGGAGCGTCCAGATTGTCCCCCGGTCCGGTACGTCCGCTGGCTCGGGCCCTGGCCCGTGCGGGCGCGGCGGACGGGCTGGTCACGCACCAGGTCATCCACGGTGCGGGCACCCGGGAAGGGGACGCCCAGTGGGCCGCGGACGAGGTGGTCCGCCGGTACGGGGACGTCCCGGTGTGCCTGGCCGGCTACGACGCGGGCGGCCGGGCGGCGCTCGCCGCGGCCGGCCACGAAGCCGTCAACTCCGTTCTGGCACTCGCCCCTTCGTTCCCGCGGCAGTCCGACACCGACTCCCCCGAACCGGTGAAGCAGCTCTCGGGCCGCCGGGTCCTGATCGTGCACGGCACCAACGACGCCCGCAGCGACCCGGAGTTGTCGTACCGGCTGGCGACCCGGGCGAAGAAGGCGAACCGCACGACGTGCCGCTTCGAGGTGCACTCCGACGGGCACGGGCTGCGCGAGCACCAGGACGAAGTCGTGGCCCTGTCCGTGGACTTCGTACTGGGCTCCGTGTTCTCGGGGCCCTACTCGCGACCGGTCACCGACGCGCTGGCGGCTCCCCCGCCGCTGGGCCTGCGGATGCCGCTGGCCTCCGGCTACAAGCGGTCCCTGCGCGGCTGACACCCCACGCCTACGACGGAGGGCGGCGGGGCGGAGGGCCCCGAAGGGCAGCGACTGCCCGGAAGGGCAAGGAAGGCCCCCGAAGGGCAGCCGCGCGCTGCGGGCCGAAGCGCCCGGATTCGGTGTGGTCACGCCGGGCCGTCCGTGCCGGCCGCGCCGTCCCCTCCCGGTCGGATGACACGGGCGGGCCCGGCGCGACCACCTTGAGGCACACGCCCGCGCGAGGGCGCGATGCCAGGCCGGCGAAGCGCGGACTTGAAAATGCCCGCGCCCTCCCCCGAGAACGCCGTGGTACCACTGTGCCGGTTAGGCCTATCCTCACGAAGATCGGAGGGCATCGTCTTGGTGCCTTGCGGGAACACGAGGGGTTTACGAATCGGCACAGGCCGGGACGAATATGTATATGCCATCGGATGAAACGGACCAACTGAGCTCCGTGGCCCGGCGTCTTTACGGGTACGCGGCCGAGCGGCACACGTTTTCCGAGACGGAAGCCGGCGAGGCGCTCGGCGAGTCGGTCGGCGACGCCCTCGCCGAACTCGCGGCGGCCCACCTGATCCAGCCCCGCTCCCACCCGGCCTCCGCCGCGGACGGCGTCCGCCCCGACGAGCCCGCGCGGGTGTGCTGGAGCGCCGTGTCCCCGCGGGCCGCGGTGGCCCGGACGCTGGCCCCGCTGGCCCTGCGGGTGCGCGAGACCCACGACGAGATGGACCGGCTGCGCGACCGGCTGGAGAACCTGCTCCCCGCGTACGAGGCGGGCGCCGACCTGCGCGACCGGGGCGGGGCGAACGCCCTGGAGCTGGTCACCGACCCGGACGCGCTGCAGGACCTGATCGGGGAGCTCATCGCCTCGGCCGAGTCCGAGGTGCTGACCTGCCACCCGGGCGGCGGCCGCAGCACGGCGACCCTGGAGGGGGCGGTGGTCCGGGACGAGGCGATGCTGGCCCGGGGCGTGCGGATGCGCACCCTCTACCAGCACACCGCCCGCTACTCCCGCCCGACGGCCGCCTACGTGGAGCGGGTGACCGCGCTCGGCTCGCAGGTCCGTACCGTCGGCGACGGGCTGATGCGGATGATCCTCGTCGACCGGCACACCGGGCTGATGGAGGTACAGGACGACATCAAGGCGGCGCTGGTGGTGCGCGAGCCCAACGTCGTCCACTTCATGGCGCAGACCTTCGAGCGCTGCTGGGCGGAGGCCGAGCCCTTCAGCACCACCGTCGGGCCGGACCAGGCCCGTTCGATCTCCGACGAGCTGCGCCAGAACATCGTGCGGCTCCTGGCGGAGGGGCTGGAGGACAAGGTCATCGCCCGGCGCCTCGGCATGTCGGAGCGGACCTGCCAGCGCCACATCGCCGAGATCATGCGGGCGGTGGGGGCCAAGTCCCGTTTCCAGGCGGGGTTCCTGCTGTCGGCGACGGCCGCGGCCGCCGCCTCCGCCACCCGCACCCCGCTCACTCACCCCCCGGCTGAAGCTCCGGAATCAGCCGCCCCCGACGGGACAGCAGAAACTTCTTGAACTCCGCCACCGGAGGCGTGTCCGGGTGCCCGTCGAGCCACGCCACCCCGATCTCGCGGACCGCGCGCGGGGCGGTGACCGTCAGCTCGACGACCCCGGGCCGGGCCACCGCCGGCGGCGGCAGCAGCGCCACACCGAGACCGGCGGCGACGAGCCCGCGCAGGGTCTCGGCCTCCTCGCCCTCGAAGGCGACCCGGGGCGTGAACCCGGCCTCCGCGCACAGGTCGTCGGTGATGCGGCGCAGCCCGTAGCCCGGCTCCAGGGTGACGAAGGTTTCCTCGGCGGCTTCCGCGAGGCGGATCCGCTTGCGCGTGGCGAGCCGGTGGTCGTCGGGGACCACCAGGCGCAGCCGCTGCTCGTCGAGCCGCCGGGCCACCAGGTCCGGGGCGTCGGGCAGCGGCGAGGTCAGGCAGAGGTCGAGCTCGCCGGCGCGCAGCCGCTCCAGCATGGCCTCGCCGTAGTTCTGGACCAGGGAGAACCGCACGCCGGGGTGGTCGGCCCGGAAGGCCCGGATCAGGCCGGGTACGGTCTCGGGGCCCAGGGTGTGCAGGAAGCCGAAGGCGACCTTGCCGAAGGACGGGTCGGCGTCCTGCTGTACGGAGCCGGCGGCGCGGGCGATCTCGGCCAGCGAGCGCTCCGCCGAGGCGAGGAAGGTGCGGCCCGCGACGGTGAGGGCGACCGTACGGCCCTTGCGGGCGAACAGGGTGACGCCCAGGTCCTGTTCGAGGCGGACCATGGCCCGCGACAGGGTGGACTGGGGAACGCCCAGCTCGTGCGCGGCGCGGGTGACGTGCTCGTGCCGGGCGACGGCGACGAAGTAGGCGAGGCGCGGGGCCAGCGCATGTGTCACGGCCATGTCTTCTTCGTAACGACTCATCGATAGACACCCATCTGACCTGCGCTGATGCATGGATGGATTGATTATCGCGAATCCGTGCATTGGACGCATGAAAAGGACGGGCCTACCGTCGTAGGCATGCCTCCCGCTCATACCGGGGCACCCGTCATCCCGGGTGCCTCCACCCCGTCGTTCCCGGCCTCCGCACCCGAGGCCCCCGCCTCCGCACCCGAGGCGCACGAGCCCGGCCGTCCCGGCTACCGCCGCCTCAGCCTGGCGCTCTTCGCCGCCGGTCTGGCCACCTTCGCCCTCCTCTACTCCACCCAGGCGCTGCTGCCCGCGATCTCCGACGGCTTCGGCGTGACGGCGGGTCAGGCCAGCTGGACGGTCTCCGCGGCCACCGGTGCGCTCGCGCTGTTCGTCCTGCCGCTCAGCGCGCTCTCGGAGCGTTTCGGGCGGACCCGGATGATGACCTGCTCGATGGTGATCGCGGTCGGCGTCGGCCTCCTCGTGCCCTTCGCACCGAACCTGGAGTGGCTGATCGCGCTGCGCGCCGTTCAGGGCGCGGCGATCGCCGGCATCCCGGCCTCCGCGATGGCGTACCTGGCGGAAGAGGTGAAGCCGAAGGCGCTGGTCGCCGCGATCGGCCTGTTCGTGGCGGGCAACTCCATCGGCGGCATGAGCGGCCGCCTCGTCACGGGCTGGGCGGCCCAGGTCTGGGGCTGGCGCGGCGGGCTGCTGGCCGTCGGCCTGATGTCGCTGGCCTGCGCGGCGGCGTTCCTGGTCCTCCTGCCCCGGGCCCGGTTCTTCCGGCCGGCCTCGCTGAACCCGCGTGAGGTGGGACGTACCGTCTCCGGGCACCTGCGCGATCCGCTGCTGCTGCGGCTGTACGGGATCGGCGCGCTGTTCATGACCGTGTTCGGGGCGGTGTACACGGTCATCGGCTACCGCCTGGTGGACGAGCCGTTCTCGCTCGGGCAGGGCCTCATCGGCTCGATCTTCCTGATCTACCTGGTCGGTACGGTCTCCTCGGCGGCGGCCGGGCAGCTGGTGGCCCGGCTGGGCCGGCGCGGCGCGCTGTACCTGGCGGTGACCACGACGGCGGCGGGCCTGTTCCTCTCCCTCGCGGAGTCCCTCACCGCGATCCTGCTCGGCCTGATCCTCATCACGGCGGGCTTCTTCGCGGGCCACGCGGTGGCCTCCGCGGCGGTGAGCCGTACGGCGAAGACGGGCCGCGCGCAGGCCTCGGCGCTCTACCAGTCGGCGTACTACGTCGGCTCCAGCGCCGGCGGCACGCTGGGCGCCCTCGCCTACCACTCGGCGGGCTGGGCGGCCACGGTCACCCTCGCGCTGCTCGCGGTCGCCGGGGTCGTCACGATCACCCTGTACGGGTCGCACGCGGCCCGTACGGCCCGGATCGCGGCGCTCGCGGCGCGCTGAGGGCCGCCCCACCGGGGCCGTCAGTCCCGGATGGCATGATCGCCGATCATGTCCATAGTCAACGTTCACCTCATACTCGGCAGCACGGTCAGCATGATCTGCCCGGCCCGCGTGGTGGAGTCCGGCGCCGACGGCCTGCTGCTGTGGGTCGCCCCGGGCACCCCGCTCTGGCGCGCCACCATCCCGGCCGGCACCCACCTTCGGGACCTGCCGCCGGAGGGCTCGTACCCACTGCGGGCGGACCGGTGGCGCCACGGCGGCGCGCTGATCCTGCAGCCGGCCGGGGCGGGGCACGCGGTGTGGTGGAGCTTCACGCTGGAGCAGGAGTTCCGCAGCTGGTACGTGAACCTGGAATCCCGCGTCCGCACCGGGGACGGCGCGGACGTGCACGTGACCGACCAGGAACTCGACATCACGGTGACCCCGGACCGCGCGTGGGAGTGGAAGGACGAGGAGTCCTTCGCCGCGAAGACGGGCCACCCGGTGTACTGGACGCGGGACGAGGCCGCCTCCATCCGCGCGGAGGGCGTCCGCGTCACGCGGCTCATCGACTCGGCCGCCTATCCCTTCGACGGCACGTGGTGCGACTTCAGCCCGCCGGCGTCCTGGCCCCTCCCGGACCGCCCGCCCCTGCCCCTGGCCGCGGTCACGGCCCCGTCGGGGGTGCTCGTCCTGGGCAAGGCCGGCTGGATCGACCACCGCCCGGACGACACCCCGCCCCTCTCCGACCGCGCCCTGGCCATGGCGGCGACGGGCGGCGGCCACCTCCACGACGGCGGGGCGGCCGGGCCCGAGCCGTGGGGCTTCGAGGCCGTGGCCGTCCCCGCCGCCACCGACCGCCCCCTGCCGGTACGGGCCTGGACCTCGCCTTCCCCCTTCGACGGCGAACCGGTGATCTCCGCCCTGGAGATATCCCTCGGCCTCCCCTGGACCCACGGCCCGGACCCGGTCCCCCTCGGCGACCTCCCGGTCGACCGCTGCGGCATGGTCCTGGGCGACGCCCGCGCCCTGGACGCCTTCGAAGGGCTGAACGGCGAAGCCGTGAACGGCCTGGCGGACGTCACGTACCGGGGCCGGTACGAGGACGAGGCCCAGGCGGTGTTCGGCGGCGGGCCGACCGCCGGAGCATCCGGCCCCCTAGGCTTCCTCGACCTCCCGCTGGGCGAGGCCGCGGCTCTGGCGGAGCGGATCAGGGACTGGGTCAGGGCGGGGCCGGGCAACGGCCTGCGCGTGTCCGTGGAGCCCCACACCGACTACCACCGCGCCCGGCGCGCCGGCTGGGGCCACCCGCTGCTGGCCGGGGCCATCGAGCTGGGCGGCTGCCGGGTGCTCGGGCTCGGCTGGGACCCCGGGGACCACTCCGAGCGGCACCAGGGCGAGCGGGAGGAGGGCCGGGTGTACCCGGTCACCCTGGAGGAGCGCGATGGCGAGGCCGTCCTACGCTGGACCATCCCGCCGTACGAAGGGGAAGGGGAGGCCTGAGATGTCGCTGCCCCATGTGTACCGGGTGACCAAGTACGACCCCGCCGACCGGGCCCCGAACGGGACCTACCAGGGGACGCAGGACTCCGACAGCGACCGCGGGCCGGTCGAGGCCGCGTATCTGGCGGCCGTCGGGGCCTTCGCCGAGGAGAGCGGGGCCGGGCTGCTCACCGTGCGGGATCCGCAGACCTGGTCGAGGAGAGCCCCGCCGCGAACGCCTCCCGCTGGTACCCCATCGGTGACGGGAGCCGGCTCGACGCCGTCCGGGCCGGGCTCGCGCCGCGCGCCCTGCTGAACGTCTGGCCGGGGCTGTCCGCCGACACCGACGGGCTGCTGGCCGGGCTGCCCGAGGAGTTCACGGTCGAATGCGTGTGGGAGGACGCGGACGGCCGGATCTCCAGCGGTGTCGTCGACGAGGAGGAGCGTGCGGAGCTGGCGCGGGTGCTCGCCGGCGCCCGGGCCGCCGCCCTGCTGTCGATCTACGCCGACGAGCGGAAGTCCCTGTTCACCGGTGTGCTGCCGGACGCGGACGGGGTGGTGCGGGCCCGGTGGCAGTTGTAGGGAAACGATCCGCCGCCGCGTGCCGGGCCGCGTGCCGGGCTGCGGTTGTCAGAGCCCTCGGGTAGTTTCCGAAGTACCGGGAACTAGCAGGGGGATCAAGGGACATGACCGAAGCCACCGACCTCGCACCCGAGCTCGACACCGCGCTCGACCGCTACCGCGTGGAGCTCACCGGCTACTGCTACCGCATGCTCGGCTCGGCCTTCGACGCCGAGGACGCGGTACAGGACACCTACATCCGTGCCTGGCGGAGCTTCGAGAAGTTCGAGGGCCGGTCCTCCCTGCGGTCCTGGCTGTACCGGATCGCCACCAACGTCTGCCTGGACCTGCTGAACGCGGGGAACAAGCGGGCCCGGCCCATGGACCTGAGCGCCCCGCAGCACCAGGCCTCCGCCGTGCTCAACGAGCGGCCCGAGGTGACCTGGCTGGAGCCGGTGCCCGACGGGCGGGTGCTGCCGCAGACCGCCGATCCGGCGGAGATGGCGCTGGCCAAGGAGTCCGTACGGCTCGCGTTCGTCGCCGCGCTCCAGCACCTGCCGGCCAAGCAGCGGGCCGTACTGATCCTGCGCGAGGTGCTGGCCTGGAAGGCCGACGAGGTCGCCACCCTGCTGGACACCACCGTCGCGTCGGTGAACAGCGCCCTGCAGCGGGCCCGCGCGACCCTCGCCGCCACCCGGATCCGGGAGAGCGAGTCCGCGGACCCGCTGGACACCGACCAGGTCAAGCTGCTGGAGCAGTACCTCGCCGCCTTCGAGGCGTACGACATCTCCCGGCTCACCGCCCTGCTCCACGAGGACGCGGTGCTGTCGATGCCGCCGTTCGACCTTTGGCTCCAGGGCCACGAGGACATCGCGGCCTGGCACCTGAACCAGGGCATCGGCTGCAAGGGCTCGCGGCTGCTCCCGACCACGGCGAACGGCATGCCCGCCTTCGGCCAGTACCGGCTGCGGGAGGACGGTCAGCCGGGCTGGACCCCGTGGGCGCTCCAGGTGCTGGAGGTGTCAGGGGGGAAGGTCACCGGCCTGAACGCCTTCCTGGACACCGCCCGGTGGTTCCCGCTCTTCGGGCTCCCCGAGCAGCTCGACGAGTCCTACGAGGCCGAGGAGCGCGCGTAAGGCGGGCCCGGCCCCGGTGACCCTGAAGGGCCGGTCCCCGGCGGTGAGCCGCAGCCGGGCCAGCACCTCGACGGTGCGCAGGCCCGGCGCGGTGACGGCGGCGGCGTCGCACACCACCGCGGTCGCCCCGTCCCCGTAGAGCCTCGCCAGCCGAGCGCACAGCTGCGCCACGTCCGGTGCGGCCGGTCCGGGTCCGGGCAGTACGAGTCGAGTCATCTCCACGAGGGGATGACTCCTCTGTTTGCCGGAACTCATCGGCCGCTCAGCACAATGGCGCGATGAAGCCTTCGTACTGGAACCCGCTGCCCACGGCCCGGCGGCTGACCGAGACCGAGTCGCACTTGGACGCGGCGATGTTCACCGGGAAGTGGGAGGAGCGCAACTGGCGCAACGTGCCGGGCCCCTTCTACGCCGGCGAGACCGACAGCCTGGCCATCGGCCGCCTGGACGCTCCCCACCACATCTCGTACGACGACGACCACGGCGGCGGGTTCGGAGGCGAGTTCGTCTTCCGCCAGCCGGTGGACGAGGGCGAGGTCTTCGACATGCTGTGCGGCGCGTCACTGGAGCTCTGTCAGGGCTACAACTGGGACGGCGACGACCACTGGACCGTGGAGGCCGTCCGCGACTGGTGGCGGGACCGCGGGCGGGTCCGTGAATGGGCCGTGGACATAGCCGCCGACTGGGGCGCCGACACCCACCCCCACTGGGGATACAACGCCGACCCGCGGTACCTGGGTCACTACCACGACGCCGCGCAGGGCCACCGGGACTTCGCCGCCTACATCGACGACGGCCTGGAGGCGTACCTGCGCGGCTACCTGTTCTGGCTGGAGCACCGGCGCGAGCCGAAGCCCGGGCAGGCCCTGCCGGACCTGTGAGCCGACGGGCCCGCGAAAAGGCGCCGGCGCGGCTCCGGACGGGGAGCCGCGCCGACGGGATCGTGGGCCGGGACTACGCGATGCGGTCCAGGACGATCGGGGTCGCCGAGAAGGACGTGCCGGCTGCCGCGATGTCGAAGGTGCCGTCCAGTGCGGAGAGGGCGTAGTCGAACTTCTCCGGGGTGTCCGTGTGCAGGGTCATCAGGGGCTGGCCCGCGACCACCGTGTCGCCGGGCTTCGCGTGCAGCTCGATGCCCGCGCCCGCCTGGACCGGGTCCTCCTTGCGCGCGCGGCCGGCGCCCAGGCGCCAGGCACCCACGCCGACGCCGTACGCGTCCAGACGCGTCAGCACGCCCGAGGACGGGGCCGTGACCACGTGCTGCTCGCGCGCGACGGGCAGCGCCGCGTCCGGGTCGCCGCCCTGGGCCGCGATCATCCGGCGCCACACGTCCATCGCGCGGCCGTCGGCCAGGGCCTTCGCCGGGTCGGCGTCCTTGATGCCGGCGGCGTCCAGCATTTCCCGGGCCAGGGCCAGGGTCAGCTCGACGACGTCCGAGGGGCCGCCGCCCGCCAGGACCTCGACGGACTCGCGGATCTCCAGGGCGTTGCCGGCGGTGAGGCCGAGCGGGGTGGACATGTCGGTGAGCAGGGCGACCGTCTTGACCCCGCTGTCCGTGCCCAGGCCGACCATCGTGCGGGCCAGCTCGCGCGCGTCCTCGATGTTCTTCATGAAGGCGCCGGTACCGACCTTCACGTCCAGGACCAGGGAGCCGGTGCCCTCGGCGATCTTCTTCGACATGATCGAGGAGGCGATCAGCGGGATCGCCTCGACGGTGCCGGTCACGTCGCGCAGCGCGTAGAGCTTCTTGTCGGCCGGGGCCAGGCCGTCGCCGGCGGCGCAGATGACGGCGCCGGTGGTGTCCAGGACGTGCAGCATCTCCTCGTTGGAGAGCAGGGCGCGCCAGCCGGGGATGGATTCCAGCTTGTCCAGGGTGCCGCCGGTGTGGCCGAGGCCGCGGCCGGAGAGCTGCGGTACGGCCGCGCCGCAGGCGGCGACGAGCGGGGCCAGCGGCAGGGTGATCTTGTCGCCGACGCCGCCGGTGGAGTGCTTGTCCGCGGTCGGGCGGGACAGGGAGTCGAAGTTCATCCGCTCGCCGCTGGCGATCATCGCGGCGGTCCAGCGGGCGATCTCGGTGCGGTTCATGCCGTTGAGCAGGATGGCCATCGCCAGCGCCGACATCTGCTCGTCGGCGACCACGCCGCGCGTGTACGCGTCGATGACCCAGTCGATCTGCTCGGGGCTCAGTTCACCGCGGTCGCGCTTGGTGCGGATGACGGAGATGACGTCCATGGAAGTGCTTCCTTCTACGCGCATAGAGAGAGGAGAGGGGTACGTGCCGGGGAAAGGACGGCGGCCCCCCGCCCGGTGGGGGCGGAGGGCCGTCGCCGCGGCTATCTCAGGTGGTCCGGCCCGAAGGCCTGCGGCAGCATCGCGGAGAGCGGCAGGACGCCTTCCGGCGTCTCCACCTGGAGCTCCGCGCCGCCGAACTCGAAGAGGAGCTGGCGGCAGCGACCGCAGGGGACGAGGATCTCGCCCTTGCCGTCCACGCACGTGAAGTGCGTGAGGCGGCCCCCGCCGGTGGCCTGGAGGGAGGAGACCAGCCCGCATTCGGCGCACAGGCCGAGCCCGTAGCTGGCGTTCTCGACGTTGCAGCCGACGACGGTGCGGCCGTCGTCGACCAGTGCCGCGACGCCCACCGGGAAGCCCGAGTACGGGGCGTACGCCCGGGACATCGCCTCCCGGGCGGCCTCGCGCAGGGCCTCCCAGTCGGGAGCGGCCGTCACTTGCCCTGGCCCTTGCGGTACGGCATGCCGTCCGCCTTGGGCATCCGCAGGCGCTGCGCGGACAGCGCGAGCACCAGCAGCGTGGTCAGGTACGGGGCGGCGTCCACGAACTGGCTGGGCACCTGGTCCGTGAGCGCGTACCAGAGGAACAGCAGCACGGCGAAGACCGCCGAGATGCCGGCCGGGACGTAGCGCTTCTTGTAGAGCTGCCAGGCGACGACCAGGACGAGCAGGATCGCGATGAGCAGCAGCATCGCGTGGACGTTCTCGGCACCGCCGCGCAGCTTGAGGCTGTCGGTGAAGCCGAACAGGCCGGCGCCCAGCGCCATGCCGCCCGGCATCCAGTTGCCGAAGATCATCGCGGCGAGGCCGATGTAGCCGCGGCCGCCGGTCTGGCCCTCCTGGTAGATCGGGCTGGCCACGATCGACAGGAACGCGCCGCCCAGGCCCGCGAGGGCGCCCGAGACGATCACCGCGATGTACTTGTACTTGTAGACGTTGACGCCGAGCGATTCGGCGGCGATGGGGTTCTCGCCGCAGGAGCGCAGCCGCAGGCCGAAGGTGGTGCGCCACAGCACCCACCAGGTGCCGGGGATCAGCAGCAGTGCGACGACGGTCAGCAGCGACAGGCCGGTGACCAGGCCGCCGATCACGCCCGCGATGTCGGAGACGAAGAACCAGTGCTTGCCCTGGAGGGTGGCCATCCAGTCCGACAACCCCGGCACGGTGATCTCGTAGATCGGTTCGACGCGCGGGGACTGCTTGGAGGAGCCGCCGGGCGCCTCGGCGAACGTGAAGTTCGACAGGTACTGGGTGAAGCCCAGGGCCAGGATGTTGATGGCCACACCGGAGACGATGTGGTTCACGTTGAAGGTGACCGTGATGATCGCGTGCAGCAGGCCGCCGATGGCGCCGCCGATCAGGCCGGCGATGACGCCGGTCCACGGGCCCCACTGGTAGCCGGCCCAGGCACCGAACCAGGTGCCGAGGATCATCATGCCTTCGAGGCCGATGTTGACGACGCCCGCGCGCTCGGCCCACAGGCCGCCGAGTCCGGCGAGGCCGATCGGCACGGCGAGGGAGAGCGCTCCGGAGACCTGGCCGATGGAGGTCAGGTCGTCCGCGCCGCTGATCACGCGGACCAGCGAGATGAGCGCGAGGCCGCCCGCGATGATCAGCATGATCCACGGGAGGGTGAGCTTGGTGCGGCCGCCCTGCTTCTTGGGCGCGGCGCTGGTCGCGGAAACGGTGCTGGTGCTCACGCCGAGACCTCCTTCTCGGTCGTGATGGCGTGGCCTGCGGCCAGCTCCTCGCCGACCTTCTGCTGCTGGCGTCGGATCCCGTAACGGCGGACGAGCTCGTAGGAGACGACGACCGCGATCACGATCAGGCCCTTCATGATCGTGCCGATCTCCTTCGCGTACCCGGCCGTGTCGAGCGAGGCCGAGGCCTTGTCGATGAAGGCCATCAGGAACGCGGCGAAGAAGATGCCGACCGGGTGGTTGCGGCCGAGCAGCGCGATGGTGATGCCGGTGAAGCCGACACCGACCGGGAAGGACAGGCTGTACGTGTGGCTCTCGCCCAGCAGCACCGGCATGCCGGCGAGGCCGGCGACGGCGCCGGAGATGAGCATCGAGGTGATGATCATCTTCTTGGCGTCCACACCGGAGGCCTGCGCGGCGGACTCGCTGGCGCCGGTGGCGCGCAGGTCGAAGCCGAAGCGGGTGCGGCCCAGCACGAACCAGTAGACGATGCCCAGTGCGAAGGCGAGGAAGGTGAAGCCGTAGATCTCCAGGCCGTCACCGAGGGAGATCGCCGGGAACCAGCCCGACTTGGCGATCTCGCCGGTGGTCAGGTCGTTGGAGCCCTTCGGCTGGACGCCGAGGTTCTTCGGCAGGATCAGCCAGGCGATCAGACTGGTGGCGATCGCGTTCAGCATGATCGTGGAGACGACCTCGCTGACTCCGCGCTTGGCCTTCAGGACGCCCGCGATGCCGGCCCAGAAGGCGCCGACCAGCATGGCGACGATGACGATCAGCAGGATGTGGAGCGGGCCGGGCAGCGTGACCGCCGCGCCGACGACCGCCGACACCATCGCCGCGAGCCGGTACTGGCCGTCGACGCCGATGTTGAAGAGGTTCATCCGGAAGCCGATGGCCACGGCCAGAGCCGCCAGGTAGTACGTACCGGCCTGGTTGACGATGAGGACCTGGACGTCCTCGTAGCCCGCGTTCTCCACCATGAGCCGCAGCGGTTCGATCGGGTCCACACCCGTCGCCGCCAGCACGATCATGGTCAGCAGGAAGGCGGTGACCAGCGCGAGCGCGGGCCCGGCGAAGCCGAGGATCAGCCGGTCCTTGTCGAGTTTCTTCATCGGGCCTCGTCCTCCGGGAAGTCGGTACGGGCATCCGTGCCGGCGTCGGAGCGGTTGTCGGTGGCTTCGGTGGCTTCGGTGTCGCCGACCGGGACTTCGAGGTGCCCGGAAGCGGCGCCCGTCATGGCGGTGCCCAGCTTCTGGGGGGTCACGGTCGCGGGGTCGGCCTCGGCGACCAGGCGGCCGCGGTAGATGACCCGCAGGGTGTCGGACAGGCCGATGAGCTCGTCCAGGTCCGCGGAGATCAGCAGGACCGCCAGGCCTTCGCGGCGGGCCTCGCGGATCGCGTCCCAGATCTGCGCCTGCGCGCCGACGTCCACACCGCGGGTGGGGTGGGCGGCGATCAGGAACTTCGGGTTGTGGCTCATCTCGCGGCCGACGATCAGCTTCTGCTGGTTGCCGCCGGAGAGCGAGGCCGCGGTGACCTCGATGCCGGGCGTGCGGACGTCGTACTCGCGCACGATCCGCTCGGTGTCCTTGCGGGCGGCCTTCGGGTCGAGGATGCCGCGCTTGGAGTTGGGGGCTTCGGTGACGTGGCCGAGGATGCGGTTCTCCCAGAGGGAGGACTCCAGCAGCAGGCCGTGCCGGTGGCGGTCCTCGGGGATGTAGCCGATGCCGCCCTCGCGGCGCTTGCGCACCGGGGACTTGGTGATGTCCTTGCCGTCGAGGGTGATGACGCCCGCGTCGGGGGTCAGCATGCCCATGAGGGCCTCGATCAGCTCGGTCTGGCCGTTGCCCTCGACGCCCGCGATGCCGAGGATCTCGCCCTTGTGGATCGTGAAGCTGATCCCGTCGAGCAGCAGGCGTCCGGCGACCGGGGTCTCGCGCAGGTTGGCGTCCGGCAGGCCCGGCGTGCGCGCGGTGTCCTCCGTGACGACGGGCGCGCCGCCCGCGGCGACGGTCAGGGCCTCGACCCGGAGCATCGGGACGGTGGTCACCGTGGACTCGCGGGTCTCCGGCGACGGCAGCTCGGAGCCGACCATCAGCTCGGCGAGCTGCTTGGTCGTGGTGGTGCGCGGGTCGGCGGTGCCGACCGTGGTGCCGCGCCGGATGACGGTGATGTCGTCGGCGACCTTCAGGACCTCGCCCAGCTTGTGCGAGATGAAGATGACGGTCAGGCCCTCGGACTTGAGCTCGCGCAGGTTGTCGAACAGCGCGTCGACCTCCTGCGGCACGAGCACGGCCGTCGGCTCGTCGAGGATGAGGATCTTCGCGCCGCGGTAGAGGACCTTGAGGATCTCCACGCGCTGGCGGTCGGCGACACCGAGGTCCTCGACGAGGGTGTCGGGACGCACGCCGAGGCCGTACGCGTCCGAGATCTCCCTGATCTTCTTACGGGCCTTCGCGCCGATGCCGTAGAGCTTCTCGCCGCCGAGAACCACGTTCTCCAGGACGGTGAGGTTGTCGGCGAGCATGAAGTGCTGGTGCACCATGCCGATGCCGCGGGCGATGGCATCGCCGGGGCTGGTGAAGGAGACCTGCTCCCCGTCGATGGCGATGGTGCCCTCGTCCGGCTTCTGCATGCCGTAGAGGATCTTCATCAGCGTCGACTTGCCGGCGCCGTTCTCGCCGACGAGGGCGTGGACCGTGCCCTTGCGGACGGTGATCGCGATGTCCTTGTTGGCGACGACGCCGGGGAAGCGCTTGGTGATGCCGTGCAGTTCTACGGCGGGGGGCGGGCTGGACGCGTTGATGACGCACTCTCCTTGGCGCGGAAGGAGCTGAAGGCAGGGAGGGGACAGGGCGGGGGGAGAAAGTATCGCGTCCACGATGCTTCTACGCGCGTAGCACTGTCGAAAGTGAAAACTTGCGGCCAACCGGCCACAAGATCACATGAAACCACGTGACACGGGCCGGGGCCCGGGAGCGATGAGACCGCTTCCCGGACCCCGGGTATCACGTGTGCAGCAGGTCGGACCAGGCCTTACGGCGCGGTCTTGACCTCGATCTTCTTGGCGATGATGTCGGCCTTGGCCTTCTCGACCGCGGCGACGACGTCAGTCATCTCCTTGTACTTCGGGTTGGAGTCGGCCAGGCCGACGCCGTCCTTGTCCAGGCCGTAGCGGACCTCGCCGGACTCGGGCTTGCCGTCCTGGACCGACTTGATCAGGTTGTAGACGGAGTCGGCGACATCCTTGGTGACCGAGGTCAGGATGAAGTCCTTGTACTTCGCCAGACCGGCCTGGTTGTACTGGTCCGAGTCGACGCCGATGGACCACTTGCCCTTGGCGGAGGCGGCCTCGATGGCACCCGAACCGGCCAGACCGGCGGCCGAGTAGATCACGTCGGCGCCCTTGTCGAGCTGGCCCTCGGCCGCGGCCTTGCCCAGGTCGGGCTTGGCGAAGCCGTCGAAGTTCGGCGGCTGGGTCAGGTACTGGGTGAGCACCTTGGCGTTCGGGTTGGTGTCCTTGACGCCCTGGGCGAAGCCCGCCTCGAACTTCTTGATCAGCGGAACCTCGACACCGCCGATGAAGCCGACCGTGCCGGTCTTGGACGCCTTGGCGGCGGCGACGCCGGCCAGGTAGGAGCCCTGCTCCTCGTTGAAGACGAGGTTGGCGATGTTCTTCGCGGTCACCGAGGTGTCGTCGATGATGCCGAACGTGGTGTCCGGGAACTTCTCGGCGACCTTCTTGATGGCCGGCGCGTAGGCGAAGCCGACGCCGATGACCGGGTTGTTGCCCTTGCGGGCCAGCTCGGTGAGGCGCTGGACCTTGTCGGCCTCGCCCTCTCCATCGGTGGGCTCCGCCTCGGCGCCCTTGATCTTGAGGTCCTTCTCGGCCTTCGAGAGGCCCGCGTAGGCGGCGTCGTTGAACGACTGGTCGCCGCGGCCACCGATGTCGTACGCGATGGCGGCGGACTTCTCCGGGGAGGAGGACGAGGAAGACGAGTCCGAGGACTTCTTACCGCCACAGGCGGTGGCCGAGAGGGCCAGCGCCGCGGACGCGATGCCCACGGTGGCGATCCTGGTGATCCGGCGCAAGGGGAGGCTCCTTCAAAACCTGACCGAAGCGCCACGACCGGCGCTGGTTTCGCCGCGATCGTAACGCGCGTAGATGTCAGTTAAAGGCCCGTTCATGAGTCGTTACCGGATCGTCGTGAACCAGACAGTGACCGATCAGTAACTGCCGACGCGTCCGACCCATGTGTACCAAGGGCTGGACGCGTCCGCCGGATCAACCGCCGATTGTGTAAGAACTTCCGCCCCAGTCGGCTACACGGACCCCGCGAGCCTGGCGCGTCGCCCTTCGAGCCCCTCGAGGGACGCGCCGTCGAGCAGCGCCGCGGCCGTGAAGAACTCCACGCCGACCCCGATCGCGGCCTCGTCCACGTCGAAGTCGCCCCGGTGCAGATCCCGCTTCGCCGTGTCCCCCGGCGCGCGGACGCCCAGGCGCGCCATGGCTCCGGGGACGTGCTCCAGGTACCAGGAGAAGTCCTCGCCGCCCAGGCTCTGCTCGGTGTCCTCGACCGAGTCGGCCCCGCGCCGGGCGCTCATCGCCTCGCGCAGCAGGTCGGTGACCACCGGGTCGTTGACGACCGGGGGCACTCCGCGCACGTAGGTGATCTCCGACTTGGCCCGGTGCATCGAGGCGATCTCGTCGATGACCGCGTGGATCTGGTCGGGGGCCTCGTGCCAGGAGGCCAGGTCCAGGCAGCGAACGGTTCCGGACAGTTCCGCGTGCATCGGGATGACGTTGCAGGCGTGCCCGGCCTCGATCCGGCCCCAGGTGACGGACATGCCCGAGCGGGCGTCCATCCGCTTGGCCAGCACGGCCGGCAGGTCGAGGGCGAGCCGGGCGGCGGCCGTCACCAGGTCGGTGGTCAGGTGCGGACGGGCGGTGTGCCCGCCGGGACCGTCGAGGGTGACCTCCAGCCGGTCGCAGGCCGAGGTGATGGCCCCGGCGCGCAGGCCGATCCGGCCGGCGTCGACGCGGGGGTCGCAGTGCACCGCGATGATCTTGCCAACGCCGTCCAGCACCCCGGAGTCGATGGCCTCGGTGGCGCCGCCGGGCAGCACCTCCTCGGCGGGCTGGAAGAGCAGCCGTACCGGACGGGGCAGCTCGCCGCGGCGGTCGAGCTCGGCCAGGACGAGGCCGGCGCCGAGCACCACGGCGGTGTGCACGTCGTGGCCGCAGGCGTGGGCGCGGTCCGGGACGGTCGAGCGGTACGAGACGTGCGTCTTGGCATCCGGGATGGGCAGGGCGTCGATGTCCGCGCGCAGGGCCAGCATCGGCCGTACGCCGTCCCACGTGCCCACGTCACAGATGAGCCCGGTGCCCGACTTCAGCACGCGCGGGCGCAGGCCCGCCTTCTCCAGCCGGGCCTTGATCGCCGCCGTGGTGCGGAACTCCTGGTGTCCTAGCTCGGGATGCATGTGCAAGTCCCGGCGGAAGGCGATCAGTTCGGCACGCAGGTGGTCCGGAAGCTTGCCGGGCAGCTCGGGCCGGTCGGGCTTGCCGGGCAGGGCGGTCTGGGACTCGCGGGACATCAACTGGTTCACCCGTTTAAGGGTAGGCCCACCCATGGGTCAACTGGCTGGAGATCACAAAAAGTTCATGCCGTTAGGGGAAAGAAACCCGGCCTCTGGACGCATGACCGGATGGAGGCGCGGGTAAACTCGCGCGCTCACTCATCCGCTCATCCGGCCGCCTGAGCCGTCTGAGCAGGAAGTCTGTGCACATCACGGGCGGTGTCGGTGACCCCGGCGAGGAAACCGCGGGCCCGTTGCGAGGCCGACTCGGTCAGCCAGCTCGGATCCACATCGCATACGGCCACCGTCACACCGGTGCCGATCAGCGCGTAGGGCAGGGTGTGGACCACCGTGGAAGGAAAGCTGACGATCGTACGGCCGACCGGGCCCCGCCTGGCGATCAGCTCCAGCGGCAGGTCGGGACGTACGATCTCCAGCCCGGTCGCCTCGCTCAGGTTGCGCAGCTTCTCCGGGGATTCCCGGCGGTGGGCGAAGTAGCGGGTGGCCCCGTGTTCCAGGGTCAGGGCGCGCACCGCCTCCAGGTACCGGTCCGGGTCGACCACGCCGGTCTCCACCAGCGAGGTCCCGACCAGGTCGGTGCCCTTGGTCAGGCGGGGCGGGCCGAAGCGGGCCCGGGTCCACGCGAAGTCGTTGAGCCGTACGGTCATCCCGCCGTGCGCGGTGACCGGCATCGAGGTGAACACCTCGACGCGGCGGGGGCCGTCCGCACCCGGGGTGAACCGGCGCCGGGCCTTCGCCGAGACCGGCGCGTACGCCAGCTCGCGCAGCCGGCCCGGGAGCCCGCCGCCGCCGACCCGGTGCCAGCGCACGAGGCGCTCGCCGCGGGCCGTCTGGGCGATGAACTCCATGGTCGCGGTGCCGTCGTCGACCACGACGAGCTCCTCGGCCCGGACGAGGGTGAGCAGGAGCTGTACGTAGCGGGAGAACGGGTCCCCCAGCACCACCCGCTCGGCCGCCCGCACCTCCCGCGCGAGCGCGGCGAAGGCCTTGAACGGCGCCAGCCGTCCGCCGCGCGCCTCCTGCCACCGCACCTCGTGCCCCTCGTCCCGGGCCAGCCCCGCCATCCGGCGGAGCTGGCCCCGGGACATGGGGTCGGTGGGCGGGAGCACCACGATCCGCAGCCCCGGGACTTCCCCGGCCGGTCCGGGCCCGGTCCCGCCGCCGCGGGCCGGCTGGCGCGGGACGACTCCGAGGAGCCGTCCGGCGCCTCTGGCGTGCGCCCACTCCAGGACGTTGAGGAGCTGGACCGGGCTTTCGACGAAGGCCAGGGTCGGGGCGGGGGCTGAGGGGGTCACCGTGTACTCCTCGTCAGAGGGTGGATGGGAACGGTGCGGCCGGCGGACCGCCGGACGGGGTCCGGCGCTGCGCGCCGAAGCCCGGGAGGCCCGCCAGGGCCGAACGGTGCGAGGGGTACGGGAAGGCTCAGACCGCGGCGAGGTCCCCCTGGACGCGGCGGAGCTTCTTCATCGGGCCGAGCTCGGAGGCGTAGACCTGCTTGATGCCGTCGCCCAGCGCGGTCTCGATGGTGCGGATGTCGCGGACCAGGCGGGTCAGGCCGCCGGGCTCGACGGAGGCGGCCTGGTCGGAGCCCCACATCGCGCGGTCGAGGGTGATGTGGCGCTCGACGAAGGCGGCGCCGAGGGCGACGGCGGCCAGGGTGGTCTGCAGGCCCGTCTCGTGGCCGGAGTAGCCGATCGGGACGTTCGGGTACTCCTCCCGGAGGGTGTTGATGACCCGCAGGTTGAGCTCCTCGGCCTTGGCCGGGTACGTCGAAGTGGCGTGGCAGAGCAGGATGTTGTCGCTGCCGAGCACCTCCACCGCGTGCCGGATCTGCTTCGGGGTGGACATGCCGGTGGAGAGGACGACGGTGCGGCCGGTGGCGCGCAGGGCGCGCAGCAGCTCGTCGTCGGTGAGCGAGGCGGAGGCGACCTTGTGGGCGGGGACGTCGAACTTCTCCAGGAAGGCGACGGCCTCGGTGTCCCACGGGGAGGCGAACCAGTCGATGCCGCGCTTGGCGCAGTGCTCGTCGATGGCGCGGTACTCGCTCTCGCCGAACTCCACGCGGTGGCGGTAGTCGATGTAGGTCATCCGGCCCCAGGGGGTGTCGCGCTCGATGTCCCACTGGTCGCGGGGGGTGCAGATCTCGGGGGTGCGCTTCTGGAACTTCACGGCGTCGCAGCCGGCTTCGGCGGCGGCGTCGATGAGGGCGAGGGCGTTGCCGAGGTCGCCGTTGTGGTTGATGCCGATCTCGCCGACGACGTAGACGGGCCGGCCGGGGCCGGCGGTGCGGGAGCCGAAGGTCCGGAGGCGGGAGGCGGAGGTGACCGTCATGGCAGGGCTGTCCTTCGGGGTGCGGGGTGTACGAGGAGGTGTGGGTACTGGGGTGTGGATCGGGGTGTGGACCGAGGTGGAGAGGGGAGCGGCGGCCGGGGTGGCCGCGGGGGTGAGTACGGGTACGAGGGCGCGGGCGCGGGCCAGGTCGTGGGGATCGTCGATCTCCAGCACCCGTGCGGGGTCGGTGGCGACCGGGACGGTCCGCCCGAAGAAGCGGTGGCGGGCGGTCCGGAAGCCGGCGGCGTCCATGGCGTAGGCGGCGCCGGTCTCCAGGAGGTCCTGGGGGCAGTCCTGGCGGCGGGGGCGGTACGAGGTGTCGTGGTTGACCCCGGTGCCGGAGCCGTCGGGGGCCGCCCGCCAGAGGAAGCCGTGGAAGGGGGCCGCGGTGAGCGCGGAGTCGGCGGCGCCGGACGCGACGGCGGCGGCGACGGACTCCACGTCGGAGGCGGTGACGAAGGGGCTGGTGCACTGGACGAGCAGGACCACGTCGACCGTGACGGAGTGCAGCTCCTCGAAGGAGTCGAGCGCGTGCAGCACGGCGGCCTCGCTGGTGGCGGTGTCCCCGGAGATCCCGGCGGGCCGCCGCAGCACCACGGCCCCGGCTCCGCGGGCGGCGTCGCCGATGGCCTCGGAGTCGGTGGACACCAGGACGTCGGTGACGGTCGCGGCCCCCAGGCAGGCCCGGACGGCGCGGACCACGAGCGGCATCCCGCCGACGTCGGCCAGGTTCTTCCCGGGCACTCCCTTGGACCCTCCGCGTGCGGGGATCACGGCGAGCACTCTGGGCACGGCGCGGGCCTCTCGGAGGGATCCCGCGGTGGCGGGGGCGGGAACGGCGGCGGTAGCGGGGACGGCGGCGGTGTCGACGGCGGCAGCGGTGGCGGTGCCGGCAGCGGCAGCGGCCGTACGGGCTCCGGCCGGGCGGGGGCTCACAGCTCCCCCAGGCGGCGGATCACCGGAGCGACGCGCTGGACGCCGTGGCGGTAGGCGCCGCGGGCGGCTTCGCGCAGGTGGGCCCGGAGCCGGCGGCGCAGCCGGGATCCTCCGGCGTCCTTCCGGGGCGCACCGGGCAACGGGTGCCCGTCGGGGCCGAGATGGTGTCTGGCCAGGATCCCGGGCAGGTATCCCGGTGCGGTGTCCTGCGTGTAGTAGGGCGTCACGGCCGGGAGCGGGCCGCCGCCCAGCAGCTCCGTGAGGCGTGCCCGCGCGGCGGTGTGGGGATCGCGCGCCTCGGCCGGTCGGGCCGCTCCGGCCGCCGGGATGCCCACGCCCTGGGCCGCCAGCCAGTCCGGATCCGCCTTCGGGAGCAGGCCGGCGTCGAGCTGGGTCCAGGAGGCCATGCAGCCGGAGCCCAGGAAGTGGTGGTTGCCGAGGGTCTCGCGGACGCCGAGGTCGGTCAGGACGGCCGTCGGGATTCCCCGGTGGAGGGATTCCAGGGCCGCCGTGGAGGAGACGGTGACCAGCAGGTCCGTGGTGTCCAGGACCTCGCCCATGTTCCCGTAGACCAGACGGCAGTTGGAGGGGAGTCCGCCGGGGAGCTGCTCCGCGAGGCGCTGGTACGGGAGCTCCTCCAGGTGCGTGGTGTGCTCCCCCGGCCGGCTGCGCAGTTTGATCAGCACCTCGCGCCCGGGGTGCAGCCGGGCGTGTTCCGCGGCGCGGCGCAGCAGGTAGGCGCGGTCCGCGCGGGTGGCGGGCACGGACGGCTGGACCGCGAAGACCACCCGGTGGGCCGTGGCGGGAGCCTCGACGGGGTCGTACGGCTTCCCGTCGGTCGAGCCGAGGAAGGGCAGGGCGGTCTCCACGACGGCTCCGGCGTCCGCGCCGACCCCCTCGTAGACCGCGCGGAACCGTCCGGCGTCGTGGGGGGAGTTGGCGAGGACCAGGTCGGCCCCGTGGCGCAGCAGCAGGCCGTCGGCGAGCTTCTCGTAGACGACCCCGACGTACCCGGTGACGAACACCGGCCGCGCGGCCGGCTCGGGCCACAGGGCCCGGGCTCCGTGCAGGACCGCCTGGACGGCGCCGCCGACCAGGGCGAGGAGGACGATGTCGTACGGGGCGCGGGACTCCCGCTCCGGCGCGCGGAGTTCGGCGAGGAACTGCGCGCAGGTGACCTCGGTGAGCCGGTCCGCCGTGACCCCGACCTCGCCGAGCTGGCGCGTGGTGGGCGTGGCCCGGCCGCGGAGCAGGTATCCGGTCAGGTGGACGGAGTCCGGCTCCGGGGCGAGACGGCGCGCGGTGAGCGCTCCCCATTTCCATCGCGTGTCCGAATCCGCGAGGACGGCGATGCGAAGGGAGGTTCGAGGGGAGGTACGCGAAGCTGATCGATTGCTGACTGGCACGTGGCAGAAGCTATTCCGCAAATTCGCTGATCGGCCCAACGGTTGCACAACAGCCGGTTAACAGCCCGTCTACGAAATGCGAATCCGCGCTGGTTAACTCGCCCGCCCCGCTTCGTTCACATGGAATACGCACTCGGGCCATGGTGAATGCCGGACAACGCCTTAACGTCTCGCAGGTGCTCAAGCTCTCTGTTGTCGTGCCGTTCTACAACGTGCAGACATATGCGCCGGATGCCCTGAAAAGTCTCGAACTCAACGCTCGGGACGACTTCGAGTTCCTGCTCGTCGACGACCGCTCGACGGACGGGACTCCCGACCTGCTGGAACGGGCGGCGCGGGACCTGCCCGGCGCGGTGGTCCTGCGCCACGAGCAAAACGGCGGCCTGGCCACCGCGCGCAATACCGGTCTGGACGCGGCCCGGGGCGAGTACATCGCCTTCATGGACGGCGACGACTGGCTGGCACCCGGCCATCTGGCGCGGATGGTGGCCGCCATCGAGGCCCTGAGCTGCGATTTCGTCCGCAACGACCATGTCAAGGTCACGGGCAGGGCCCGCTCCGTGCAGCGCGTCCCCTTCGGTGCGCACGGGGTCGTCCGCGATCCGCGCTCCGGAATCCTGCCCGCCGACCGGGGCACCTCGGTGGACTACCCGTACGCCTGGGCCGGCATGTACCACCGGCGGCTGCTGGACCGCGGGCTGCTGCACTTCACCGACGGGCTGCGGACCGCGGAGGACCGGCCCTGGATCTGGCGGCTGCACCGCGAGGCGGAATCCTTCGCGGCGGTCGGTTTGCCCGGAATCTTCTACCGCCGCGGGGTTTCCACCTCATTGACGCAGATCGGCGACGAGCGCCAACTCGATTTCATGCGCGCTTTTGACCAGGTGCTTCTAGAAACAGCGGCGGACCGGGAATCCGATCTCCTGCTCCCGAAAGCCGTCCGAACATATTGTGCAATCATCGCGCACCACAACGGGTCCCTTGAAAGGTTCGAACCGGCCGTGGCCAAGAAACTCCGTTCCCTGAGCGCGGCCGCGCTCGGGCGCATGCCGCAGGATGTACTGGACCAGGCCCTTTCCTCGATGGACGCCGACCGCTCCGCCCTGCTGCGCAGGCTTCGCCGCCGCACCCCGTCGGGAGCGGCAGCGTGAGTCTCACCCAGATCTTCGTCGCCTCCACCCTCTACGGGACGGCCACGCTCGCCGCGGCCGTCGACGCCGGCAGCTTCCCGCCGGCCGGCCGCCGGATCCTGCTGACCAGCAATCACTCCCTCGCCGCCGAGATCAACCCCCGGCTCGCCGACCTGCCCGGCTTCGCCACGCTGGGCACCCGCTTCGACGAGGTGCTCGACTGGAACACCGTCATCGAGCCGCAGCACCCCAACGCGTGGTCGCCGCGCGCCGACGACGTACCCCTGTGGGAGCGGTACCTGCGGACCCTGTGGGGTCTCGGCGAGGACCGGGTCGAGCTGATCGTGGAGTCCCTCCAGGTGCCGCCCGCGCAAGCCCTGTGCCAGCTCTTCCCGGGCGCCGCCGTCGACGTCTACGCCGACGGACTGATGAGCTACGGGCCCACGCGCGTCCGGCTCGACCCGCAGATCGGGATGCGGGTGCGGCGGGTGCTGCACCTGGACCTCGTACCGGGTCTGGAGCCGCTGCTCCTCACGGAGTTCGGGGTGCCGGCGGAGCTGGTGGCGACCGACGCGTTCCTCAAGGTGCTGGCCGAACTGGCGGCGTCGGCCCATGACGGCGGGCAGCTCCCCGGAGCCCGGGCCGCGGGCGCGGCGGAGGCCGAGGCAGAGGCCGAGGCCCCGGCGCTGCTCCTGGGCCAGTACCTCTCGGCGCTCGACCTCATCTCCGCGCAGCAGGAGGAGGACCTGCACGCCGAGATGGTGCGCGGCGCGTACGCCCTGGGCCACCGGGAGCTGATCTTCAAACCGCACCCCAGCGCCCCGGCCGTCTACTCCCGCCGCGCGGAGGCGGAGGCCGAGCGGCTCGGCGCCCGCCTGACCGTCATGGACACGCCCGTGCTGGCCGAGATCCTGTACCAGCAGCTGCGCCCGGCGCTGGTCGTCGGCTGCTTCTCCACCGGGCTGCTGACGGCGGCCACGCTGTTCGGGCTGCCCGTCGCGCGGACCGGGACGGGGACCGTACTGGCCCGCCTCACCCCGTACCAGAACAGCAACCGGGTCCCCCTGACGGTCGTGGACGCGCTGCTGCCCGACCTGGCGGACACCGTGGCCGTGCGCGGGTGGACCGCCCCCGGGCCCGACGAGGTCCGCTCCCGGCTGGCCGGCCTGCTGGCCGCGGTCGGCTTCGTGATGCAGCCGCGGATCCTCGCGGGGCACCGCGCGGCGGCCGAGGAGTACCTGAACCGGCACCTGGACGCCCGTACCTGGCGCTACTTCACCCGGCGCCGCCTGGCGAGCCAGGGCCTGCCGGGCGGCATCCCCGCCCAGCTGGCGTTCCTGACCCGCAGCCCGGCCCTGCGCGGCGCCGTGCGCCGGGCCCGCCGGGTCCGCCGTCTGCGGGGCAAGCGATGACGGCCACCGCGGTACCGGCCGCGCGCACCGGTGCGAAGCCCGGGCCGAAGCCGGGCTCCGACCGCCTCAGGGCCCTGGACGGGCTGCGGCTCCTGGCCGCCCTCATGGTCTGCGGGTACCACTACGGCGGCCGCGGCGGGGAGGTGGCCGCGTCCTGGGGCGCCTCGCCGAACAAGCTGTTCCCCAGCGCCTCGACCTGGCTGGCGTACGGCCCGCTCGGCGTGCAGATCTTCTTCGTCATCAGCGGCTTCGTGATCTGCATGAGCGCCCAGGGGCGCACGGTCCGCGAGTTCGCCGCCTCCCGCGCGGCCCGCCTCTACCCGGCGTACTGGGCGGCGCTCGTGCTGGTCACGGTGGCGGTCGAACGGGTCTCGCCGTCGGACCTCCTGCTCAACCTGACCATGCTCCAGCAGCCCCTGGGCGCCGACCGGGTGCTCGGCGTCTGCTGGACGCTCTGGGCCGAGCTGCGCTTCTACGTCCTCTTCGCGCTCTGTGTGATCCTGCCGGGCGGAGGCCGCCGGCGGACGCTGCTCTTCTGCGGCGCCTGGACGATCGCGGCGGTCCTCGCGGACGCCGCCGACCCCACCGGCAAGGGGTTCCTCAGCCAGGCCCTGATGCCGCAGTACGCGCCCTTCTTCATCGGCGGCATCGGCCTGTACCTGGTGCACCGCGACCACCGTGACACGTTCGCCTGGGCCGTGGCCCTGACCGGCTGGCTGATCGGGCAGCACTACGCGGTGGCGGGGTTGTGGCACGCGCCGAACCCGAAGTTCTTCTCGTACCGCAGCTCGGTGGTGATCATCGCGATCGTGACGGCCGGCTTCGCGGCGGTCGCCCTGGTCGCGCTCGGCAAGCTCGGCTGGGCCCGCTGGAAGTGGCTGACGGTGGCCGGGGCGCTGACGTACCCGTTCTACCTGATCCACGAGCATCTGGGCTGGGTGGTCATCAAGGCCCTGCACCGGACGGCCGGCATCCCGGCCCCGGCCACCTTCGCGCTGACGGTGGTGCTGATGCTGGGCCTGGCCTGGGCGATCCACCGCCTGGTGGAACGCCCCTTCGGCCCGAAGCTGCGCAGGGCCCTCAGCTGACGGCGAGCTTCGCGGCGAAGCCCAGGAAGAGCACGCCCGCCGCCGAGCTGGCCCCGGCGGCGAGCCGCTTGCGGCGCCGGAAGGTGGCCGCCAGGCGGTTCCCGCCGAAGATCAGCGTGGTCAGGTAGAGGAAGCTGGCGATCTGCATCAGGCCGCCCAGCAGCAGGAAGGACAGCGCCGGGTAGGCGTAGGCGGAGTCCACGAACTGCACGAAGAAGGACATCAGGAAGAGGATGGCCTTCGGGTTGAACACGCTGATCAGCAGGGCCCGCCGGTAGGGCCGCTCCGTGTCGCCGGCCGGCACCTCGGCGGCCGCCGCGGCCGCCGGGACGCCCTCGCCGAGCCCGTCGGCAGCGGCGCGCTCGCGGCGGGCGCGCCACATGGTCCACGCGCCCCGCAGCATGCCGATGGCGAGCCAGGTCAGGTATCCGGCGCCGAGCAGTTTGACGACCCCGAACACGATCGGGCTGGTCTGCAGCAGCGCCCCGGCGCCGACCGCGGCCAGGGTCATCAGCAGGGCGTCCCCGGTGAAGACGCCGGCGGCGGCCCGGTACCCCCGGCGGACCCCGCCGCGCGCGGCGACGGAGAGCACGTAGAGCGAGTTCGGGCCCGGCAGCAAAATGATCAGCACCAGGCCGGCGAGATACGTCGGAAGATCTGTGACACCCAGCATGTGCAGGAGTGTCCCATGAGGACACACCTGTCGCGCCACTGCGCGCCTTGATCAGCCTGCACGGATCGGGACCAAACCGGAATCAGCCAAGGTCACCAGCCTGAATCAGCCGCCACGTACGTCCCCCACACCTCCCGCAGCGCCCCGCACACCTCCCCCACGGTGGCCCTGGCCCGCAGCGCCTCCCGCATCGGATGGAGCACGTTCTCCGTGCCCTGCGCCGCCTCCCGCAGCGCCGCCAGCGCCTCCTCCACGGCGGCTCCGTCCCGCCCCGCCCGCAGCGCGGCCAGGGACGCCCGCTGCCGGTCCTCGATCGCCGGATCCACCCGCAGCGGCTCGTACGGCTCCTCCTCGTCCAGCGCGAAGCGGTTGACCCCGACCACCACGCGCTCGCCGCTCTCGGTCTCCCGGGCGATCCGGTACGCGTTCCGCTCGATCTCCGCCTTCTGGAAGCCCGCCTCGATCGCGGCCACCGCCCCGCCCATCGCCTCGACCCGCGCCATCAGGCCCAGCGCCGCCGCCTCCACCTCATCCGTCATCCGCTCCACCGCGTAGGACCCGGCGAAGGGGTCGACGGTGTGCGGCACGTCGGTCTCGTACGCCAGTACCTGCTGGGTCCGCAGCGCGAGGCGGGCCGACTTCTCGGTGGGCAGGGCGATCGCCTCGTCGAAGGAGTTGGTGTGCAGCGACTGGGTGCCGCCCAGCACGGCCGCCAGCCCCTGCACGGCGACGCGCACCAGGTTCAGCTCCGGCTGCTGCGCCGTCAGCTGCACCCCGGCGGTCTGGGTGTGGAAGCGCAGCATCAGCGACCTGGGGTCCCGGGCCCCGAACTCCTCGCGCATGACGCGGGCCCAGATCCGCCGGGCCGCGCGGAACTTCGCGACCTCCTCCAGGAGGGTGGTGCGGGCGACGAAGAAGAACGACAGCCGGGGCGCGAAGGCGTCGACCTCCATCCCGGCGGCCAGCGCGGTCCGTACGTAAGCGATCGCGTCGGCCAGCGTGAAGGCGATCTCCTGCGCGGGCGAGGCCCCGGCCTCGGCCATGTGGTAGCCGGAGATGGAGATGGTGTTCCACTGGGGCAGCTCGGCCCGGCAGTAGCGGAATACGTCGGCCGTCAACCTGAGGGAGGGTCCGGGCGGGAAGATGTAGGTCCCCCGTGCGATGTACTCCTTCAGCACGTCGTTCTGGACCGTGCCGGTCAGCAGAGCGGCCTCGATGCCCTGCTCCTCGGCCACCAGTTGGTAGAGCAGGAGCAGCGGCGCGGCCGGTGCGTTGATCGTCATCGAGGTGGACACCCGGTCGAGCGGGATCCCGTCGAACAGCACGCGCATGTCCTCGACCGAGTCGATCGCGACGCCCACCTTGCCGACCTCGCCGTGCGCGAGCGGGGCGTCGGAGTCGTGCCCCATCTGGGTGGGCAGGTCGAAGGCCACGGACAGCCCGGCCGCGCCGCCCGCGATGAGCTGCCGGAAGCGGGCGTTGGTCTCCGCGGCCGTACCGAAGCCGGCGTACTGGCGCATGGTCCAGGGCCGTCCGGTGTACATCGTCGGGTGGACGCCCCGGGTGTACGGGTACTCCCCCGGCTCCCCCAGCTCGGTCCCGGGGTCCCAGCCGGCGAGGTCGTCGGGGCGGTAGACGGGCGCGATCGGGATCCCGCTCTCGGTGTGCCGCTCCATGTGACGCGCTCCTTCGTGGATCCGAGGGGCTCGGGGCTGATAAAACGTCCCCGCGGCGGCCGCGCGGCGGCCTCTGGTCACAATGGCGCAACATCGCGGCCGTCCCCGCAACTGTCCACGCCCACGTGGCATCACCTAGATACACACGTAGAAATCGGGGGACCGCAATGCACCGCAAGAAAGCAATAGTTCGCGCACTTGGCCTGGCCACCGCCGTCGCGCTTGCCGCGACCGCCTGCGGGCCGCAGGAGCCGGGGGCCGCGGGCTCCGGTTCTTCCGCGCCCGCATCGCCCACGGCGGTCGCCTCTCCCGACGCCTCGCCGTCCACGGACGGGAAGCCCGGCGACGCCTCGCCGTCGGCGTCCCCGTCCGCGTCCGCGTCGCCGTCGCCTTCGGTTTCCGCCTCGCCCTCGCCGACCGTGAAGCAGGTCATGGCGAACGGCGACGACAGCGAGCTGGTCCGCGAACTGCAGGCCCGGCTGCGCCAGCTCAAGCTGATGACGGTGGCTCCGACCGGTTTCTACGGTTCCAAGACGACCGCGGCGGTCAAGTCCTTCCAGTCGAAGAACGGCCTGCCCGCCACCGGCGGCGTGGACGAGCCCACCTGGAAGAAGATCCAGAACGCCACCAAGAAGCCGACCGCTGCCGAGCTGCGCCCGCCGACCGTCAACGAGCCGGACGCACCCGACGCGCGCTGCATGACGGGCCGGGTCATGTGCATCAGCAAGGAGAGCCGCACCCTCGCCTGGATGATCGACGGGAAGGTCGTCTCCACGCTGGACGTGCGCTTCGGCTCGGAGAAGACCCCGACCCGCGAGGGCGAGTTCAAGGTGGAGTGGAAGGCCAAGGACTGGACGTCGACGATCTACCACACGCCGATGCCGTACTCGATGTTCTTCAACGGGGGCCAGGCCGTGCACTACTCGGCCGACTTCGCCGCCCGCGGCTACGCCGGCGCCTCGCACGGCTGCGTGAACGTCCGGGACAAGGCCAGGCTGGCGACGCTGTTCGACGCGGTGAAGGTCGGCGACAAGGTCGTCGTCTACTGGTGACCCGCCGGCGGCCGGCAGTGGGGACGTCCGGGCCGGGCGTCCACGGTCGCAAGTTGAGGGCGCGGGCGGGATCGGGGGAACGAATCCCGCCCGCGCCGGTTGCGCAGAGCCCAGGGGTACGGGGGGAACCCCGGCTCATGCGCGGCCGATGACCAGTCGGCTCATTACGTACTGCGTCACCGGTTCGAAAAGTGTTACAGCGGGGGCGGGAGACGTTTCAAGCCAGTGTCCGGTACCCGGTCCTCAGCGCCGCTGACCCGCGTCCGGGGTCTTCGGCGGAGCCGTCCCGGCCGGTGTCAGCTGCAGTGAACGCGACGGGGATTGCGGTCCCGCGGGCGAGCCCGGCGTGTCTCCGCCCGATCCGCCCGATCCCCCGCCGGTGGCCGTGTCGAGGACCAGCTGGCAGTAGCGCGGCACCCGCAACAGCCCCTTGGCGAGGCGCACGAGCTTCTCGCGGCGGGCCTCGTCGATGCGCCCCGACCGGAAGTCCCGGCACAGCTCCACCGCTCCGGTGCGGCTCTCCCGGTCCCGCTCCCGGTCCCGGTCCCGCTCGCGGTCACCGGGGTCGGTGCCCGCGCCGTCGGTGCCGCCCTGGAGGGACCGGTCGCCGCCTTCCTTGCTGCCGGTCGAGCCGCTCGCGAACGGTTCCCTGGCAGTGCCGCCGACCTCCCCGGAGACGCCGTCGGGTCCCGTCGGCGTATGTCCCTCCGCGCCCGGGGTGTTGCCCGGGCTCGGGCTGCCGCTCCCGCCCTCGGGCGGCACGGCGCTGCGCAGCGGCGCGAAGGGGATCTCGGACCCGCCGTCCGGCGAGCCCTCGGAGGAGGAGCCGACCGACACCGAGACGGCCGGCACCCGGCCGGCGGTGTTCCGGTCGTCCCGGTCCAGCAGTCCGGTGCCCGCGGCCGCCGCGAGGCCGCCCACGGCGACGCTCGCCAGCGCGGCCGCGAGGGCGAAGCGGACCGGCCGGCCGCGCCGGGAGGGGGGTCCGGCCGGGCCGGCCGGCGGGCCGAGCTCGACCACGGTGTCCGCGGAGCCGAAGAGTGCCGCGTCCGGAGCCCGCGTCTGGAGTTCCGCCTGGAGCACGGAGCCGCGTGCGCGGAACGCGGCCACCGCGGCGGCCTCTCCGCGCAGTTCCCCGGGCAGCCCGCCGGGGGCCGCGGGCGGCGGCTCCGCGAGTGCGTCGAGGGCGGCGCGCAGCCGCTCGGACCGGGCCCGGGCAGGGTGCTCGGCGCCAGGTGCGACCGGTTCTCCGCGCAGCAGTCTGTCCGCCGCGGCTTTGCCCAGCCACCTGTCGCGCTCGTCGGCCATCACATGTCCTTCTGCGTCCGCCAACGTGAATGCGTCACACCGGTTTGTTCTACGAAGCCCGCGGCGCGGGCCCGCTGCGCCGGTACGGCGTCGAGGTCCCGCCCGCCCCCGGCGCCCCGTGCGCGACTCCCGTCATTATCGCCGAGGCCGCGCGGACGTCCGGAGCCGACGCCCACGGCGGAGCCGACGGCGGAGCCGGAATCGGAATCCGGGTCGGAATCCGGGTCGGAATCCGGGTCGAAGTCACCCTCGACGGCCTCGCCGAGCAGCTCGGCCAGCTTCTTCAGACCCCGGTGCGCGGCGGTGCGTACGGCGCCGGGACGCTTGCCCAGGGTCTCGGCGGCGCTCTTGGCGTCCAGGCCGACGACCACCCGCAGGACGACGGCCTCGGCCTGGTCCCGCGGGAGCTGGGCTATGAGTTCCATGGTGCGGCAGGTGGAGAGGGACTCCATGGCCTCGCCGGCGGTGTCGGACTCGGCGGCGTGCCCCGTCAGCTCGGTCTCGTCCCCGCCGACGGCGGGCCGGCGCCCGCGCATCCGGATGTGGTCGAGGGCGCGGTTGCGGGCGATGCGGGCCGCCCAGCCGCGGAAGCGGTCGGCGTCGCCGGTGAAGGAGTCGAGGTCGCGGGCGATCTGCAGCCAGGCCTCGGAGGTGACGTCCTCCGCGTCGCCGTCTCCGACGAGCGTCCGGACGTATCCGAGCAGGCGCGGGTGCACGGAGCGGTACACAGAACGGAACGCGAGCTCGTCGCCGTCTTGTGCCGCGAGCACCGCGGTGGTCAGCTCCGCGTCGTCCCCCAGCAAAATCCCCAACCCGTTCACAGTCCCGTATGTGTGGCGCAAATCAGCACGTTACGGCGTTCAAGCACCTTCGTCCACGAGTTGTACAACGTGCAACCATCCCTGCGCGGAGCGGGGTGTGACACAAAACGCACCGAAGACGCTGACAGGGGTGCGGGCTTGTCGCACGAGTCCGCGACGGATGGCGGCCGGGGCCTCTCCTGTGGGGGGTGGCGGCCTCGGTCGCCCTCCCCCTTCTCCGCCGTCCCCTCGGCCATCATGCCCCGGCCCGCGCGGGGTCCCCAAGCGGCCCCGCGCCCGGTCCGACATGCGCTCTCGTCATCCTTTCGGCTCACTTCCGAGTGAAATCCCCCCATGGGTACGACACACCCGGCCCCACGTCGATAGCGTGGCGGGACACCCGCGCCACGCCACGAGGAGCCCCCCGCTGTCCAGCCACCTTCCGGCACAGGCCCGCGGAAGCTCCGACCCTTCCCACGGTTCCCTCGACGGCGCCGGCCCTTTCGGCGACTCGGGGCTCGAACGGTTCAACGCCCTGTCCCCCGAAGCCGCCCACTCCGCCCTGCTGCACTGCTGCGGCAGCCGGCGCTGGGCCCACCGGGTTGCCGCCCACCGCCCTTACCCCGACTTCGGCGCTCTACTCGCCGCCGCGGACGAAGCTTCGTACGACCTTTCCCAAGCGGACCTCTCCGAGGCGCTGGCCTGCGAGTTCCCGCCGGAGCTGGAGCACGGGGCCTCGTACGCCGCGCTCCTCGCGCTCGACGCCGCGCACGCGGAGTACGAGCGGACGTATCGCCACGCCTTCGTGATCTGCCTCCACGGGACCACCCCGGAGGAGCAGGCGGACCAGCTGCTGGCCGCGATCCGGCGGCGGATGGAACTGGACGTGGACGAGGAGCGCGCGATCTCCGCGGACGAGCTCCGTCGCGTCGCGCAGGTCCGGCTCGCCGACCTGACACACTGGCTGACCTCGGCGGATGGGGTATCTGCGGCCGAATTCGGTCTATTCGCCCCTGTGGGATAGTCCGTCCGTGCCTGTTTGATCACACCGATGGCCCCCGCGCGAGGGAACCGACAAAGCGTCGCTACGATGTCCGGGGCCGGAGGACCGTACCCGGCCGGGCCCGACCGACAAAGAAGCCGGCTGGCCCCCGCCCCGCTTCCGGAGGGTTTTCCGTGCCGGCTGGAACGTTGTACCGCGGCCGGGAAGGAATGTGGTCCTGGGTGGCTCATCGAGTCACCGGCGTCCTCATCTTCTTCTTCCTGTTCGTACACGTCCTCGACACCGCTCTCGTCCGCGTCTCCCCCGAGGCGTACGACGATGTCGTGGCTACCTACAAGACTCCGATCGTCGCGCTGCTGGAGTACGGCCTCGTGGCCGCAATCCTCTTCCATGCGCTCAACGGTCTCCGTGTCATCGCCGTGGACTTCTGGTCCAAGGGCCCCCGCTACCAGAAGCAGATGCTCTGGACCGTGGTGGGCATCTGGGTCGTGCTGATGGTCGGGGCCCTGTACCCCGTCCTCGGACACGCTTACCTCGAACTCTTCGGGAAGTGACACGCATGTCTTCTGACACTTCTTTCGAAAAGGGCATCGGTGACGTGGAGGGCGTGTCCCTCTACGACGTCGACAACCCGGCGCCGTACATCGAGGCCCCGCGCAAGCGCACCAGCAAGACCCCGCGCTCGACGCGCGGCAACTTCGAGATGGTCGCGTGGCTCTTCATGCGCCTCTCGGGCATCGTGCTGGTCGTCCTGGTCCTCGGCCACCTGCTGATCCAGCTCGTCCTCGACGGCGGCGTCTCCAAGATCGGCTTCGCCTTCGTGGCCGGCCGCTGGGCCTCCCCGTTCTGGCAGGGCTGGGACCTGCTGATGCTGTGGCTCGCGATGCTGCACGGCGCGAACGGTCTGCGTACCGTCATCAACGACTACGCGGAGCGCGCCAACACGCGTCTGTGGCTCAAGGGCCTGCTCTACACCGCCACGGTGTTCACCATTCTTCTGGGCACGCTGGTGATCTTCACCTTCGACCCGAACATCCGCTAGGCAACGGGGCTGAGGCGAAACCAATGAAGATCCACAAGTACGACACCGTCATCGTCGGGGCGGGCGGCGCAGGCATGCGCGCCGCCATCGAATCGACGAAGCGCAGCCGCACCGCCGTGCTGACCAAGCTCTACCCCACCCGCTCCCACACGGGCGCGGCGCAGGGCGGCATGGCCGCCGCGCTCGCCAACGTGGAGGACGACAACTGGGAGTGGCACACCTTCGACACGGTCAAGGGCGGTGACTACCTGGTCGACCAGGACGCCGCCGAGATCCTGGCGAAGGAGGCCATCGACGCGGTCCTCGACCTCGAGAAGATGGGCCTGCCGTTCAACCGCACCCCGGACGGCACCATCGACCAGCGCCGCTTCGGCGGGCACTCCCGCAACCACGGCGAGGCGCCGGTCCGCCGGTCCTGCTACGCCGCGGACCGCACCGGCCACATGATCCTCCAGACGCTGTACCAGAACTGCGTCAAGGAGGGCGTGGAGTTCTTCAACGAGTTCTACGTCCTGGACCAGCTCCTGGTCGAGGAGGACGGCGTCAAGAAGTCGGCCGGCGTGGTCGCGTACGAGCTCGCCACCGGCGAGATCCACGTGTTCCAGGCGAAGTCCGTCATCTACGCCTCCGGCGGCACCGGCAAGTTCTTCAAGGTGACCTCCAACGCGCACACCCTCACGGGTGACGGCCAGGCGGCCTGCTACCGCCGCGGCCTGCCGCTGGAGGACATGGAGTTCTTCCAGTTCCACCCGACGGGCATCTGGCGCATGGGCATCCTGCTGACGGAGGGCGCCCGCGGTGAGGGCGGCATCCTCCGCAACAAGGACGGCGAGCGCTTCATGGAGAAGTACGCGCCGGTCATGAAGGACCTCGCGTCCCGTGACGTCGTCTCGCGCTCCATCTACACCGAGATCCGTGAGGGCCGCGGCTGCGGTCCCGCCGGTGACCACGTGTACCTGGACCTGACGCACCTGCCGCCGGAGCAGCTCGACGCGAAGCTCCCGGACATCACCGAGTTCGCGCGCACGTACCTGGGCATCGAGCCGTACACGGACCCGATCCCGATCCAGCCCACCGCGCACTACGCCATGGGCGGCATCCCGACGAACGTCGAGGGTGAGGTCCTCTCGGACAACACCACCGTCGTCCCGGGCCTGTACGCGGCCGGCGAGGTCGCGTGCGTATCGGTGCACGGCGCGAACCGCCTGGGCACCAACTCGCTGCTGGACATCAACGTCTTCGGCAAGCGCTCGGGCATCGCGGCCGCCGCGTACGCCCACGCCCACGACTACGTCGAGCTGCCCGAGAACCCGGCGCAGCAGGTCATCGACCAGGTCGAGCACCTGCGCAACTCCACGGGCAACGAGCGGGTCGCGGAGCTGCGCCTGGAGCTCCAGGAGACGATGGACGCCTGCGTGATGGTGTTCCGCACCGAGCAGACGATCAAGACCGCGGTCGAGAAGATCGCGGAGCTGCGCGCGCGCTACAAGAACGTGTCCGTCCAGGACAAGGGCAAGCGCTTCAACACGGACCTGCTGGAAGCCATCGAGCTGGGCAACCTGCTCGACCTGGCCGAGGTCATGGCCGTGTCCGCGCTGGCGCGCAAGGAGTCCCGCGGCGGTCACTACCGCGAGGACTACCCGAACCGCGACGACGTCAACTTCATGCGCCACACCATGGCGTACCGCGAGGTGGACGACAACGGCCAGGACTCGGTCCGCCTGGACTACAAGCCGGTCGTCGTCACCCGCTACCAGCCGATGGAGCGTAAGTACTGATGGCCACCCCGACCCTCAGCAAGACGGACCAGATGGAGGCGGCGGCCGCCGCCTCGCCCTTCATCACGGTCACGTTCCGGATCCGCCGGTTCAACCCGGAGATCTCGGAAGAGTCGACCTGGCAGGACTTCCAGATCGAGATCGACCCGAAGGAGCGCGTGCTCGACGGTCTCCACAAGATCAAGTGGGACCTCGACGGCACGCTGACCTTCCGTCGCTCGTGCGCGCACGGCATCTGCGGCTCCGACGCGATGCGGATCAACGGCAAGAACAGGCTCGCCTGCAAGACGCTGATCAAGGACATCAACCCGGAGAAGCCGATCACGGTCGAGGCCATCAAGGGCCTGACGGTGATGAAGGACCTCGTCGTCGACATGGAGCCCTTCTTCCAGGCGTACCGGGACGTCATGCCGTTCCTGGTCACCAAGGGCAACGAGCCGACGCGCGAGCGCCTGCAGTCCGCCGAGGACCGCGAGCGCTTCGACGACACCACCAAGTGCATCCTGTGCGCCGCGTGCACGTCCTCGTGCCCGGTGTTCTGGAACGACGGCCAGTACTTCGGCCCGGCGGCGATCGTCAACGCGCACCGCTTCATCTTCGACTCGCGTGACGAGGCGGGCGAGCAGCGCCTGGAGATCCTGAACGACAAGGACGGCGTGTGGCGTTGCCGCACGACCTTCAACTGCACCGACGCGTGCCCGCGTGGCATCGAGGTCACGAAGGCGATCCAGGAAGTGAAGCGTGCGCTGATCACGCGCCGCTTCTGATTCTTCGACGCGCTCCGTCCGCCGGTCTCGCTTGAGGCCGGCGGGCACCGGGGCCCCGCCCCCTCCGGATCCGTTCCGTGAGGGGGCGGGGCCTTCGCCGTGGGGTCTGCGGGTCAACTTGCCTGGTGCGAACCCCTCTTCGGTCGACGCGGGACCGGCAACCGCCCTACGGGCCGCCGCGCGACTGTGGAATTATCGGCCGCATGAGCGAGCAGCAGCCCAACCCGTACACGAGCGGTCCCGGCGCGGGTGGCCAGGGGGACTACAACACCACTCCGGGACAGCCGAATTACGGCTACCCGCCGCAGCCCGGCTACGGCTACCCGCCCCCGGGCCCGGCCCAGCCGGGCTACGGCTACCCGCAGCCCCCCGCCTACCAGCCGACCATCGCCGGCGAGGGCATCCCCTCCCCGGCCGGCCCCATGACGCCCCCCATGGGGATCCCGGGTCCGCCTCCGATGGGCTACCCCGGAGCCGCCGGGCTCTCGCTCGGCGACATCACCATCGCCGGGGACCAGATCATCACCCCGTCGGGCCCGATGCCGCTCAAGGGCGCGGTCTGGAACGCCACCGACTTCTCGCGGACGGAGGAGAAGATCCCGGCGCACGCGATCGTGCTGGCCGTCATCTTCTTCCTGTTCTGTCTGCTCGGCCTGTTCTTCCTCCTGATGAAGGAGCGCCGCACCACGGGCTACATCCAGATCACGGTCAACAGCGCCGGCCGCCACCACTCCACGATGATCCCGGCGGTCGACCCGGGCACCTACATGTGGGTCATGA
Source organism: Streptomyces sp. NBC_00335 (assembly GCF_036127095.1). Taxonomy (GTDB): domain Bacteria; phylum Actinomycetota; class Actinomycetes; order Streptomycetales; family Streptomycetaceae; genus Streptomyces. The sequence continues at coordinate 3,269,626 of NZ_CP108006.1, forward strand.
GCCAGCTCAATCAGGCGCGCGCACTCAGCATGTGACGCAGCGCCTGAGGCAGTAGCCGCCCGGCTCCGGCCAGTCGCCCGAGCACCGACTCCCCGGCCGGCTCCGGCGGCAGCCGCACGAGCATCCAGGCGAGCCCCCGCAGCGCGTCGATGTTGTACGGGTCCCAGTCCGCGCCCGCCTCCCCCGTGACGGGGAGGCTGCGCGGCCGTCCGACCAGCCCGAGCCATCCCACGATCGCCGCGCGCGCCTCGCCCTCCCCCTGCCCGGCGACGAGATCCCGCGCGGTGCGCGTCCACGCACCGACGGGCCGGGAGGCCTTCACGGTCCGCGCGTGGACCAGGAGTCCGTGCCACCGCGGGTCGGCCAGGGCCGAATCGGCCCACGGCTCTCCCACGTTGAGCACGGGCTCGGTGAGCAGCGCCAGGGTCCGCCGCAGGCCCTCCGAGGGTGCGCAGGCCAGGGCGGTCCGCCTGAAAGCGGCGATCACGGCCGGACCCGGCATCCGCCCGGCGGCCAGCTCCGCCGCGATGAGCACCTCGGGGTGGCCGTAGTGGTGCTGGTAGCGCCACATGCCCGCCGTCCGGTCAAGCAGCGCCCGGCGCTCGGCGGCGAGGGCATCGTCCACGAGCCCGCGACCGGCCACGGCCGCGAGGTGCAGCACGGTCTCCCGGACGGCCTCGGTGTCGACCCCGCGTGCGAGCCGGTCGGCCCAGGCCCGGACGAGTTCCGCCCGCTCCCGGTCGGCCCGTCCAGCCGCCTCCTCCAGCCCCGCCACGACCGCCGGGCTCCGCAGGCTTCCCGTACGGGCGGCGCGCACGAGCCGGTCGGCGCGCTCCGCGAAGTCCGCCGTCCCGGCGCCGCTCTTGATGTCGTCCATGGCCGCCACGGTAGGGGTGCCCACCGACAGTCCCGGGGGAAACCCTGTGGTCTGCAGGGCGTGGGTCCAGGAGGATCACCGGATGATCATTTCTCATGATGTGGACGGGCCCGCAGATGCGCCGGCCGTCGTACTGCTCCATTCCTCCGTGTGCGACCGGCGGATGTGGGAGCCGCAGTGGCGGCCCCTGCTCGACGCCGGGTTCCGGGTGGTCCGGGCGGACTTCCGGACCTGCGGAGACTCCCCCGCCGCCGAGGCTCCGTACAGCGACCACGGGGACGTACGGGAGCTGCTGGACCACCTCGGGATCCGGCGGGCCGCGTTCGTCGGCAGCTCCTACGGCGGGCGGGTCGCGCTGACGCTGGCCGCGCTGCGGCCGGAGCTGGTGAGCGCGCTGGCGCTGCTCTGCCCCGCCCGGCCCGCGCAGCGGCGCGGCCCCGCGCTGCTCGCCTTCAACGCCGCCGAGGCCGCCCTGCTGGACGCCGGCGACCTGGAGGGCGCGGCGGGGCTGAACGCCCGCCAGTGGCTCGGCCCGGACGCCGACGGGGCCGCGCACGCCCTCGTACGGGCCATGCAGCTCGGGAACCTGCGGGGCGCCCTGGCCGCCGACGGGGACCACGAGCTGCCCGAGCCCGTCTTCGAGCCGGCCGCCGTCACCGCCCCCGTCCTCGCCGTCGGCGGCGCGCACGACATCCCCGACTTCCGGGAGGTCCCCGCCGAGCTCGCTTCCCTGCTCCCCGGCGCCGTCCACGTCGAGCTGCCCTGGGCCGGCCACCTCCCCTCCCTCGAACGCCCCGAGGAGATCACCGGGTTGCTGCTGCCCTTCCTCTTCGAGGCGGTCCTTCCGGGACGCTGAGCCAGCCGGGCGCGCCATTCGCTTGAACCTGTTCAAAAAGAGGTCTACAGTCAACGACGTCAGCAGTTGAACACGTTCAAGGGGGCTGAGGGCAATGGACCTCACCGTGGTCGCGTACGTCATCTACCTGCTCATCAGCATCGGCCTCACCGTCTGGGTGGCCCGCACGCTCAGCCGCAACGGCCGGGTCTTCATCGGCGACGTCCTCCAGGGGAACGAGAAGCTCGCCGACGCCGTCAACCAGCTCCTGGTGGTCGGCTTCTACCTCGTCAACATCGGTTTCGTGACCCTCTACCTGCGGTCGGCCGAGGAGATCGTCGCGGCCCGCGGGCTCTTCGAGGCCCTGTCGGTCAAGCTCGGAGTCGTGCTCCTGGTCCTCGGCTTCATGCACCTCGGGAACGTCTGGGTGCTGAACAAGATGCGCCGCCGGGGAATCATGGAGCGCCAGCAGACCCCGCCGGTCGCCCCCCAGGGGTGGACCGCGCCCCAGGGGTGGACCGCTCCCACCGGGGCCTGATCCCCGTGGCCACCGCAGTGACCCGGCACCTGACGGTGCTCTACGACGCGAACTGCCCGCTCTGCGTACACATCCGGCACTGGCTGCTCGGCCAGCGCCGGCTGGTACCGCTCCGGCTCATCCCGGCGGCCTCCGCCGAGGCACGGCGGCGGTACCCGCAGCTCGACCACGCCTCGACGCTGAAGGAGATCACCGTCATCGGCGACTCCGGACAGGTGTGGACCGGGACGGACGCCTTCATCGTCTGCCTGTGGGCGCTGGCCGAGCACCGGCCGAAGGCGAACTGGCTGGCCACCCCGGCCGGCCGGCCCTTCGCCAGGGCCGCCATGTACACCGCCTCCACCTGGCGCGAGGCCGTACGGGACGACTCCGCCGCCCACGACGGGGAACCGGCCTGTGACGACCAGTGTTCCGCACCCCGATAGGCTCGGGACCGTGACTGATCAGAAGGCTCCCAAGAGCGAGCAGACCCGCACGCTCATCCTCGAAACCGCGCTCCGCCTCTTCCAGGAGCGCGGCTTCGACAAGACGACGATGCGCGGTATCGCCAAGGAGGCCGGAGTATCGGTCGGCAACGCCTACTACTACTTCGAGTCCAAGGAACACCTGGTACAGGGCTTCTACGACCGGATCGGCGCCGCCCACCTGGCGGCGGTCCGGCCGATCCTGGACAACGAGACCGATCTGCAGAAGCGGCTCGCGGGCGTACTGACCAGCTGGCTGGACATCGCCGCGCCGTACCACGAGTTCGCCTCGCAGTTCTTCAAGAACGCCGCGGACCCCGAGAGCCCGCTCAGTCCGTTCTCCCCGGAGTCGGAGGCGGCCCGCAAGCAGGCGATCGACATGCACCGCGAGGTGCTGGCGGGGGCCAAGACCAAGGTGCCCGAGGAACTGGCCGACGTACTGCCGGAGCTGATGTGGCTCTCGCAGATGGGCCTGGTCCTCTACTGGGTCTTCGACCGCTCCCCGGACAGCGAGAAGACCCGGCGCCTCGCACAGCGCGGCGCGCAGCTCACGACCCGGGGCATCATCCTGGCCCGGTTCCGGGTGCTGCGGCCGCTGGTGCGCGAAGTGCACGAGCTGTTCACGGACTTCCTGCCGGGCATGGCCCAGTCGGCCGTGTCCCGGCCGGGCCGCAAGCGGGCCTCCGACCCGGAGTAGGGCCCGGCCGCGGGCCGCGGTCCTACAACCAGTTGAGCTCCCACAGCCGCCACACGCCGGTGCCGTCCGAGAGGTACTGGGCGCCCGCGACGGCCTCGCGGGACATCACGTAGTCCTTCTTCTGCCAGATCGGCAGCATCGGGACCTGCTGCGCGACCAGCTTCTGCAGGTCGTGGAAGTCGTTGGCTGCGGCGCCGCGGTCCGAGAAGGACTGGGTACGGGCGATGAGGGCGTCGACGGCCTTGTCGGAGTAGCCGCTGTTCATCGAGTTGTCGGCGCCGACGAGCGGGGCGAGGAAGTTGTCCGCGTCCGGGAAGTCGGCGATCCAGCCGATGGTGTAGGCGTCGAACTCGCCCGCCGCGTAGGCCTTCTGGAAGTCGCTCCACTTCTCGACCGGCTTGACGGTCACCTTGAAGAGGCCGGTGGACTCCAGTTGCGCCTTCAGTGCCTCGGCCTCGGGTACGCTCGCGCCGCGCTCGTTGACCCCGAGGGTGATCGCGACCGGGGCGGTGATCCCGGCGTCCTTGAGCAGCTTCTTGGCGGTGAGCCCGCTCGGCGAGGGCCAGGCGTCGAAGAACGGCGTGCTGTGGGCGGCGATGCCCGCCGGGACGAGGGAGTAGAGCGGGGTGACCGTGCCCTTGTAGACCTCGGTCGCCAGCGTGGCCCGGTCCACGACCGCGGCGACGGCCTGGCGGACGGCGGGCTGGGCCACCGAGGAGCCGGGGCGGAGGTTGAAGACCATGCTGCGGATCTCCGTACCGCCCGAGGTCTCGTACCGGGTGTCCTCCAGGCCCGGATTCAGGGCGGCCAGGACCGCCGGGGGCATGTCGCGGTGGGCGACCTCGATCCCGTGGTCGGTCCAGGCCTGCTCCAGCTGCGCGGAGTCCTTGAAGTACCGCACGGTGACCGCGCTCTTGGAGACCTTGCCCTGACCCTTGTACGAGCCGTTGGGCTTGAGCTCGGCGCTCGCGCCGGCCGTGTAGCCGGCGAGGGTGAAGGGGCCGGAACCGTCGACCTTCTCCTCTTCGCGCAGGGCCTTGGCCGGGTACTTGTCCTTGTCCACGATCGAGGCGGCGCCCGTCGCGATCTTGAACGGGAAGGTGGCGTCCCCGGCGGAGAGGCTGAAGGTGACGGTGCGGCCCTCGGCCTGGACCGACTCCAGGGTGTTGAACAGCGGCGCCGGACCCTGGTCGGAGTTGATCGCCTTGATCCGGTCGAAGGAGAACTTCACGTCCTCGGCGGTGATCGCCCGGCCGGAGGAGAACTTCACGTCCGGGCGCAGCTCGCACTGGTACGTGGTGAGCTCGTTGCCGATGAAGCTGCAGGCGGAGGCGGCGTCGGGCACCGGAGTGTCCGAGCCGGTCTTGATGGTCAGCAGCGACTGGTAGACGTTGCTGAACAGGGCCCAGGAGCCCGCGTCGTACGCCCCCGCGGGGTCGAGGGAGGAGACCACGTCGCTCGTGCCGACGCGGATCGCCTTGCCGCCGCCGGCCGTCTCGGGCAGCAACTGCCAGACGGCGACGGTGCCGACGCCGAGAACCAGCCCGGCCGCGATGGCTTTCGAGCGGACAGACCGCAGCATCCTTGACTCCACCCCACGTGGGCGCACACCGAAGTCTGCGACCCGTTATCCGATTATCGGTCACATCCCATCATGGAAATTCGGCCTCGGGAAGGCCGTTTTGTCGCGTGGCGTTGGAGGTTCGGGCGGTTCAGGCCTGATATGAGGCGAGTTCCACGACTGTGATGTCCGACGGCGCGCCCACCCGGACCGGCGGCCCCCAGGCACCCGCGCCGCGCGAGACGTACAGCTGGGTGTCGCCGTAGCGCTCCAGCCCGGCGACGGTGGGGTTGGCGAGCTCGGCGACGTACTCGCCGGGCCAGAGCTGGCCCCCGTGGGTGTGGCCGGAGAGCTGGAGGTCGGCCCCGTAGCGGACCGCCTCGTCGATGACCACGGGCTGGTGGGCGAGGAGTACGGCGCTGCGTGCGCGGTCCCGGTCGCCCAGCGCCGCCTGGAAGTCCGGACCGTGGCCCTCGCTCTCGCCCGCGATGTCGTTGACCCCGGCGAGGTCGAAGTGCGGGAGCTCGCGGCGGGCGTTTTCCAGAGGGGTGAGGCCGAGCTCGCGGACGTGGTCGACCCACTGCTGGGCGCCGGAGAAGTACTCGTGGTTGCCGGTGACGAAGTACGAGCCGTGGCGCGCGCGCAGGCCCCGGAGCGGTTCGGCGGCGGGGGCGAGGTCGTGGACGCTGCCGTCGACGAGGTCGCCGACGATGGCGATGAGGTCGGGCTGCGTGCGGTTGATCGTGTCGACGATCCGGGTGGTGTGGGCGCGGCCCAGGATCGGGCCGAGGTGGATGTCGCTGACCACGGCGATGCGGAAGCCGTGGGCCGCGCGGGGGAGCTTCGCCAGGGGGACCTGGACCCGCTTGACGCGGGGGCCGCGCAGGACGCCGTACGTGCCGTAACCGACGGTGCCGGCTGTCGTGGCGGCGGCCGTGGCGGCGACGATGCGTGCGAAGCGGCGGCGGCTGAGGGTGGACGGGCCGGCCGCCGCCGGGGCGGGCTGCCCGGGGTCGGCCTCCGCCGGGGTGGCCTCCGCCGGGTCGTGCTGCCCGGTCGGGGCTGCGGGCTCGGGGGTGGCTTCGAGGGTGGCCTGCGGCGCTGATCCCCTCCCCGCCCCTTCCCGAGACTGGGGCTCCGCCCCGGACCCCGTCGCGTCCGCGCCTGCGGCGGCGGGGACGCTCTGGTGCTGCGCCCCCGGACCCGCGGTGTCCGCGCCTGCGCGGCGGGGCTCCGAGGCGGAGCCCGGAGCGGTCGCGCCTTCGGCGGCCGGGGGGCCGTCGGGCTGGGAGCCGGGCCTGTTCTGGCGGCGGAGCCACAGGGTGCGGACCGGCTCGGCCAACAGCATGGCCAGGGAGAGGTAGAGGAGGACGGCCAGCCAGAGGTAGCCCGGCCAGGCGACCGTGCGTTCCAGCCAGAAGGGGGCTCCCGCGCGGCCCGCCACGAGGGCGGCCAGGGACAGGAGCGGGAGCGCGAAGGCCAGGGCGGTGCCCGTGCGGCGGATGCCGCTGCCGGGGGTGGTGGTGTCGCGGACCAGGCGGATCCAGAGCCAGCGGTGCACCAGGACCAGGAGGGTCAGGACCAGCAGGGCCACGACCGCGAAGAGGACGATCGTCACGCGCCCGCCTCCGTACGTGATTCGCGCCGCAGCGCCCGTACCCCGCGCAACCCGATCACTCCGACGGCCGTCCCCAGGAGAAAGGACGCCACAGCCAGGAGAAGGTGGACCCAGAAGTACCCGGTCGGGTCCCCCGCGTCGTCGAAGGCCAGACCGCTGCCGTCCTTCCACAGGTTCCGGACGAAAGACACCCAGATGAACCAGCTCCACACTCCGAAGGCGAGCAGGAACCAGGAAGCGGCGCGGCTGAGTCTCATGAGCCCAGTATCGGTTTCGTCCCCAGGACGGACGCGCCGGGGTGGGCTGTCCCGGCGGTGGTTGCGGCGGGTTGGCCGGTCCGTGACGCTAAGCACAGCATCGGGATGTACTTTCACCTGCGTGTCTGCCAAGAAGACCGCGTTGACGGTCCTATCCGCCGCACTTCCCGTCCTGCTGGTCCCGACGCTGCTGGCCTCGCCCGCGTACGCCGCGCCGACACCGACGCCACCGGTGGACGGGAAGGGTCAGCCCCGCAAGGCGCCCGCGCCGCCCGCCTCGATGTCCACGGTCGGCGGCCAGTCGCTCGGGCAGCCCGGTACGCAGGTCAACCTGCTGCCCGGCGCGCCCGCGCTGCCGACGAGCGTGACGGGGCGTTCGTGGATCGTGGCCGACGCCGAGACCGGCGAGGTCCTCGCCGCGCACAACGCGCACTGGCGGCTCCCCCCGGCCTCGACCATGAAGATGCTCTTCGCCGACACCGTGCTGCCGGGTCTGCCCAAGGACCAGATCCACAAGGTCACCGACCAGGAGCTGGACGGGGTCGGCTCCGGCTCCAGTCTGGTGGGCATCAAGGAGGACGCCGAGTACAGCGTCCACGACCTGTGGCTCGGGGTGTTCCTGCGCTCCGGGAACGACGCCGTGCACGTACTTTCGGCCATGAACGGCGGCGTCGAAAAGACCGTCAGGGACATGCAGGCGCACGCCGAGGAGCTCCAGGCCCTGGACACGCACGTGGTGTCCCCCGACGGCTACGACGCTCCGGGCCAGGTCTCCAGCGCCTACGACCTCACCCTCATCGCCCGCTCGGGCCTGCAGAAGCAGGACTTCCGGGAGTACTGCGGCACGGCCAGCGCGAAGTTCCCCGGCCGGCAGGAGCCGGGCAAGCCCCGCGAGACCTTCGAGATCCAGAACACCAACCGGCTGATGACCGGCGCGGGCGGCCTGCCTCCGTACAAGGGGATCGCCGGGGTGAAGAACGGCAACACCACCATGGCCGGCTCCACCTTCACCGGCGCCGCCCAGCGCGGTGACAAGAAGCTGCTGGTCACGGTGATGAACCCGGAGAGCCCGGGCGCCAACCCCGTGTACGAGCAGACCGCCGACCTGCTCGACTGGGGCTTCGCCGCGAGCGGGAAGGTCAAGCCGGTGGGCGAGCTGGTGCCGCCGAAGAGCGCGGACACCACCTCCCACGGCTCCCCGGCCCAGTCCCACGAGAACAACCCGTCGGCGTCCGGTGCGGGCTCCGGCGGCGGGGTCGGTACCGCCCTCGGCGTGGCGGGCGGGGTGCTGGCCGTGGTGGCCGGCGGGGCCTACGCCGTCAACCGGCGCTGGCCGCGGGGGCGCGGCCGCCGGGCTCGCGGCCAGGTGTAGCCGAGCCGGCGGGCTCGCGGCCCGGTCCCGGTTCCGGGGCGGCTTCGCGGCCCGGCTCCGGGGCGGGCTCGCTGTCGGGTTCCGGCGCGGGCTCGCCGCCCGGTTCCGGGTCCTCCACGCCGTCCCCGTCGGCATCGTCGCGGCTCGCGGTCCACGCCGCGCAGAACAGCAGTAGCTTCGCCGTGAGGTTGATCCAGATCAGCAGCGCGATGGGCACGCCGAAGGCCCCGTACATGCTCTTCGTGGCGACCTCCCGCATGTAGCCGCTGAGCAGCAGCTTCAGCAGCTCGAAGCCGGCCGCGCCGAGGAGGGCCGCCTCGATGAGGCGGCGGCGGGGCGGTTCGACGCCCGGGAGCAGGGTCAGGACGTAGAGCAGGAGCAGGAAGGCGGCCAGTACTCCGACGAGGAAGGCGCCGCCCCGCAGCAGGCCGCCGCCCGCGCCGTCGCGCGGTACGCCCAGCCAGTCGCCGGCCTTGCCGACCGCGCTGGAGCCGAAGATCGAGGCGGCGGCCGAGGCCAGGCCGACGCCGCCGAGGCCGACGAGGACGAGCGCGTCCTTGCCCTTGCGGACGAAGGGGTTGCCCTCGTCCTCGTCGTCCTTCTCCCACACCGCCCGCAGGCAGTCCCGCATCGAGGTGATCCAGCCGATGCCGGTGAAGAGCAGGACGGCGGCGGCGATCAGGCCGACCGTGCTCGCGTTCGCGACGAGGGCGTTGATGTCGAGCTGGTCGGAGATGCCGGGGACCTGCTCGGCGAGGTTCTTCTGGAGCCGGTCGAGCTGGTCCTGGGTGAGCAGTCCGGCGCCGATCGCGGCGGCCACCGTGATCAGCGGGAAGAGGGCCAGGAAGCTGATGAAGGTGATGGCGGCGGCGAGCCGGCTCCAGTGCACGCGGTCGAGCCGCTGGTACGAACGCCACAGGTGGGTCCGCATCACGGCGGACACCAGGGGCCCGATCAGCGGGAGTTTCGTCAGCCAGTCCATACGGTCACCGTAAATGAGCTGTCGTAAATAGCCGGGATTGCCGCTTTTGGGTACTACGGTCGTCGATTGTGACTTTTCGCCCGACGGCTCGGCCGTTCCACGTCCTGATCCTGCGAAGGATCGGTTTCCGGTTGCGGTTCCTGCGTCAGGAACGGCGTGCGGTCGCCTCGCCCGCGGCCGCCGCCGCACTGCTGTCCGTCGCCGAGCCGAGCTGCGCCGGAACGCCGCTCGCCCCACCGCTTGCCCCGTTGCCGAACGGATATTCCCGCAGCTTGCGCCAGACTCCGTCCGAGCCCTGCTCGTAGAGGGCGAAGCCGGTGCAGAGCCACTGCGCCGCGTAGTCGGCGAGGGTGTCGAACGCCAGGTCCATCGCCTCCTCGGAGATCCCGTGGGCGACCGTGACGTGCGGGTGGTACGGGAACGAGAGCTCCCGGCTGAGCGGCCCGTCGGGGTCGCGGACCTGGCCCTGGAGCCGGGTGCAGCCGGAGCCGCCCTCCACGACCTGGACGAAGACCACCGGCGAGAGGGGACGGAAGGTGCCCGTGCCGGCCAGCCGCATCGCGAAGGGGCTGCCGGCGGCCGCGACCGCGGCCAGGTGGGCGCGGATCTCGGGCAGCCGGTCCGCGGCCACCTCCGTCGGCGGTACGAGGGTGACGTGCGTGGGAATGCCGTGCGCGGCGGCGTCCCCGAAGCCGGCGCGCAGCTCCTGAAGGCTGCTGCCGTACGGCTCCGGGACCGCGATCGAAACGCCGAGCGTTACGGTCCCCACGTAGCTCTCCTCCGCCTGTAGTCCTGTGCGTGGTCTGTGCTCCGCATGTGCGTCGCACGAGTGCTGCCGCCCCAGTGTGGCGGCAGCACCCCCCAGATCGCCAGGGCCCTCTTTCTCTTCCGTGCCCGTCAGTGCTTCGCGGGGAGGAAACCGAGGTGGTCGTAGGCCTGCGCCAGGGTCTCGGCGGCGACCGCCCTGGCCTTCTCCGCGCCCTTGGCCAGCAAGGAATCCAGGGTCTCCGGGTCGTCCAGGTACTCCTGGGTGCGCTGCTTGAACGGTGTGACGAAATCGACCATCACGCCGGCCAGATCGGTCTTGAGCGCGCCGTAGCCCTTGCCCTCGTACGCGGCCTCCAGCGCGGGGATCGACTCGCCCGTGAGAGTGGAGTAGATCGTGAGCAGATTGCTGACGCCGGGCTTCTCCACCGGGTCGAAGCGGACCACGGCCTCGGTGTCGGTGACCGCGCTCTTGATCTTCTTCTCGGTGGCCTTGGGCTCGTCGAGGAGGTTGATCAGGCCCTTGGGCGAAGAAGCCGACTTCGACATCTTGATCGCCGGGTCCTGGAGGTCGTAGATCTTCGCGACCTCCTTGACGATGTGCGCGGCGGGGAGGGTGAAGGTCTGCCCGAAGCGCTGGTTGAAGCGCTCGGCCAGGTCCCGGGTCAGCTCGATGTGCTGACGCTGGTCCTCGCCGACGGGGACCGAGTTCGCCTGGTAGAGCAGGATGTCGGCGACCTGGAGGATCGGGTACGTGAACAGGCCGACGGTGGCGTTGTTGGCGCCGTTCTTGGCGGACTTGTCCTTGAACTGGGTCATCCGGCTGGCCTCGCCGAAACCGGTGATGCAGTTCATGACCCAGCCGAGCTGCGCGTGCTCGGGCACGTGGCTCTGGATGAAGAGCGTGCAGCGCTCGGGGTCGAGACCGGCGGCGAGGAGCTGCGCGGCGGACAGTCGGGTATTGGCGCGCAGGTCCTTCGGATCCTGCGGCATGGTGATCGCGTGCAGGTCGACGACCATGTAGAAGGCGTCGTGCGTCTCCTGCAGGGCGACGTACTGCCGGATGGCTCCGAGGTAGTTCCCGAGGTGGAACGAACCGGAGGTGGGCTGGATGCCGGAGAGCGCGCGAGGACGATCAGAAGCCATGGCCCCATTCTCTCAGGTGCGATGGCGGGCTCGGGCCCGCCACTGGCCGGAACCGGGCGGGTCGCCGGGCCCCCGCCCCTCCCCCGTACGAGTACCGGGCGGTAGCGCCCCGTCCGGATCTTGCCTCGGCCGAGCGACCGCTTTCCGCGGCGGGGCCGGACGTGCCGGCCGTGGGCGTGCCCGCGCGGCGCCGCTCCCGGGGACCAGCCCCCGGACCCCCGCTCCTCAAACGCCGGCGGGGCTGGATTTTCGCCGGCGTTTGAGGAGCGGGTCTGTCTTTCAGCCGTCCGGCGTTTGAGGACCGGGTCAGGGCAGAGCCCTGGGAACGGTGGAAGGGCGGGTCGGGGACTTTGCCCCGCGCAGCGGCAAAGGCCGCAGGGGGGCGGACCCCGCCCCGGGGGGTCAGGCGACCGGGAGGCCAGGGGCCGGGAAGGCGGCCATCAGATCGGCCACCGCGGAGCGGATCCCGCCGAGGGCCGCCTCGTCACCCTTGGCCGCCGCGGAGACCGCGTCGGAGATCCAGTCGGCCACCACCGGCATGTGCTCGACGCCGAGCCCCCGCGACGTGAGCGACGGCGTACCGATCCGGATCCCCGACGGGTCGAACGGCTTGCGCGGGTCGAACGGCACCGTGTTGTAGTTGACGACGATGCCGGCCCGGTCCAGCGCCTTCGCCGCGATCTTGCCGGACACCGACTTCCCCGTCAGGTCGATCAGGATCAGGTGGTTGTCCGTACCGCCCGAGACCAGGTCGAACCCCCGCTCCAGCAGAGCGGCGGCCAGCGCCTTCGCGTTGGCCACGACCGCGTGCGCGTACGACACGAACGAGGGCTGCGCCGCCTCGTGCAGCGCCACCGCGATGCCCGCCGTCGTCTGGTTGTGCGGGCCGCCCTGGAGGCCGGGGAAGACCGCCTTGTCGATGGCCTTGGCGTGCTCCTCGCGGCACATCAGCATCGCGCCGCGCGGACCGCGCAGGGTCTTGTGGGTGGTCGTCGAGATCACGTCCACGTGACCGGCCGGGGACGGGTGCGCCCCGCCCGCGATCAGGCCGGCGATGTGCGCCACGTCGGCGACGAGCACCGAGCCCGCCTCCTTCGCGATCGACTCGAACGCCTCGAAGTCGATCGTGCGCGGGAGCGCCGTACCGCCGCAGAAGATCAGCTTGGGCCGCTCCGCCAGCGCGAGTTCTCGTACGGCGTCGTAGTCGATGAGACCGGTCTCCGCCTGGACCCCGTACTGCACGCCGCGGAACCAGGAGCCCGTCGCCGAGACGCCCCAGCCGTGCGTCAGGTGCCCGCCCATCGGCAGCGCCATGCCCATGACCGTGTCGCCGGGCTTGGCGAAGGCAAGGTAGACCGCGAGGTTGGCGGGCGAGCCGGAGTACGGCTGCACGTTGGCGTGGTCGACTCCGAAGAGGCCCTTCGCCCGCTCCACTGCCAGCGCTTCGATGCGGTCGATGTTCTGCTGGCCCTCGTAGTAGCGGCGGCCCGGGTAGCCCTCGCTGTACTTGTTCTGCAGCACGGTGCCGGAGGCCTCCAGCACGGCCGAGGAGACGTAGTTCTCACTCGGGATGAGGCGGAGGGTCTCCGCCTGGAGGGTTTCCTCGGCGGCGACGAAGGACGCCAGCTCGGGGTCGGTCGCGAGCAGGGCGGGGTGGCGGTACGGGTGGTGGTGGTTCGCGCTCATGGCGGTTCCTCCGGGGTCGATGTCGGATCTCGTCCCCGCGAGGCCCAGGCGAGCGGCCCTGTATGCGGTCGTGCGCGCACGGCTCCCCCGGAGTTGGTTCTCCGTGCGCCAGTCGCCGTGCGTGTCCGACACCTTAGCGGGCACGCCCCGAGAAAGGTTTCTCCGTCCGCGATGCGAGCGAGGATGGAGGTGACGCCACCCTCGTCACCGGCTTGACGGACGATCGGAGACCCCGTGTCGACAACTGCTGATGCCATCCGCTCCGCCGACGCGCACAGCGCGCACAACTACCATCCCCTGCCCGTCGTCGTCGCCACCGCGGAGGGCGCGTGGATGACCGACGTGGAGGGCCGCCGCTACCTCGACATGCTCGCGGGCTACTCCGCCCTGAACTTCGGCCACGGCAACCGCCGGCTGCTCGACGCCGCCCGCGCCCAGCTGGAGCGGGTCACCCTGACCTCCCGCGCCTTCCACCACGACCGCTTCGCGGACTTCTGTACGGAGCTCGCGGCGCTGTGCGGCAAGGAGGCCGTCCTGCCCATGAACACGGGCGCGGAGGCCGTGGAGACGGCGGTGAAAACCGCCCGCAAGTGGGGCTACGAGGTCAAGGGCGTACCGGACGGCCACGCCAAGATCGTGGTGGCGGCCGACAACTTCCACGGCCGGACCACGACCATCGTGTCGTTCTCCACGGACCACGAGGCCCGCGACCACTTCGGCCCGTACACCCCCGGCTTCGAGATCGTCCCGTACGGGGACCTCACCGCGCTCGCCGCCGCCGTCACCTCCAACACCGTCGCCGTGCTCCTGGAGCCGATCCAGGGCGAGGCCGGCGTGCTCGTGCCGCCGGCCGGGTACCTGCGGGGCGTACGGGAACTGACGCGCGAGCGGAACGTCCTGTTCATGGCCGACGAGATCCAGTCGGGTCTGGGCCGCACCGGCAAGACCTTCGCGTGCGAGCACGAGGACGTGGTCCCGGACGTGTACATCCTCGGCAAGGCGCTGGGCGGCGGGGTCGTGCCCGTATCGGCGGTGGTGGCCGACCGCGACGTGCTCGGCGTGTTCAAGCCGGGCGAGCACGGCTCCACCTTCGGCGGCAACCCGCTGGCCTGCGCCGTCGCGCTGGAGGTCGTCGCGATGCTCCGCACCGGCGAGTACCAGCAGCGCGCCACCGAGCTCGGCGACCACCTGCACCGGGAGCTGAACCTGCTGGTCGGCGGTGGCGCGGTGACCGCCGTACGGGGCCGCGGGCTGTGGGCGGGCGTGGACATCGACCCGGCGCGCGGCACCGGCAGGGAGATCTCCGAGAAGCTGATGGGGCTCGGGGTGCTCGTCAAGGACACCCACGGATCGACCATCCGGATCGCGCCGCCGCTGGTGATCTCCAAGGAGGACCTGGACTGGGGGCTGGACCAGCTCAGGTCGGTCCTCGGCGCCTGACCGGACGCCTCAGAGAATCACGTGGGGCAGGAAGCGGGCGTACTCGTCCGTGACCGGCCCCGCCGATTCGCGGATGCCGAGGCCCGCCGACTCGTCTTCGACGACCCACGCACCGAGCACCACCCGGTTGCCGTCGAAGTCGGGCAGCGGGGCGAGGCCCTGGAAGACGTACGTCTCGTCCTCCTCCGGTGCGAACGGCTCGCCGCCGACCGGATGCAGGGTGACGCCCGCGCCCTCGCGGCCCAGCAGCGGCTTCGCCGCGTAGCCGGTGGTCGTGGCGAGTTCGCGCGGGCCGTCCAGGTAGGCGGGCAGCAGGTTCGGGTGCTCCGGGAAGAGCTCCCACAGGACCGCCAGCAGCGCCTTGTTGGAGAGCAGCATCTTCCACAGCGGCTCGATCCAGGCGGTGGTGCCGGAGCCGCCGCCGTGGTCGTACGTGCCGAGGACCTGCGGGGCGAACTCGTCGGTGGCCAGCCACTCCCACGGGTAGAGCTTGAAGATCGCGCGGATGAAGCCGAGCTTCTCGTCCACGAACCGGCCGGAGAGGCTGTCCCAGCCGATCGCCTCCACCGACAGCTCGCGGGTCTCGATGCCGGCCTGCTCGGCGGTCTCCTGGAGGTAGGCGACCGTCATCAGGTCCTCGCCGAGCTCGTCGGTCTCGGAGTGCGCGAAGTGCACCGGGCCGGGCGGCAGCAGCTCCGCCTGGCGCCGCCACGCCTCGACGAGCCGCTCGTGGAGGGAGTTCCACTGGTCGGCGCCGGGGAAGCGTTCCTCCATCCAGAACCACTGCGGGCTGGCCGCCTCCACGAGGGAGGTGGGGGTGTCGGCGTTGTACTCCAGCATCTTGGCGGGGCTGCCGGTGCCGTCGTAGCGCAGGTCGAAGCGGCCGTAGAGCGAGGGCTGTTCGGCGCGGCGCCGCCAGGACTCGGTGATCAGCGCGGCGAGCTTCGGGTCGGTGATGCCGAGGTCGGCGAAGCGGTCGTGGTCGACGATGTGCTGGGCCGCCGCCAGGCACATGGCGTGCAGCTCCTCGACGACGTTCTCCAGCGCCTCGACCTCGGGGAGAGTGAAGGAGTAGTACGCGCTCTCGTCCCAGTAGGGGCGCAGGGAGTCGTCGGGGTAGCGGGTCAGGGGGTAGATCAACCCCTGTTCCTCGACGGTCTTCTGCCAGTCGGGGCGGGGCTCGATGGTGTGGCGCTTCACGCTGGATCAGCCGCCCGAGGAGCTCTTGTGGCTGCCGCCGATGCCGCCGCGGGTGACGGCGGACTTGTCGAAGCTGCCTCCGCTGACCTTGTTCTTCGCGACGGTGCCGCCGTAGTAGTAGGCGCCGCGGCCGCCGCTCTTGCACTCCTTGGTGTTCAGCTTCTCCAGGGTGGCGCGGTCCGCGCAGCGCTTGTCGGGCTCGTTGCTGCTGCCGCAGGCCACGAGGGCCGCGGCGAGCAGGCCCATGCCTCCGAGGGCAACGGTGCCTGAGCGCATGCGGCGCTTGGTACGCGTGGTGTCGGTGCTGCTGCTGTCCATGGACTGTTCGCTCCCCCTGGGTGGCCGGCTGCGCACAGACTAGAACGGCCGCCCCGGCCGACGGAATCCGGCCGACGCGGGATCCGTGACCTAGAGTCGGTTCGTGCTCATTGGGATGATTTGCGCGCTCGGTGCGGCGGTCTGCTTCGGCACGGCGTCGGTCCTGCAAGCGGTGGCGGCGCGGGCGGCGGAGCCGGGAACGGGCTCCGGGGTCGACACCGCCCTCCTCCTGCGGGCGCTGCGCCAGTGGCGCTATCTCGCCGGGCTCGGGCTGGACGGGGTCGGCTTCGTCCTCCAGATCATCGCCCTGCGGCACATCCCGATCTACGCGGTGGGCGCGGCCCTCGCCGCCAGCCTCGCGGTGACCGCGGTGGTCGCGGCGCGGCTGCTGCGGGTGCGGCTGAGCGGGACGGAGTGGGGCGCGGTCGGCGTGGTGTGCGCGGGGCTGCTGATGCTCGGGCTGGCGTCCGGGGAGGAGGGCTCGGGGAAGGGCACGCTCGCGCTGAAGCTGGGGCTGCTGGCGGTGGCCGGGCTGGTGCTGGTGGTCGGGGCCGTGGCGGGCGGGCTGCCGGACCGCAGCCGGGCGCTGACGCTGGGTCTGGCCGCCGGGACGGGCTTCGGGGTGGTGGAGGTGGCGGTCCGGCTCATCGAAGACATCTCGCTCTCCGCCCTGTCCAACCCCGCGTTCTACGCCCTGCTGCTCGGCGGCGGCTCCGCGTTCCTGCTGCTCACCTCGGCGCTCCAGCGGGGCTCGGTGACGGCGGCGACGGCCGGCATGGTGCTGGGCGAGACGATCGGCCCGGCGGCCGTGGGCGTGGCCTGGCTGGGCGACCGCACCCGCGAGGGCCTGACCTGGCTGGCGGTAGCGGGCTTCGTGGTGGCCGTAGCCGGAGCCCTGGCCCTGGCCCGCTTCGGCGAACCCCCGGCGGAGCCGGGCCACATCCAGCCGTCCGGCGCTTGAGGACGGGGCCCGGGCGCGGCCGGGTGCTCCTGGGGCTCCGCCCCGGACCCCGCTCCTCAAACGCCGGAGAGGCTGGATTTTCCAGACCACCGGCGGTCACGTGCGGGGTGACGCCAGCCAGATCCAGCCCGTCCGGCGTTTGAGGACCGGGTCCGGGCGGAGCCCGGGGAACGGGCGAAGGGCGGGTAGGGGACAGCCCCGCAGGGTCGCCTCCCCGCAGGCATCGCACAGCGGACCCGCGCCCGGGCGCCGTCACGGCAAGGCTGCGACCAAGGCGGCCAGCGTCGGGGCCCACGCGCTCTGGGACGGAGTCCCGAAGCCGACGACCAGGGCCTCGCGCGGGGGCATCGTCGCCTGCGGATGCCGGAAGAAGGACAGCGGCAGCAGGCCGAGGTCCTGCCAGGCGGCCGCCCGCAGGGCCGCCCGTTCCCCGCCCGGCGGCAGGTCCAGCACCGCGTGCAGGCCCGCGGCGATGCCGGAGACCACCGCCCGGTCCCCGACGGCCGCCACCAGCTCGTCGCGCCGGCGCCGGTACCGCAGCCGCATCTCCCGCACGTGCCGGTCGTACGCCCCCGACCGGATGAACTCCGCGAGCGTCAGCTGGTCCAGCGCGCTGGAGCTCCAGTCGGTCCGGCCCTTCACCGCCAGCACCTCCTCCAGCAGCGGTCCGGGCACCACCATCCAGCCCATGCGCAGCCCAGGCGCCAGGGACTTGCTCGCCGTGCCCAGGTACACCACCCGGTCCGGGTCCAGCCCCTGGAGCGCGCCGACCGGCTGGCGGTCGTAGCGGAACTCGCCGTCGTAGTCGTCCTCCAGGATCAGCCCGCCCGTGGACCGGGCCCAGTCCACCGCCGCCGCCCGCCGCCCGGGCGTCAGCGCGGCGCCCGTCGGGAACTGGTGGGCCGGGGTCAGCAGCACCGCTCCCGCGCCCGAACCGGCCAGCTCCGTGGTGCGGGCCCCCGACCCGTCCACGGCCAGCGGCCGCGTCCGCAGCCCGGCGGCCGTCAGCAGCTCCCGGTGCACGTCCAGCCCGTACCCCTCCACCGCGATCTCGCGGACCCGGCGCGCCCGCAGCATCCTCGCGAGCAGCATGAGGCCCTGCCCGAAGCCCGCGCACAGCACGATGCGTTCGGGGTCGGCGTACACCCCGCGGGACCGCGCCAGGTACCCGGCGAGGGCCTCGCGCAGCTCCACCCGGCCGCGCGGATCCGCGTACCCGAAGGCCTCGTTCGGGGCCTCGGTCAGCGCCCGCCGGGCCGCCGCCAGCCAGGCGGCGCGCGGGAAACCGCCCAGGTCCGGGGAACCGGGCTTCAGGCTGTACGAGGTCTGCGCGCGCACGGGGCGCCGTACGGCCACGGCCGCCGCGGGACGCCGCGCCCCGACCCCGACCCGGGCCCGCTCGCCGACCCGGGCCCGCTCCGCGACCCGGGTCCCGGAGCCCCGGCGGGCCGTCAGCCAGCCTTCGGCGACGAGCTCGGCGTAGGCCTCGGCGACGGTGTTGCGGGCGATCCCGAGGTCCGCGGCGAGCGACCGCGAGGACGGCAGCCGGGTCCCCGGGGCCAGCCGTCCGCTGCGCGCGGCCTCGCGCAGCGCCTCGGTGAGGCCGGCCCGGACACCGCGCCCGGGGACCGGTTCCAGATGCAGGTCGGCACCGAAAGTGGCCCGTGATTCCGTCATGGAAATGGACCATATCGGCGGGCCGCCCGGCTCGTAGGTTGGTTCCATGACCCACACCGAGAAGGCACCCGAGCACACCCCCCGCATGCAGCTGGCGAAGCTCGCCCCGGAGTTCTACAAGGCCGCCGTGGCCCTGGACGCGGCCGCCGCCAAGGGGCTGGACCCGGCCCTCGTCGAGCTCGTCAAACTGCGCGCCTCGCAGATCAACCACTGCGCCTTCTGCATCGACATGCACTCCAAGGACGCCCTCGCGGCGGGCGAGGACGTGGAGCGGCTGCTGCTGCT
Source organism: Streptomyces sp. NBC_00335 (assembly GCF_036127095.1). Taxonomy (GTDB): domain Bacteria; phylum Actinomycetota; class Actinomycetes; order Streptomycetales; family Streptomycetaceae; genus Streptomyces. Next base: position 3,288,305 of record NZ_CP108006.1, read on the forward strand.
CGGCGCCTGGGAGGAGTCGCGGCACTTCTACACGGAGAAGGAGCTCGCCGCGATCGAGCTGACGGAGGCCGTGACCGTCCTGACCGACGGATTCGTTCCCGACGAGGTCTACGAGCGGGCCGCGAAGCACTTCGAGGAGAAGGAGCTGGCCCAGGTGATCGCCCTGATCGCCGCGATCAACGTCTGGAACCGCATCGGCGTCACCACCCGCCTCACCCCGGGGCACTACACCCCGGGGATGTACAAGTAACCCTGCGCGCGGCTCAGCCGCCCGTGGGCCGGAAGGCGGTCAGCGCGGCCTCGTGGTGCTCCTGCGTGAGCGTCCACTCGGCCGCCGGACCGGCCGTCAGGACGGCCCACTTCTTGCCGTCCCCGGCGACGAAGACCCGCTCCACGCCGCGGCGGCGGCCGTGTGACTCCGCGCTGTCGTACTCGTAGACCAGCTCCCCGCCCTCGGGGGCGCCCACGGCTGGGCCCACGCGGATCTCCTCGTAGCCCGTGGTCTGGGCCCGCAGGTAGGTGGAGGCGCCCTGGACGGCCGCGAGCGGGGTCAGTTCGGGCTCGCTCACCTGGAAGATCTGGACCAGTGCGGTGCGGTCGGGAGAGCGGTAGAAGACCCCCGCGGCGGCTTCCTCCCGGAGCCACCCGGCGGGGACGGCGACGGTGAACCCCTTCGCGTCGCGCACGGTCTCGTGGGCGGAGTCGCTACCGCTCGGGCTGGGGGTGGGGCTGCCGCTGCCGCTGCCGCTGCCCGTCGGCGACGGGGTGCGGGCCTCCGTGACCGAGGGGGCCGGGGAGGAGTCCTCCCCGCTCGGCGGGGCACTGGCGGTCGTCGGGCCCGCCTGCGCGGGCTGCTCGCCGGAGTCCCGCGCCACGAACCACACGGCCGCCGCACCGATCGCCAGCGCGGCCACCGCTACGGCCGCCGTGGTCGGCGTCGGCCACCGCCTCCCGCTCCGCGGGGGCCGGGGCGGCGCGGGGTACACCGGCTGTCCGGGCTGCGGGTGCGGATACGACGGGTAGGGGTACAGGTACGGGTCCTGCGACGCCCCCGGGCCGTACCCGGCCGCTCCGGCCCCCGAAGCAGGGGCCGGGCCCGGGGCCGGGGCCGGGTGGTGGCCCGGAGCGGGCTCCGGGCCTGGAGCCACGCCCGGAGCCGGGTCGTAACCCGGGGCAGGGGCCGCAGCCGGTGCGGAGCCGGATGCCGGTCCGGGAGCGTGTCCCGGCGCCGGAGCGTGGCCCGGCGCCGGAGCCTGTCCCGAGGCCGGAGCGTGACCCGGCGCCGGAGCCTGTCCCGAGGCCGGAGCGTGACCCGGCGCCGGAGCGTGGCCCGGCGCCTGGCCCGGCTCCGGAGGCGGCGCGGGCGCGGGCCCCGGTCCGGAAGCGGGCGCCGGAGGCGGCGCGGGGATCGGGTCGTAGCCCGGAGCCGGAGGCGGCGCGGAGTGGCCCGGGGGTGGGGTCGGCGCGGAGTGGCCCGGGGGTGGGGTCGGCGCGGAGTGGCCCGGGGGTGGGGTCGGCTGGGGGTCGGTCACCCAGCGTTGGGTCGCGGGGTCCCAGCGGGGGCCGTCCTGCGGGGCCACGGTCAGCCTCCCAGCGTGGTCAGGAGCCCGGCCAGGGCAGTCGCGGCGCTGACCGAGTCCACCAGCGGAGCCCACCGCTCCAGGGCCCCGCGGAGCCGCGGCACCAGGCCGGGCCGGATCTCCTCGGCCCCTTCCAGCCCCTCCGCGACCCCGTCCAGCTCGGCGTCGAGCGCCGCCCTGTCCTCGCCCCGCGGCAGTCGTACGAGGGCCGCGCGCAGGTCCAGTACGGCGTCGAGGAGGGCCTGCGGCCCGACGGTGTCCGCCCCGGCTCCCCCGTGGTGCACGGTGTTGGTGTTGTTGCTGCCGCCGATGCTGAACGCGCTGCCCGTGACCTCGCCGATGCGGACCGCGGGCTCCTGCCCGGCCGCGCCGGCAGCACCCGTACCCGTACCCGTATCCGTACCGCCGTTCTCAGTTGCCACCGGTGTTCCCCTTGCCCTTCGTGCTGTTGGTGTTGTTGCTGCCGCCGACGCTGAAGGCGCTGTGGTTCACCGACTGGATGAACACCCCGCCCTCGGCGACGTTGACCGCGCGCTGCGCGAACTCCTCCGTGTGCCAGCCCGCTTCGTGCAGCGCGAGGACGACGCCCCCGACGACCCGGTCCTGGATGGTCTTCAGGAAGCGGTCGAGGTCCATCAGGTGGAAGAGCGAGCCGTTGTCCTCGGAGGCCAGGTCGCGCACCGACACCCGCGGCCCCTCGGGCCGGGCCCCGCCGTGCCCGCCGGTGACGATCCGCCACCAGCTCGCCAGGCCGCGGCCCAGCGTGGTCACGGAGGCCGCGAGGGAGCCGGGGGTGTTGCGCAGGGCCCAGACGGCCTTGCCGAGCGCGTTGTTGTTGCGGTAGCGCTGGGCGTCCGCGTCGGCGTTGTGGAAGTCGGTCCGCACCGGCAGCAGCACGTGCGGGGCGACTTCCAGCATCATCATCCCGCCCTGCGTGTGGACCCGTACGAAGACGGTGACGACGAGGTTCTCGTCCCAGCCGCCCACCCGCACGCGCAGGAAGTGCCGGCGGCGCTCGCCGCCCTCCTCGATGGCGGCGGCGCGCTGCTCGCCGAACTGCCCGTGCACGACCTGTGCGGTGTCCCGGTGCGGCAGCCCGCCCGCGGGCAGGAACACGCACTCGTCCAGGACCAGTTCGCGCATCCGGTCGCCCACCGCGGCGGACTGCTCCGGGGAACCGTGCGGGGAGGGCACCCGCAGGCGTTCCAGCAGCGGCACGATCCGCGCCAGGATGTGGGCGTTGGTGACCGCGACGGGCTTGCGGTCGGGGCCGAGGTCCTCGCGCGCGCGCAGTTCCACGGACAGGTGCCAGGGCCGGAAGGGTTCACCCGCCCCGCAGAACGGGTCGTTGACGTCGTACATGATCATCGGCGTGTGCTGCTCGGCCCGGATGCGCTGGCGGACCCGCTGGAAGCGGGCCCCTTCGCCGGCTTCGGCCGGGTCGTTCGCGAGGTCGGCGTAGCGGCGCTCGGCGAGGTCGGTGGCGATGGTGCGGTAGACGTGTCCGCGCTGGAGCCCCACGACGGTGACCACACCGGCGAAGACGACCGGCAGCCACCACAGGACGGCGGTGGCCGCGACCTCCCCGCCCGTCGGGGCGAACGGCAGGCCGCCGGCTCCCGTCTCGTCCAGGAGGCTGAACAGCGCGAACCCGCCGATGCCGAGGGCGAACAGGACGAAGAGCAGTGCCCACCAGGCGTAGATCCGCAGGATCACGGAGAGCACCCGCAGCACCGGGACGTTCCGGGCGCGCAGCCAGTCGGCCAGGCTCAGCAGCAGGAAGGGCGGGACCAGCGCGAGGAGGAAGCCGCCCGTGAGCAGGGCGCCCACGAACCAGGCCCCGAGGACGCCGGCAGCCCAGCCGAGTTCGGCGCGGCGGGCGCGCAGCGCGTGGGCGAGGACCCGGGAGGCGTCGTAGCCGTAGGAAGGGGCGACGATCCGTTCCTCGTGGACGTACAGCTCGTCGATGACCCGGTCGCGGTACCCAGCGTCGAGGTACGTACCCGCACACAGGAAGCGGCCGGCCTCGCTGAGGGAGGGGTGGACCGGGGGCCGGCCCGCGGAGGTACCGGCCCAACTGCCGCCGGGCTGATGGGGAATCGGGTTCTCGGTCACCGACCGACCCTAGGGTTCCCCTCCATGCCGCGACAGAAAGATTCACGCCAAACGCCCCGGCCAGGTTTGGCCGGGGCGCATGGGTGTTCGTACCGCTCGTACGGGGGCCTGCGCGGCCGGGCCGTACGAGAACGATCAGATCAGGCCGAGCTCGCGCACCGCGTCGCGCTCCTCGACGAGCTCCGCCACGGACGCGTCGATGCGCGCACGGGAGAACTCGTTGATGTCCAGGCCCTGGACGATCTCGTAGCGGCCGTCCTTGGTGGTGACCGGGAAGGAGGAGATGATGCCCTCCGGGACGCCGTAGGAGCCGTCCGACGGGATGCCCATGGAGGTCCAGTCGCCCGCCGCGGTGCCGTTGACCCACGTGTGCACGTGGTCGATGGCGGCGTTGGCGGCCGAGGCGGCCGAGGACGCGCCGCGGGCCTCGATGATCGCCGCGCCGCGCTTGGCGACGGTCGGGATGAACGTGTCGGACAGCCAGGCCTGGTCGTTGACCAGCTCGGCGGCGTTCTTGCCGGCGATCTCCGCGTGGAAGATGTCCGGGTACTGGGTCGCCGAGTGGTTGCCCCAGATGGTCAGGCGCTTGATGTCGGAGACGGCGGCGCCGGTCTTGGCGGCCAGCTGCGAGATCGCGCGGTTGTGGTCCAGGCGGGTCATCGCGGTGAAGCGCTCGGCCGGTACGTCCGGGGCGGCGGCCTGCGCGATGAGCGCGTTGGTGTTGGCCGGGTTGCCCACGACCAGGACCTTGATGTCGTCCGCGGCGTTCGCGTTGATCGCGGCGCCCTGCGGCTTGAAGATGCCGCCGTTGGCGGAGAGCAGGTCACCGCGCTCCATGCCCTTGGTGCGCGGGCGGGCGCCGACCAGCAGCGCGACGTTGGCACCCTCGAAGCCCTTGTTCGGGTCGTCGAAGATGTCGATGCCGGCGAGCAGCGGGAAGGCGCAGTCGTCGAGCTCCATGGCGGTGCCCTCGGCGGCCTTCATGCCCTGAGGGATCTCCAGAAGTCGGAGCTTGACCGGCACGTCCGCGCCGAGCAGGTGGCCGGAGGCGATGCGGAAGAGCAGCGCGTAGCCGATCTGGCCGGCGGCGCCGGTGACGGTGACATTCACGGGAGTGCGGGTCATGGCCTTCTCCGTTAGACAGCTGGCGGTGGGGCGTCCCTGCCCCATGTGCTGGGAGGACGCCGCTCCGTGGCCCAGTAAATCTTGACGTGAAGAGACATCCGCCGTCAGGCTATCCGACCCTGGAGCACCCCAATCCCCCGCCCCGTGTGGCGCAGGGCACACGGGGCCTCCCCCGGGGGCGTCCCGGGGGCGCCGGAAGGCTCAGCGGACGGTGAAACGGACCGCGGTCTCCAGGAAGGGGACGTTCAGCCACGGCTTGGGCTCGATGACCAGTGCGAGCAGCGTGATCGCCACGCCCAGCAGGCCGTACGTGACCATGTCCGTGAAGCGGGAGCGCACCGCGAGCATGCCCACGGAGGGCAGCAGTCGGCGCATCACCGAGCCCGCGAGCATCGCGATGCCGATCAGCAGGCAGCCGGCGCGCGGATGGTCCATCGCGGTGAGCAGCAGTCCGCCGGCCGTGGCGGTGAGGACGGCGAGCATCGGCCACTGCCGGGCCGGAGCCGGAGCGTCGCCGGGCGCGGCCCGGCCACCGCCCTCGGGACGCGCGGTGTCCCGGGTGACGGAGGGGAAGCGGCGGGACTTGGCCCCCTCGGGCTCCTGGGCGGCCGCGGGCCGTGGGGTCCGCCCGCCGCCGCCCGTGCCCTTCGCGGCCCAGCTCGGAACCGGGCGCGGGGCCGCGGCGGCCGGGGCGGGAGCGGGCTCGGGGGCCGCGGCGGGGTCCGGCTCGCGCTCAGCCGGCACGGGGAACCGCCCGCTCGGCGGCTTCGACCACGTTGACGAGCAGCTGCGCGCGGGTCATCGGGCCGACGCCGCCCGGGTTCGGGGAGATCCAGCCGGCCACGTCCGCGACTCCGGGGTGCACGTCCCCGACGATCTTGCCGTTCTCGTCGCGGCTGACGCCGACGTCGAGCACGGCGGCGCCCGGCTTCACGTCCTCCGGCTTGACCAGGTGCGGCACGCCGGCGGCCGCGACGACGATGTCCGCCTGGCGCAGCAGTCCGGACAGGTCGCGCGTACCGGTGTGGCACAGGGTGACGGTCGCGTTCTCGGACTTGCGGGTGAGCAGCAGGCCGATGGACCGGCCGACGGTGATCCCGCGGCCGAGGACGACCACGTGCGCGCCGTTGATCTCCACGCCGTGGTGGCGCAGCAGCTGGACGATGCCGTACGGGGTGCACGGCAGCGGGCCCGGCTCGTTCAGGACCAGCCTGCCGAGCGACATCGGGTGCAGGCCGTCGGCGTCCTTCGCCGGGTCCATGAGCTCCAGGACGCGGTTGGTGTCGATGCCCTTGGGGAGCGGGAGCTGCACGATGTAGCCGGTGCACTCCGGGTTGGCGTTCAGCTCCCGCACGACCTCCTCGATGTCCTCCTGGGAGGCCGTCGCGGGCAGTTCGCGCTGCAGGGAGGCGATGCCGACCTCGGCGCAGTCCTTGTGCTTGCCGTTGACGTACCAGCGGCTGCCCGGGTCGTCGCCGACCAGCAGGGTGCCGAGGCCGGGGGTGATGCCCCGGGCCTTGAGCGCCGCCACGCGGGCGGTCAGTTCGGACTTGATCGCGGCTGCGGTGGCCTTGCCGTCGAGAATCTGGGCGGTCATGGCCCCATCCTCCCGGATGGAGCGGTCAAGGATCCAGTCGCGGATCCGGCCGCAGTCCCGCACGGCCTGCCCGGGTCCGCTCGGGGGCCGCTCGAGGTGCGCCCGGGGTGCGCTCGGGGATGGTTCCGGGTGTGTTCCGGGTTCGCCCAGGTTCGTTCCGGGTTCGTTCCGGGTTCGCTCGGATTCGTTCCGGGTTCGCTGTGGGTTCGTTGCACTTGCACAACAAGTACCGGGCGAGCGACGTCGCGGCTGGACAAGCCCGGTCCTGCGGGACGACCATGCGGGGAACGTAGTGCCGCGAGCAGTGCCGGGGGGCGGGCCGCACGACTTGCAGTGAATCCTCCGCGCGTGCCGTGCGTCCCCGCACTTCCACGGAGGAACACCCCAGATGAGCTTCGGCGACCCGAACAACCCGTACGCGCAGCAGCCGCAGGGCGGCCAGCCCGCCTACGGCTACCCCCCGCAGGCCCCCCAGGGCGTCCCTGCCCAGGGCGGCTACGGCTACCCGCAGCAGGCTTACCCGGGCGTCCCCGGCTACCCGGGCTCGCCGATGCCCATGCCCGGCGGGGTGAAGGGGGCGCGGGTCATCCTCTTCATCCTCGGTGGACTCCAGGCCCTGCTCGGCCTGCTCATCGCCGTCGGCGGCGCACTCTTCGCCACCGCGCTGTCCGAGTCGTCCAGCTCCAGCGCGAGCGACGTGGGGGCCGTCGCCGGCGGCGCGTTCGTCATCGGCGGCATCTTCGTCGTCGGCCTGGCCCTGTGGCCGATCCTGACCGCCGCCAAGCTGAGCAAGGGCCGCGGCGGCGTACGGGTCTCCGGGATCATCTTCGGCTCGCTCCAGACCCTCTTCGCCGTCGGCAGCCTGGTCATCAACATCGTGACGCTCAACGGCCTCCACGAGTCCGGCGGCGCCCCGCTCCTGATCTCGACGATCCCCGCCCTGATCTCGCTCGGCCTGGGCCTGTGGATCCTCATCGGCCTGGCCAACTCGGCCGCGGGCGAATACTTCCGCCGCCCCCAGTACTAGGACGCGGCACTCGTACGCAGGACCAGGCCCCAGGTCCCGGACGCATGACACGGCGAAGGCCGCCCACCGCACTGCTGCGGTGGGCGGCCTTCGCCGTCTGCGGGTGAGCGCCGGACTCAGTGGAAGAAGTGACGGGTCCCCGTGAGGTACATCGTCACGCCCGCCGCCTTCGCGGCCTCGATCACCAGCTCGTCGCGCATCGAACCGCCCGGCTGGACCACGGCCTTGATGCCGGCGGCCGTCAGGATCTCCAGCCCGTCCGCGAAGGGGAAGAAGGCGTCGGAGGCGGCGTACGAGCCCTGCGCGCGCTCGGCGCCCGCCCGCTCGACGGCCAGCTTCGCGGAGTCGACGCGGTTGACCTGGCCCATGCCGACGCCGACCGAGGCGCCGTCCTTGGCGAGCAGGATGGCGTTGGACTTCACGGCGCGGCAGGCCTTCCACGCGAAGGCGAGGTCGGCGAGCTCGTCGGCGGAGAGGGCCTCGCCGGTGGCCAGCGTCCAGTTCGCCGGGTCGTCGCCCTCGGCCTGGACGAGGTCGCTCTGCTGGAGCAGCACGCCGCCGGAGACGGGCTTGAGCTCGGCCGGCTGGTGCGGGGTGCCCTCGACCTTCAGGACGCGGATGTTCTTCTTCTTCGCCAGGACCTCGACGGCGCCCGGCTCGAAGTCGGGGGCGACGATGACCTCGGTGAAGATCTCCGCGACCTGCTCGGCGAGCTCGACGCTCACCGGGCGGTTGACGGCGATGACCCCGCCGAAGGCGGAGACCGGGTCGCAGGCGTGCGCCTTGCGGTGGGCCTCGGCGACGTCCTTGCCCACCGCGATGCCGCACGGGTTGGCGTGCTTGATGATCGCGACGCAGGGCTCTTCGTGGTCGTAGGCGGCGCGGCGGGCCGCGTCGGTGTCCACGTAGTTGTTGTAGGACATCTCCTTGCCGTGCAGCTGCTCGGCGTTGGCGAGCCCGCCCGGCTGCCCGTCCGTGTACAGCGCGGCGGCCTGGTGCGGGTTCTCGCCGTAGCGCAGGGTGGACTTGCGCTCCCAGGCGCCGGCCAGGAACTCGGGCAGTACGGCTTCCGGCTCGGGCGCGTACGCGTTCGTGAACCAGGAGGCCACGGCCACGTCGTACGCGGCGGTGTGCTGGAAGGCCTCGGCCGCGAGCCGCTTGCGGGCGGGGAGGTCGAAACCGCCGCCCTGGGCGGCCGCGAGCACGGCGTCGTAGCGCGCCGGGCTGGTGACCACGGCCACCGAGGGGTGGTTCTTGGCGGCGGCGCGGACCATCGAGGGGCCGCCGATGTCGATCTGCTCCACGCACTCGTCCGGGGTCGCGCCCGACTGGACGGTCGCGAGGAAGGGGTAGAGGTTGACGATCACCAGGTCGAAGGGCTCGACGCCCAGCTCCGCGAGCTGGTTGCGGTGGTCCTCCAGGCGCAGGTCGGCGAGGATGCCGGCGTGCACGCGCGGGTGCAGGGTCTTGACCCGGCCGTCCAGGCACTCCGGGAAGCCGGTCAAGTCCTCGACCTTGGTGACGGGCACCCCGGCGGCGGCGATCTTCGACGCGGTGGAGCCGGTCGAGACGAGCGCGACACCCGCCTCGTGCAGACCGCGGGCCAGCTCTTCCAGTCCCGTCTTGTCGTAGACGCTGATGAGCGCGCGCCGGATCGGGCGCTTCGACGCGGCGAGGTCCTCGCCCTCTGCGGTCACGGTCTCTACGGTCCCTGCGGCCTCTGCGGCGGTCACTGGATTGTTACCTTTCGTCCCTCGATGCGGTAGCCGTGCCGGGCCAGGCGCCCCACGACGTCGACGAGCAGCTCGCGCTCGACTTCCTTGATCCGCTCATGGAGAGCGGCTTCGTCCTCTTCGTCCCTGACCTCGACCACACCCTGGGCGATGATCGGACCGGTGTCCACGCCCGCGTCCACGAAGTGGACGGTGCAGCCGGTGACCTTCGCGCCGTAGGCGAGGGCGTCCCGTACGCCGTGGGCGCCGGGGAACGCCGGGAGGAGGGCGGGGTGCGTGTTGACGAACCGGCCGCCGAAGCGGCCGATGAACTCGGGCCCGACGATCTTCATGAACCCCGCCGAGACCACCAGGTCCGGCGCGTGCGCGTCGGTGGCCGCGGTCAGGGCGGCGTCCCACTCCGCACGGCTCGCGTACGCCTTGACCGGGCACACGAAGGTGGGGATCCCGGCCTTCTCCGCGCGCTCCAAGCCGGCGATGTTCTCGCGGTCGGCTCCCACGGCGACGACTTCGGCGCCGAAGCCCTCGGGTCCGCCGGGGTGGGCGTCGATGGCGTCGAGCAGGGCCTGGAGGTTGGTGCCGGATCCGGAGACCAGCACGACCAGGCGGGAGGCGGCCATGGGAGGCCCTTTCTCGTCGAGCGGGGGCGCCTCCCGGCGTGAACCGGGGGCGCGTCGTTCGTCTTGTGCGATCGCATGAAACTTCGGGCCCCGGGGATACGGGGGACCATACGAAGCCACCGACCGCCTGCAACGATACCGGCACACCGGACGGCCCCCGAGGGACGGGGGGACGGGTGGGCGGTAGCGTCTGGCGTACACGCCGTAAACAGGCCTCGGACGTCCCAGCGGCGTCCACGACACAGGGGATGAAACACACCCGATGCCGGACCGCCCCCAGCCCGACCGCTCGACCGACGACAACCCCTTCGCGGCGCCCCCGGAAGGCCGGCCCGACCAGCTCTGGGAGCCGCGCGCCGGTGACGGCGGCGACAAGCAGAACCCCGGGTCGGGACCGGGCGCGGATCCCGGATCGGGACCGGCGCGCTGGGACCCCACGGACCCGATCCAGCGGCGGGCCCGGTACGCGCTGCTGGCCGGTATGTGGGGCTTCTTCTTCGGAGTCTTCGGCATCCCCTCGATGGGGCTGCTGCTGGGCGCGCTCGCCCTCTACTGGGGGATCAGCGCCCTGCGCGGGGTCCCGGTGAAGCCGTCCGGGGACGGGGCGCAGGCCTCGTCGGGCGGCTCGCGCGGCACGGGCGCCACGGCGGCGGACGTGGGTACGGGAACGGGCAGGGGCGCCGGTACGGATACGGGCGCCGGCGCGGCTCCCGGTGCGGCCCGGGGCGGACTGGCGGCGCTGGGTGCCGCCGCCCGGCCCCAGCGGACGGCGGCGGCGAGCGGGCTGGTGACGGCTTCGCTGGCGATCCTGCTGGCGCTGTCCTCGTACGCGGTGCAGCTCACGTACAAGGACTTCTACGTCTGCAAGCAGGACGCCCTCACCAAGCCGGCCGAGCTGCAGTGCAACGACCTGCTGCCGGACAACTTCATCGGCAAGATGCTCGAGGTCCAGCGGTAACCGGTCGATTGCCTGTCGCCGGCTAGTCAATCGATCCGGGCGGCCTCCGGTTCGGGCCGTTCGGCCTGCCCCGGGCCCTTCTCCGGTTCGGGTTCCCGTTCCGGTTCCGCTGCCGGCTTCCGGCGGGTCAGTACGCGGACCCCGGTCGCCGGCGGGACGAGCGGGGGCGGGGGCAAGGGCGCCGGAAGAGACGATCCTGCCGGTACGAGGGCCCCGGGCTGTGGCTCGGATGCGGGCGCGGGCATGGGCGCGGACATGGGCGTCGGCACGGGCGTGGGCGCCCCCGCGATCGCCGGTGGCGGCTCCGCCGGCAGCGCGGGGAGCGGGATCGGGGTCAGGTCCAGCTTGAGGCCGGGCATGACCAGCACCGGACGCTTCGGTGGTGCGGACACCGGCCGGGGCGCTTCCTCCGGAGCCCGGGCCGGGGGCGGCCCGTCACCCTCGGCCGGGGTGCTGGAGAAGTCCGGGATCAGCGTGCCCGCCGCACGGCGCAGGGCCGCCCAGCGCACCTCGCGCACGCCGCTGTCGTGCCAGCCGTCCTCGGAGCCGGCGCCGGCCAGGCCCTTCGCGGGCCGGTTCCGCCAGGCGTGCACGGTGACGGCCAGCGGGACCGCGAGGAGCAGGGTCCAGCCCAGGGCCGCCCCGCCCGCCTGCCACCACACGGGGCCGAAGGCGGCCAGCTCCCGGGAGCCGAGCGGCCCCGCCGAAGCCGCGGCGAGGGCCGCCGTCACCAGGGCGCACACCAGGGCGCCCAGCGCCGCCGTGAGCGCGGTCTCCCCGTACGAGACGTCGCGTGCCCGGCGTACCGCGAACCAGCCCACCGCCAGCCCGGCCACCACCGGCACCGCGCCGACGGCCCAGGTCAGCGGCGTGCCGGAGCCCTGCGAAGGCAGCGCCGCGAGCAGCGGGAAACCCGGCAGCGCGGGCGAGCCGCCGAAGCCGAGCGGGGTCGCGGCGGCTCCGGTGCCCAGCGCGAAACCGGGACCAAGGGCGTAGGCGGCGCCCCAGACGACGGCGTTCGGGATCAGCACGAGGGCGAGCAGCAGCACCGCGAAGCGGCCAGACCAGTCCCCGGTCAGCGCCGCGAAGGAGCCCTGCACCTCCGCCCCGTGCCAGGCCAGCGAGGCCCCGACCAGCAGGGCTCCGCCGCCGAGGAGCACCAGTGCCCCACCGGCGCCGGCCCGCAGCGCGAGGGCGTAGCGGGGCCGGGTGAGCCGGCCGGGCACCTGCCCGAGCGGCCTGCCCCGGGCCTCCCAGACCCCGCCGGCGGCGGCGAGGGCGGCGACGACCGGGAGGTGCCGGGCCGCGCTGAGCGGGTCCGCGGGCATCGGCCCGGCGGCGGCGTACACGACGGCCAGGGCGCCGACCCCGAGGTAGCCGCAGAGCACGGCGGCGAACACCACGCCCGCGGGCAGCGGCTCCGCGCCCCGGTCCTCCTGCGCGGCGCTGCCGATCCGGGCGGCGCGCCGGATGAGCAGAGCGGGCAGGGCCACGAGGAGCAAGGGGGTCAGGCCGACGGGGGCGGGCACGCCGGAGAGGGTCTCGTAGCGGACGAGGTCGGTCCCGTGGGCGAGCAGCCAGAGGCCCGCCGCGAGGTGCAGGGCACCGCCGGGGCCGCTGTCGGGGTAGGGGGAGCTGATCCACAGCACGATGACGAGCACGGCGAGGAAGCCGAGCCCCAGCACTGCGGCGACGGCGCCACCCACGACACACGCGGCGGCCGCCGGTGAACGGCGCCGTGCGGGGGCCCCGGGGGGCATGGGCAACGAGGTCCCGCGTTCGGTCACTTGGGTCACCCCGCCATGGTGCCAACGACACGCGCTATGGGCGGGTAACAGGCGAATGACCGTGGTGTCGCTCAATATACGTTTATGTACTTTTTCGCTCAGGGCGTCCGGGTCGCGGGGAGTGTGGCATGACACAAAGCGTCACGGAGCTGGGCCTCCCCACCCCGAAGGAACGCCGACGCCTGCGCGAAGCGGCCGACCTGACGCACGAAGAGGTCGCGGCGGCAGTGGGTGTCACCCCGAACACGGTCCGGTCCTGGGAGACCGGCCGCACCCACCCCCGGGGCCGCAAGCTGGAGGCCTACTCCAAGCTCCTGACCCGCCTGTCCGCGGACGAATCCGCCGAGTCCGCCGACTCCGCCCCCTCGGGCCCCACCGCGCGGACCGACGGCTCGGCCTCCCCGGACTGCCCGGCCGCGGGGTCCGCCGCAGCGCGCCGGGACCGGGCGGACGGGCCCGACGGCGGCTCTTCCACCGGCTCCGCGCGGGACCGGGGCGCGTCGGCCGGGGCGGCGGCGGCCGCCTCCGCCGGCACGCCCACCCGGCCCGCCCGGGCCAACGACGCCGCGACACCGCGGGCGGACGCACCGGAGGCCGGCGCATCGCGTGCCAGCACACCGCAGGCCGGCGCGGCCGCCTTCGGCGCGGCCGCCGCAACCGGCCCCGCCCGGGCGGACACGGACGCGGCGTCAGCCCAGGAGACCGCGCCCTGGAGCCCGCTCGACAGCGACACGGAGCACGCCGGGGCGGCAACCGGCGCCGCTGCCGCGGACGCAGACGGGGCGTCAGCCTCCGAAGCCCCAGAGGCCCCCGAGAGCCGCTTCGGGCTGCGCATGATGCGCGGACTCACCCGGCCCGCCGGGACGCAGACCCGGCCCAAGGCCGCCGTCAAGCGCGCCGCGAAGCCCCCCGCCGGGACGCCCCGGCACGAGCCCAAGCCCACGGTCAGGGCCGCAGCCGCCCTGGGCGGCGGCCACGGCGGAGGCGGCTCCGCAGCCCTCCGTCCCGGCAGCCCCCTCCACCCGGGCGCCGGTACGGGAACGGCCCCTGACACCGGCTCAGGCGCCGGAGCGGACTCCGGGCCGGGCTCCGGGAAGGCCGCCGGGGCGGGCACGGGGAACCCCGCCGGACCGGACGCCGAAGCCGCCACCCGGACGAACACCACCGGGGCGGACCCCGCTCCCGACTCCGCGCCGGCCGGCGCGGACACCGGGCGGCCGGCGAACCCCGAGGGAGACACCGCGCGGGCGGGCGGCCCGGCCGTGGAGGCCCGTACCGCCCCCGAGGACACCGCCGAGGGCGCCCCCGGCGAGGACGCCCCGACGCCAACCTCCGCCTTCGACGCCCTCTACGAGCGCACCGCCCCCGCCCTGACCCGCCAGGCCTACCTCCTCACCGGCCGCCACGCCCTCGCTTGTGAGGCCGTGGAGCGCGCCTTCCAGCAGGCGTGGGAGCGCTGGCCCGAGGTCGCCACCGATCCCGATCCGGTCGGGTGGGTGCGCGCGGCGACGTACGAGTACGCGCTCTCCCCCTGGCACCAGTTCCGGCGTTCCCACCGGGACCCCGACGAGCCCCCGGCCGACCCCGCGGACCGCGTCCTGCTGGACGCGATGCTCGGGCTGCCCCCGGCCCACCGCCGCACCGTGCTGCTCTACGACGGCGTCGGGCTGGACCTCCCCGACACCGCCGCCGAGACCGAGGCGTCCACGCCGACCGCCGGCAGCCGCCTGGTCAACGCGCACGCTGACCTCGCCGACCAGCTCCCCGAACTGGACGGCGTGGCGCCCGCCAAGCAGTCCGCGGTACTGCGCGAGCGGCTCGGCACGCTGAGGCCGCCCCTCCCGCTGGAGCCGCGCGCGGCAGCCGTCGTACGGGTGGCCGGCGAGCACCGCACCCGGCTGTGGACGCGGGCGGTGATCGGGGTGACGGCGGTCATCACCGCGGCGACGGCCTACACCTGGGTGACCGCCCCGACCGAGTACGAGCCTCCGCGCGCCCCCGGCGCGAGCGTGTCGGGCGTACCCCCGCACAGCGGCCCGCAGCAGCTCACGGACGAGGGCCGGCAGCTCCACGACAAGCTGCGGTCCGATCCGGCAGCCGGCCCGTCCCGGATCGCGCCGAGCCTCGAATAGCCGTACGGCCGGCGTTCGTCGCGTACGGAAACGGGCGTGGCGCGGAAACGGGCACGGCGCGGAAACGGGCGTGGCCCGCACCCCTCACAGGGTGCGGGCCACGCCCGTCTGCACGTACAGCCGAAACCGGCTGAAGGCGGCTGCTTACTGAGCGGCGTTCAGGATCTCGCGCGCCAGCTTCGCGGTCTCGGTCGGCGTCTTGCCGACCTTGACGCCCGCGGCCTCCAGGGCTTCCTTCTTGGCCTGTGCGGTGCCGGAAGAGCCGGAGACGATCGCGCCGGCGTGACCCATGGTCTTGCCCTCGGGGGCGGTGAAGCCCGCGACGTAGCCGACGACCGGCTTGGTGACGTTCTTCGCGATGAAGTCCGCCGCACGCTCCTCGGCGTCGCCGCCGATCTCGCCGATCATGACGATCAGGTCGGTGTCGGGGTCCGCCTCGAACGCCTCCAGGGCGTCGATGTGCGTGGTGCCGATGACCGGGTCGCCACCGATGCCGACGGCGGAGGAGAAGCCGATGTCACGGAGCTCGTACATCATCTGGTAGGTCAGCGTGCCCGACTTGGACACGAGACCGATGCGGCCGGGCTTGGTGATGTCGCCCGGGATGATGCCGGCGTTGGACTGGCCGGGGGTGATCAGACCCGGGCAGTTCGGGCCGATGATCCGCGTCTTGTTGCCCTTGCTGGAGGCGTACGACCAGAAGGCGGCGGAGTCGTGCACCGCGATGCCCTCGGTGATGACGACGGCCAGCGGGATCTCGGCGTCGATCGCCTCGACGACCGCGGACTTCGCGAACGCCGGCGGGACGAAGAGGACGGAGACGTTGGCGCCCGTCTTCTCCATCGCCTCGGCGACGGAGCCGAAGACCGGGACCTCCGTGCCGTCGAAGTCGACGGTGGTGCCGGCCTTGCGCGGGTTCACGCCGCCGACGATGTTGGTGCCGTCAGCCAGCATCAGCTTGGTGTGCTTCATGCCCGTGGCACCGGTCATGCCCTGGACGATGACCTTGCTGTCCTTGTTGAGGAAGATAGCCATGTGAGTCTGTGACCTCTGCCCTTACTTCGCAGCCGCGAGCTCGGCGGCCTTGTCGGCCGCGCCGTCCATGGTGTCCACGCGCTGAACCAGCGGGTGGTTGGCGTCCGAGAGGATCTTGCGACCCAGCTCGGCGTTGTTGCCGTCGAGACGGACGACCAGCGGCTTGGTGACCGCCTCGCCCTTGTCCTCGAGCAGCTGCAGCGCCTGGACGATGCCGTTGGCGACCTCGTCACACGCGGTGATGCCACCGAAGACGTTGACGAAGACGGACTTGACGTCCGGGTCGCCGAGGATGATCTCGAGACCGTTGGCCATGACGGCGGCGGAGGCGCCACCGCCGATGTCCAGGAAGTTGGCGGGCTTGACGCCGCCGTGGTTCTCGCCGGCGTACGCGACGACGTCGAGGGTGCTCATGACGAGACCCGCGCCGTTGCCGATGATGCCGACCTCGCCGTCGAGCTTCACGTAGTTGAGGTTCTTCGCCTTGGCGGCGGCCTCGAGCGGGTTCGCGGCAGCGTGGTCCACGAACTCCTCGTGGCCCGGCTGGCGGAACTCGGCGTTCTCGTCGAGCGAGACCTTGCCGTCGAGCGCGATGACGTCGCCGTTGGCGACCTTCGCGAGCGGGTTGACCTCGACGAGGAGCGCGTCCTCGGCGATGAAGGTCGCCCACAGGGTCACGAGGACCTCGGCGACCTTCTCGGCGACCTCGGCCGGGAACTGCGCCAGCGCGACGATCTCGCGGGCCTTCTCGATGGTCACGCCCTCGTTGGCGTTCACCGGGACCTTGGCGAGCTTCTCCGGGGTCTCCTCGGCGACCTGCTCGATGTCCATGCCGCCCGCGACCGAGGCCATGGCCAGGAAGGTGCGGTTGGTGCGGTCGAGGAGGTACGAGACGTAGTACTCCTCCAGGATCTCCGGAGCCGTCTCGGCGATCATCACCTTGTGGACCGTGTGGCCCTTGATGTCCATCCCGAGGATGTCCGTCGCCCGGGCGACGGCCTCGTCCGGGGTGGCGGCGAGCTTGACGCCGCCTGCCTTGCCTCGGCCGCCGACCTTCACCTGCGCCTTGACGACCGACTTGCCGCCCAGCCGCTCGGTGGCCGCTCGCGCTGCCTCAGGCGTGTCGATCACTTCACCGGCCAGCACCGGTACACCGTGCTTGGCGAAGAGGTCCCTCGCCTGGTACTCGAACAGGTCCACGCGCGTCCGTCCCTTGTCTTCAAAGATTCGCAGTGATTCGCGGTTGTCTGCTATCTGCGTGGGCGTGCCGCGGAGGGCAACGTGACGGCGCTGTCACAAGGAAGGCGCACACGGTGACCGTGGACGCGGCATGTCCGTCCCGCAGGTTATCCCCGTGGGACGTAGGTCCCTAAATCGCAGATCACACCTGAGCGGTGATACCTGTCACAGATCGCCTCACGGTTGAACTGCATCTTCGTGTGATCTGCCGATGCCCGCCCGCCGCGAGGGCTCCCCTACGGGTCCCCGCGCGGCGGTGCCGGACGGCTCACGGGACGGGCAGGGGCCGCTTCTCCAGCGCCGCGGCCATCACCTCCGGGAACAGGTCGGGGGTGCAGGCGAAGGCCGGGGCGCCGAGTGCGGCGAGGGCGGCGGCGTGGTCCCGGTCGTAGGCGGGCGCGCCCTCGTCGGACAGCGCGAGCAGCGTCACGAACTCCACCCCCGACGCCTTCATCGCCGCGACCCGCTTCAGCATCTCGTCGCGTATGCCGCCCTCATAGAGATCGCTGATGAGGACGACGACGGTGTCGGCGGGGCGGGTGATCTTCGACTGGCAGTAGGCGAGCGCGCGGTTGATGTCGGTGCCCCCGCCGAGCTGGGTCCCGAAGAGCACGTCGACGGGATCGTCGAGCTGGTCGGTCAGGTCCACGACGGCGGTGTCGAAGACGACCAGCCGGGTCGCGATCGAACGCATCGAGGCCAGCACCGCCCCGAAGACGGAGGCGTACACGACGGAGGCCGCCATCGAACCGGACTGGTCGATGCACAGCACGACCTCCTTCTTCACCGCCCGCGCGGCCCGGCCGTACCCGATCAGCCGCTCGGGAACGACGGTCCGGTACTCGGGCAGATAGTTCTTCAGGTTCGCCCGGATGGTCCGGTCCCAGTCGATGTCCGCGTGCCGCGGCCGGCTGATCCGCGCGGACCGGTCGAGCGCGCCCGTCAGCGTGGCCCGCGTCCGGCTCGCGAGCCGCTTCTCCAGATCCTGGACCACCTTGCGGACGACGGCGCGCGCGGTCTCCCGGGTGGTCTCGGGCATGGCCTTGTTGAGCGAGAGCAGGGTGCCGACGAGGTGCACGTCCGGCTCCACCGCCTCCAGCATCTCGGGCTCCAGCAGCAGGGCGGACAGCCCGAGCCGCTGGATCGCGTCCCGCTGCATGACCTGCACCACGGAGGTGGGGAAGTACGTCCGGATGTCCCCGAGCCAGCGCGCCACGTTGGGCGCGGACCCCCCGAGCCCGGCCGACCGCTCGCCGGCCCGCTTGCGTCCCCCGCTGCCGTCACTCCCGTACAGGGCCCCCAACGCGGCATCCATCCCCGCGTCCGCCCCGCTCAGCGCCACCCCGGTCCCCTCCCCCTCTCCCCCACCGAGCACCATCCGCCACCGCCGCAACCGCTCCCCACCACTCACGTCCACACCGGCCACCTGTCCCACCCCTCACTCCCGAAGCCATCCGAAGCACCACCGACCACCACCACCCGCCCCGCCCGACCGGCGCCGCTCCCCGGCACGAAGTCCCCGCTGCGACCCCTACCGCCACGCGGGGGAAGCCCCGCTGCGCCCGTTGCCGCTGCGCGGGGCAAAGTCCCCTACCCGCCCTTCCACCGTTCCCCGGGCGCTGCCCGGAGCCGGAAAGACCCTGGGGCTCCGCCCCAGGCCCCGGTCCTCAAACGCCGGACGGCTGAGATGACCGACGCCGGCCCAAATCCAGCCCCTCCGGCGTTTGAGGAGCGGGGGTCCGGGGGCTGGCCCCCGGCAACGGCGCCGCACGCGGCAACGGGTCCGGGCGGAGCCCGGGGAACGGTGGAAGGGCGGGTCGGGGACTCCGCCCCGCGCAGCGGCCACCGCAACCCGCCCGCGCCGGGCCCGCGCCGGCCCCGGCCACCGCACCCCCGGCCCCGCCAGGGGCCCCCTCACCCCCGCGCCCCGGCCAGCAGCAGCTGGACCAGCTCCACCACCGCGTCGGCCCGGACAGGGTCCAGCTCCGGACCGAAGCCGGCCGGCGCCGCCCCGGATCCCCGCACGGAGCCGCCCGCCCCGCCCGGCCCCCGCCGCACCAACTCCCCCAGACTCCGCCGAACCCCCGACTCGTACCCGCCGAAGGTCCTCCGCAGCAGCGGCAGTACATCCACGAACGCCCGCTCCGGCACCGACACCAGCCAGCCGTCGATCAGCGCCAGCAGCCGCTCGTCGTGCACCAGCAGCGTCCCGCCGCCGGAGCCCCCGCCCGCGAACCCCTCGATCCAGCCCGCCGCGTCGGCCGGCGCGCACGCCGGGGACAGCGAGAGCCCCATCAGCCGCGCGGTCTCCTCGGGGGACAGCCGCCCGTCGTCGAGCAGCAGCCGCGCCGCCCGCCCGCGTATCAGCCCGGGGACGGTGTCCCGCCCGGCCAGCGTCCGCAGCACCGCCGCCCAGCGCTCCCGCAGGCCGTCCGTGTCCAGCGCCTCCAGCAGCCCGATCGCACCGTGTACGCCGTCCACGTGCCCCCGCAGCTCCTGGGCCGCGTCGGCGTCCAGCCCGGCCGCACAGGCGGGCGGCAGCGCCACGCATATCCGCTCCGCGAGCCCGGCCGCCACCGTCCCCAGTGCCGTCGCGTCGGTGCCGCGTACGTCCCCGTACCGCAGCGAACGGGCCAGCGCGGGCAGCGCCTTGGCCAGGCCCGCCACATCGGTGTCCAGCGCGGCCCGGTCGGCGAGGGCCCGCAGTACGGCGGGCAGTGCCCCGGAGAGCCCGGCCAGCAGGCACCGCTCCGCCAGGGCGGTGACCTCGCCCAGCTCCCCGGCGCCCGCCGCGTCGGCCTCGGCCCTGGCGGTGGCCGCCCCCAGGACGGTGGTCCCCCAGATGCCGGCTTCGGCCACCCGCACCGCGAGCTCCGGCTCCCAGCGCAGGCGCCAGGTCTCGCGGAAGGTGCCCGTGCTCCCGCGGGAGGCCGACGGAACACCCCAGTCGATGCCGAGCAGCCGCAGCCGGTGCAGCAGCAGGGACTTGGCCGCGTCGGTGTCCTTGCGCAGGTCGAGCTCCAGCTCCCGGTCCTGCGCCTCGGGCTTGAGCCGCAGCGAGCGCTGCTGCCGGGTGAGGTCGCGCTGGAGCGGTACGACGGGCGCCGCGTCGGGGACTTCACCGAGCACGTCCCCGACGACGAGCCGGTCCTCGATCAGCGCGAGCGGTATGTCGGAGCCGTCGCACATCACCGCCCGGACCGCTTCCAGGGTCTCGGTCAGCCCCGGCACCGGCCGGCCCCGCATCGCGGCCAGGGTGTCGGCGAGCCGGACGGCCTCGATGACGTGGGCCGGGGACACCTGCCGGTCCTCCTCGCGCAGCAGGCCCGCGACCTTGGTCAGCCAGCGCTCGACGGGCCGGTCCCGGGCCGCGAAGAGGTGCGCGTACCAGCCGGGCGAGGTGATGCCCGCGCCGTACCCTCCGGCCCGGGCGAGGCGCCGGTGGGTCCAGGGCACCCAGGTGGTCTCCACCTTGACCTTGGGCAGCCCGGCCAGGAGCGCCTTGTCCGCGGCCGCGGTGGTCTTCGCCCGCAGGGCCGGGACGTGCCAGGCCCCGCAGACGACGGCGTAGTCGTCTGCGAACTCCCGGCGCGCCGCCCGCATCCGCTGCCGCATGTACGCCTCGCGCACCAGGTCCCGGTGGTGGCCGCCCGCCCCGTACTCCTCGCGCAGGGCGCCCATGGCCTCCCCGAGCGCCTCGAACACGCCCAGCGGGTCGGCGGCCGGTCCGGCCCCGCCGCGGTGCTCGACCACGTCCTCCCACCACCGCTCGGGGTCCTCGTACCCGGCGGTCTCGGCCAGCACGGCCAGCGGGTCCAGCCGTACGGATCCGGGCGCCGCTCCGTCCGCCTCGCCCTCCTGGTCCCCCGCCCCCTCCCCCACGGCCAGCGAGTGCGCGGCCGGCAGGTCGATGAACCGGACCGGCACCTCCCGCTCCTGCGCCCACCGGATGGCGGCCCATTCCGGGGAGAAGCCGGCCAGCGGCCAGAACGCGGCCCGCCCCGGATCGTCGGCCGCGTGGGCGAGCAGGGCGACGGGCGGCCGCATCCCGGGGTCCGCGGCGAGCGGGAGCAGGGCGTCCCCCTCCGGCGGCCCCTCGATCAGCACCGCCGCCGGCCGCGCCGCGTCCAGGGCCGCGCGCACCGCACGGGCCGAGCCGGGACCGTGGTGCCGTACGCCGAGCAGCAGCGGGCCGGTGGCGCCCTTGCCGGCCGTCCCCGGGCTCATGCCGTCACCTCCCGGCAGGCCCGGTAGAAGTCCTTCCAGCCGTCGCGCTCGCGGACCACGGCCTCCAGGTACTCCTGCCAGACGACCTGGTCGGCTGCCGGGTCCCGGACGACGGCCCCGAGGATCCCCGCGGCCACGTCGGAGGGGCGCAGGACGCCGTCCCCGAAGTGCGCGGCAAGGGCGAGGCCACCCGTGACCACCGAGATGGCCTCGGCGGTGGACAGGGTGCCGCTGGGCGACTTGATCTTCGTACGCCCGTCGTCGGTGACTCCGCCGCGCAGCTCGCGGAAGACGGTGACGACGCGGCGGATCTCCTCCAGGCCCTCCGGGGCGGCGGGCAGGTCCAGGGCGCGGCCCATCTGGTCGACGCGGCGGGCGACGATGTCGACCTCGGCGTCGGCGGTGGCGGGCAGCGGCAGGACGACGGTGTTGAAGCGCCTGCGCAGCGCGCTGGAGAGCTCGTTGACCCCGCGGTCGCGGTCGTTGGCGGTGGCGATGAGGTTGAAGCCGCGCACGGCCTGCACCTCCTGGCCGAGCTCCGGTATCGGGAGCGTCTTCTCGGACAGGACGGTGATGAGGGTGTCCTGGACGTCGGCGGGGATCCGGGTGAGCTCCTCGACGCGGGCGGTCATGCCCTCGGCCATGGCCCGCATGACCGGGCTCGGTACGAGCGCTTCGCGGCTCGGGCCGTCGGCGAGGAGGCGGGCGTAGTTCCAGCCGTAGCGGATGGCCTCCTCCGGGGTGCCGGCGGTGCCCTGGACGAGGAGGGTGGAGTCTCCGCTGACGGCGGCGGCGAGGTGCTCGGACACCCAGGTCTTGGCGGTGCCGGGCACGCCGAGGAGCAGCAGCGCGCGGTCGGTGGCGAGGGTGGTGACGGCGACTTCGACGATCCGGCGCGGGCCGACGTACTTGGGTGTGATGACGGTGCCGTCATCGAGCGTGCCGCCCTGCAGGTACGTCGCCACGGCCCACGGGGAGAGTTTCCAGCGGGCCGGGCGGGGCCTGTCGTCGGCGGCCGCCAGGGCTTTCAGTTCGTGTGCGAAGGCGTCTTCGGCGTGCGGTCGCAGCGCCTCTGCGGTGGTCTCGTTCCCGGTCGTGGCCATGGTCCCCCTCCAATGCTCCGCAGCCGCTCGACGACTGCTGGAACCACGATGCACCCGACCACTGACAACGACCCCCGGGAGATGCGTCGTTGCAGGTCAGGGCGATTGTCAGTGGGGGTCTCTACGGTGGAACACATGACTGAGCAGGGGGTCCGCTGGACAGCGGAACAGGTACTGGCTCTGGCTCCTGACGATGCCTCACGCAAGGCGGGGGCCAGACTCGGCGGGGCGGGGCCGTGGTCACAGACCGGAGGTTCCGCTTCCGGTGCGGTGTGGGGGTTGTGCAAGGGCAGCGGCAGCAAGCCGTACCGGACGGTCGTCGACCTGTCCGGGCCGGCGTACAAGTGCTCTTGCCCGAGCCGGAAGTTCCCGTGCAAGCACGCGCTGGGCCTGCTGCTGCTCTGGGCCGCGGAGGGGCTCGACGCCCCGGCCGGCACCTCGGCCGCGGCTCCGGACTGGGCGGGCGAGTGGCTCGCGGAGCGGGCGGCGAAGGCCGCGCGCCCCGCCGCCGAGCGCTCCGGCCGGGCAGTGCCGGCCGACGCCGAAGGGGCGCGCAAGCGGGCCGAGCGGCGGGCGGCCCGGATCGGCACGGGCGTCACCGAGCTGGAACAGCGGCTCGCGGACCTGGTGCGCGGCGGCCTCGCCGGTCAGGAACAGGCGGGCTATGCGGCCTGGGAGGAGACCGCCGCCCGGATGGTCGACGCCCAGGCACCAGGACTGGCGGCGCGGGTGCGGGAGTTGGGGACGATACCCAGTTGCGGCACCGGCTGGCCCGCCCGGATGCTGGAGGAGGCCGCGCTGCTGCACCTGCTGGACCGGGCCTGGCTCGGCGTTTCCGCACTGCCGGATCCGCTGGCCGCGACGGTCCGCAGCCGTCTGGGACTGCAGCCCCAGACGGACGGCGAGGCCGTACGGGACCACTGGCTCGTGCTGGCCCAGTACGACACGGCGTCACCGGACGGCCGTCTCACCACCCGCCGGATATGGCTGCGCGGGCTGGCGAGCGGGCGGCCGGCCCTGGTCCTGGACTTCGGCCCGCCCGGGCGACCGCCGGGGCTGGCCTTGCCCGTCGGGCTGGTGCTGGAGGCGGAAGCCCGCTTCCGGCCCGGCTCCGCGGGGCTGCGCGCGGATCTCGGGGAGAGCTTCGCGCCGGCCGCGCCGTGCCGGACCGTACCGACCGGCGTGAGCACGGGCGCGGCACTGGAGGCGTACGGCGCGGCACTGCGCGAGGACCCCTGGCTGGAGTCCTGGCCGGTGGTGCTCGGGCCGGTGGTTCCGATACCGGGGGGACAACAGGGAGGACGACAGGGAGAGCAACAGGGCGCGACGGCATGGCAATTGGCGGACGCGGAGGGGACGTCCGCCCTGCCCGTGCCCCTGACCGGGGCCGGGAGCCGGCCCGCGGCCGGGCTGTGGCAGCTGGCCGCACTTTCGGGGGGCGGCCCGCTGACGGTGTTCGGCGAATGCGGACACCGCGGATTCACCCCGCTGACGGCCTGGCAGCCGGACTCCTCGGAGCCGGTGGCGCTGGGCTGAGCGGGCGCAGGGGGAAAGCGGCGGCGCGGGGGCGCCGACGTATTCGAAACGAGTGAGCCGGGGGGCTTTCGTGGACGACAACCACGCCAGTTGAGGCCGTAGGTACGGCCGTGTGCGGCACAGGGAAACACACCGAGCTGCTCCGGTCCCGCGGAGGGGGCGGGACCGGAGCACGACACCCGCACACGGCACACGAGGGAAAGAGGGAGGGCAACCGGTGACCACGACCAGAACGACGGCCGGCACGACGGCCGCGGCGACGGACACGGCCTACGAGGACGAGACCTGGGACGAGCTGGTGGGAGCCGCACTGCTGGGCACCGAGCGTCGCCGGGGCAGTCCCGAGGCCCTGCTCGGGGCCGCGGCCGTGCAGACGGTACGGCGCCGGGCCGGGCTGAGACCCGCCGAGGCGGGTCCGCGGCCCGAGCCCGCTCCGCGCGACCCGCGTCCGGAACCACCGGAGCCGGCCCGGCGGCGGCTCGCGCAGCTCCTGGCGGGCCGTGCCGGTGCGGGCAGCGGCAGCGGGCGGCGGGGGGCCGCCCCGGACCTGACGGAGCTGCTGCCGCAGTGGCTGGCCGCCGCCGGGCAGCACGGGTACCGGGCGCCGGCCTCGCTCGTGCCCGCACTGCTGGACGTCGCGCGGGCCCGCAGCGACCTCCGGCCGCAGGCGCTGGCCCTGGCCGGGACGCGCGGCCTGTGGCTCGCCCGGCTCAATCCGGACTGGAGGTTCGCACTGCGCGGGGGATCCGGAGGCGCCGGCGAACTGCCCGACCCCCACGACGCGGTGGGGGTGGAACGGCTGTGGCAGGAAGGACTGTTCGCGGAGCGGGTCGCGCTGCTCGGCCTCGTACGGGCCCACGAGGCGGCCGCCGGGCCGCGGCTGCTGGAGACCACGTGGAACACCGAGCGGGCCGAGGACCGGTTGATGTTCCTCGACTCCTTGCGGGTGGGGCTGTCGGCGGATGACGAGCCGTTCCTGGAGGCGGCACTGGGCGACCGCAGCCGCAACGTCCGGGCTACCGCCGCCGAGCTGCTGTCCGCACTGCCGACCTCGGCGCTGGCCGGGCGGATGGCGCAGCGGGCACTGGCCTGCGTCGGCCCGGAAGGGGTGACGCCACCGACCGACTGCGATGCGGGGATGCTGCGCGACGGCGTGGTCAAGCGGCCGCCGGCCGGGCGCGGGGAGCGGGCCTGGTGGCTGGGGCAGTTGGTGGAGTCCGCGCCGCTGTCGTGCTGGCGGGACCGGTTCGGGGGCCTCGGCCCGGCGGAAATCGTGGCGCTGCCGGTGGCCGAGGGCTGGGCGGAGGAACTGCACGCCGCCTGGTGCCGGGCCGCGGTGCGGCAGGGCGACGCCGCGTGGTCCCATGCCCTGCTCGGCTCGGCGTCCGCACCACCCGCGGCGGGCCCGGCGACGGCGTCGCTGGCGGAGCGGGCGAAGCTCCTGTCGACCCTCGGGGAAGAAGAACGGGCGGCGTGGGTAGCCGAGTTCATACGAGCACACGGCCTATCGGAGGCGTTCCAACTGCTCGGGGTGTGCGTGGTGCCGTGGGCGGGGGCGCTGGGGCGGGCTGTGATCGAGGCACTGGACTCCGCGCGGGAGGCGGGCGGCTACCCGTGGAGCTTCAGCGGGGTGATGGGACTGGCGGAGCGGTGCCTTGATCCTGCGGAGGCGGGGCGGCTCGATGCGTTGGCGGCGGAGCCGGTGGAGGAGGGGGGCGCGGCGGCGTACTGGTCGGAAGCCTTCCAACGCCTGGTCGCCACCCTGCGACTGCGCTCGGCCCTCCACACGGAACTAACCCCACCAACCTAACCGCCGCCCCATCCCGGGCGCCTGCCCCGTCCCGGGTGGGTGCCCTGCGGGGCGAAGTCCCCTACCCGCCCTTCCACCGTTCCCAGGGCCGGCCCTGACCCGGTCCTCAAACGCCGGACGGGCTGAAAGAAAAGGGCCCCGGGCTGCGCCCGGCCCCCTGGGGCTCCGCCCCAGACCCCGCGCCTCAAACGCCGGCGAGGCTGAATTCGGCGGCCCGGGTCGGGGACGGGGGCGGGGTGGGGTGTCGGCCTGGACGTAGAGCGTGATTTGTGGCGCAGGTAGAGCCCGCACCCTGTCGGAGTAGAGCAGGGGGCGCCTAAATCATGCAGTCCAGGCCGACACCCCACCCCGCCCCCGGCACCGGCCCCCATCCGCAGCCGGGCCGGACCCAGGCAAACCCCAGCCCCGCCGGCGCTTGAGGCGCAGGGGCCCGGGGACCGGTCCCCGGCAACGGCGCCGCACGGCAGCAGCGCTACACCGGCTGGCGAACGTGCGCGCGGACCCAGTCCACGATCGCCGTGGTAGTCGCGCCCGGAGTAAAGATCTCGGCCACACCCTTCTCCTTCAGCGGAGCAATGTCCGCCTCCGGGATGATGCCGCCACCGAACACCTTGATGTCCTCCGCATCGCGCTCCGCGAGGAGCTCCAGCACGCGCGCGAACAGCGTGTTGTGCGCGCCCGACAGGATCGACAGACCGATCGCGTCGGCGTCCTCCTGGATCGCCGTGTCGACGATCTGTTCGGGGGTCTGGTGGAGGCCCGTGTAGATGACCTCCATGCCCGCGTCCCGCAGGGCCCGCGCGATCACCTTGGCGCCTCGGTCGTGGCCGTCGAGGCCCGGCTTGGCCACCACCACACGGATCGGACCGGTCACACCCATCGCACTGCCTCCCGAGTGAACGAACGTTAAGTACAGCATCGCGCACACCCCCGTTTCGCGGTCAACCACGAGGGGGAAATCACACGTGGGATGGCGTACCACCGCTCCGCGCCGACAGCCGCACGGCACGGGGCGGTCGGACGCCCCGGTCCCAAGACGCTAGGGGGGCCGTCATGGGGCTGACCATGTCCGGGGCCGCGCTGCGGGCGGGCGTACTGGAAGTCATCGTGCTCGGCGGGCACATCCTGCTGTATCCCACCGGGGTACTGCCGGACCGACCCGCCGCCGCCACCCACGAGCGCCCGCCGGTGCTACTGCTCCACGGGTTCACCGACAACCGTTCCGTCTTCGTCCTGCTGCGCCGCGCCCTCGGGGCCGGCGGCCGACGGCAGGTGGAGGCGTACAACTACTCCCCCTTCACCCGCGACCTGCGCTCCACCGCCCGGCATCTCGCCCGGCGCGTCGAGGAGCTGTGCGAGCGCACGGGGCAGGACCGGGTGGACCTGGTGGGGCACAGCCTCGGCGGGCTGGTCGGGCGGTACTACGTCCAGCGCCTCGGCGGCGACGCCCGCGTCCGCACGCTCGTCACGCTCGGCACCCCGCATTCCGGCACCCGCGTGGCGCCCTTCATGGACGCGCACCCCTTGGTCCGGCAGATGCGCCCGGGTTCCGAGGTGCTCGCCGAACTGCGCGCGCCCGCGCCCGGCTGCCGCACCCGATGCGTTGCGTTCTGGAGCGAGTTCGACGAGCTGATGGACCCGACCGAGACGGCCCGCATCGAGCACCCGGACCTGCTCGTGGAAAACGTGCAGGTCACCGGTATCGGGCATCTCGCCCTGCCCGCGCACCCCACCGTCATCGCGGCGGTCCGGCGCTCGCTCGACGGCCCTAGGCCGATAGCCCTCCGGCACCCCGGCGCCGCATCCGTAGCCTGACCACCCACCCCACTCCGGCCTCGGCTCCGACCTCGACTCCCGCTTCGACCATGGGAGCGAAATCCGACCCCCCACTCGAACACGTTTCGAACTCAAGGCCAAGGGTCGGTCTTCGGGCGACCGAAAGGAAGCCGAATGCCCGGTTCCGCCGAGCACAAAAGCCTCCGAAGATTGTCGTTGCGTGTAACCGCCGGGTACAGTCACGCCACTGCTCTCCTCCGAGGACCCCACATTCCTCGGCCACCCAGGCCCCCCGCTGCCGAGGCGAAAGAGAAGTTGGTGAACGACCGCCCCTTGTCGGGCCAGTACCCCGATTTCGGGTATGACGGCCTTTCCACCACCACTTTCGCTGGCGATTCGGCCTATGCGCCCTATGAATCGCAGGGTCAGGGCTACAACTACGGCGCCACCTACGGTTCTTACGACACCGGTTCGTACGACACCACGGCTTGGGCCGCCCCCCAGAACGGCTACGCGCAGCCGTCCGTCGACGGATACACCCACTACGACGGCTACCTCTCGACCGTGCCCACCCAGGCCGGCGTCTCCCTGGACTACCAGTCCGCCCCCTTCGGCTACGAGACCCCCGCCGAACAGACCGGCCACTGGTCGGTCCCGGGCTACGGGACCGAGACCGGCGCCTACGACGCCACCGCCTGGAACACGGCCTCCGAGCAGACCTACGGGTACGGCGGTTACGACCAGCAGCAGCAACAAGTCCCGGAGCCGGCGCACGAGCAGGCCCAGGTTCACGAGCAGCAGTACGCCTACGACTACGGCTACGAGGTCTACGCCGCCTCCTCACCCGAGGCCGAAGCCCCCGTCGCCGTCGCGGCCGACGTGACCTACACCGACACCGCCGTCTTCGATTTCATCCCCACCGATGCCGCGGACCTGGATGCGGACGCGGCAGACGGCGCGCTCGCCGCAGTGCACGACCTGCCCACCCAGGCCATGCCCGTCACCCCGGCCGCGCCCGCCGAGCCGCGCCCCTCGCGCCGCGCCGGCTCCAAGCCCGCCTCGAAGCCCGTCGCCAAGGCGAGCACAGCCAAGGCCGGCGGCAGCGGCAACAACCGCCGCCGTACTCCGGCCAAGCGTTCCGCGCTGCTGACCGTGGCCGTTCCCTCGGCCTGCGTGATGGGCGTCGCGGGTGTCGCCGCCGCCTCCGTGGGCGGTCTCACCGGTACGGAGAAGCCGTCCGAGGAGACCACCACGATGGCCGCGCCCGACCCGGCCTCCATCAAGCCGGTCGCGGCGAACAGCAAGCTCGACACGCAGCTCACCGCCCTCAGCGCCGACGCCGGCGACTTCGCGGACCGCGCGAGCCGCACCCAGGAACGCATCGACCTGCGCCTGCGCCAGGACGAGGAGAAGAAGCAGAAGGCGGAGGAGGCGGCGGCCAAGGAAGCGGCCCGCCCCAAGTTCGCGCTCCCCGTCGCACGGCACGGCCTCAGCGCCGGCTTCGGCCAGGCGGGCGTCAACTGGATGTCCGTGCACACAGGCATCGACTTCCCGGTGGGCTACGGGACTTCGGTCATGGCCGCCACCGACGGAACCGTGCGCAGCCAGTTCAACAGCGCCTACGGCAACATGGTGATACTGACCGCGCCCGACGGTACCGAGACCTGGTACTGCCACCTCAGCAGCGCCAAGATCCGGTCCGGCAAGGTCAAGGCCGGCGACGTGATCGCGTACTCCGGTGACACCGGCAACTCCACCGGCCCGCACCTGCACTTCGAAGTGCGGCCGGGCGGCGGTTCTCCGGTCGACCCCCAGGCCTGGCTGCGCGCCAAGGGCCTGAACCCGAACTAGGACCGGGCCCCGGCCGGGGCCCGACGCGGAACGGCCCGCCCCCGAGGGGGCGGGCCGTTCCGCGTCCCGCAGGACCGCTTCGCGTTACGCGCGTCAGAGCTTCTGCACCGGCGCGTACCGCAGCAGGAGCCGCTTCGGCTTCTCGTCCCCGAAGTCGATGGTGGCCTGCGCGTCCGCGCCCGCTCCCCTGACCTCCATGACCGTGCCCAGCCCGAACTGGTCGTGCGTGACCCGGTCCCCGACCACCAGCGCGATGACCGGCTTGTCGGAGGCCCGCCGCGTGGCGAACCCCGACGGGCCCGACTTCGTACGCGACGAGGACAGGAAGGCCTCCGGCGAGGTGCCGAAGGAGGCCTTCGACCCGCCCGAGCCCGAAGCCCCGTACCCGGAGGTCCGCATCGGGCCCGCCGGCTTCTGCGCCG
The DNA here is from genome assembly GCF_036127095.1 of Streptomyces sp. NBC_00335. Taxonomy (GTDB): domain Bacteria; phylum Actinomycetota; class Actinomycetes; order Streptomycetales; family Streptomycetaceae; genus Streptomyces. The sequence goes on from NZ_CP108006.1 coordinate 3,317,978, forward strand.
CGCCCGTCCGCTTCCACTGCAGGTACTCGGCCGGGATCTCTTCCAGGAACCGCGACGGCGGGTTGTAGGAGGGGGTGCCCCATGCGCTGCGCATGCTCGACCGGGTCAGGTACAGCCGCTCGCGCGCCCGCGTGATGCCCACGTAGGCGAGGCGGCGCTCCTCCTCCAGCTCCTTGGTCTGGCCCAGCGCGCGCATGTGCGGGAAGACCCCGTCCTCCATGCCGGTCAGGAAGACCACCGGGAACTCGAGGCCCTTGGCGGTGTGCAGGGTCATCAGGGTGATGACCCCGTTGCCGTCGGTGTCCTCGTCCGGGATCTGGTCGGAGTCGGCGACCAGCGCGACCTGCTCCAGGAACTCCGCGAGCGTGCCGGGGCCCACGGGCGGGGCGCCGTTCTCCGCGGCCTCGGCGGCCGCCGCTTCCCTGGCCTGCTCGAATTCGAGTGCCACGGCGGCGAGTTCCTGGAGGTTCTCGATGCGCGTCTCGTCCTGCGGGTCGGTCGAGGCCTGGAGTTCGGCGAGGTAGCCCGTACGCTCCAGGACCGCCTCCAGGACCACCGCAGGGCCGGCGCCCGAGTCGACGATCGTACGGAGCTCCTCCATCAGCACGTTGAAGCGCTTGACGGCGTTGGTCGAGCGGGCGGCCATGCCGAAGGCTTCGTCGACCCGGCGCAGCGCCTGCGGGAAGGTGATCTTCTCGCGCATGGAGAGCGCGTCGATCATCGCCTCGGCGCGCTCGCCGATCCCGCGCTTGGGCACGTTCAGGATCCGGCGGAGCGGGACGTTGTCCTCGGGATTCGACAGGACGCGCAGGTACGCGAGGACGTCGCGGACCTCCTTGCGCTCGTAGAACCGGACGCCGCCGACGACCTTGTAGGGCAGTCCGACGCGGATGAAGATCTCCTCGAACACGCGGGACTGCGCGTTGGTCCGGTAGAAGATCGCGACGTCGCCGGCCTTCGCGTCGCCCGCGTCCGTCAGCCGGTCGATCTCGTCGGCGATGAACTGCGCCTCGTCGTGCTCGGTGTCCGCGACGTAGCCGGTGATGACGGCGCCGTTGCCCGCCTCGGTCCACAGGTTCTTCGCGCGACGGTTCTCGTTGCGCTCGATGACCGCGTTGGCGGCGGACAGGATCGTCTGCGTGGAGCGGTAGTTCTGCTCCAGCAGGATCGTGGTCGCGTCCGCGTAGTCCTCTTCGAACTGGAGGATGTTGCGGATGGTCGCGCCGCGGAAGGCGTAGATCGACTGGTCGGCATCGCCCACGACGCACAGCTCGGCGGGCGGCAGGTCCGGGTAGCCGGTGCCGACCAGCTCGCGCACGAGCGTGTACTGGGCGTGGTTGGTGTCCTGGTACTCGTCGACCAGCACGTGCCGGAAGCGGCGCCGGTAGTGCTCCGCGACGTCCGGGAAGGCCTGGAGCAGGTGGACCGTGGTCATGATGATGTCGTCGAAGTCGAGCGCGTTGGCCTCGCCGAGCCGCCCCTGGTACATCGCGTACGCCTGGGCGAGGGTCTTCTCGAACCCGTCGGCGGCCTGCCCGGCGAAGGCGTCCGCGTCGATGAGCTCGTTCTTCAGGTTCGAGATCTTGGCGCTGAAGGCCTTCGGCGGGAACTTCTTCGGGTCCAGGTCCAGATCGCGGCAGACGAGCGCCATCAGGCGCTTCGAGTCGGACGCGTCGTAGATCGAGAAGGACGAGGTGAAACCGAGCCGCTTGGACTCGCGGCGCAGGATGCGCACGCACGCGCTGTGGAAGGTGGAGACCCACATGGCGTTCGCGCGCGGGCCGACCAGGCCCTCGACGCGCTCCTTCATCTCACCGGCGGCCTTGTTGGTGAAGGTGATCGCCAGGATCTGGCCCGGGTGGACCCCGCGCGCGCCCAGCAGGTGGCCGATGCGGTGCGTCAGCACGCGCGTCTTGCCGGAGCCGGCACCGGCCACGATGAGCAGCGGGGAGCCCGCGTGCACCACGGCGGCGCGCTGCTCCGTGTTCAACCCCTCCAGGAGCGCCGCCGGGTCGATGACGGGCCTGGGGGCTCCGTCCCGGTAGTACGCGTCCCCGCTGATGGGCGCGTCGAACCGGCCCCCGAAGAGATCGTCCGCGCCCGTCTCCGGGGCGGCGTGGTCTTCGGGCGGCGGGGGGACCTCTTCGGAGGGGGAGAGGTCGGCCAGGAAGCTGTCGTCAAAGAGGCTGCTCATCGCCTTCCGAGTTTAGAGGGCGGGACCGACAGCCGGTCCCGCCCCCGGAAAATCGCGGTCCCGCCCCCGAAGAATGCGGCGGCATATGCCCTGCGGACCCCTCCCGCCCCCTTCCGGGGCGCCCCCTCCGCCGCTAGCGTGCTCCGCCAACCGGAAGGAGGTGCCGGCCGTGAACGAGTACGGATTCCCCTCGTCCCACCCTTCCCCCCACCACCGCAAGCCGCGCACCCGAAGACATCCGCACGCCCCCGCCGCGGTCGTCACGACCGCGGCCCTGTCCTCCTTGGGCCTGCTCCTGCCCCACCAGGCCGCGGCGGCTCCGGCGCCCCGCCCCTCGGTGGAGGAGGTACGGACCCGCGTGGACGAGCTGCACCGGCAGGCGGGCACGGCCACCCAGGCCTACGACGCGGCGGCCGGGCGGACCGAGGCGCAGCGGGCCCTGCTGTCGGCGCTCATGGACCAGATCGCCGGCACCACGCAGAAGCTGAACGAGGCCCGGCGGCTGCTCGGCAGCTACGCCGCCGACCGGTACCGCGGCGCCGGCGGCCTCGGCGGGACCGCGACCCTGCTGCTCAGCGACGATCCGCAGGCCTTCTTCACGCAGACGCACCTGCTGAACCGGCTCGGCGGCCGCGAGGACGCGCTGCTCAACCGGTACATCCGGGCCAGGGCGGAGACGGCCGGCCAACGCCGGGAGGCGGCCGTGGTGGTCGGGGAACTGGAGCGGGCGCAGGAGGAGCTGCGCGGGCGCAAGCAGGAGGTGCAGGCCCGGCTCGCGGAGGCGAACACCCTGCTGGCGCGGCTCACCGCGCCGGAGCGGGCCCGGGCCCTGGCCCCCCGGGCCCCGGCCGCCTCGGGACCGCTGCCCTCGGACGCCGCGGCGTCGGCGTCGGGTGCCAGGGCGGTCGCCTTCGCCCGGGCCCAGCTGGGGAAACCGTACGTCTGGGGCGCGACCGGCCCGCGGTCGTACGACTGCTCCGGCCTGACCCAGGCCGCCTGGCGGGCCGCGGGGATCACGCTGCCGCGGACCACTTGGGACCAGGTGAAGGCGGCCCCGCGGATCGCGACCAAGGATCTGCGCCCGGGGGACCTGGTCTTCTTCTACTCGGACATCAGCCACGTCGGGATCTACATCGGCGGCGGCCGCATGATCCACGCCCCGCGGCCGGGGACGTCCGTCCGCGAGGACTCGGTCTACTACCAGCCGATCTACGGGAGCGTCCGGCCGGGGTGAACGCGCCTGCGGCCGCGCAGGCTCCGACCCGTCGGCGGCCACGGATCCGTCCGCCGGCGTCCGCCGGCGTCCGCCGGCCTTCATTGGCACGCCGCCCCCTCGGCGTGTCCGTCACTCAGCGCCACCATGCGGCGGGCCGTCCGGCGTGCCGCTCACCGTCCGTATCAGAGGAGTTGGCGGAGCGCCCGCCAACTCACTCTCTCCGTTGGTCCGTTCGTGCTGTTCGATTCGCAGGTTCCACCAACCGGGCCTAGCGTCTAGCACATCGAGGAGCATTTCCTGCCTTTTGCGGACAAATTGTTCGCGGCTGCGCCTCGGGGACCCGGAGGATTCACCATGCGCTCCATACGTGTCGCGTCCGTAGCCCTGCTGTCCACCGCGGCCTTCGCGATCGCCGCGCCGATCGCCTCGGCCAACGACGGCGGGACCACGCCCAACGTCACGTCGTTCGGATTCACCGTCTCCCCTTCCACCGTCGCCCCGGGCGGCACCGTCACGCTGAACGCCACCGGGTGCCAGGAACCGCTGGTGAAGGTCTCCTCCGGCATCTTCGACGCGGTCGAGCTCAACGAGGGCAAGCCCGCCACCGCCAAGGTGGACCCGGACGCCAAGCCGGGTGCCCAGTACGAGGTCACCTTCGACTGCAAGGGCGAGAAGGGCACGACCACCCTCACGGTCGCGGGCCACTCGACCGGTACCGGCACCGGTACGACCACTCCTTCCAAGGGCGTCAAGGCCGGCCTCGGCGGCGGCGCCGCCGGGCTGAACGGCACCGAGATCGCGGCCGGTTCCGCGCTGCTGGCCGGTGCGCTCGGCGGTGGCGTGTTCCTGATGCGCCGCCGGGCGGGCGACAACGCCTGACCGCCCTCCCCCTGACCGCCGGGCCCGTCCGACCCGCCCCTGGCGACCGGACGGGCCCGGTCCAGTACCGGCGGCCCCACGAGAACCCCAAGACCACGGAAGGAGCGCGCATCATGCCCCGCCCCCAGGAGCGTACGAAGCCTCGCGGCGGCTGGGGCGTCGTTGCCGTGGTCGCCCTCAGCGGCGCGTTTCTCCTCACCAACGGACTCGAACTGAACGGCGGTCCGCCGCAGCCCGCGCAGGCCGCCACGCTGGTCAGCGACCCGGCCCACGACGAGGCCGCCCGCCGCCTCCCGCCGGCCCCGCGGCCGCTGAAGCCCTCCCCGCCGACCCGGATCCGGATTCCGGCCGTACAGGTCGACGCCCCCGTCACCCGGGTCGGACTCGACCCCGAGGGATGGGTCGACGCCCCGCCGCCGGAGGACCGGAACCTGGCCGGCTGGTACGAGGGCTCCCCCGCCCCGGGCACGCAGGGCACGACGGTGATCGACGGCCATGTGGACAACAAGCAGGGTCCGGCCGTCTTCTACACGCTCGGCTCGCTGGGGCGGGGGCAGCACATCGAGGTGGACCGACAGGACGGCCGTACCGCCGTGTTCACGGTGTACGGCAACGAGGTCGTCGGCAAGAACGCCTTCCCGGCGGCGCGGGTCTACGGCCCCAAGGGCGCCCCTGAACTCCGTGTGATCACCTGCGGCGGGGGCTTCTCGAAGAAGGGGGGCTACGACGGCAACGTGGTCGTCTTCGCCCGCCTGACGGAGATCCGCGGATAACGGAAGGTCATCGGCAGACCCCCGACCAGACAGGTCCGGTCGCGTCCGGCCACTTTCGATCATCTCGTCATCTTCCCGTTACCTTCGGGTCTAGCGTCCCTCCTCCAAGCACCGATGGAGGAAGGACGTGAGGCCCTCGTGGCCAGTCATCGAAAGCCCAGGCAGCGCCCGCTCACCGGCGGCACGGCACGGAGCTCCGTACGCACCACCGCCGCCACCCTCGCCCTCGCGGGCGCTGCCACCGCCACCGCGTTCGAAGGCACGTCCCACGCCGATCCGCAGCCGACGCCCTCGCAGGTCAAGGCGGAGATGGACCGGCTCTACGAGGAGGCCGAGGCCGCGTCGGACCGGTACAACGGGGCGAAGGAGAAGGCCGACGAGGCGCAGCGCGCGCTCGACGGTCTGCGGGACGAGACCGCACGCAAGACCGACCGGCTCAACACGGCCCGCAGCGCGCTCGGTTCGCTGGCCGCGACGCAGTACCGCAGCGGCACGCTGGGCACCGCCGTACGGCTGGCGATGTCCGACGATCCGCAGGAGTACCTGGACCGGGCCGCCCTCATCACCCGCGCCGGGAACCGCAACGCGGCCGACATCTCCGCCGTGCGGCGGGGGCTCGACGAGGTCGGCAAGCTCAGGGACCGGGCCACCGGGCGCCTCGCCGACCTGCGGGTCCGCCAGCGCGAACTCGCCGCCCACAAGGCCGAGATCGAGGAGAAGCTGACCGCGGCGCAGCGGCTGCTGGCCAAGCTGACGGCCGAGGAGCGGGCGGCCTACGAGGCCCGCTCGGCCGGCCCCGCCCCGAGCGGCCCCGCCACCCGGACTCCGCCGCCCTCCGACGGCTCCCGCGCGGCCCGCGCGGTGGCGTTCGCGTACGGGGCGATCGGCAAGCCGTACGTGTGGGGAGCGACGGGACCGGGCTCGTACGACTGCTCCGGCCTGACCCAGGCGGCCTGGCGGGCGGCCGGGGTGTCGCTGCCGCGCACCACCTACACGCAGATCAACGCGGGACAGCGGGTCTCCCGCGATGCGCTGGCCCCCGGCGACCTGGTGTTCTTCTACTCCGGCGTCACGCACGTCGGCATGTACATCGGCAACGGCCAGATGATCCACGCCCCGCGCCCCGGCTCCACGGTCCGCCTCGCGCCGATCGATTCGATGCCCTGGGCCGGAGCCTCCCGGCCCGCCTGAGGGGGGCCGGGACGGCCGGGGCTCAGATAAGCCGGCGGGCCGTCGCCCAGCGGGTCAGCTCGTGGCGGTTGGAGAGCTGGAGCTTGCGCAGCACCGCCGAGACGTGGGATTCCACCGTCTTGACCGAGATGAACAGCTGCTTGGCGATCTCCTTGTACGCGTACCCGCGCGCGATCAGCCGCAGCACCTCGCGCTCGCGCTGGGTGAGGCGGTCCAGGTCCTCGTCGACCGGCGGGGCGTCCGTCGAGGCGAAGGCGTCGAGCACGAAGCCCGCGAGGCGCGGCGAGAACACCGCGTCCCCGTCCTGGACGCGGAAGACCGAGTCCACCAGGTCGGTGCCGGTGATCGTCTTGGTGACATAGCCGCGGGCACCGCCCCGGATGACCCCGATGACGTCCTCGGCGGCGTCCGACACCGACAGGGCCAGGAACCGCACGGGGTCCTCGACGGCGCCCATCAGCGGGGCGCAGCGGCGCAGTACCTCGACGCCGCCGCCACCGGGCAGGTGCACGTCGAGGAGCACCACTTCGGGTCGGGTGGCGGTGATGACGGTGACGGCCTGGTCCACGTCGGCGGCTTCGCCGACGACCTCGACCCCGGTCCGCTCGGTCTCGCCGATCTCGGCCTGTACCCCGGTGCGGAACATCCGGTGGTCGTCGACGAGCACCACCCGGACCCTCCTGGTCACGCCGCCGGTGCTCGCGCTGTCCTCGGTCATGCTGCCTTCGCCGCCCTCTCCATCTCCAGCTCGACTTCCGTGCCGCCGTCGGGCGCGGACCGCAGTCGGGCGGTCCCGCCGTTGCGCTGCATCCGGCCGATGATCGATTCTCGTACGCCCATCCGGTCGTCCGGTACCGCGTCGATGTCGAAGCCGGGTCCGCGGTCGCGTACGGACACGAACACCGTCTGGCCCTCCACCTCGGCGTACACCTGGACGGGGCCGCCGTCGCCACCGTACTTGGCGGCATTGACCATCGCCTCGCGCGCGGCCTGCATCTGTGCGGCCAGCTTCTCGTCGAGGGGGCAGTCGCCGACGACGACCACCTCGATCTGGACCCCGTGGTGGTCCTCGACCTCGGCGGCGGTCTTCTTCACGGCGTCGGCCAGTGTCGTGGGTTCCTGGCCCTCGTCCTTGCCGGTGCCCTCGGGCTTGTACAGCCAGTTGCGCAGCTCCCGCTCCTGGGCGCGGGCGAGGCGGCGCACCTCGCCGACGTCCTCGGCGTTGCGCTGGATCAGGGTGAGGGTGTGCAGCACGGAGTCGTGGACGTGGGCGGCCACCTCGGCGCGCTCCTGGGCGCGGATGCGCATCAGGCGCTCCTCGGAGAGGTCCTGGGTCATCCGGATCAGCCAGGGGCCGGCGAGGAGGGCTACGCCGACGAGGACGGCGAGGGTGGCGGTCAGTACGTTGCCCAGCTGGGCGGCGGAGCCGCGGACCACGATGAAGACGGTCAGGCCCACGCCGACCAGGGCCACGCCCGCGAGGGCGCGGGCGGCCTGCAGCAGCCGGGCGTACCGGCCGGCGGCGGCGTTCCAGTGGGCGCGGCGGGCGTTGTCGGCCTGGCGCCAGACCAGGACCACGCCGGCGCCGACGAGCAGGGTCGGCCACACGTACCGTCCGGAGCTGCCGCCGACCTGGACCTGGGAGATGAAGATGCCCGCGCCGACGCACAGCGCGATCAGCGCGATGATCTGGCCCCGCTCGGGCTTGCGCAGCCGCCGGGTGCCGTCGGGGAGGATGTCGAAGTAGGAGCGGTGGCCGCTGCGGCCGCCGACGCCGAGCGGTACGAAGACCCAGAACGCGGCATAGAGCAGCACGCCGAGGCCGTCGCCCCACATGAACAGGCCGAGGAAGGTGAGCCGGACCCAGACGACGGGCAGGCCCAGGTGCCCGGCGAGGCCGCGCGCGACTCCGCCGAGCATCCGGCCGTCGGCGCTGCGGTAGAGCTTGCGCTGCGGCGTTTCGTCGGAGTCCGGTGCGTACGGCGGGCGTGGGGCGGCTGCTACGGGCATGTCACCGATGGTCACACGCTCCCGGCGGCCGTGGCATCAGGGCAGCCCCCCAGTTCTCTCGGGGGGATATCAGGGTTGCGCCAGGGTAGATCCGGATGCCCACGACGGCGGCGGACCGTCACCATGTACGCATGACCGAAGTACACGATTCCCCGCCGCCGGACGCAGGAGCCGGCAGGAGTGCGGCCGGCGCGAGTGCGGCCGGCGCGAGTGCCGGCTCCGCTTCGCCGCTCGCCGAGCGCCCTCCCCTGCGCCGCGGCAAGCGCGACAAGGTGCTCGCGGGCGTGTGCGGCGGCCTGGGCCGGTACTTCGGCCTCGACCCGGTGATATTCCGGATCGTGCTCGGCGTCCTCGCCGTCACCGGCGGCGTCGGTCTGATCTTCTACGGCTTCGCGTGGCTGCTCCTGCCCCAGGAGGGCGAGGAGGACAGCGAGGCGAAGAAGCTGCTGACCGGCCGGGTCGAGGGCTCGACGCTGGCAGCGGTCTTCGCCGCGCTGGTGGGCTGCGCCCTGTTCCTGTCGATGCTGGACAACGGCGGGCTGGCGGTCTTCTCCGTCCTGGCCGTCCTGGCGCTCGGCGCAGCGGCGTACTGGTCGCAGCGGCGGCGGAGCGGTCCCGGCGCGGCGCCCGAGGAGAAGGCCGCGCCGGGCGCCGAGTTCGTGTACCCGGCGGCCACCCGCACCGGGCACCGCACCGCGCACAGTCCGGCGCCGCCCGAGACCCAGGCGCCGCCCGTGCCCGGCGGCCCGTCCTGGTGGCGGGATCCGCTGGTCAAGGACGGCACCACGGGACCGGTCGGCTCCACGGGCTACCTGTGGGGTCCCGAGGACTCGGTCCCCGCCGGCCCCGGCGGCGATCCGGCCGCGCCCGCGGCCCCGGAGTACGCGCGGCAGGTCCGCAGGGAGCCGCGGGGCGGCATCGGCGGCCGGGTGTTCGTACTGGCCGCGCTGGCCGGGAGCGCCGCCACGGCCGCGGTCTGGGAAGGCAGCACCCTGAGCCACGCCCTGCAGGTCGGCTCCGCCTCCGCCCTCGCCGTCTTCGGCCTCGGGCTGGCGGTGAGCTCGGTCAAGGGCCGCACCGGCTTCGGCACCATCCTGCTCTCGGTGATCACCGCCGGGCTGCTGGCCGGGGCGGTGGCACTGCCCAAGGAGATCGGCACCGAGTGGAAGGACGTCGTCTGGCGGCCGGCCGCGGTGGCCGACGTGGCGCCGTCCTACGCGGCGGGCACCGGGCTCGCCACCTTGGACCTCAGCCGCCTGGACGTGCCCAAGGGCGCGACCGTGGTCGTCCGTGCCTCCATGGACGCGGGCCGGCTGCGGGTGATCCTCCCGAGGGAGGTCACCGCGGAGACGGAGGCGCTCATCAAGCTGGGCGACATCCAGATGCCCGGCGAAACGAGCGAACACATACGCATCCAGGGCCGCGACGCCTTCCGGCGGGTGACCCTGCAGCCCTCCCCCGGCACCGAGGCGGGCGGCACGATCGATCTGCACCTCATCGCGGGTGTGGGACAGGTGGAGGTGGCCCGTGCGGCGTCATGAGTTCCAGCCGGGACGGCTGATCGCGGGACTGGTCCTGATGGCGGCCGGGGTGCTCTATCTCCTCGGCGCGGCCGGAGAGGCCGACCCGCCCTGGTTCTTCGTCCTGATGATGACCGCGGGCGGTCTCGCCTTCGCCGCCGTCGCCGGGCTGGTGACCTATGCCGTGCGCCGCGACCGGCGCGAGCGGATCAGCGAGTCCAGCGAGAGGTAGGGCGCCCCGGCGAGGACCAGTGGGGTCCAGGCCATCAGGTAGATCAGGTCGTTGCCGTAGTAGTAGGGGGTCACCGCCCAGGACACGGTGAGCCACAGGCTCAGCGAGATCAGGGCTCCGCCGACGGCCGCGATCCGGGTCAGCAGTCCGGCCAGGACCCCGAGGCCCACCAGGAGTTCCCCGATGGCCAGGGCCACGGCGAAGCCGACGGGCGCCTTCAGGGCCAGGTCCACCATGGCCGGGATCGCCGAGGTGTCGCGCACCCCGCTCATCAGTTCGCCGATGGAGCCGCTGCCGGTGGCGGAGAGGAAGACCGAGTCGGTCAGCTTGTCCAGGCCGGCGTAGACGAAGGTCACGCCGAGGAAGATCCGCAGGGGCAGGAGCGCGTGGCGGGCGGCGAGCTCGCGCAGACCGCGCAAGCCGCTCGAACCGGTGGGAGCGTCAGGGGCGCCGGAGGGGACGTCAGTTCGGGTCACGCGCTATGTGTACCCGCTTCACTCCGCCACGTCGATGGTGCACCGGTTTGATTCCACCCCCGCGGCGGTGACGACCTGGATCTCGATCCGCCCCGGTTCCACTTCCGCCGGGACCGGCACGGTCAGCACGGCGTCGGACGGGTTGGTGAAGCCGCCCGCCACCGGGACCAGCGGTACGTGCACATGGACCGCACCCACCCGGACCACCAGCCGGGCCAGCATTTCCGGCGTCTGCGCCCCCGGCGGGACGAAGCCCACTCCCCGGATCTCGATGTCGTCCCCGGGGCGGATCGCCGCGTCCAAGTCCCCGGGCTCGCGTCTGCGCACCACCGACAGGACCAGCGGGCGGCTGCCCTCGGCGTACTTCGCCGCCAGGTACACGGCCGCCGACAGGGCCACCAGCAGCGCCAGTGCCCACGGCAGCGCCGGCAGCCGGTCCGGGAACCGGGCCAGCGAGACCGCCGCGAAGGCCAGTACCACCGTGGAGACCAGGACGTACTGGGCGTCCGGGAAGGAGCCCCGGCCCGCGTCGTCCGTCAGCAGGTCCGCCCCGGTCGGGCGGTCCGCCGGCAGCTTCTGCAGCCGCTGCCCCATGATCCGTACGGAGACCACCCGGCGCACCAGCACCGCGACCCCCGAGGTCAGCCCGAGCACCGCCAGCAGCGGCAGCGCCCGGTCGAGCGCGAGCCCCGCGTACAGCGCCTGGCGCTCGGGTCCCGGAGAGGAGGCCGCGAGCCGCAGCGCCGGCAGCAGCGTCGCGAAGGCGGTGAGCACCAGCCAGGCGCTCGGCACCGTCTTCGAGGTGGACAGCCGGTTGTCCTCGCCGACCAGCGGGGCCAGCAGACCGCCCCGGATCGTCTGCGCGCGGGCCGCCACCGTCAGCAGGGCGGCCAGCACGAGCGCGGCCAGCAGCCCGGCGGTGCGCGTCGTGGACCAGCCGGTGCCGAGCGCGGTGCCGACCTGGACCAGGAGCAGCACCCCGGCGGCGATCCACACGGCGAGGACGGCCCGCCGGGAGAACAGGTAGAGCCAGGAGCTGCCCGCCTCCCGGCCCCGGTCGGCGACCGTCCGGGCCGACAGGGTCAGCTCGTCGGAGACCCACTGGCGGGAGGCTCCGAGGGAGTGGGCCACGGCGGCCGGCACCCCCTGCCCCGAGGCGAACTCGTCGCGCTTCTCCAGGAACGCTGCGACCGCGCGGCGGTGCCCCTCTCGTGTGCAGTCCTCGCAGGCACAGGCCGCGGTATGGGTGCTTCTGGACATCTCTTGGACAGCCACGAACGTGCCGCCTCTCTGAACTACGGTGCAGTGCCAGCGAATTGTGCACCACTGCGGCAGTGCTCCGGATTGCGCACGATGTCAGAGCAGGTGATTAACCGTTCATGATGTTGACGGACCCGCTCCGGGGGCCTCCAGAAGCGGCTGGCAGTTGGCCCAGGCAGCCAGATCGGACCCGAACCGCTCCCGGGTCGCGAGCGCGCTGTGGTGGCTGATGAGCACCGCCTTCCCGGCCGCCCGCGCGATCAGCTGCACCTGCGCGGCCCGCTCGGCCGCGATGAACCACCAGGCGGCCGCCTCCACCGAGTCGCCGACCGTCAGCAGCCCGAGGTTGCGCAGGACCAGCGCCTTGTAGGGGCCGAGCGCGCCCGCGATCCGCTCGGGGTCCCCGTCGCCCGAAAACTCGTCGAGCAGCGCATGGTCCTCGTAGAAGGAACAGGCCTCCTGGGTGACGGGGGCGAGCAGTTCGCCGAGCGCGGCGAGCGCCCTGCCGTACGGGGCCTGCGTGCGGACGACGGCCACCACGGCGGGCCGGGCCCGGTGGACGGCCGCGTGTACGGCGAAGGCCAACTGGTTGACCCTGCGCTCCCCCTGGCGGACCCGCCCCTCCCCGTCGACCAGCAGCAGGTCGTCGGGGCCGAGTGCGCCGAAGGCCCGGCCGAAGGGGTTCACCCAGTAGCAGTCCTCGAACTCCGGGTCCCGAGCGCTGACGTGCCCACCCACCCCGTCCTCGTACCCGAGCCCGCCCAGCAGCCGCAGCACCCCGGCGAGCCGCTCCTTGCGGTGGGCGCGCTCCTCCCCGGGGGTGGCGAACACCGGCGGCATCTCGAAGCCGAGCCGCTCGGCGGGCACGGGTGCGGGCGCGGCTGCGGGTCGCTCGGTCATGGCCCCTCCTTCAAGGTCGCGGCGCAAAGTACCGGCGACCGGCCGAAGAGGCCATACACGCGGCGAGGCCGCCGCTCCCTGGGCGGGAGCGGCGGCCTCGTCACGTACGGCTGAGCAGGTGGGACTACTCCCACTCGATGGTGCCCGGCGGCTTGCTCGTGCAGTCCAGGACCACGCGGTTCACGTCCGGCACCTCGTTGGTGATGCGGGTGGAGATCCGCGCGAGCACCTCGTACGGCATGCGCGTCCAGTCCGCGGTCATCGCGTCCTCGGAGGAGACGGGGCGCAGCACGATCGGGTGGCCGTACGTACGACCGTCACCCTGGACGCCGACGCTGCGGACATCGGCCAGCAGGACGACCGGGCACTGCCAGATCTCGCGGTCCAGGCCGGCCGCCGTGAGCTCGTGGCGGGCGATGGCGTCGGCCTCGCGGAGCAGGTCCAGGCGCTCCTTGGTGACCTCGCCGACGATGCGGATGCCGAGGCCGGGGCCGGGGAACGGCTGGCGCTGGACGATCTCGGCGGGCAGGCCGAGCTCCTGGCCGACCATCCGGACCTCGTCCTTGAACAGCTGGCGCAGCGGCTCGACGAGCTCGAACTCGATGTCGTCGGGGAGCCCGCCCACGTTGTGGTGGGACTTGATGTTGGCGGTGCCGGTGCCGCCGCCGGACTCGACGACGTCCGGGTACAGGGTGCCCTGGACCAGGAAGGCCACCGCCGGGCCGTCCTCCTGGAGGATCTCCAGCTGGGCAGCCTCGAACACGCGGATGAACTCGCGGCCGATGATCTTGCGCTTGGTCTCCGGGTCGGAGACCCCGGCCAGCGCGTTCAGGAAGCGCTCCTGGGCGTCGACGACCTTCAGCTGCACGCCGGTGGCGGCGACGAAGTCCTTCTCGACCTGCTCGGTCTCGCCCTTGCGCATCAGACCGTGGTCCACGTAGACGCAGGTGAGCTGCGAGCCGATGGCCTTCTGCACGAGGGCCGCGGCGACCGCGGAGTCCACGCCGCCGGACAGGCCGCAGATGGCGCGCTTGTCGCCGACCTGCTCGCGGATGAGGGCGACCTGCTCCTCGACGATGTTGCCGGGCGTCCAGGTGGGCTGCAGGCCCGCACCGCGGTAGAGGAAGTGCTCCAGGATCTGCTGGCCGTGCGTGGAGTGCATCACCTCGGGGTGGTACTGCACGCCGTAGAGCTTCTTCTCGTCGTTCTCGAAGGCCGCGACCGGTACGACGTCGGTCGACGCGGTGACGGTGAAGCCCTCGGGAGCGGCGGAGCAGGCGTCGCCGTGGGACATCCACACCGACTGGTTCTCGGGGGTGCCCTCGAAGAGGGTGGATCCGGCCTTGGAGACGGCCAGCGGGGTACGGCCGTACTCGCGCGAGCCGGTGTTGTCGACGGTGCCGCCGAGGGTGACCGCCATGAGCTGGAAGCCGTAGCACATGCCGAAGACGGGGACGCCGGCCTCGAAGATCGCGCCGTCGAGCTGGGGGGCGCCCTCCTCGTACACGGAGGACGGGCCACCGGACAGGATGATCGCCTTCGGGTTCTTGGCGAGCATCTCGGCCACGGGCATCGTGCTGGGCACGACCTCGGAGTAGACCCGTGCCTCGCGGACGCGGCGGGCGATCAGCTGCGCGTACTGGGCGCCGAAGTCGACGACGAGAACCGTGTCCGGGGCGCTGTCGTGGGTGGCGAAGGTGGCTTCTGGCACGGGGCAGGCCTTCCGGCGGAAGAGGGGGTTGTTTTGTCGATTCTAACGGGGGACGGATACCCCTCTTCGTCTCAGTGTCCGAACCGGCTTGGCACGGAGCGGGACAGAGGGTAATAATCCCTCCATGCGCAAGCAGCTGAGCTTCCTCTTTACCTATGGCACCGGCCGGTCCGGTCGCCATGGGTCATCGTGATGCTCGCTTGAGCCACTGACTTCCCAGAGCGCCCCGGTCCGACAGGACCGGGGCGCTCTGGCGTTCCCGCTCCGGTCGGACCCCACCGACAGGAGACCGACCATGAGCACGACCACGATCACCCCCGCGACCGCCACCGCCACCTCGTCCGCCACCGCCACCGCGATCACCCCCGAGCAGCTGATCGCCGGATCCCGCGAGCGGATCGACGCCATCGACGACCGGATCATCGGCCTGATCCAGGAACGGATGGCCGTCTCGACCGTCATCCAGGACGCCCGGATCACCTCGGGCGGGCGCCGGGTGCACCTGTCCCGCGAGATGGAGGTCCTGGGGCACTGGAGCGACGCCCTCGGCAAGCCCGGCACCACGCTGGCGATGACCCTGCTGGAGCTGTGCCGGGGCCGGGTCTGAGGCCGGCGCCGGTCACCGCGGCCTCGGCCTCGGCCGTACCCGTAACGCCTGTTCGTCACCCGTCCGGACCGTGACCGCCCCCACGGCCCTTCGTTGATGCGGATGACCGTGCCAGCCAGGTGCGGGACCGCAGCACCACGCGTGGCTCGCTGGAGCGATGAGACGCACCCCCTGCGGGGCGTGCGTCGTGGGACCTCGCTCCTTCATGTGACCGGACGGCAGGGGACAGCAGCCCGGTCACCACACGAGGACGGCCGGCCCGGGGGACGCCCCGGACCGGCCGTTCTTCTGTTTCCCCCGTCGGGCTCCCAGGCCCACGCCGTTACGCGCGGCCGGTGACCCTCCGGCGGAACACCAGGAACACCGCGGCACCGGCGGCCACGAGCACCGCACCGGCGAGCAGGACCGGCCCGGCGGTGGAGCCGGTGTCGGCGAGACCGCCGTTCGGAGACTTGCCGCCGGGGGTACTGGCGCCCGGGCTCGGGGTGGTGCTCGTACCCGGCGTGGCCGACGGGCTCGTGGAAGCCGTCGGCTTCGGGCCGGGGGTGGTCGGGGCCGTGGTCGGCGTGGGGACGACGTCCTTGCCGTTGATCACGAAGGCGGCCTTGTTGTTGGCGTGGTTCGGGTCCCAGCCCTGCGGGGTGGTGCCCTTGGCGGACCACTGGCCGACCGAGACGGAGCCGGTGGCGGCCGTCACGACCTTCTCGATCTTCAGCTCGAACGGGAAGTCGAACCTCTGCTTCTCCCCGATGATGTGCGACGTCGTGCAGAAGTAGCGGGGGGCGCCCAGCTGCTCTTCGCGGTACTCGCCCCCCGCCGTTGTGGCAGTGCACTGCTCCGGAACCTTGGTGACCTTGGCTCCGGCCGGGATCACGATGTCCGCGAGAGCCACGTCCTCACCCGCGCGGAAGTAGGCGACCCACGCCGGACCCTCGTTGCGGAAGCCGAGCTCGGCCTTGACCGTCTCGCCCGCCTTGCCCTTCAGGGAGGTGGAGGTGGCCACCAGGTCGGCGGTGTTCTTCACCGAGAAGTCGAACTCCTGCCGGTTGTTCCACGGGTCCAGATCGGCGGAGCTCGGCGCGGCCTTGGCCGAGCGCGCCTTGATGCCCAGCTTCTTGCCCGTGCGGGGCGTGCTGAGCTTCCGCGTGGACTTCGGCTCGGAACCGGCCTGGTGGACCCCGTAGATCAGGCCCTCCTGGAAGGCGTGCGGAGCGGCCTTCAGGGTGAGCGCGCCGGCGATCTCGTAGACCTCGCCGGGCTTGACCTCGTTGTCGAAGGTGCAGAGCGTCGTGGACCAGCCCTTGTTCCAGGGCTTGTCGGTGGTGTCGTCCTCGCTGTGGGCGCAGTTGTCGTATTCCTCGACCAGGCCCATGCCGTGCGTGGTCCTCAGCTCCAGCGCCACGCCCTTGACGGACTCGGTGCCCGTGTTGCCGAAGACGATCGGGAGCGGCTGCGCCTCCCCCGGGTTCAGCTTCGCCTTGAGGGCCGCCTCCTCCATCACCAGATCGGGGCCGCCGATCCGGACCTTGGTGGTGGTGGGCTTGAAGGTGGCGCCCTTCGCCGCGCCGGTCATCGTCAGGTCGACGACCGCGCCGGCCTTGCTGCCCTTGGCGGCGGCGAGGTCCAGGGACCCCACCCAGTCCTCGCCGGGGGAGATCCCCCAGCGGCCGTCGCAGGTGACCGCAGCCGCGGTAAGGGTGCAGCGGCTGGACCCGTCGCCGAGCGTGACGTCCGCGATGCCCTTGAGCGGGCTCAGGTCGACCGTGTAGGTGGTCGGAGCCTGGAACTCGCCCCCGGTCGGGTTCTCCACACGGAAGTCGACCGAGGTCTTCTGCGGCTCGCCGCTCTGGCCGGGGTGCGGGCGCAGGCCGATCTCCGCCGGGCTGATCAGCGTGAACACCGGATCGGCGGCGTTCGCGGGGGCGGCGGCCAGACCGACGGCCACCAGGCCGGCTGCCGCCAGCAGGGAGATGTGCTTTCTCATGCCGATCTTGACACTCGAGGGCCGCCTTCGGTTGCCCTCTTGACCATGTGACGCACGACACACATCCATCGCCGGTTTCCGCTACAACCATCCGGGCCGGGCAGCTGTCTTGCATGTAGTTCGGCGGGTACCGCGCTCGGAGGGGGAGTGCGGTGCCCGCCGAAGTCGTTCAACGGCTCATCGGTCTCGGCGGCTGTTCAACGGCTCACCGGTCTCGGCGGGCGGAGGCTATTCGGCGGCCGTCGGCTGTCCGGCCGTCGGCTGTCCGGCCGTCGGCGGCTGTCCGGCGGGGGCCGCCGTGCGCGGCGGAACCTCCGGTACCGCCAGGAACGGCAGCCGGAGCGCCCCGAAAGCCTCCTTCGGCACCGCCGGGCGGACCGGTTCCACGGCCTCCAGGCGGGCGTAGGCCGCCCCCTGCTCCGGGCGCGGGTCGTGCTCGCCGTTGTTCGGCCAGTAGGACATCGCCCGTTCCGCCTGCGCGGTGATCGTCAGCGACGGGTTGACCCCGAGGTTCGCGGAGACCGCCGAGCCGTCCACCACCGAGATGCCCGGGTGTCCGTAGAGCCGGTGGTACGGGTCGACCACGCCCTCCTCGGGCGAGGCGCCGATCGGGCAGCCGCCGAGGAAGTGCGCCGTCAGCGGGGTGCCCATCAGCTCGCCGACGTTGCTGCCCGGGAACCCGTTGATCTCCTCGGCCAGCAGGGTCGCCGCCCGCGTGGCCTCGGCGATCTGTACGGGGTTGGGCGCGCCGTGGCCCTGGCGGGCGGTGAGCAGGCCCTTGCCTATGCCGCCGGGCTTGCGGTAGGTGGTCAGGGAGTTGTCGAGGGACTGCATGACCAGGCCGATGATGGTCCGCTCCGACCAGCGCCGGTTGGAGAGGGACCGCAGCAGCTGGACGGGGTGCCGGACGGTGCGCCCGAGCCAGGCGCGGACCCGGTGGGGGGAGTAGGGCACCTGGAGGATGGTCATGAACCCCATCGCGTTGGAGCCCTTGCCGTAGCGCACCGGCTCGATGTGGGTGTCGGCGTTGGGGTGCACCGAGGAGGTGATGGCCACGCCCCGCGTGAAGTCCGCACGCTTGTCCTTGCCGTGCCGCTTGCGGTAGCGGCGGTCGTCGGTCTGCGCGCCTACGAGGCCTTCGGAGTTGGTCCGGGTCAGATCGCCGAGCCGGTCCGAGAGGCGGGGCAGCTCGCCGAGGTCCTTCATCGTGTGCAGGAGGGTCTGGGTGCCGTAGGTGCCCGCCGCGACGACCACGTGCCGGGCGCGCAGCACCTTGGGCTCGGCGCGGCGGCGGCCATCGGTGGCGACGGTGCGGACGCGGTAGCCCCCGTCGGGGTGCTCGGAGAGCGCGGTGACCGTGGTCATGGGGTGGATGACGGCACCGGCCCGCTCGGCGAGGTGCAGGTAGTTCTCGTTGAGGGTGTTCTTCGCCCCGTGCCGGCAGCCGGTCATGCACTCGCCGCACTCGGTGCAGGCCTTGCGGGAGGGGCCGGCGCCGCCGAAGTACGGGTCGGCGACCTCGTCACCGGGGCGCACCTTGCCCTGCCCCTCGGCATCGTCTCCGTCGCCGAAGAAGACGCCGACCGGGGCCATGTGGAAGGAGTCGGCGACGCCCATCTTGGCGGCGGCCGCCTTGAGGTGGACGTCGGAGGGGGTCGTCGTCGGGTTGAGCCGGACCCCCAGCATCCGCTTGGCCTGGTCGTAGTAGGGGGCCAGCTCGTCCTGCCAGTCCGTGATGGACGCCCACTGCCGGTCCTCGAAGAAGGCGGTGGGGGGCACGTAGAGGGTGTTGGCGTAGTTGAGGGAGCCGCCGCCGACCCCGGCGCCCGCGAGGACCATCACGTTGCCGAGGAGGTGGATGCGCTGGATCCCGTACAGGCCGAGGGCCGGGGCCCACAGGTAGTTGCGCAGGTCCCAGCTGTTCTTCGGCAGGCTCTCGCGGGTGAAGCGGCGCCCTGCCTCCAGAACGCCGACCCGGTACCCCTTCTCGGTGAGCCGCAGCGCCGAGACCGACCCTCCGAAACCCGAGCCGATGACGATGACGTCGTAGTCGTACGACACTGCGGTGCCTCCCAAACGGACCCAACGGAACGGACCTGCGGAACGGACCTGCGGAACGGACCTGCGGACTGGCTGGCCTACCGACTGGCTGACCCGCGGACTAGCGGAGCCGGAAGGCCTTCATGACCTTGAGGCTGCGCGTCATGAACGCCGCGTACTTCTCGTCGTCCATCCCGAGCGACGGAGCCATCGGCAGCAGCCGCTGGTGGGCGACGGTCTGGGCCTCGGTGTACTTGAGGATGCCCTCGGAGCCGTGGCGGCGGCCGAGGCCGGATTCCTTCATGCCGCCCATGGGCGCCTGGGCGCTGCCGTAGGCCGGGGCGTACCCCTCGTTGATGTTGACGGTGCCGGTGCGCAGGCGGGCCGAGACGGCGTGGCCGCGGCGGGCGTCCTTCGTCCACACGCTGGAGTTCAGGCCGTAGGAGGTGCCGTTGGCCTCCTCGATGACCTCGTCCTCGTCGGTGAAGCGGTAGATGGAGACGACCGGGCCGAAGGTCTCCTCCCCGCACACCGCCATCGCGGTCTCGACGCCGTCGAGGATGGTCGGCTCGTAGAAGAGCGGGCCGATGTCGGGGCGGGCGACGCCGCCGGTGACGAGGGTGGCGCCCTTGGCCACGGCGTCGTCCACGTGCCGCTGTACGGCCGCCAGCTGGCGTTCGCCGGCCAGGGAGCCCATGTCCGCGCCGTAGGCGAGGGAGGAACCGAGGCGCATGGCCTTGGTCCGGGCGGCGAACCGGGCGACGAACTCGTCGGCGATCGAGGCGTGGACGTACAGCCGCTCGATGGAGATGCAGAGCTGGCCGGCGGAGGAGAAGCAGGCGCGGACGGCGCCGGCGGCGGCCTTCTCCACGTCGGCGTCGCGCAGGACGAGCATGGCGTTCTTGCCGCCGAGTTCGAGGGAGACCCCGACCAGGCGGGCGGCCGCGCCCTGGGCCACCTCGCGGCCGGTACGCGTGGAGCCGGTGAACGAAACGTAGTCGGCGTGCCGGACCAGCTCGGGGCCGACGACCGGGCCCTCGCCGAGGACGATCTGGAACACCTCGGCCGGCAGGCCCGCCTCGATCATCAGGTCACGGGCCCACAGGGCGGTCAGCGCGGTCTCGGTGTCGGGCTTCATCACGACGGCGTTGCCCGCGACGAAGGCGGGCAGGGCGTCGCCGATCGACAGTTCGAGGGGGTAGTTCCAGGGGGCGATCTGGCCGATGACCCCGCGCGGCTGGCGCAGCTCGGTGACCTTGGTGAGGGTAGGCATCGCGCCCGTGTGGCCCTTGGGGCGCAGGTACGAGGGCGCCTTGCGGCCGTAGTGCCGGGCGGCGATCGAGACGGCCTGCACCTCCTCGTGGGCGTGCAGGCGGGCCTTGCCGGTCTCCAGCTGGATCAGGTCGAGCACCTCGGCCTGCCGGGACAGGACCAGGTCGTGGAAGCGCAGCAGTACGGCGGCCCGGGCGCGGACGGGCAGGGCCGCCCAGGCGGGCTGAGCGGCGCGGGCCGCGGCGAAGGCCGCCGCCACATCCTCGGGGGTGGCTTCGGGGAGCTCCGCCAGCCGGTCCCCGGTGAAGGGGCTGTGGTTGGCGGTGCGGCCGGAGCCGGCCACTCCGCGGGTCAGCCGGGCGACCAGTTCGGGGGTCACCACGTCGGCGGCGCTCCGGGCGCCCGCCGGGGCGGGGGCGACCGGATTGGTGGGCTGCGGGGCGCTGCGGAGGGGGGCCGGGGCCTGCGTGTCCGTCATGGGCGTGAGCGTATTGCGCCCGGGGGTGCTTTGGGTACCCGCCGGTAACCGGATTTTGCCATTTCTGCCAGTGATCGCTGGCAGGATGGCGGAATCCGGGCACCGGGGCCCGCCGGGGAACGGTCTCGGCAGGCCGGTCTCAGCGGGCCGGTCTCAGCGAGCCGGTCTCGGCGGGCCCGCCCCAAGGGGCACGTCTCAGTGGGCCGGGGCCGGCTTCCAGCCGCTGAGCACGACGTCGAACTGCGACCGGGTCGTGTCCCAGTCCGAGACCGGACCCGACATGTACACCGCGTACTCGGTGCCGTCCGGCGCGTAGTACATCTGCTCGATGGCCTGCCGGGGCCCGGTGAACGCCCCGGTCCGCTCCGTCCAGCCGAACTCCCACAGGGCGGCCTTGACCTGCCCCCGGAAGGTGTTCGGGTGCAGGGTCTGGCGCACGTAGTCGGAACGCTTCTGGACCTGCTTCTCCAGGTCCAGCAGGTGCGCGTACGGGTCCCTGAAGGGCGGCTTGCGGTCCATCGCGATCCGGATGAAGTGCTTGCCGCCGTCCCCGGTGTAGTCGATCTGCGTCCCGTCCTCCCGGCGCTTCCAGCCGTCCGGGACGAAGAGGGAGAAGCCCTGCTTGTCGACCACCTTCCGCCAGCCCGCCGGCGGGGTCTCCTCCGCCTGCCCCTTGGCGTTCCCGTCGCCGGACGACTCCGGCGCCCCGGCCGTCCGGCCCGGGATCGCGCCGCCCGTCTCCGAGTCGCTGGTGTACTTCAGGATCCCGAACACCCCGGCGCCACCGAGCAGCGCCGCCACCACGGCGACGACGGCCGCGCGGCCGATCCGGCCCGGGGATCCGGCACCGCGGCGGGACGGGCCGCCAGGTCCGCCCGGTCCGGCCTCGGAGCGGGCTGCGAATGCCGGTTCCGGCTGCGGCTGCGGCTGCGGGGCCCGGCCCTGGTCCGCTCCCCGATCACCGGCCCCGTCCCCCGGCAGCTCGGCCGTGTCCGCCGGCTCGTTCCGGGCGGCGCCCAGCTCCTCGGAGCCCATCGCGCGCGTGGGTACGTACGCCTGCGCCGACTTCGGCTCGCGGCCCTCCATCGCCTGCAGCAGCATCTGCTCGGCCTCGTCGGCCGAAGGCCGCTGCGCCGGGTCCTTGCGCAGCAGCGCCGTGATGACCGGGGCGAGCGCGCCCGCGTGGGTCGGGGCGGCCGGCTCCTCGTTCACCACGGCCTGGAGGCTGGAGATGGGCGAGGTGCGGCGGAACGGCGAGCGCGCCTCCACGGCCGTGTACAGCGTCGCGCCGAGCGACCACAGGTCGGAGGACGGATCGGGGGACCCGCCGGTGACCCGTTCGGGAGCCAGGTAGTCGATGGAGCCGATGAGTTCGCCGGTGCGCGTGATGGAGGAGTCGCCCTCGATCGCGGCGATGCCGAAGTCGGCGAGCATCACCCGCCCGTCCTTGGCGAGCATCACGTTGCCCGGCTTCACGTCACGGTGCAGTACGCCGACCGCGTGCGCGGCGCGCAGCGCGCCGAGCACGTGCAGCCCGATCCTGGCCGCCTCACGGGGTTCGATCCGGCCGGCCGTCTTCGCCGCGTCCGCGAGGGAGGGGCCGTCGATGTACTCCATGACGATCCACGGCCGGTCGTCGTGTTCCAGCACGTCGTGCACGGTGACGACCGCCGGATGCTGGATCCGGGCCGCGGCCCGGGCCTCCTTCTGCGTGCGTTGGTGCAGGACGTCCCGGTCCGCCTGGGCGACGTACAGGCCCGCCGTCAGTTCCTTGACGGCGACCGTCCTGTGCAGCAGCTCGTCGTGGGCGCGCCACACCTTGCCCATGCCGCCCCTGCCGATGGGCTCCACGAGCCGGTACCGGCCCGCGAGCACCGCACCCGCACCTGTCTGCTGTTCCACGAATCCCCGCCGCCGCTCTGTGCACTTCCGGTCAGACTACGGAGATCGCGGGCGGCGGCGGAACCACTCGGAGGCGGTTGGGCCGCACTGTGACGCAATCGCCGTACTGATACCTCGTCAGCCGCCGCTCCGGTAGCTGGCCGTCGCCTGCTCGAAGATCTCGGTGACCTTGCCCTCCTGGTCCTGCGGGCCCGTGACCATGACCACGTGGTAGGAACCTCCGAGCGCGACGACGAAGTTGCGGGCCACCACGGAGCGGCCGTTGCCGTCGATCCAGGTGTACCGGCCGGTGACGCGGAGCTGGCTGCCGACCTTGGTGGACTTGATGTCGCTGACGCTGGACCAGGTGGAGGAGCGGTACGGGGCCAGTTCGGGCTCCTTGTCCTTCTGGTAGGTGGCCGGGTCGGGGTTGCCCTGGACCTTGTCCCGGCCGGGGACGACGGTCAGGACGAAATCCCCCTCCGTGTAGCGGACCTGACCGGACTCGTTCATTCCGCGGCGCTCCCAGCCGTTCGGGACGTTGATCGAGAAGTGCTCGGCGTCCTGCTGCGCCGTGTACCCGGAGGGAGCGGGGGCATTGGTCTGCGGGGCCGGCTTGGACTCGGGCGGGTTCGCGGAAGGGCTCGGAACCTGGCCGGACCCGCTCGGCTTCGGGCTCGGGCTCTGGCCGGGGCCGCGGCCCGGGCTCTGCGACTGGGTCGCGGCGGGCGGCCTCATCCCGGCGGCCTTCTGCCCGCCCTGCGGATCGGCGGAGCGGGGCATGAAGAACAGGGCGTAGGCCACCGCTCCCGAGAGCAGGACGAGGACCCCGAGCAACAGGGAACGCCCCAGCGAACGCGGCTTGCGGGGGTGTTCGGCGCTGCGGTGCCGGCCGTGCAGGTCGGCCCGCCGCCGTACGACGGGCAGCCTCGCCGGGTCCTCCACCACCGGCGGCAGCATGGCGAAGCCGCCGTCGGGCTCCGGGGCGGACCGCACGAGGGAACGCAGCCAGCCGCGGAGCTCCTCGAAGTCGGGCCGCTCGGTCGGGTCCTGGCGCAGCAGGGACTCCACGACCGGGCGCAGCGGGCCGCACTCCTCGGCGAAGGCGGGGGGCTCGGCGCAGACCATCTCCACGAGCTCGGCGACGCTGTCCTCGGGGTACGGGGCATGGCCCTGTACGGCCCGGTACAGCAGCGCGCCGAGCCCCCACAGGTCGGTGGCCGGCCCGACCGGCGCGGCCAGCTGCCACGGCCCGTGCACGGCCTGCGCCTGCTCGGGAGCCCACCGCTCGGTAACGGCCCCGACCACGGCCATCCGCGTCTGCCGCGCCCGCTCCGCATCGAGCCCGCTCCGCGGCCCGCTCCCCCACCCGCCGGCACCACCACCGGGGCGGGACGCCCCGTAACCGCCGCCCGCGGGAACCACCGGGTACCCGGCACCACCTTGCGGACCGGCCTGGCCGTAGCCTTCGACCCCGGCAACCACGGCGTGCCCGGGGGCACCCTGCGGACGGCCGTGGCCGTAACCGTCGGCCCCGGGAGCCCCCGCGTATCCGGCGCCGCCCTGCGGGCCGCCCTGGCCGTACCCACCGGCCCCGGGAGCCGTCACGTGCCCGGCGCCGCCCTGCCGATCTGCCTGCGGGCCGGTCTGCCCGGGACCCCGGGCCCCGGAAGCCGCCGCGTACCCGGCACCGCCCTGCGGACCGGCCTGGCCGTGGCCCGCCTGGTCCGGGCTGCCCGGCCCCAGCTGGGGCCGGCGGCCGTAGTCGGCGCCGTCCCGCGCGACCGGCTGACCCGTGCTCGCCGGAGCCGGGTGGCCTTGGTGGCCCGCGTGGCCCGCGTGGCCCGGTCCCGGTGAGGGCTGCCCGTGGACGGGCTCGTGCCCCGGCCCGGGGACCGCCCGGCGCTCCGCGCCGTTTTGGGGCTGCGCCCGGCCGCCCGGTGCCGTCGGCTGCCCGGGGTTCTGGCCGTCGCCGGAGGCCCGGGGTGCGCCGCCGCCCTGGGTGTCCGCCTGCTGGTAGCCCTGCGGAAGGGCGAGTTGCGCCGGCAGCGCGGCCCGGGCCGGCGGCTCCGGTTCGGCCGGGGGCAGGGCCTGGCGGCGCGGGGTGGCGCCGTGCCAGGTCGCGCCGGTGTCCGGGCCGCCGTACGGGTACGAGTACCCCTGCGGCAGCTTCGACCCCTCCGGCCTCGGCTCCGCCTCCGGCTCCGCTCCGGCCGCCTTGCGCTGCTCGGTGATCCGCGCCGCGGCCTGGGCCCCGGCCCGGTACGCGGCGACGGCCCCGGCCCGCGCGGCTGCCTTCAGATCGGGCCGGTCCCCGGGGGTGCCGGGGGTGGCAGCGGCCCCGGTGGCCCTGGGGACACCGTGCCCGTTGGAGGCCCCGGAGGCCCCGGAGGCAGTCGCAGCGCCGGGAGTCCCGGACTCACCGGCACCGAAAGCATCGGGCCCGCTCGCGGAGTCGGGGCTTATGTGGTCCCGGTAGCGCGGCCCGGTGTCGTACCCCGGAGCCACGAGCGGCGCGTACTCCGGCGCACTCCCGCCCCCCTGCGCGGCTGTTGCCGCACCGGCCGCCGCATCCCATCCCGCCACATCCGCGGAGCCGCCCCCGTACTCGGCGCCGTACCCGCCGTCCGCACCAACCCCGGGTCCGGGCCCCTGCCCGTATCCGGCGTCCACACCAGGCCCCGGAACCGGGCCCGGAACCGGACCGCCCGAGGCACGACTGCCGTACCCGGTCCCGCCGCCCCCCGCGCCGACGGCGCCCGCGCCGACGGCGCCGCCGTAACCGTCTCCGTACCCACCGCCGCTCACCGGCCCGCCCGCCGCGAACGCCGAGGCACCGCCCGGTTCACCGCCCGGCCAGGGCCCCGCCAAGTCGCCCGTACCGTCCCGCTGGGGGACCGGGTCGTACCCGCACAGGGCGTCCTCCGCCGCCCCCGCCGCGAGCCCCGTCAGGACGACCCGCCCGTCCTCGCAGATCAGTACCGTCCGCATGGTGATGTTCCGGTGCGTCCACCCGTGCGCGTGCAGCACCCGCAGAGCGGTCAGCACGTCCGCCGCCACCTCCGCCGCCCGGTACGGGCTCAGCGGTTCGTCGGCGATCAGCGCGGCCAGCGGTCGGGCCGGGACGAGTTCGCTCACGATCCACAGCGAACCGCCCTCCGCGAACACGTCGAAGACCTGGTCCAGCCGCGGATGGTCCGGCACGGACGCCGCCGCCTGCGCCGCCTCGATCGCCCTGCGCACGGCGGGCAGTTCAGCGTGCGGTACGCGCCGGCCCCCCGCGGCGGGGGGACCGCCCCGCGTGCCGTCCAGCAGCTCCGCGTCGACGACTTCCGGTAACGGGACCTGCCGCACGAGGACTTCCTGCCCGCTGCGCGTGTCGAAGGCCCGGGTCTCGATCAGTTCGTAAGCGTCCGACGGCGGCAACGGCAGACGGTAGCGCTCGGCCAGGATCCGGCCCGCGTAGTCCTCCACATCGCCTCCCCCGAGAGCTGCGGGCCCGTCCCCCAGGCCCCGCTGACACGATACGACGCCCGAGGCGCCCGCGTCCCGGCCCTGGCGAGGCTGACCCGAGCTCGCGGGGAACCCGTATCAGCCCAGCGGCTGGAAGGTGTCGAACGCCGTGGTGCGCAGCTGCGTGCACTCCGCCGCGTCCCACTGGTCGGCGAGGCAGGTGATCATGATGGCGTAGCCGTGCTTCGCGTCCATCCTGAACCCGCGGTCGAGCACCCGGACCCGCGAGCCCTTCTGGTCCCGCTCGAACTCCCAGTCCGCGACGGTCGGGTACCCGCGGTACGGGACCGCTTCGAGGCGCAGCAGCTTGTAGTTGCTGCTGCTGCTCGCCACGCTCGGGGCCAGCGCCAGCCAGGCGGCACGGGCGTCTTGCTTCGGCGACTTGTTGAAGTCGATCTGGATGCGCGGGAAACCGCCGTCGCGGCTGTAGATGACGCCGTCGTCGTCCCCTATCACCCCGGTCTGCTTGAAGTCCTCGGGCATGCCCATCGCGAAGTGGAACCCGGGGTCGTTGACCTGGGCGAACCCGGGCGGGAGCCCGGGCAGGGCGCCCCCGGGCGTGGTTCCCTGGCCGGGGTTGGTGCCGGAGCCCTGCGACTGGCCCGGATCCGGCGAAGCGGACCCGCCGCCGGAGGACTCGCCGGACTTCGGCGAGGGAGACGGGGAGGGCGAGGGCGAGGGCGACGGCGAGGAACCGGCCGCGGGGCTCGAAGCCGCCGCGGAACTGCCGCCCTTGCCGTCCTTCGGGGAACCGCCCTTCTCGTCGTCGTCGCCGACGATGGCGTACGCGATGACCGAGCCTATGACGGCGAGCGCCACGACCACGCCGGCGATCGCGAGCGCGATGGTGCGGCGCGGCACGACGTCGGTGAGCGGGGCCGCGACGGGCGCCGGACGCGGCGACGGGGACTCGGCCGCGGTCACGGCCGTGGCGGTGGCGGCGGCCGAGGCCGCGGCACTGGCGGCCGCCGCCTTGCGGGCCGACTTCAGCGCCGCGCGGGCGCGCTCGCGCTGCTCGCGCTCACGGCGCTCGCGTTCCTTCTTCTCCGCCTTCTCGGCGGCCTTGGCCGCCTTGTCGGCGGCCGCCTTCTCGGCGGCGTCGCGGGCCTCGGCGAGCGATATCTGCCGGGTCTCCTCGACCTCCGGGGCGAGTACGGGAGCCGGCGGCTCGGGCGCATCGATCACGGCGGTGAGCAGCGCCCGGGCGCGATCGTCGTCGAGCCGGTGGGCGGGGTCCTTGACGAGGAGGCCGTAGATGACCTCGGTCAGCGGGCCGGCGTTCTTGGGCGGTTCGACGGGCTCGGTCATCACGGCGGTGAGCGTCGCGAGCGCCGACCCCTTGTCGTACGGGGGAACCCCCTCGACGGCTGCGTACAGCAGGCCGCCGAGCGACCACATGTCCGCCGGCGGGCCGGGGCGCTGGCCGCGGGCCCGCTCGGGCGAGATGTACGAGGGCGCGCCGACGAGCATGCCGGTGGAGGTGACGGAGGGGTCGCCCTCGACCTGGGCGATGCCGAAGTCGGTGAGGATCACGCGGCCGTTGCCGTGGTCGGCGAGGAGCACGTTGGAGGGCTTCACGTCCCGGTGCAGGATGCCCTGGCGGTGGGCGGCACGGAGTACGTCGAGCACGGCGAGGCCGACTTCCGCGGCGCGGCGGGGGGTCAGCGGGCCGCTCTCGCGGATGAACTCCGCGAGCGAGGGGCCCTCGATGAGCTCCATGACGATCCACGGCCGGCCGTCCTCGTCGACGACGTCGTAGACGGTCACCGCGCCGCCGCTGCGGATCCGGGCGATGGCCTTCGCCTCGCGGAGGGTGCGGGTGATGAGTCGGCGCTTCTCGTCCTCGTCGACGCCGCTGCCGAAGCGGAGTTCCTTGACGGCGACGGTCCGGCCGAGGGTCTCGTCCTGGGCGCGCCAGACGGTGCCCATGCCGCCCTTGCCGAGGACGTCACTGAGCCGGTACCGGCCCGCGAGCAGCCTGCCCTCGTCCTGAGCGCCCTGTCCCGCCTTGGCCGCGGCGGCCTTGACGGCGGCGGCGACCTCGTCGGCCTTGCTCACCGCGACGGGCTTGCCGTCCTCGCCCACACCGTCCGCCCGCACGACGGGAGCCTTCCGCAACTCCGCCTTCGCACCCCCGGGCTTGGCATCCTCCGGCTCGACCTTCACCCGGGCAGGCTTCGCATCCTCCGGCTCCGCCTTCACCCCGGCAGGCTCCGCACCCTCAGACCCGGCGCCCACACCAGCAGGCTTCGCATCCTCGGGCTCGGCCTTCGCCGCAGCAGGCTTCGCATCCTCCGGCTCCGCCTTCACCCCGGCAGGCTTCCCACCCTCAGACCCGGCGCCCACACCAGCAGGCTTCGCATCCTCGGGCTCGACCTTCGCCCCAGCAGGTTTCGCATCCTCGGGCTCGGCCTTCGCCCCAGCAGGCTTCGCGTCCTCCGGCTCGGCCCCACCGGCAGCCTTCGCTGCAGCAGGCTTCCGCGCCTGCGGCTGCGCCGCGGAAGCCGCAGGCGTCTCGGCGGGAGACTTCGGGTCCGTCGGTGGTGTCGCCGGAGGCACCGGCGATCCCGTCCCGACAGACGGCTCCGGCGACTCGGTGTGCTCCGGCTTCGACATGCGTCCCCTCTGCGTTCGTGCCGCCTGCTCCGGTTGCCCTGGCAGCGGCCGGGGTGCCCGGTAACCCGCCCCGGCAGAACCCTCATTGTCCCTTACTCCGCAACGGACGGGACCCCCGGGTCCGCGGTTCCGCCCGCGACATCGCGGAGTTACAACGGGACGATGTCCGGCGCCCCCAGCCTCGCCGCGTCCGCCGTCTGATCATCCGGCTGGCGCTGCGATTCCCTTTCAGCCTGCACCCTTTTCTCGTAGTGCTCCACTTCCTTCTCGATCTGCTGCTCGTCCCAGCCCAGAACCGGAGCCATCAACTCCGCGCACTCGCGCGCCGATCGGGTCCCCCGGTCGAAGGTCTCGATCGAGATCCGCGTCCGCCTCGTCAGCACGTCGTCCAGGTGCCGCGCCCCCTCGTGCGAGGCCGCGTAGACCACCTCCGCACGGAGGTAGTCGTCGGCGCCCGTCAGCGGCTCTCCGAGGGAGGGGTCTTCCGCGATCAGTGCCAGCAGTTCCTCCGTCAGCGAGCCGTACCGGTTCAGGAGGTGCTCCACCCGGACCACATGGAGCCCGGTCCGCGCGGCGATCCGCGCCCGGCCGTTCCACAGGGCCCGGTACCCCTCGGCCCCGACCAGCGGCACGTCCTCCGTCACGCACGGCGCGACCCGCTGGTCCAGCCCGTGCACCGCCTCATCCACCGCGTCCTTGGCCATCACCCGGTAGGTCGTGTACTTGCCTCCGGCGACGACCACCAGCCCCGGGACCGGGTGCGCCACCGTGTGCTCGCGCGAGAGCTTGCTCGTCGCGTCCGACTCCCCGGCCAGCAGCGGCCGCAGGCCGGCGTAGACCCCCTGGACGTCGTCCCGGGTGAGCGGGACCGCCAGCACCGAGTTCACGTGCTCCAGCAGGTAGTCGATGTCCGCGCTCGACGCCGCCGGGTGCGCCTTGTCCAGGTCCCAGTCGGTGTCCGTGGTGCCCACGATCCAGTGCCGGCCCCACGGGATGACGAAGAGCACCGACTTCTCGGTCCGCAGGATCAGTCCGGTCGAGGAGTGGATCCGGTCCTTGGGAACGACGAGGTGGATGCCCTTCGAAGCCCGCACGTGGAACTGCCCGCGCTCCCCGATCAGCGCCTGGGTGTCGTCGGTCCACACCCCCGTGGCGTTGACGATCTGCTTCGCCCGGATCTCGTACTCCCCGCCGCCCTCCACGTCCTGCACCCGCGCGCCGACGACCCGCTCGCCCTCCCGCAGGAAGCCGATGACCCTCGCCCGGTTGGCGCACTGCGCCCCGTACGCGGCGGCCGTCCGGACCAAGGTCGCCACGTACCGCGCGTCGTCCATCTGGGCGTCGTAGTACTGCAGGGCGCCCACCAGCGCGTCCTTGCGCAGGGCCGGCGCGATCCGCAGGGCGCGCTTGCGGGAGAGGTGCCGGTGCGTCGGCAGCCCGCGCCCGTGGCCGCTGGAGAGCGACATGGCGTCGTACAGCGCGACGCCCGATCCGGCATAGAACCGCTCCCACCCCTTGTGCTGCAACGGATAGAGGAACGGCACCGGCTTCACCAGGTGCGGGGCGAGCCGCCCCAGCAGCAGGCCGCGCTCCTTGAGCGCCTCCCGCACGAGGGCGAAGTCGAGCATCTCCAGGTATCTGAGCCCGCCGTGGATGAGCTTGCTGGAACGGCTGGAGGTGCCCGAAGCCCAGTCCCTCGCCTCCACCAGCCCGGTCGCCAGGCCTCTGGTCACCGCGTCGAGGGCGGTACCGGCGCCCACCACTCCGGCCCCGACCACCAGCACGTCCAGCTCCCGCTCGGCCATACCGGCGAGCGCCTCGGCCCGCTGCACGGGCCCCAGCGAGGCCCGCCCACCGCCTCCTCCCATCCCCGCGCCCATCCCCATCCCCGCCCCGGACCCCGCCCCAGACCCCGACCCCGTCCCCTCGCCTGCCGCTGCGCCCGTCCCTGCCCCTGCCCCTGCCCCTGCCCCTGTCCCAGTCCTCACGGCTGCCTGCCTCCCGTTGACGCGGGTCGCCCCGTTCGCCCTGTGCGGTCGTCCCACCGGTTATGGGTGATCCCGCTCACATCGCCCGTTTCATGATTCTGACCGGCCCCATCCACATCAGCCACCGCCTGTGGATAACACGGAGGCGACCAAGACCCCTGAATACGACATATCTGTCATATATACGCCTAGTCTGACATTGCGCCAGCTTTCGTCCTCCACAGGAGTTGCGCGCTCCGCCCCCTCATGCATGTCAGGGAAGGGAAGGGACGGCACCCCCATGCCCGCAGATCTCGCCGTCATCGGACTCGGCCATCTCGGCCTCCCGCTCGCCCAGGCAGCCGTGGCCGCCGGGATCGAGACGGTCGGCTACGACAGCGGTCCGGCGACGGACTCCACCCTCACCGCCGCCGAGATCCGCCGCATGTCGGCGGCCGGCTTCCGGGTCACCACCAACCCCGCCGAACTGGGCCGGGTCCGCACGGCCGTCATCTGCGCCCCCACCCAGCTCGGCGCCGACCGCGCACTCGACCTGTCCGCGGTCGGCGAGGCGGGCCGCACGCTCGCCGCCCGGCTGCGCCCGCACACCACCGTCATCCTCGAATCGGCCGCCCACCCGGGCGTCACCGAGGATTACCTGCGCCCGATCCTCGAATCGGGCTCCCGCCTGCGCGCCGGCCGGGACTTCCACCTGGCCTACTCCCCCAGCCGCCTCGACCCCGGCAACCGCACGCACGGCATCTCCAACACCCCCAAGGTCATCGGCGGCCTCACCCCCGCCTGCACCGAGTCCGCGCACGCCTTCTACGCCCGCCTCACCGACAAGGTGGTCCGCGCCCGCGGCCTGCGCGAGGCCGAAACGGTCCAGCTCCTCGAAACGAACTACCGGCACGTCAACATCGCCCTCATGAACGAGATGGCCGTGCTCTGCCACGACCTGGGCGTGGACCTGTGGGACGTCATCCGCTGCGCCGAGACCAAGCCGTACGGGTTCCAGGCCTTCCGCCCCGGCCCCGGAGTCGGCGGCCACGGAGTCCCCCTCGACCCCAACTACCTCCCCCACACCACCCGCACCCCGGGCCACCCGTTGCGCATGGTCGGTCTGGCGCAGGAGATCAACGACCGGATGCCGCAGTACGTCATCCAGCGCAGCGCCACCCTGCTCAACGAGCACGGCAAGTCCGCGCGCGGCGCCCGCGTCCTCCTCCTGGGCGTCACCTACAAGCCGGACCTCGCCGACCAGGAGGGCTCCCCGGCCCGCGAGATCGCCAGCCGCCTCCTCGACCTCGGTGCGCTGATCAGCTACCACGACCCCTACATCGCCGGATGGCGCGTCAGGGACCAGCCCGTCCCCCGCGCCGAATCGCTGTACGAGGCCGCCGCCAACGCCGATCTGACGATCCTGCTCCAGCACCACCGCACCTACGACCTGCAAGGCCTCGCGGTGAAGGCCCAGTTGCTCCTGGACACCCGCGGCGCCAGCCCGGCGGGCGCCGCGCACCGCCTCTAGGGCCGCGCACCGCCCGCCCGAAACCCCTCCACGGATGTCGCAGGCTGCTGCTAGCCTGCGGCGACTTATCTCGCGCATACACCCCCCACGTCAGCCGTGCGGGCCCCGTGTGCCCAAATCCCTGGGGGGGATTTCTCCATGAGCCAGCAGTTCCCGTCGCCCACACCCGACTCCACGCCCGCCCCCGCGGGCCCGTCCGGAGCCGACTTCCTGAGCCCGGCCCCGGGCCCGTCCGGAGCGGACTTCCTCGCCCCGGCCCCGGTCCGCCCCAACAACCTGGCCCTCGGCATCGTCGCCGCGCTCGTCGCCACTCTGGCCGCCGCCGCGGCGTACGGCGGCATCATGAACGCCATCGAGCGCGAGATCGGCTACGCCGCGGTCGGCGTCGGCGCCCTCATCGGCTTCGCAGCGGGCAAGCTCGGCGGTCGCAACCCGGCCCTCCCGGTCATCGCCGCCGTCCTCTCGGCCGCCTCGGTCTTCCTCGGCCAGCTGTTCTACGACGCCCTCTACCTGAGCGGAGCCACCGGCGCCGGCGTCGGCGACGTGCTGAGCACGCTGGGCGTATCCGGCCTGGTCGACATCTGGAAGGAAAATGACGCCATCATGAGCTCCCTCTTCCTGGCCCTCGGCGCCTTCGCCGGCTTCAGCACCGCCAAGAAGATCGGCGCCTGAGGCAGGCAGCCCCTCAGTTCCGGAGCGCCCGGCGGGCACCTGCCCGCCGGGCGCTCCGGCCTGCCGCCGAACGGCAAGACCGGGGAACCGGAACCAGCTCCCGAGCACACCACATTTCGTCGGAGCAATTCAGGCCACTTCCCCCTGAATGCGCTCTGACCAGGCACAACACGATCCGATACCGCATCAATCGACAGCCCGAATTCCCTGTTGCAACGATGCGAAACGATCATATGATCCGCCCGTGTCTGCCATCTCCGTGCCGCCCGACCGGCCGCTCCTCGACCCCGTCCTCGCCATCCCGGCCCTCGCGCCGCTGCGCGCGGCCACGCTGGCCGGGGACTGGGACTCCCTGACCGCCGCCTTCGCCGCCGTCCGCGACGAGGACGACCGCACCCTGGCCTCCCGGGTCGTCGCCGAGACCCCCGGGAGCGAGGAGTTCCTGCGGCTCACCGCCGAGCGGCTGCCGCGCGACCCGCTGGCCGCGACCCTGTACGCCGACCGGCTGCTGACCATGGGATGGCAGATCCGTACGGGCGAGTTCGCGGCGTTCGTGACCGGCAGCCGCCTCCAGGAGTTCCGGGCCCACCTGCGGCAAGCGGAGGCCGTGCTCATCAGCGTCTGCGCCGAGCACCCCGAGTACGCCCTCGCCTGGTACCTCCGGGTGAACACCGCGCGCGGACTCCAGCTCGGCCCGAGCGAGGTCCGCCGCCGCTACGACCGGCTCGTCGAGCACCACCCCCACCACTTCGCCGGACAGCAGCAACTGCTCCAGCAGCTGTGCCCCAAGTGGGGCGGCAGCTGGGAGGAGGCCGAGGAGTTCGCCGGCGCCTGCGCCGAGAAGGCCCGGCCCGGTTCCCCCGCGGCCACCCTCCTCGCGATCGTCCAGCTGGAGCACTGGCTGCACCTGATCCACACGGAACACGACGACGCCGAGGAGTACGTCGAGGACCCCGCCCGGCACGCCCAGCTCACCCGCGCGGCGGCCGCCTCCGTGCTGCACCCGGACTTCGACTCCGAGCGCCACCACGCCGTCACCGCCCACGGCGTCTTCGCCGCCCTGCACAGCCTGGCGGGCCGCTGGAACGAGGCCGCCCCGCACTTCCGGGCCCTCGGCAACCGGCTGAGCGGCTTCCCGTGGGAGTACCTCGACAGCGACCCCGTCGCCGAGTTCGAACGGCACCGCAAGCTCGCCCTGGCGATGGGCTGAGGAGCGACATGATCACCCACACCTCCGTGGACGGCGTCCCCACGCTCCTCGCCCACCGCCCCGGCCCGGTCACCGCGGGCCTGTTCTTCCGCGTCGGCCGCGCCGACGAGACCCTCGCCACCAGCGGCATCACCCACCTCGTCGAGCACCTCGCCCTGTACCGCCACGGTCTGAGCGATCTGCACTACAACGGCGCCACCGCCGCCGCCTACACCCACTTCCACGTCACCGGCACCCCGGCGGACGTGGTCGAGTACCTGACCGGCGTCTGCACCGCGCTGGGCGACCTCCCCATGGACCGGCTGAGCACCGAGAAGGAGATCCTGCGCACCGAGGCCGTCGGCCACGGCCGCGGAGCGGGCCACCACTCGGCCATCTGGCGCTACGGCGCACAGTCGTACGGGCTGACGAGCTACCCGGAGGCCGGTCTGACCGGCCTGACCGAGGAGGACGTGCGCGGCTGGGCCGGGGAATGGTTCACCCGCGAGAACGCCGTCCTGTGGATCACCAGCGACACCGTCCCCGAAGGCCTGACCCTCGACCTCCCCGCGGGCACCCGCCGCCCGGCTCCCGCCGCCACCTCGGCGCTGCCGCGGACACCCGCGTACTTCCCCGGGGAGGACGGCACGGTCGTCCTGAGCGCCGTCGTACCGCGCTCCACCGAGGCCTCGCTCTTCGCCGACGTCCTGGGCAAGGAGCTCTTCCGCGCCCTGCGCCAGAAGGGCGGCTACTCCTACACGGCGGCCGCCGACTACACCCTGCGCGACGGGTCCTGCGCGACGCTGACGGCCTTCGCCGACTCCCTGCCGCAGAAGCAGGACGCGGTGGTCGGCGGTCTCGTCGACGTCTTCGCGGCCCTGCGGGCCGGCCGGATCGCACAGAGCGACCTGGACGCCGTACGGGCCACCCGGCTCGCCCGGTTCGACGTACCGCACACGGATGCGGCGCTGCTGCCCGCGGCCGCCCTGGACCTCCTCATGGGCCGCTCCGCCCCCACGGAGAAGGAACTGCGGGCCGAGATCGAGGCGGTGACCACCGAGGACCTGCGCCGCATCGCCGAGGAGGTGTGGGCGGGCGCCCTGATGCAGGCGCCCGGCAGGGACGTGGAGTGGGCGGGCCTCACCTGCGCGCCGCAGGACTCCGACGACCTCGTCGAGGGCCGCCGGTTCACGATGTACGGCGAGGAGCTCGTTTCCCTGATCGTGGCCGAGGAGGGCATCAGCCTGGTCTCCACGGACAGCCGGATCACGGTCCGCTACGAGGACTGCGCCCTGATGCGGATCTACCCGGACGGCGGGCGCAGCCTCGTCGGGACCGACGGCTTCACCCTCGCCGTCGAACCCACCCTGTTCAAGATCACCGAGGCGGATCTGGCCCCGCTGGACACCGGGGTCCCCGCGGCGGTCGTGGTGCGCATGCCGGCTCGCGACCCCGGGCAGATCCCGCGGACCGACCAGCGGGTCCAGCTCTCCTCGCTGGCCCCGCACATCGGCATCTGGGTGATGCTCTCCCTGCTGACCACCCTGCTGACGCTCGGCGCCCTCCAGGGGGAGCTCCAGTCCCACGGCCCCGACGGGGCCGACTGGACGCTCGTCGGCTGCTTCGGCGCGATCGCGGCCCTGTGCGGGATCCCGACGGTCCGCACCCTGCTCAACATGCGCGCCTTCAAACGCCAGGAGGGCTGACCCCCGGCCGGCACCGGACCGGACATGCCGGAGGGCCGGCGCCCCGCAAAGGGGCGCCGGCCCTCCGGCATGCGTGGGGAAGAGCCGTCAGCGGCTGTGCTGCGAGTCCGCGATGGTGACCTCGACCCGCTGGAACTCCTTGAGCTCGCTGTAGCCGGTGGTGGCCATCGAGCGGCGCAGCGCGCCGAAGATGTTCATCGAACCGTCCGGGGAGTGCGACGGGCCGGTGAGGATCTCCTCGGTGGTGCCCACCGTGCCGAGGTCGACCTTCTTGCCGCGCGGCACGTCCTCGTGGACGGCCTCCATGCCCCAGTGGTTGCCCTTGCCGGGCGCGTCCGTGGCACGGGCCAGCGGGGAGCCCATCATCACGGCGTCGGCGCCGCAGGCGACGGCCTTGGGGATGTCGCCGGACCAGCCCACGCCGCCGTCGGCGATGACGTGCACGTAGCGGCCGCCGGACTCGTCCATGTAGTCGCGGCGGGCCGCGGCCACGTCGGCGACGGCGGTGGCCATCGGGACCTGGATGCCCAGGACGTTGCGCGTGGTGTGCGCGGCGCCGCCGCCGAAGCCGACCAGGACACCGGCAGCGCCGGTGCGCATCAGGTGCAGGGCCGCGGTGTAGGTGGCGCAGCCGCCCACGATGACCGGGACGTCGAGCTCGTAGATGAACTGCTTGAGGTTCAGCGGCTCGGCGGCGCCGGAGACGTGCTCCGCCGACACGGTGGTGCCGCGGATCACGAAGATGTCCACGCCCGCGTCGACGACGGCCTTGGAGAACTCGGCCGTGCGCTGCGGGGAGAGCGCGGCGGCGGTGACGACGCCCGAGTCGCGCACCTCCTTGATCCGCTGACGGATCAGGTCCGCCTGGATCGGAGCGGAGTAGATCTCCTGGAGACGGCGGGTCGCGGTCGCCTCGTCCAGCTCCGCGATCTCGTCGAGCAGCGGCTGCGGGTCCTCGTACCGGGTCCACAGGCCTTCGAGGTTCAGCACGCCGAGGCCGCCGAGCTCGCCGATGCGGATGGCGGTCTGCGGGGAGACGACCGAGTCCATGGGAGCGGCCAGGAACGGGAGCTCGAAGCGGTAGGCGTCGATCTGCCAGGCGATCGAGACCTCCTTCGGGTCCCGGGTACGGCGGCTGGGGACGATGGCGATGTCATCGAACGCGTACGCCCGGCGGCCGCGCTTGCCGCGCCCGATCTCGATCTCAGTCACGTGTGGTGGCCTTTCCTGTGGGTCTGCCCGTCCAGTATCCCCGAACCCCGGCGCGCCGCGTTCCGGTGACCGCTGTACGGACGCACGCACCGGGCACGCCGGAGGGGCGGACCCGTGCGGGCCCGCCCCTCCGGTGCTGCTCAGGTGCTGCTCGAGCGCTGCTGCGATCAGCCCTTGCGGCTGTAGTTCGGAGCCTCGACGGTCATCTGGATGTCGTGCGGGTGGCTCTCCTTGAGCCCCGCCGAGGTGATCCGGACGAAGCGGCCCCGGTCCTGGAGCTCCGGCACCGTGCGGCCGCCGACGTAGAACATCGACTGGCGCAGACCGCCGACGAGCTGGTGCACCACCGCGGAGAGCGGGCCGCGGTACGGGACCTGACCCTCGATGCCCTCGGGGATGAGCTTGTCGTCGCCGCCCACGCCCTCCTGGAAGTAGCGGTCCTTGGAGAAGGACTTGCGGTCGCCGCGGGACTGCATCGCGCCGAGCGAGCCCATGCCGCGGTACGACTTGAACTGCTTGCCGTTGATGAAGAGCAGCTCGCCCGGGGACTCCTCGCAGCCCGCGAGCAGCGAGCCGAGCATCACGGTGTCGGCGCCGGCGACGAGCGCCTTCGCGATGTCGCCGGAGTACTGCAGGCCGCCGTCGCCGATGACCGGCACGCCGGCCGCCTTGGCGGCGAGCGCGGCCTCGTAGATCGCGGTGACCTGCGGAACGCCGATGCCGGCGACGACGCGGGTCGTGCAGATGGAGCCGGGGCCGACGCCGACCTTGATGCCG
This sequence comes from Streptomyces sp. NBC_00335, assembly GCF_036127095.1. GTDB lineage: Bacteria > Actinomycetota > Actinomycetes > Streptomycetales > Streptomycetaceae > Streptomyces. The sequence continues at coordinate 3,355,785 of NZ_CP108006.1, forward strand.
TCGCAGCCGGCGTCGATGAGGGCCTGGGCGCCGTCGCGGGTGGCGATGTTGCCGCCGATCACGTCGACCGTGGAGTTCGACTTGATCTTGGAGACCATGTCGCCGACGAGGCGGGAGTGGCCGTGGGCGGTGTCGACGACGATGAAGTCGGCGCCCGCCTCGATCAGGGCCTGGGCCCGCTCGTACGCGTCGCCCGCGACACCGACGGCCGCGCCGACGAGGAGCCGGCCGTCCTTGTCCTTGGCGGCGTTCGGGTACTTCTCGGCCTTGACGAAGTCCTTGACCGTGATGAGGCCCTTGAGGAGACCGGCCTCGTCGACGAGCGGCAGCTTCTCGATCTTGTGGCGTCGCAGCAGCTCCATGGCGTCCACGCCGGAGATGCCCACCTTGCCCGTGACCAGCGGCATCGGGGTCATGACCTCGCGCACCTGGCGGCTGCGGTCCGACTCGAAGGCCATGTCGCGGTTGGTGACGATGCCGAGCAGCTTGCCCGCCGGGTCGGTGACCGGGACGCCGGAGATGCGGAACTTCGCGCAGAGCTCGTCGGCCTCGCGCAGGGTCGCGTCGGGGTGCACCGTGATCGGGTCGGTGACCATGCCGGACTCGGAGCGCTTGACCAGGTCGACCTGGTTGGCCTGGTCGACGATGGAGAGGTTGCGGTGCAGCACGCCGACGCCGCCCTGGCGGGCCATCGCGATGGCCATCCGGGCCTCGGTGACCTTGTCCATGGCGGCGGAGAGCAGCGGGACGTTCACACGGACGTTGCGGGAGATGAGCGAGGAGGTGTCGATGGCGTCCGGGGACATGTCCGAGGACCCCGGAAGCAGCAGCACATCGTCATAGGTGAGGCCGAGCGTGGCGAATTTGTCGGGCATCCCAGTCGAGTCGCTGCCGTTCACAGTCATGACACCTTCCAAGATGGTCTTGCTCAGCGCGGATGTCCATGCTAACGGGATCCCGACGCCTCTCATTCCACGACGAAGATCGATGCCAAGGTTCGTATCTTCCTACGGGAAAAAACCCGTACGGCCTACTGCTCGGCGAGCGCACGGAGCCGGCTCAGCGCCCGGTGCTGGGCGACGCGCACCGCCCCGGGGGACATTCCGAGCATCTGCCCGGTCTCTTCGGCGGTCAGTCCGACGGCCACGCGCAGGACGAGGAGCTCGCGCTGGTTCTCCGGCAGGTTGGCGAGCAGCTTCTTGGCCCAGGCGGCGTCACTGCTCAGCAGGGCGCGCTCTTCGGGGCCGAGGGAGTCGTCGGGCCGTTCCGGCATCTCGTCGGAGGGCACGGCCGTACTGCCCGGATGGCGCATGGCGGCCCGCTGGAGATCGGCGACCTTGTGCGCGGCGATGGCGAAGACGAAGGCCTCGAAGGGGCGCCCGGTGTCGCGGTAGCGCGGCAGTGCCATCAGGACGGCGACGCAGACCTCCTGCGCCAGGTCCTCCACGAAGTGACGAGCGTCACCCGGAAGGCGGGACAGGCGGGAGCGGCAGTAGCGGATGGCGAGGGGGTGCACGAAGGCGAGCAGATCGTGCGTGGCCTGCTCGTCGCCTTCCACCGCACGGCGTACGAGCGCGCTGACGGTACCGTCGCCGCTGTTGCGGGAGGCGCCGCCGCCGCCTGTGGTCGCGGGTGACCCCGGGGCCTCGTCGTCGCGCATCAATCCATGGTGCCTTGGTGCCGGGGTATTCGCGGCACCGCGGCCCGTGTTGTACGTCGAAGCGTTATGCGTCGACGGGTTGTGCGGGGTGGGTGCACCGGAACTCATGCTCTGGCCCCTCCCCTCCCGCTCGGCCGAATCGTCCCCGCGGCGACATCTCCAGGATGCGCCACACCCTCAAGCATGCGGCATCGCGCCCGAAGCGACACGTCCCCCGGATTGTGCACCGTCAATCCCCGGTGCGCACCCGGGTGCGGCGGATCGGACGGCGGGAGATTCCGGAGGGCGGTCGGGACCGCGGGATCCGGGGAGCCGGGCGGGCCGACCCGCCCGAAGCACCGCCGGCCGGTGAGGGCCGGCGGCCCTGCGGTCAGCGGACCAGGCCCCAGCGGAACCCGAGCGCCACGGCGTGCGCACGGTCGGACGCGCCCAGCTTCTTGAACAGCCGGCGGGCGTGCGTCTTGACCGTGTCCTCGGAGAGGAAGAGCTCGCGCCCGATCTCCGCGTTGGACCGGCCGTGGCTCATGCCCTCCAGCACCTGGATCTCGCGCGCGGTGAGCGTGGGCGCGGCGCCCATCTCGGCCGAGCGGAGCCGGCGCGGGGCCAGCCTCCAGGTCGGGTCGGCGAGGGCCTGGGTGACCGTGGCCCGCAGTTCGGCGCGCGAGGCGTCCTTGTGCAGATAGCCCCGGGCGCCGGCGGCGACCGCGAGGGCCACGCCGTCCAGGTCCTCGGCGACCGTCAGCATGATGATGCGGGCGCCGGGATCGGCCGAGAGCAGCCGGCGAACCGTCTCCACACCGCCGAGCCCGGGCATCCGTACATCCATCAGAATCAGGTCGGAACGGTCGGCACCCCAGCGGCGGAGGACTTCCTCGCCGTTGGCAGCCGTCGTCACACGCTCGACGCCGGGCACGGTGGCAACCGCGCGACGGAGCGCCTCTCGGGCAAGCGGGGAGTCGTCGCAGACGAGGACGGATGTCATGACCGCCCTCCGCAGCTGCTGATGCGCGTCACCTTGAGCCTCCAGGCTGGTACGTATCGTCACCTGTGCGGTCGATGCCCCCGGACACCTGTCCGAGAACTTCTTGGTTCAACCGCCTTCGCACTCTCAACGATGGTCACTCGAAAGAGTTACGGGTCGGACGGACACCTTCGGCACTCTACGTGAGGAAGCGAACACAAGGCAGGTGCCACTCGCCGCGTGTCCTCCAGATGACGGTATGCCCTATTTGGCGGCTTTCCTTCCGTTTGGCGCATGTCTGAGGCTAGATTCCCAATGAGTCATATTTACATCTACTACGACAGTAGGTGTGGAGACATGGACCGTATCCGCCTCAGTACCGGCACCAAGAGGACTACCAATGGCAGATTTCTCCCGCCTCCCCGGACCGAACGCCGACCTCTGGGACTGGCAGCTGCTGGCTGCCTGCCGCGGGGTCGACAGCTCCCTCTTCTTCCACCCGGAAGGCGAGCGGGGCGCGGCCAGGAGCGCGCGCGAGACCTCGGCTAAAGAGGTCTGCATGCGATGCCCGGTGCGTTCTGAATGCGCCGCGCACGCACTCGCCGTCCGTGAGCCCTACGGGGTGTGGGGTGGCCTCACCGAGGATGAACGCGAAGAACTGATGGGCCGCGCACGCCATCGCCTGATCCCGGCGACGAGCGCGATCGGACCGAGCACGCCGATCGCTCCGCACTGAGCGGGCTTCACACGAAACGACCGAAGGAACGTTTCTTCGAATCATCGGAAGACGCAGCACCGGAAGACGCGGCACCGGCACGCACGGGCGCGTCCCGTACCGGACCGGGCTGCCACCCGACCGGCCGTACCGCCGTACGGTCCTTCGCGTGGCGGCCTCCGTCCGGCGCGGGTGGTCCGGGGCCGACGGTCCGCCGCTGACGGTCGGCCGCCGCCGACTGTCCGGCCATCCGGCCCATCGGCGGACGGTCGGCGCCGGCCCGGGCGCCGGGCCCTCAGCGCCGGGCGGCCCGCTCCAGCTGGTCCAGGGTCGCGGCCACCGCCGGGACCCTGGCCAGGTCGGGCAGGGTCAGCGCGACGACCTCCCGCTCGACGGCCGGTTCCACGACGAGCGTGCTCACGCCCTTGGCCCGTACGGACTCCACCGCGAGCTCCGGCAGCACCGCGACCCCGAGCCCGGCCCCGACCAGGCCGACCACGGCCGGGTAGTCGTCGGTGGCGAAGTCGATGCGCGGGGTGAAGCCGACGGCCTCGCACACCTCCACCAGATGGCGGCGGCAGCGCGGGCAGCCCGCGATCCAGGGCTCGTCGGCCAGCTCCGCCATGCCCACCCGCTCCGCACCCGCGAGCCGGTGCCCCTCGGGCACCAGTCCGACGAGCCGGTCGGTCAGCAGCGGCCGGACCACGAGGTCCTCCCACTCGGACGCCGATCCGGAGGCCCCGCCGTAGCGGAAGGCCAGCGCGAGGTCGCAGTCGCCCTCGCGCAGCATCTCCACCGAGCGCGGCGGTTCCGCCTCGACCAGCGAGATCCGGGTCCCCGGATGCTCGGCGCGCATCGCCGCGAGCGCGGTCGGCACCAGCGTGGAGCTTCCGCTGGGGAAGGAGACCAGCCGGACCCGGCCGGCGCGCAGCCCGGCGATGGCCGCGACCTCCTCCTCGGCGGCGGTCAGCCCGGCGAGGATCCCGGCGGCATGCCGGACCAGCGCCTCACCGGCCTGGGTGAGCCGCATTTCGCGCCCGGTGCGGATCAGCAGCGGGGTGCCGGCGGACTGCTCCAGCGCCTTCATCTGCTGGGAGACGGCCGGCTGGGTGCAGCCGAGCTCGCGGGCGGCGGCGGAGAAGGACCCGGTTCCGGCGACAGCGCGCAGAACTCGGAGATGGCGTGCCTCGATCACCCTCCGAGCATAAGGGGTGCTTTGATCTCGGTGCGAATAATGCCCGGCTGCTTTGGGGCGGTTCGGCTAGCGTGGCTCCATGCATCTGATCTCCGTGAACCTCGGCCGCGCGACGGCCGTCGACCACACCGACGCCCCGGACGGGCTCACCGGTCACGGCAAGGTTCCGGCGCCGGGCCCCGTACGCGTCTTCGCGCCCGGCCCCAAGGGTGTCGGCGCGAGCGGGGTGGAGGGGGACGACGTCTGCCATCTGCGCCATCACGGCGGCGACCACCAGGCCGTGTACGCGTACGCCCGCGAGGACCTGGAGTGGTGGGAGGCCGAGCTCGGCCGTGAACTGCCCGGCGGGATCTTCGGCGAGAACTTCACCACCTCCGGCCTCGACGTGAACGGCGCGCTGCTCGGCGAGCGCTGGCGGGTCGGCCCCGACCTGCTCCTGGAAGTGGCCTCGGCCCGCATCCCGTGCCGGACCTTCCAGGGGATGCTCGGCGAGAAGGCCTGGGTCAAGCGGTTCACGCAGGAGGCCCGGCCGGGCGCCTACCTGCGGGTCCTGCGGGAGGGCTCGGTCTCCCCCGGCGACACCATCGAGGTCGTGCACCGCCCTGACCACGAGGTGACGGTGGAGTTCTGGTTCCGCGCCTTCACCACCGAGCGGGAGCTGCTGCCGCGCACGCTGGCGGCGGGTGACGCGCTGGAGCCGGAGGCCCGGGACAAGGCGCTGGCCCACGTGGAGAAGTACGGGAAGCCGGGCGACTAGGTTGCGCCTATGACGACTGCGTTGATTACGGGATCCACGGCGGGCATCGGCGCCGCCTTCGCCCGGCGGCTCGCCGCCCAGGGGCACAACCTCGTCCTGGTGGCCCGGGACACGAAGCGGCTCGGCGAGCAGGCCACCGAGCTGCACGACCGGCACGGGATCGAAGCGGAGGTGCTGGCCGCCGACCTCTCCACCGAGGAGGGCATCGCGGCGGTCGAGGAGCGCCTCGCCGACCCCAAGCACCCGGTCGACCTGCTGGTGAACAACGCGGGCTTCGGCAACAAGGGCCGCTACCTGGAAGTCTCCATGGCCGACGAGCTGACCATGCTGAAGGTCCACATCGAGGCCGTGCTGCGGCTGACCTCGGCGGCCGTGGAGCCGATGCGCTCGCGCGGGCGCGGCGGCGTGATCAACGTGGCCTCGGTGGCCGCCTTCCTGCCGCGCGGCACCTACGGGGCGAGCAAGGCCTGGGTCGTGCAGTTCACCCAGGGCGCGGCCAAGGACCTGACCGGCTCGGGCGTACGGCTGATGGCGCTGTGCCCGGGCTTCGTACGGACCGAGTTCCACGAGCGGGCCGGCATGGGCACGGACAACATCCCGGGCTGGATGTGGCTCGACGCCGACAAGCTGGTGGCGGCGGCGCTGGCCGATCTGGCCCGGGGCAAGACGGTGTCGATCCCGGACCCGCGGTACAAGGCGCTGATGGGCGTGGTGAAGCTGACCCCTCGCGGGCTGCTGGGCGGGATGTCCTCGCGCACCGGGCGCAAGTACGGGCCGCAGTAGCCCCGCCCGTGGTGACCTGTGAGTAAACGCGGCATATGGGTGAAATCTCCCTAGACTGGATGTGTCCCATCCAGCGCGGGAGGCGACGCGATGACATTCGTACAAGTGATCGACTACGAGACCAAGCGCTTCGACGAGATGAACAGTCTCATCGACCGCTATGCCGAGCAGACCGCCGGCAAGCGCACGGTCACCCACACCCTCATCGGCAAGGACCGCGACTCCAAGACCCACTACGTGGACCTCGTCGAATTCCCCTCGTACGAAGAGGCCATGAGGAACTCTCAACTCCCGGAAACCGACCGGATGTTCCAGGAGATGGTGGCGCTCTGCGACGGAATGCCGAAGTTCATGAACCTCGACGTGGTCCGCGACGAGTACCTCAACAAGCTCGTCGTGAACCGCTTCCTCGAAGAGGTCGTGGGCAAGGGCAACTTCGACGCCATCGAAGAATGCATCGCGGCCGACTACGTCACTCACGACATCATGGAGAGCGCCGGAGAGGGCAACGGGCGCGAGGGCATCCGCAAGACCGTCGGCATGTGGCGGGGCGCCTTCGACATGACCTTCGACATGACGCGCCAGATCGCCGAAGGCGACTGCGTCACCACCCTGTGGGACTGGAAGGGCACCCACAAGGGCGAGTTCATGGGGGTCGCGCCGACGGGCAAGGAATTCACCATGTCGGGTTGTACGACCTGCCGGATCGAGAACGGCCAGATCGCCGAGGACTGGTGGTACTACGACGCACCGGGGCTGATGCGCCAGATGGGCATGATGCCCGGATAGCAGACGGAGAAGCAGACGGGAAAGCCCCGGTCACCACCGCTTGGCAGCGGTGACCGGGGCTTTGCCGTGTTTACCCGTGCTTACTGACGAGGTCAGTGGCTGTGGCCGTGGCCACCGTGGCCGTGACCGGCGTCGCCCTCGTCCTCGGCCGGCTTCTCGACGACCAGGGTCTCGGTCGTGAGCAGCAGCGACGCGATGGAAGCGGCGTTCTCCAGCGCGGAGCGGGTGACCTTGACCGGGTCGATGACGCCGGCCTTGACCAGGTCGCCGTACTCGCCGGTGGCGGCGTTGAAGCCCTGGCCCTTTTCGAGCTCGGCGACCTTCGCGGTGATGACGTAGCCCTCGAGGCCGGCGTTCTCCGCGATCCAGCGCAGCGGCTCGACGGCGGCGCGGCGCACGACCGCGACACCGGTGGCCTCGTCGCCCGACAGGCCGAGGTTGCCTTCCAGCACCTTCACGGCGTGGACGAGAGCGGAGCCACCGCCGGAGACGATGCCCTCCTCGACCGCGGCGCGGGTCGCCGAGATGGCGTCCTCGAGACGGTGCTTCTTCTCCTTGAGCTCCACCTCGGTGGCGGCGCCGACCTTGATGACGCAGACGCCGCCGGCGAGCTTCGCCAGGCGCTCCTGCAGCTTCTCGCGGTCCCAGTCCGAGTCGGTCGACTCGATCTCGGCCTTGATCTGGTTGACGCGGCCGAGGACCTCGTCGGAGGAGCCGCCACCGTCGACGATGGTGGTGTTGTCCTTGGAGATCGTGACGCGGCGGGCGGAGCCCAGTACGTCCAGACCGGCCTGGTCGAGCTTGAGGCCGACCTCCTCGGCGATGACGGTGGCACCGGTGAGGGTGGCCATGTCCTGCAGCATCGCCTTGCGGCGGTCACCGAAGCCGGGCGCCTTGACGGCGACGGCGTTGAAGGTGCCACGGATCTTGTTGACGACGAGGGTGGAGAGCGCCTCGCCCTCGACGTCCTCGGCGATGATCAGGAGCGGCTTGGAGGCGCCGGCCTGGATGACCTTCTCCAGCAGCGGCAGGAGGTCCTGGATCGAGGAGATCTTGCCCTGGTTGATCAGGATGTACGGGTCATCGAGGATGGCCTCCATACGCTCCTGGTCGGAGACCATGTACGGGGACAGGTAGCCCTTGTCGAAGGCCATGCCCTCGGTGAACTCCAGCTCCAGGCCGAAGGCGTTGGACTCCTCGACGGTGATGACACCGTCCTTGCCGACCTTGTCCATCGCCTCGGCGATGAGGTCACCGACCTGCTGGTCCTGCGCGGAGAGCGCGGCCACGGCAGCGATGTCGGACTTGTCCTCGATCGGACGGGCGGTCGCCAGGAGCTCGTCGGAGACGGCCTTGACCGCGGCGTCGATGCCCTTCTTCAGGGCGGCCGGGGAAGCACCCGCGGCGACGTTGCGCAGACCCTCGCGGACCAGCGCCTGCGCCAGGACGGTGGCGGTGGTGGTGCCGTCACCCGCGACGTCGTTGGTCTTGGTCGCGACCTCCTTGACGAGCTGCGCGCCAAGGTTCTCGTACGGGTCGTCGAGCTCGACCTCACGGGCGATGGTGACGCCGTCGTTCGTGATGGTCGGAGCGCCGAACTTCTTGTCGATGACGACGTTGCGGCCCTTGGGACCGATCGTCACCTTCACGGTGTCGGCAAGCTTGTTGACGCCACGCTCAAGGGCGCGACGGGCGTCCTCGTCAAACTTGAGAATCTTCGGCATGGGAGCGGTTCAGCCCTCTCGTTGCTATCCCCGGCCGCTCACCGCGACCGCCTGTCAGACACGAACTACGCCCCTCGCCGCCCGGCATCAGCAGGGGTGACCAGGGGCGTAGCTCAAAGCAAAACTGCAGAAGTGATTACTTCTCGACGATCGCGAGCACGTCGCGGGCCGAGAGGACGAGGTACTCCTCGCCGTTGTACTTCACTTCGGTGCCGCCGTACTTGGAGTACAGGACGACGTCGCCGACGGTGACGTCCAGCGGGAGACGCTGGCCGTCCTCGAAGCGACCCGGACCCACGGCGAGGACGACGCCCTCCTGGGGCTTCTCCTTCGCGGTGTCCGGGATGACCAGGCCAGAGGCCGTGGTCTGCTCGGCGTCGAGCGGCTGGACCACAATGCGGTCCTCGAGCGGCTTGATGGCAACCTTGGAGCTGGTGGTCGTCACGATCTGACCTTCCGCTTCGGAGATCCGGGGTTAATTGTCTGAGGTGGCGACCAGGTCGATCCGTCGTCGCGGGTGCCGGATCTGCCTGTCGCTGTGTTGGCACTCGCCAGGGGTGAGTGCCAGACGCGAGACTATTCCGGGGATTAGCACTCGGTCAAGCGGAGTGCCAATACGCGCCGCTGGTTTCGCAGCCGGGGCCGCCTGGATCCGCCCCTCGTGCGGCGCCGTTCCCGGGGACCAGTCCCCGGGCCCCTGCGCCTCAAACGCCGGCGGGGCTGGGGTGTGGTCGGCGTCTGCCTGGCTGCGCGGGGTGGGTCGGTGCCGGGGTCGGGGTGGGGTGTCGGCCTGGACTGCATGATTTAGGCGCCCCCTCCTCAACTCCGACAGGGCGCGACATGCACCAGCGCCACAAATCACGCTCTACGTCCAGGCCGACACCCCACCCCGCCCCCGTCCCCGACCCGGGCCGCCGAATTCAGCCTCGCCGGCGTTTGAGGCGCGGGGTCTGGGGCGGAGCCCCAGGGGGCTGGGCGCAGCTTGGGGACTCCTTCCGGACCGGGCTGCGCCAATTCAGCCGTCCGGCGTTTGAGGACCGGGGTCTGGGGCGGAGCCCCAGGGGTCCGGGCGCAGCCCGGGGCCCCGCTTGTAGCCCGTCCGGCGTTTGAGGACCGGGGCAGGGCCGGCCCTGGGAACGGTGGAAGGGCGGGTCGGGGACTTCGCCCCGCAGGGCCGACCCAGCCGCACCCGCCCACCGGGCCCCACGCCGGGCGGCGGCCAACACCGACGGGCCGCCTCCGGACGGAGGCGCGAAGCCGGTGAGGCCCGCCAGGAGCGCACCGCGCGAGCGGCGCGTCAAGGGAGGAAAGCCCGGTATGTGAGGCTTGGGGCATGCGGATCCTGGTCGTCGAAGACGAAGTCAGCCTCGCCGATTCACTGCGGCGCGGCCTCTCCGCCGACGGCCACTGGGTCGATCTGGCCCACGACGGCCACCACGGCCTGGACCTGGCCCTCACCGGAGGCCCGTACGACGTGGTCCTCCTCGACCTGATGCTCCCCGGCCTCTCGGGCTACGAGATCTGCACCCGGATGCGGTCCCACGGCGTCGCCACCCCGGTGCTGATGCTGACCGCCAAGGACGGCGAGTACGACGAGGCCGAGGGCCTGGACTCGGGTGCGGACGACTATCTGACGAAGCCGTTCTCCTTCGTCGTCCTCGCCGCCAGGCTCCGCGCCCTCACCCGCCGCGCCACCGCCGGCGACACCGCCCGGACCGGCGTCCTGCAGGCCGGCGACCTGGTCCTGGATCCCCGCGGCCGCCGCTGCCGCCGCGGCACGCACGAGATCGAGCTGACCGCCCGCGAGCTCGGCGTCCTGGGCTGCCTGATGGAGCAGCCCGGCCTGGCCGTCGCCAAGCAGGACATCCTCGACGAGGTCTGGGACACCCCGCACGGCATCGACCCGAACATCGTCGAGGTCTACGTCTCCTCGCTCCGCCGGAAGATCGACGCCCCCTTCGGCCGCCGCTCGATCCTCACCGTGCACGGCACCGGCTACCGGATGGCCCCGGACGGTGGCTGAGCCGCGGTCGAAGCCCCGGCCCCGCCGCCTCGGCAGCCTCCGCTCCCGCGCCGCCGCGGCCGCCGCCCTCGCGATGGCCGCCGTCCTGGCCGCCGGCGGGCTGTGGCTCTACGCCCTGCTGCGCGCCAACCTCATCGAGAACACCACCGGCCGCACCGAGCTCGCCGCCCGCAAGGTCGCCGCCCAGTACGACACCGGGAGCCTGCCGCCCGGGGGCCGGCTGCCCGCGCCCGAGGGCGGGGTCGACCTGGTCCTCGTGCGGAACGGGGCCGGCGCGGTCGTGGCCACCAGCGGGGACCTGAAGGACACCCCGGAGGTCACGGAGCTGAGCCCCGCCCCCGGCCAGGACGTGCGGTCGGCCGTCCTGCCGCCCGCGCGCCCCGGCGCACAGCGGCGCGTGGTGGTCGCCGTGAACGCACCCGGCCCGCCGGGGGCACACGACCCGCACACCGTCTACGCCGCGACCGTGCTCGGAGACGTGGACGACGCCAACCGGGCCGTCGCGCTCGGCCTGCTGGCCGGCGCGCCCCCGCTGATCGTCTTCGCGGCGGCCCTGGCCTGGTGGGTGACGGGCCACGCGCTGCGCCCGGTCACCGCGATCCGCACCGGGCTGGCGGCGGTCACCGGGAGCGAGCTGGACCGGCGGGTCCCCGACCCGGGCGGCGCCGACGAGATCGCGCAGCTGGCCCGGACGGTCAACGACACGCTCGACCGGCTGGAGCGCGGCGACGCCCGGCAGCGGCAGTTCACCGCCGACGCCTCGCACGAGCTGCGCAACCCCCTCGCGGCCGTCCGGTCCCGGCTGGAGGTGGCGTTGCGGGACCCCGACCGGGAGTCGGTGGCGGCCGCGCTGGCCGATACCGAGCGGCTGCAGGCGATCGCGGCCGATCTGCTCCTGCTGGCCCGCCTCGACGGCGGGCCCGCGCCGCGCACCGAGCCGGTGGACCTCGCGCTGCTGGCCGCCGAGGACGCGGCGCGGCGCCCCGGGACCCGGGTTCCGCTACGGCTGGACGCGCGGGCTCCCGTACCGACCGCCGGGGATCCGGCGCGGCTGGAGCGGGCGCTGGCCAACCTGGTGGACAACGCCCTGCGGTACGCCCGTACCGGGGTCGTGGTCCGGGCCTCGGCCGAGGACGGCTGGGCGCTGCTGGAGGTCACGGACGACGGACCGGGCATCCCGGAGGCCGACCGGGACCGGGTCTTCGAGCGGTTCGTACGGCTGGACGCGGACCGGGGCCGCGCCGGTGGCGGCACCGGCCTGGGGCTGGCCATCGCCCGGGAGATCGCGCGGGCGCACGGCGGTGAGGTCCGTGCGCTCCCGGCGCCCGCCGGAGGCGCCCGGCTGGTGCTGCGCGTGCCCGCCCCGGCCGAATTCGGCCCCGCCGGCGCTTGAGGCCCGGGGTCCCGGGTCCGGGGTCCGGGGGCAGCGGCGGCGGCCCGGCCCTGAAGGCATCCTCAGAACCCTCAGGTTTCCTTCAGCACCGCTCCCCCAGCATCGGGATGCATGAGCGCCCACCGCAGGAAGACCCGGGAACACAAGCCACCGATGCCCGCGTCCCGCCGCCGCAGGCTCACGCGCGCGCTGCTGGCGTCCGGCTGCGCCCTGGTGGTGCTCGCGGGGGCGACCGCCTGGTACCTGTACGACGACCTCGCCTCCAGCATCGCCAGCTCCAAGGCCCTGGAGGGCGCCGAGAAGTCGAAGTACGGCGATGTGAACATCCTGCTGATGGGCCTGGACAGCCGCCGGGACCAGAACGGCGAGGACCTTCCCCCGGCGGTCCTCGACAAGCTGCACGCGGGCGCGAGCTCCGACGTCGGCGGCTACAACACCAACACCCTGATCCTGTTGCACGTCCCCGGCGACGGGGGCCGGGCGAAGGCCTTCTCGGTGCCGCGCGACGACTTCGTCGAGCTGCACGGCGTGCCGGGCTTCACCGGCAAGGCCAAGATCAAGGAGGCCTACGGGCGGGCGAAGGCCAAGGTGGAGGAGCAGCTCGCGGCCAAGGGGGTCAAGGACCCTCGGCAGCTGGAGCGCGAGGGGCGCGAGGCGGGCCGCAAGGCGGAGCTGGAGACGGTGCGCACTTTCCTGGGCGTGCCGATCGACCACTTCGCCGAGCTGAACCTGGCCGGCTTCTATCACCTCGCGGACGCGCTGGACGGCGTACCGGTGTGCCTGAAGAAGCCGGTGAAGGACAGGTACTCGGGGGCCGACTTCCCGGCGGGACGCCAGACGCTCGACGGGCAGCAGTCGCTGGCCTTCGTACGGCAGCGGCACGGCCTGACCATGGGCGACCTGGACCGGACGAAGCGGCAGCAGGCGTTCCTGGCGGGGGCCACGTACAAGCTGAACCAGGCCGGGACCTTCACCGATCCGCTGAAGCTGATGAAGCTGATCGACTCGGCGAAGCAGGACGTCGTCACCGACGAGGGGTGGGACCTGCTGTCGTTCGTGAAGCAGGCGAAGAACCTGTCCGGGGGCAACGTGGAGTTTGTGACCCTTCCCATCGAGGACTTCGGCAGGAACCACGGCGCCGAGATAAACGTCGTAGATGATATGAAGATAAAGCGGTTCATAGCCGAGCGGATCGGGCCCGGGGCCACTGCGAGCCCGAGCGCGCCTGGCGCCGCTCCCTCCTCACCGGGCACACCGCCCGCCCCGCAGGGCTCCGCCCCGGGCTCCCCCCGCAGTTCCGCGCCGGCCCCCGCGCCCGCACCGTCCCGGAGCGGCAGCGAAACCTCCGCCATCGACGGCGGCGGCGTCCCGTGCGTGGACTGAAACCCCTGACCACAGCGGGCGCGCGCCGCCGCACGGAAGCACTGCTGCTCGTCCTCGTCCTCGCCGTGACCATTTCCGGCCACATCAGCGCGGGCCTCGCGATGAACGACGAGCTGCCGCCCGGTCTCACCGGCTTCGTGGTCAGCATGACGCTGCTCGCGCTGGTGGGTCACCTGGCCGTGCGCCGGTTCGCGGCGTACGCGGATCCGCTGATCTTCCCGCTGGCCCTGCTGCTGACCGGGCTGGGGCTGGTGCTGCTGCACCGCCTCGACCAGGGCTACCTCGACCGGTACAACTCTCCGGCGAACGCTCCGGGCCAGTTGATGTGGACGGTGGTCGGCGTCGCGGCCTGCATCGCGGTGCTGGCGCTCCTGCGCGACCACCGGCTGCTGCAGCGGTTCATCTACATCACGATGGTCGCGGCACTGGTGGCGCTGATCGCGCCGGCGTTCTTCGGCGCGGACAAGTACGGGGCGAAGCGCTGGATCTTCATCGGCGGGCTCTCGCTCCAGCCCGGCGAGTTCGTGAAGATCATGATCGCGGTCTTCTTCGCGGGCTACCTGGTGATCCACCGCGATGCGCTCGCCCTGTCGGGCCGCAAGTTCCTGGGCATGCGGCTGCCGCCGATGCGCCAGCTCGGCCCCCTCATCACGGTGTGGATCGTCTCGCTGCTCGTGCTGGTCTTCGAGCGCGACCTCGGCACCTCGCTGCTCTTCTTCGGCGTTTTCGTGGTCATGCTCTACGTGGCCACGGAGCGCACGAGCTGGATCGTCGTTGGCCTGGTGCTCGCCTCGGCGGGCGCCTTCGTGGTGGGCACGACGGAACCGCACGTCAAGGCCCGTGTGGCCGCCTGGCTGAACCCGCTGTCGTACTACTGGAAGGACCGGCCGCCGGGCGTCATCTCGGACCAGTCGGCGCAGGCCCTGTTCAGCTTCGGCACGGGCGGCGTCTCCGGCACGGGCCTCGGCATGGGCCATCCCGAACTGATCGGGTTCGCCGGCCGCAGCGACTTCATCCTGACGACGGTGGGCGAGGAGCTCGGCCTGGCCGGGATCATGGCCGTCCTGATCCTGTACGCGCTCCTCGTGCAGCGCGGGCTGCGGATGGCGCTGGGCGCGCGCGACCCGTTCGGCAAGCTGCTGGCGGTGGGCCTCTCGTCGGCCCTCGCGCTCCAGGTCTTCATCGTGGCGGGCGGGGTCACGGGGCTGATCCCGCTGACGGGCAAGGCCCTGCCCTTCCTTGCCGCGGGCGGCTCGTCCCTCCTGGCCAACTGGATCATGATCGCCCTGTTGCTGCGCATCTCCGACAGCACGGAAAGACAGCGCGAGGCGGACGCCCGGGGCCCGGCGGAAACGACGATCACCCCGCAGGTCGAGCCCGCAACCCAGCCCGCCCCGTCTTAGGGCACACGCCCTAGAGGTAGTCCTCCAGCCGGCCGATCCGGTAGCCCTGCTCCTGTATCCGCCGGAGCATCCGGGTCGTCATCTCGGTCTCCGTCGTGCCCTTCAGCTCGGAGGGGCCGCGGAAGTGGGCCAGGATGATGTCACCCGGTTTGAGGGCGGAGCCCTCGGCGTACTGGAAATTGTTGATCTGCATCGACACGCGCCACAGCAGAAGCTGGGATATCCCGCACTCGTGCGCGGCCCTGAGGGTGTCGTCGTTGTGGTTGCCGTACGGCGGGCGGAAGAGCGTCGGCCGCTTGCCGAAGCGCGTCTCCAGGCGGTCCTGCTGCCCGCATATCTCCCTCTTCTGCGCCTCGAAGGACAGGGTCCGCAGATTCGGGTGCGTCAGGGTGTGGTTGTTTATCGTGCTGTCGGAGCCGTTGTCGCGGAGCTTTTCGAAGTGGCCGTAGTCCGACGAGGCGATGTTGTCCGTCAGGAACATGCTGATCGGCAGTTTCAGATCCGCGGCCATCTTGAGGAACTCGGGGTTCTTCTCGGCGCCGTCGTCGAAGGTCAGGAAGACGACCTTGTCGTCCGCCGGGACGGGTATTCGGTCGACGACCTGGACCCGGCCCGCCTTGGCCGGCGCGATCCGGGGTTTGACGGCCGGCTTGGGCGCGTACTGGAGGGGGCCGCTGAGGCCCCACTTCTTGTACGCCTCGTCCGCCGCGGCCGCCGATCCCTTGGCCTGCGCGGAGGGGGAGGCCGCCCCCGAGGGCGACGGAGTCGCCCTGGCCTCCGTGGTCTTGCGCCCCAGTCTCTCGATGGGGTCCACGCTGTCCCCGCACCCCGTCAGGGACAGCGCGAGCGCGCCGGCCGTCAGCGTCCCGGCTACGAACCGGCGCGCGTGCTTCACAAGTAATCCTCCAGGCGAGCCACGGCGTACCCCTTGTCCGTGACGGTCTTCATGACGTGACGGATCATGTCAGTCATGCTTCCCTTCCAGTCTTCCTTGCCCCGGAAGTGCGTGAGGATGATGTCTCCGGGGTGCAGGTCCTTGTCCCACTCCCGCCAGTCCATCCGGTTGGGGAAGGCCTCCTCGTTCCACAGCGGAACGGCCTTGATCCCGCAGGACTTGGCCGCGCGCAGCGTGTCCTCGTTGTAGTTCCCGTACGGCGGCCGGAAGAGCGTCGGCCGCTTGCCGAACGTCTTCTCGATCGTGTCCTGCTGACCGCAGATCTCCTGGCGCTGCTTCTCGTACGAGAGCGCCGGCATGTAGCGGTGGTTGAGCGTGTGGTTGTTCAGCGAGACGCCCGCCGCCTGCATCTCCTTGAAGTACGGGTAGTTGTCCCGGACCAGGTAGTCGCTCAGGAAGGCGGTGTACGGGAGCTTCAGTTCCTGCATCATCTTCAGGAACTCGGGGTCCTTCTCGGCCCCGTCGTCGATCGTCAGGAAGACGACCTTCTCCTCCGTGGGGACGGTGGTGAAGACCGGGGGCAGCTCGTCCTGTCCCTCGACCTCGAAGCCGTCGCGGGTGCTGATCTCCGGCTTCTCCTTGGGCGCTTGCGGAGCGACGAGCGGCGGCTTGAGCAGCCCCCACTTCTTCGCGGCCACGATCCTCGCCTGTTGGAGGGCCTTCAGCTTCTCGGCGTAGGTGCCGAGCGCGCCGGCCGCTCCGGCCTGTTCGCCCGCGGCGCCCGCGGCGGCCTTCGCCTTGGCGGCCTTGTCCGGCGCCTCGGACCCGCCGGCTCCGCAACCCGTGCCGAGTGCGGCGAGGAGCAGTGCGGCCATCGCGGCCGCACCCAACCGGCCGCGCGCGACTGCCGCGACCCGGTGACCATGCTGCGTCTTATGTTCCGTTTGTCGGACTAGCTGCATAGTTGGGCATCTTTACACCAGCCATGCACGCACCCCGTCCGACACCGCGAGGAGAATCCGACCTTCCTCCGAGTGGCCCACCGTGGCCGACAATGGACCCGTGACCCCCGAAGACTTCGCCGCGCTCCTCGCCCCCGAGGGCCACGCCCTCCTCGACTCGCTCCGCGACTACGACCCCGCCCAGGAGCTCGCCGTCGCCACCCGGCTGCGCCGCGAACACCCCGCCGCACTGGTCTCCGCCGCCCTCGGGCAGGCCCGGCTGCGGCAGCGCGCGGTGGCGAAGTTCGGGGCCGAGGACGCCCACCGGATGTACTTCACCCCCGGCGGCGGGGAGATGGCCACCCGCGCCTCGGTGGCCTCCTACCGCGCCGAGCGGCTCGCCGCCCTCGGCGTACGGAGCCTCGCGGACCTCTGCTGCGGCATCGGCGGGGACGCCCTGGCCCTGGCCCGGCTCGGCATCCGCGTCCTGGCGGTGGACCACGATCCGCTGACCGTCGCCGTCGCGCGCGCGAACGCCGAGGCACTGGGGCTGGCGGACCTGATCGAGGTCCGGGAGGCCGATGTGACGGAGGTCGACACCGCGGGCTACGACGCCGTCTTCATCGACCCGGCCCGCCGGGGCGGGCGGGGCCGCATCTTCGACCCCGAGTCCTACTCGCCTCCGCTGTCCTGGGCGATCGCCACCGCCCGCGCCGCGAAGATCGCCGCCATCAAGATCGCCCCGGGGATCCCGCACGAGGCGGTGCCCGCCGAGGCGCAGGCCGAATGGATCTCCGACCAGGGGGACGTGAAGGAGGCCGTGCTGTGGTTCGGGACGGCCCCGGGCGAGATCCGCGCCACCCTGCTGCCCGGTCCGCGCGCGCTGGCGACCGCCGATCCGCTTCCCGATCCCGAGGCCGGTCCGGTCGGCCGCTACCTCTACGAGCCCGACGGGGCCGTGATCCGGGCCCACCTCGTCGCCGAGGTCGCCGAGCAGCTGGGCGGGCGGCTGATCGACCCGACGATCGCGTACATCACCGCCGACGAGCTGCACGAGACCCCGTACGCGACCTCGTACGAGATCACCGACGTGCTGCCGTTCGGGCTGAAGAAGCTCAAGGCGCTGATGCGCGAGCGCGGGGTCGGCATCCTCACGGTGAAGAAGCGCGGTTCCGCGATCGAGCCCGAGGAACTGCGCAAGAAGGTGAAGCCGCAGGGGCCGAACTCCGCCACGGTGTTCCTGACCCGGGTCGCCGGGGCCCCCTCGATGCTGATCGGCTCACCGACCGCCCGCCCCTGACGGCAGGCTCCGGCCCTCTCCCCCGAAGGCCCCCAGCGCCCACCGATGGCGCGCGCCCGCCTTGCCGAGTCCCAGCAAGGCTGCGCCGCCCGAGCTCCCCCAGGAAACGGGCGCGGTCGGCCCGTACGGCGTGCTCGTCGAACCAGGCGCGCAGGTGCGGCGGCAGGTCGCGGCGAGGCATGCGCATGACCAGATCCGCACGCCACGGGCCCGGACGGGCCTCCCGGAGGAGGCTCAGCTTCCGCCGGCCTCCCCCACCTCCACCGATTCGAAGCGCCAGCGATGGACCGCCCGCGTGATCAAATCAGCTGCGGGCTCCGGCAGTTCGGGCAGGTCCGCGCCGATCCCCTCGGGGGTCTCCCACCAGGTGATGACGAGCACCCGGTCCTGTGGGGCGCTGAACACCTCGCGCCGCACCGGGTCTTGGGCCAGGATCTGCGAACGGGCCCATTCCAGCAGCTCGTTGGCCCGGCCGGGCACCGACCGGGCCTCCCACATCAGCGCGATGGTGCTCACGAGTACAGGTTGTCCTTGCTCAGCTCGTGCACGTGGTCGTGGTCGTGCGCATGGCCGTGACCGTGACCGTGCCCTTCGCCGTGGCCGTCCCCGTCGGAATGGCCGTGGGAATGGCCGGGAACGTGCGGGTCGGTCACCGGAAGCGAAGAGTCCGCCGACAGGTCCCAGTCCGAGGCGGCCCTGTTCCGCTTGACCATCTCCGCGCCCAGCGCCGCCACCATCGCGCCGTTGTCCGTGCACAGCCCCGGCCGCGGCACCCGCAGGATGATCCCCGCGTCGTCGCACCGCTCCTGGGCCAGCGAGCGCAGCCGGGAGTTGGCCGCGACGCCGCCGCCGATCATCAGGTGGTCGACGCCCTCGTCCTTGCACGCGCGGATCGCCTTGCGCGTCAGTACGTCCACCACGGCTTCCTGGAAGGAGGCCGCCACATCGCGCACCGGCACCTCCTCGCCCGCCTTGCGCTTCGCCTCGATCCAGCGGGCGACCGAGGTCTTGAGCCCGGAGAAGGAGAAGTCGTACGGGGCGTCGCGCGGCCCCGTCAGCCCGCGCGGGAAGGCGATCGCCTTCGGGTCCCCCTCGCGTGCGAGCCGGTCGATGACCGGACCGCCGGGGAAGCCCAGCTGCAGGACGCGCGCGATCTTGTCGAAGGCCTCGCCCGCCGCGTCGTCGATGGTCGCGCCGAGCGGCCGTACGTCGGAGGTGATGTCGGGGGCCAGCAGCAGCGAGGAGTGCCCGCCGGAGACCAGCAGCGCCATCGTCGGCTCGGGCAGCGGCCCGTGCTCCAGCTGGTCGACGCAGATGTGCGAGGCCAGGTGGTTCACCCCGTACAGCGGCTTGCCCAGCGCGTACGCGTAGGCCTTCGCGGCGGAGACGCCCACCAGCAGCGCCCCGGCGAGGCCGGGGCCGGCGGTGACGGCGATGCCGTCGAGGTCGCGGGCGCTGACCCCGGCCTCCTTCAGGGCGCGCTCGATGGTGGGGACCATCGCCTCCAGGTGCGCGCGGGAGGCCACCTCGGGCACGACCCCGCCGAAGCGGGCGTGCTCGTCGACGCTCGACGCGATGGCGTCCGCGAGCAGCGTGGTGCCGCGGACGACGCCGACGCCGGTCTCGTCGCAGGAGGTCTCGATGCCGAGGACGAGCGGTTCGTCAGCCATGGGTCGTCTCACCTTGCAGGGGTACGGGATATGCGGGGTCGGGATCTACGGTGTCGGCCGGATCTACGGTGTCGGCCGGATCTGCCGGGTCGGCCTGGTCTGCGGGGTCAAAGACGCGGCGCATCACGAGGGCGTCCACGTTGCCGGGCTGGTAGTAGCCGCGCCGGAAGCCGATCGGCTCGAAGCCGAAGCGGGCGTAGAGCTTCTGGGCCCGGACGTTGTCGACCCGCACCTCCAGCAGCACCTCGGCGCACTCGAAGGCGGTGGCGGCGCGCAGCAGCTCGGTCAGCAGCCGGGCGCCGAGCCCGGTGCCCCACTGGTCGCGGGCCGCGGCGATGGTCTGTACGTCGGCCAGGTCCCCGGCGGCGGCCAGCCCGGCGTAGCCGACCAGCCGGCCCGCCTCCTCCGCCACGACGTAGCGGCGCGTGGCGCCGGGGCCGCGGGCGTGGGCCAGCTCGGACCAGAACATCCCGGCGGACCAGGCGTCCTCGGGGAACAGCTCGTGCTCCAGCTCCAGCACGGGCCCGATGTCCCACCAGCGCATCTCGCGCAGGACGACGGCTGAGGTGGCTGTCACTGCGGGGTGACCACCTTGTAGTTCTTGGGCACCTCGGCGTCGGGCCGGCGCAGGTAGAGCGGGGTCGGGGGCAGGAAGGCCTCCCCCGCCGCCAGCTTTTCCGCGGCCAGCGCGGCCAGCGCGGCCGCGCTCTGGTGCTCGGGGGCCCGCGCGTCGGTGAAGACCTCCGGGTACAGCTGCGCGCCCTGTCCGACGGCGGGCAGTCCGGCGACGCGCTCGGCGATGTCGGCCGGCCGGTCCACCGCGGGCTCGCCGGCCCGGGTGCGGGGGTCCTCGTAGCGCGCCCAGTAGACCTCCTTGCGCCGGGCGTCGGTGGCCACGACGAAGGGGCCCTCGATCCCGGCCGCGCCGGCCGCGTGGGCCAGGCCGTCGAGGGTGCACAGCCCGTGGACGGGCACGCCGAGGACGGAGGCGAAGGTGGACGCGGTCACGAGGCCGACGCGCAGCCCCGTGTAGGGGCCGGGGCCGACGCCGACGACGATGCCGGTGACGGCTTCGAGCGTGACCCCCGCCTCGGCGAGGACCTTGTCGACGGAGGGCAGCAGGAGCTCCCCGTGGCGGCGGGCATCGACCTGGTTCGACTCGGCGAGGACGGACTCGCCGTCGTGCAGGGCGACGGTGACGGCGGGCGTGGCGGTATCTACAGCGAGCAAGAGCACGCGAACAGCCTACGACTCCGGGGCCCCCGGCCCTTGCGGCCGGTCTGCGGGCACCCCTGCTGCTACCTTCGGACCAGGTGTCGGGGTGTGATCGTCCGCCTGACATCCGACTGGCATCGACTGACCATGCGGAGAGGTGGAGCAAGGTGGCACGCAGCAGCTCGGGAATCGTGGCCGGGCTCACCGTCACGGCGCTCGCCGTCGTCGGTTTCCTCGGCTACCAGGCCTCCGCCTCCGCTCCCGCGCTCCCGCCGAAGGCCGCCGCGCAGAGCCCGGTTCCCGCTCCGAGCGACTCCGGTCCCGCCAAGACGGACCCGGCGAAGCCGGTGGCCCTCCCGGCCGGCTCCGGCACCGGGGTGCGCGTCGTGTACTCGCTGAGCGCCAAGCGCGTGTGGCTGGTGGGAGCCACCGGAGAGCCGAAGTCCTTCGCGGTGGTGCCGAGCACGGTGCACCCGGCGCCCGGCAATTACACCGTGGGCGGCCGTACGGGCGCGGTGACCGGCTCGGACGGGGTGCCGATCGAGCACGTCGTCCGGTTCGCGAGCCCCCGCGGGATCACGGTCGGCTTCAGCGCCCGCGTGGACAACACCCTGCCGGCGCCCGATCCGGCCAAGAAGACCGGCGGTGTCCGCATGCTGCGCGCGGACGGGGACGCGATGTGGGCGTTCGCGACGATCGGCTCGAAGGTCATCGTCGTTCCCTGACCCGGCCCGACCCTGACTGCCCCGGACTGACCCGGACCGACTCCAGCCGACCGCGCGGCCCGACCGGCCGGCCCGGTGGCGACACGCCAAGTTCACTCGTACGGGGACTGCGCCGTCAGGCGCTCCCCCGTTTCAGGCCGCTTCGGACTCCGGGGCGGCCTCTTCGCCGTCCTCCGCGTCCTCCGCTCCCTCCACCCCGTCCCGTACGGGATCGGGGTCCGGGGCGTGCTCGCGCGCGGGCGGTGTCGACACGGCGCTGGCGGCGGCGCCCGCGGCGAGCAGTGCCCCCATGGATACGGCGGACGGGCGGGGGACGCGCGCTGCTCCTGTTGCCGACATGGCTGCCTCCTGGCCGGGGCCAGCCCGTACTTAGGTACGCCTAACCAGCCCTCCGTACCATGTGACCACGCGCGCCGCCGCCCGCGCAACATTTTCCCGACGACTTGTCGGAACGTTTCTCACCGCGCCCTGGCCGCGAAGGCCCCGCACGGGCGCCGCGAACGCGTGGGGCCTACTCCGACAGGACCCCCGCGAGGCTCTCCAGACCCGCCCCGGCCGACCAGCGGGTGCCGATCCCGCGGACCGTCACCTCGCGCACGTCGTCAAGGACCTCCTCGTGGCCGACCGCCCGGCTGATCAGCACGTGCAGCCGGTCGTCGGACAGCTCCTCGACCTTGCCGTCGCCCCACTCCACGACGACGACGGACTCGGGCAGCGAGACGTCGAGGTCCAGGTCCTCCATCTCGTCCAGCCCGCCGCCCAGCCGGTACGCGTCCACGTGCACCAGCGCCGGACCGCCGGTCAGCGAGGGGTGGACCCGGGCGATCACGAAGGTCGGCGAGGTCACGGCCCCGCGCACGCCCAGGCCCTCGCCGAGGCCGCGGGTCAGGGTGGTCTTCCCGGCGCCGAGCTCCCCGGTCAGCAGGACGAGGTCGCCGGGGCGCAGCAGCCCGGCGATCCGGCGCCCGAGGTCCTGCATGGCGTCGGGCGAGCCGACCGTGACGTGCGTTTCCGTGTCAGGTACTTCTTCCATGCCGGCCAACGTTAGCCGCTGCGGGCACCGTCCCGGTGCGCACGAGGAGCTCGGTGAGCAGCCGGGTCACGGTGTCCGGGTGCTCCAGCATCATCAGGTGCCCGGCGGTCTCCAGGACGACCAGCTCGGCGGAGGGCAGCGCTTCCTTGATGGCCAGGCTGTGGTCGGGCGGGGTGACCATGTCGCGGTCCCCGGCGATGACGGTGACGGGGACGTCCGCGAACCGCTGGAGGGCGGCCGTCTTGTCGTGCGCCTGGAAGGCCGGGTAGAACTCGGCGACCACGTCGATGGGCGTGGCCTCGATGAGCCGCTCGGCGAAGCGGGCGACGCCCGGATCGACGTCGCGCGAGGCGAAGGAGTACATCTTGACCATCCCGGCGAACAGGTCGGCGGTGGCCCGGCGGCCCTTCTCCACCAGTTCCACCTGGGAGCCGAGCGCCTTGAGCACCCCGGGCAGCAGGCGCCGTACGGTGCTGAAGCCCAGGGAGGGCAGCCCGTACGTGACCTCGCCCAGCCGGCCGCTGGAGGTGCCGACCAGGGCCACACCGGCCACCCGGTCCCGGACGAGGCCGGGGAACTCCTGGGCCAGTCCCATGATGGTCATCCCGCCCATCGAGTGACCGACCAGGATCAGCGGACCCTCGGGGGCGGCCGCGTCGATGACGGCCTTCAGGTCGCGGCCGAGCTGTTCGAAGGTGACCGGCTCGCCGTCGGCCTGGGCCAGGCCGCGCGCGCTGCGGCCGTGGCTGCGCTGGTCCCAGTACACGGCGCGGACCACGCCGCGCAGGGCCGCGCGCTGGAAGTGCCAGGAGTCCTGGGCGAGGCAGTAGCCGTGGCAGAACACCACGGTCGGCCGGACCGGGGCCTTGCGGCGCAGCCGGCGCCGCTTGCCCTCCTCGGGCAGCTCGTCGACCTCGTAGTAGAGCGCCGTGCCGTCCTCGGCCCGCGCGGTGCCGGGGGCTCCGCGCAGGGATCCGTAGTCCCCGGTCGCATCGAGGGCGAGGCGCGCCTTCATGCGCATGCCCCGGCCGACGGTGATCCGTTCGACCGCGACCCCGGCCGCCGCTCCGGCGGCTATCACGCCGATGGCGGCGCCGGCCCAGCCCGCCTTGCGCCAGTTCTCGCTCACGCCGCCGTCCTCACTCAGCCGCCCACGTACACGCGGGGGACCCGGGCCCCGATGCGGGTGACGATCTCATAGGCGATGGTGTGCGCCGCTTGAGCCCAGTCCTCGGCGGTGGGTTCACCGCGTTCCGCGTCCCCGAAGATGACGGCCTCGTCGCCGGCGCGTGCGTGGCCCCCCTCCAGGTCGACCACGAACTGGTCCATGGCCACGCGCCCGGCGACGGTCCGGATGCGGCCGCCGACGAGCACCGGGCCGCGCCCGGACGCCTGCCGCGGGACGCCGTCGGCGTAGCCCGCGGGGATCAGCGCGAGGCTGGTCTCCTGCTCGGTGACGTAGTGGTGGCCGTAGCTGACGCCGTGCCCGGCGGGCACGGTCTTGACCAGCGCGACGGTGGCCTTGAGGGCCATCGCGGGCCGCAGGCCGAGCTGGGCGGGGGTGCCGAGCTCGGGCGCGGGCGAGACCCCGTAGAGGGCCAGGCCGCAGCGGACCAGGTCGAAGTGGGACTCGGGGAGGGTGAGCGTGGCCGGCGAGTTGGCGATGTGCCGGACCTCGGGCTCGACGCCCTCCTTCTCCGCGTACGCGAGCATGTCGCGGAAGGCGGTCAGCTGGAGCTGGATGGAGGGGTGCCCGGGCTCGTCGGCGCAGGCGAAGTGCGACCAGACGCCGGTGACGCGGACGGTCCCCTCGGACTGGGCGGCGACGGCCGCGGTCACCAGGGCCTCCCAGTCGGCGGGCTGGCAGCCGTTGCGGCCCAGGCCGGTGTCGGCCTTCAGCTGGATCCTGGCCGTCAGCCCGGTGGCGCGGGCGGCCTCCCGTACCTCGTCGAGGGCCCACAGCGCGCTGACGGACACGTCGATACCGGCCTCGACGGCCTCCCGCCAGGGCCCGCCGGGGGTCCACAGCCAGCACAGGACGGGCCCTTCGAGCCCGGCGGCGCGCAGCGCGAGGGCCTCCTCGGGCGTGGCGGTCCCGAGCCAGCTCGCACCGGCCTCCTGGGCGGCCCTGGCGCAGGCCACCGCCCCGTGCCCGTAGGCGTCCGCCTTCACGACGGCCATCAGGGCGGAGCGGGGCGCCCGCTCGCGCAGGGCCCGTGCGTTCGCCCGGACGGCGTCAAGATCGATCTCGGCGTACACGCGCGCGGCTGTCTCGTTCATCCCCCACAGTCTCTCAGAGCCCCACCCGACGAACCGAACAGGCGGGGCCCGCCGCCCGCACGGCCCGCCCGCCGGCCAGGCCCAGCCCCGCCGTCGTTCGAGGCGATCCTTCACGCCCACCGCCCGCACAGGCGGGCCGACCCCGGCCAAGCCCAGCCCCGCCGGCGTTCGAGGCGCGGGGGTCCGGGGGCGGCGCCCCCCGGCCGCGGCGCCGCACACCCCCTAGCGGCGAGCGACCTCGCGCCAGGCCCGCGGCAGGGCTTCGGCCACCTGGTGGGCCAGCAGGGGGCCACCCGTGAGGCGGGCGGCCAGGCCGTGCAGGTACGCGGCCGCCGACCCGGCGTCCACGGCCGGCAGGCCGGCCGCCAGCAGGGACCCGGCCAGCCCGGACAGCACGTCCCCGCTCCCGGCGGTGGCCAGCCACGGGGTCCCGGTCGGGTTCACCCGGACGGGGCCGGGCCCGGCCGGGGCGATCAGGGTCGTCGACCCCTTCAGCAGCGCCACCGCCCCGTACCGCTCCGCGAGCCCCCGCACGGCCTCCAGCCGCCCCGCCTCGACCGTCTCCCGGGAGACCCCCAGCAGCGCCGCCGCCTCCCCCGCGTGCGGGGTCAGCAGGGTCGGGGCCGCCCGGGCCCGCAGCTGACCGGGGTCCAGCCCGCGCAGCCCGTCCGCGTCCACCAGCACCGGTACCGGCTGCGCCAGAGCCTCCCGCACCTCGGGGCCGCCCTCGTCGCCCAGCCCGGGCCCGACCACCCAGGCCTGGACCCGGCCGGGCCCGATCAGCGTCTCCGGGTAGCGGGCCAGCACGGCTTCGGCCACCGCGGGCGGCCCCACGTAGCGCACCGCGCCCGCGCCGCCGCGCAGCGCCCCGGCCACCGCGAGCACCGCCGCGCCCGGGTAGCGCGCGGACCCGGCGACGATGCCGACCACGCCGCGCCGGTACTTGTCGCTCGACGCCGTCGGCTCCGGCAGCAGCCCCGCCACGTCGGCGTGCTGCAGGGCCTCCATTCCGGGGGGCCCGAAGGAGGGCCCGAAGGAGGACCCGAGGGCCAACCCGATGTCCACCCGGTGCAGCGCCCCCGCCCGCGAGGCCCCCGGGTCGATCAGCAGCCCCGGCTTGTACGCCCCGAAGGTCACCGTCACGTCCGCCGACACGGCCGCGCCCGCCACCTCCCCGGTGTCCGCGTCCACCCCGCTCGGCAGGTCCACCGCGACCACCACCGCCCCCGCCGGGATCCGCTCCACCAGCGCGGCCGCGGCCGGCCGCAGCGCTCCCCGGCCGCCGATGCCGACCAGCCCGTCGAGCACCAGGTCGGCCCGCTCGGGCACGGCCCCGTCGAGGCGCCCGCCGGCGGCCCGCAGCGCCGCCAGTCCGCCCGCGTGCACCCGGGCCGGGTCCATCGCGACGGCCGTCACCCCGGCCCCGCGCCGGGCCAGCTTCGCGCCCGCGTAGAGGGTGTCTCCGCCGTTGTCCCCCGGGCCGACCAGCAGCACCACGCGGGCCCCGTACACGCGGGGCAGCAACCGCACGCAGACGGCGGCCAGTCCGGCCGCCGCCCGCCGCATCAGGGTGCCTTCGGGCAGCCGGGCCATCAGCTCGCGCTCGGCGGCCCGTACGGTCTCCACGCTGTAAGCAGTACGCATGCCAACAGCCTGCCCGAAGAAGGCGCCTACCCCTCGGCGATCACCACGGCGGAGGCGACGCCCGCGTCGTGGCTGAGGGAGATGTGCCAGGACTGCACGCCCAGGGCCAGCGCCCGCGCCTCCACCGTGCCCGACACCCGCAGGCGCGGCTGCCCGGTCTCCTCCACGTACACCTCGGCGTCGGTCCACAGCAGCCCGCCGGGCGCACCGAGCGCCTTGGCGAGCGCCTCCTTGGCGGCGAACCGGGCGGCGAGCGAGGCGGTTCCGCGCCGCTCGCCGCTCGGCAGGGTCAGCTCGGAGTCGAGGAACAGCCGCCCCGCCAGGCTCGGCGTGCGCTCCAGCGCCGCACCGAACCGCTCGATCTCCGCCACGTCGATTCCGACGCCGATAATCACAACAACAGCTCCAACTGGGCCACTACTCCACGGTCACCACGGTGCTCAATTGTCGGCGACCCGCTCCGTTCGCCGCGCTCACTCCACGGTCACCGACTTGGCGAGGTTACGCGGCTGGTCCACCTCGTTGCCGCGCGCCGTCGCCAGCTCGCACGCGAACACCTGCAGCGGCACGGTGGCCACGAGCGGCTGGAGCAGCGTCGGGGTGGCCGGGATGCGGATCAGGTGGTCGGCGTACGGGACCACCGCCTCGTCCCCCTCCTCGGCGATCACGATGGTCCGCGCCCCGCGCGCCCGGATCTCCTGGATGTTGGACACGATCTTGTCGTGCAGCACCGAGCGCCCGCGCGGCGACGGTACGACGACCACGACCGGCAGGTCCTTCTCGATGAGCGCGATCGGCCCGTGCTTGAGCTCGCCCGCCGCGAAGCCCTCGGCGTGCATGTACGCCAGCTCCTTGAGCTTGAGCGCACCCTCCAGCGCCACCGGGTAGCCGACGTGCCGCCCCAGGAACAGCACGGTGTTCTTGTCCGCGAGCGACCGGGCCAGTTCCCGTACCGGTTCCATGGTCTCCAGTACGGTGTCCACCGCCGCGGCGATGTCCGACAGCTCCCGGATCACCGACCGGATCTCGTCGCCCCACTTCGTGCCCCGGACCTGCCCGAGGTAGAGGGCGACCAGGTAGCAGGCCACGAGCTGCGTCAGGAACGCCTTGGTCGAGGCGACGGCCACCTCGGGTCCGGCGTGCGTGTACAGCACGGCGTCCGACTCGCGCGGGATCGTCGAGCCGTTCGTATTGCAGATGGCCAGCACCTTGGCGCCCTGCTCGCGCGCGTGGCGCAGCGCCATCAGGGTGTCCATCGTCTCGCCGGACTGCGAGATGGCGATCACCAGCGTCCGCTGGTCCAGGATCGGGTCGCGGTAGCGGAACTCGCTGGCCAGCTCCGTCTCGCACGGGATGCGCGTCCAGTGCTCGATGGCCAGCTTCGCGATCATGCCCGCGTGGTACGCCGTACCGCACGCCACGATCACGACCTTGTCGACCTCGCGCAGCACCGAGTCGGGGATGCGCACCTCGTCGAGGGTCAGCAGGCCGTTCGCGTCGATCCGGCCCAGGAGGGTGTCGGCGACCGCCTTCGGCTGCTCGGCGATCTCCTTGAGCATGAAGTAGTCGTAGCCCCCCTTCTCGGCCGCGGAGGCGTCCCAGTCCACGTGGTACGCCCGCACGTCCGCGGCCGTACCGTCGAAGTTGGTCACCGTGACCCCGTCGCGGCGCAGCTCCACGACCTGGTCCTGGCCCAGCTCGATCGCGGAGCGGGTGTGCGCGATGAAGGCGGCCACGTCCGAGGCGAGGAAGTTCTCGCCCTCTCCGACGCCGACCACGAGGGGCGAGTTCCGGCGTGCGCCGACCACCACGTCCGGCGCGTCGGCGTGCACGGCGACCAGGGTGAAGGCGCCGTCGAGGAGCCGGCAGACCTGCCGCATCGCCTCCGCCAGGTCCCCGCCCGCGCCCTCGAACCGCTCGGCCAGCAGGTGCGCCACGACCTCGGTGTCGGTCTCGGACTCCAGCCGGTGCCCGCGCTCGGCGAGCTCGGCCCGCAGCGCGGCGAAGTTCTCGATGATCCCGTTGTGCACGACCGCCACGCGCCCCGAGTTGTCGAGGTGCGGGTGGGCGTTGACGTCGGTGGGACCCCCATGGGTGGCCCACCGGGTGTGTCCGAGTCCCGTGGAACCGGCCGGCAGCGGGTGCCCGACCAGCTCCTTCTCCAGATTGACCAGCTTGCCGGCCTTCTTGACGGCGGCGAGTTCCCCGTCGGCGAGCACGGCGACACCCGCCGAGTCGTAGCCGCGGTACTCCAGCCGCTTGAGTCCGGCAATGACCACATCGAGCGCCGACTGCGCTCCCACGTAACCCACGATTCCGCACATAAGCCGCAGGGTACGCCGTAGTTGGCTCCGCGCCCGGTACCTGAACCGGACGAAAAAACCGCCCCGGCGAATGCGCCGGGGCGGGATGGACTCAGCGATGGACGAACCGTCAGCCGAGCTTCTTCAGCTGCGCCGCGACGACGGTGACCGGCTGGTCGGCGGTGCCGGTGAAGCTGACGCCGTTGAAGACGGCGAGGGTGTTGCCCTTGCGCACGACCACGAGCTCCGTCTTGAGCTGCTCGCCGTCCGCCGCCATCTCGATGGTGTAGGCGACGGACTCGTCCCCACCGGTGACGGGAGCGCCGGGGCCGACCTTGCTGATCTTGACGGTCTCGCCGTCCTGGGTGCCCGTGTAGCCGGCGGCGCAGGCCGAACCTCCCGACTTGATCTTGCCGAAGGCCTCCTGCGCGCCCTTGCCCTCGTACGAGTGCAGGCTGACGGCGGTGGCGGTCTCGCCGAAGGCGTCCAGGCCGGCCTTCAGCTTCTCCTCGGCGGTCGCGTTCGCGGCCGCCTCCTTGCCCTTGGCCGCGGCGACGACCCGCGCGTTGCCGGTGGCGGCGCCGGGCCCGGTCAGGGACTGCGCCTGGAACAGCGGAAGGCACTCGGGCTTGTCGGTGGTGCTGCCGACCGTCTTCTTGACGTCCTCGTCCGACATGGCCTCGATGACGTGGGTGGTCAGGTCCGTCTGGGCCAGCACCAGCCCGGCCAGCTCGGCGTCCGTCTTCCCCTTGACGACCGGGGCCGCCGACGCCGCCGCGGCGGACGGCTTCGCGTCCGCCTTGCCCTCGCCGCCGCACGCGGTGGCGAGCAGGGCCAGCGACACGGCCGCGGCGGACAGGACGGTACGACGGACGAATGCGGTGCGCATGATGGCGGTTCCCCCCACGGGAAAGGTCTACGGAAAAGGGCAGCACGCCGCGCCACCCCGGACCGGGGCGGCGTCATGAGCTGCGGTGAACCACACCGTACGGGACCGGATGACCCGCGTCCGCGTGAATGTGCGCGCACCGCGCATCGTGATGCCGTCGAGACCGCAGGTGCCTGAAATCGATACCGCTCCCCGTACAACCCACCCACCCCGGACCATAAGACCCGGGCCCACGTGACCGACCACACCACCCACGACGGCCCGCCACCCCCGACAATGGCCGTGTGATCTCTTCGCCGCCACGAAGCACGCCGGACCGCGCAACGGAGCGCCCCGACGGATCGGAGCCCCCTACGCAGGCCCAGCAGGCCCCGCAGACCGAGCCCCGGCACCCCGAGCACGCGGCGCACCCCACGCGCCGCCGGGGCCACGAGGCCTCCCCCTACGTCGACCTCACCCGTGCCGAGTGGAGCGCCCTGCGCGAGCGCACCCCGCTCCCGCTGACGGCCGACGAGGTCGAGCGGCTGCGCGGACTGGGCGATGTCATCGACCTCGACGAGGTCCGTGACGTCTACCTGCCGCTCTCCCGCCTGCTGAACCTGTACGTCGGCGCCACCAGCAACCTGCGCGGCACCCTCAACACCTTCCTCGGCGACGCCGGCAACGGCCACGGCGCCCAGCAGGGCACGCCCTTCGTCATAGGGGTCGCCGGCTCGGTCGCCGTGGGCAAGTCCACCGTGGCCCGTCTCCTCCAGGCGCTGCTGGCCCGCTGGCCGGAGCACCCGCGCGTGGAGCTGGTCACCACCGACGGCTTCCTGTACCCGATGAAGGAGCTGGAGCGGCGCGGGCTGACCGCCCGCAAGGGCTTCCCGGAGTCCTACGACCGCCGGGCGCTCACCCGCTTCGTCGCCGACATCAAGGCGGGCAAGGACGAGGTCAAGGCCCCCGTCTACTCCCACCTGATCTACGACATCGTCCCCGGCGAGGAGCTCGTCGTACGCCGTCCCGACATCCTGATCGTCGAGGGGCTCAACGTCCTGCAGCCCGCCATGCCCGGCAAGGACGGCCGCACCCGGGTCGGCCTCGCCGACTACTTCGACTTCAGCGTGTACGTGGACGCCCGCCCCGAGGACATCGAGCGCTGGTACCTCAACCGGTTCCGCAAGCTGCGCGAGACGGCGTTCCAGAACCCCTTCTCCTACTTCCGCAAGTACACCCAGGTCTCCGAGGAGGAGGCGCTGGAGTACGCGCAGACGATGTGGCGGACCATCAACAAGCCCAACCTGCTGGAGAACGTGGCCCCGACCCGCGGCCGCGCCACCCTCGTCGTCCGCAAGGGACCGGACCACAAGGTGCAGAAGCTGAGTCTGCGCAAGCTCTGAGCGCCACCCGAAACCAGGGACCGCCGGAAGCTAGGGTGCGGCCATGCTGCATCTACGGATGATCATTCCGTCGGACCGGACCGATGACGTGGTCAGGATCGTCGAGGGGACGGTCGGCACCACCCATCTGGCCGTGCTGCCCGGCGCCGCCCGCATCCCGCCGGGCGACATCGTGCTGTGCGACGTCGCGCGGGAGGCGGGCGACGAGCTCCTGAACGAGCTCCGGGAGCTCGGCATCGACAAGGACGGGTCGATCGCGGTCGAGAACATCGACCTGTCCCTCTCGGACCGCGCCGACCGCGCCGAGGAGGAGGCCCCGGGCGAGGCCGCCGACGCCGTCCTGTGGGAGCAGTTGAGCGAGGCGACCCACGAGGAGTCCACCCTCACCATCACCTACAGCGCCTTCATGATCGTCGCCACGATGATCGCGGCCTGCGGTGTGGTCCTCGACAACGCCATCCTCATCGTGGGCGCGATGGCGGTCGGCCCGGAGTTCGGACCGCTCGCCGGTGTCTGCACCGCCTTGGTGCAGCGCGCCCCCAAACTGGCCGCCCGCTCGCTGACGGCCCTGCTGGTGGGCTTCGCCACCGCGATGGTCGCGACCACCGTCTTCACCCTGGCCATGGACGCGCTCGGCCTGTTCCACCACGACATGCTGGACAAGCCCCGCCCCAACACCAGCTTCATCTGGCAGCCGGACCTGTTCTCGTTCGTCGTGGCGCTGCTCGCCGGCGTGGCCGGGGTGCTCTCCCTGACCTCGGCGAAGTCCGGCGCGCTGGTCGGCGTCGCGATCTCGGTGACCACGGTCCCGGCGGCCGCCAACGCGGCCGTGGCCCTCGGCTACGGCGAGTTCGGCCAGATGTGGGGCTCGATGGAGCAGCTGCTGCTGAACCTCTTCGGCATCATGCTGGCCGGCGTCCTGACCCTGCTCGGCCAAAAACTCCTGTGGCGCACCCAGCGGGGCCACTGGAGGCGCACGGCGCCCAAGGCCTGAGCCCCGCAACCGCTCATGACAGCGGCCCCGCGCTACGAAGCTTCGTAGCGCGGGGCCGCTGTCATGACGCAAGGGCGGGCTCTAGCCGAGCGCCGACTTCACGACGTCCGCGAGGCGCCCCGCGACCGAGCGGGCCTGCTCGATGTCGGCGGCCTCCACCATCACCCGCACGAGGGGCTCCGTGCCCGACGGACGCAGCAGTACGCGCCCGGTCGTGCCCAGCTCCCGCTCGGCCTCGGCGACGGCCGCGGCCAGCTCGCCCGAGGTGGTGACCCGGGACTTGTCCACGTCGGGGACGTTGACCAGGACCTGCGGCAGCCGCCGCATGACCCCGGTCAGCTCGGCCATCGTCTTGCCGGTGGCCGCGATCCGGGCCGCGAGCATCAGGCCGGTCAGGGTGCCGTCGCCGGTGGTGGCGTGGTCGAGGATGATCACGTGGCCGGACTGCTCGCCGCCCAGCGCGTACCCGTGCTCCCGCATCGACTCCAGGACGTACCGGTCGCCGACGCCGGTCTGCACGACGTTGATGCCCTCGGACTCCATGGCCAGCTTGAAGCCCAGGTTCGACATCACGGTGGCGACGACGGTGTCCTCGCGCAGGTGCCCGGCCTCGCGCATCGCCAGCGCCAGCACCGCGAGGATCTGGTCCCCGTCGACCTCCTCGCCGTTCGCGTCCACGGCGAGGCAGCGGTCGGCGTCCCCGTCGTGCGCGATGCCGAGGTCGGCGCCGTGCTCGACGACGGCCTGCTTCAGCAGACCGAGGTGGGTGGAACCGCAGCCGTCGTTGATGTTCAGGCCGTCGGGCTCGGCACCGATGGTGACGATCTCCGCGCCGGCCCGCGTGAAGGCCTCCGGCGAGACGTAGGCGGCCGCGCCGTGCGCCTCGTCCAGGACCACCTTGAGGCCGTCGAGACGGTTCGGCAGCACACCCATGAGGTGGGCGACGTACTTGTCGAAGCCCTCGGTGTAGTCGGAGACGCGGCCGACGCCGCCGCCCGTCGGGCGGTCCCAGGGAGCACCCGTGCGGTGGTCCTCGTAGACCGCCTCGATCCGGTCCTCCAGCTCGTCGGCGAGCTTGTGACCGCCGCGCGCGAAGAACTTGATGCCGTTGTCGGGCATGGCGTTGTGGCTGGCCGAGAGCATGACGCCGAGGTCGGCGCCCAGCGCACCGGTGAGATACGCCACCGCCGGGGTGGGCAGCACACCGACGCGCAGGACGTCCACGCCCGCGCTCGCGAGGCCCGCGACGACTGCGGCCTCCAGGAACTCGCCCGAGGCCCGGGGGTCCCGGCCGACCACCGCGGTGGCCCTGTGGCCGGCGAAGGTGCCCGCCTCGGCCAGTACGTGCGCGGCCGCCACGGAGAGGCCGAGCGCGAGCTCGGCCGTCAGATCCGCGTTGGCAACGCCTCGTACACCGTCCGTCCCGAAGAGTCGTCCCACTGTTGTCCTCCCGAGTTCACACTTCGCTATGAGCAGTTGTGCCAATTATTTGCCGCTTTTGGCGGTAAACGAACCGCCCCGGCAGCACACAGAGTGCTGCCGGGGCGGATTCGTGCTGAACAGCAGGCGAGATTAACGCTTGCTGTACTGCGGAGCCTTACGGGCCTTCTTGAGACCGGCCTTCTTGCGCTCGACCGCACGGTCGTCGCGGGAGAGGAAGCCGGCCTTCTTCAGCGCCGCGCGGTTGTTGTCCACGTCCGCCTCGTTCAGCGCACGGGCAACGCCGAGGCGCAGGGCGCCGGCCTGACCGGAAACGCCGCCACCCGAGATGCGGGCGATGACGTCGTAGCGGTTGTCCAGCTCAAGGAGCTTGAACGGCTCGTTGACTTCCTGCTGGTGCACCTTGTTGGGGAAGTAGTCCTCAAGGGTGCGACCGTTGATCTTCCACTTGCCGGTGCCCGGAACGATCCGGACACGGGCGATGGCGTTCTTGCGACGGCCCAGGCCGGCGGCCGGCTGGGGGTCACCGAAGCGACCGGCAAGGGACTCGGAGGTGTAGTCGCCCTCAACGGCTTCCACAGACTCGGTGGTGTACTCCTCGACGTTGCCCTCGAACTCTTCGACGGGGGTCGTCTCGGCGGTGGTCTCGGCCACGATGCTCCTCAGAAGTTTCTTGTCTTAGGGGGTGTGGTGGCCGGAACTACTGCGCGACCTGGGTGATCTCGAACGGCACCGGCTGCTGAGCAGCGTGGGGGTGCACATCGCCCGAGTAGACCTTCAGCTTCGAGAGCATCTGACGGCCCAGGGTGTTCTTGGGGATCATGCCCTTGATGGCCTTCTCGACGGCCTTCTCCGGGTTGTTCGCCAGGAGGTCGTCGTAGCGGACCGAACGCAGACCACCCGGGAAGCCGGAGTGGCGGTACGCCATCTTCTGGGTCGCCTTGTTGCCGGACAGGTGAACCTTGTCGGCGTTGATGATGATGACGAAGTCGCCCATGTCCATGTGGGGGGCGTAAGTCGGCTTGTGCTTACCCCGCAGGAGGGTAGCGGCCTGGGTCGCCAGACGGCCGAGGACAACATCCTGGGCGTCGATGACGTGCCACTGGCGCGAGATGTCGCCGGGCTTGGGGCTGAACGTACGCACGCGTATGCCTTCGCTTCTTCAGTGGTGGGTCATCCCCGGGGGGTGAGCCCGAGGGACGGGTCCTGACATGGGTCACCACGGACGATCACGACAGCCCTGGTTCACATCGGAGACGCAACCCGTGTGTACCGCTGGTCATCGGCCCGGTGGACCGGCGTAAGGCAGATTCACGTGAGAATGAGAAAGCCAATACGCATAACGAACCAGCAGGGTACCCCTGAAGACCTGGAAGGGTCAAAACGCGGTCCGCGAACCCGTTTCGACGGGGGTCGCGGCGCACTCCGGTTCGGTCCTGGGTGGGGACCCCGTAGTTCGTACAGGTTCCAGAGTAACCCGGATCGGACGCAGTGCTCGACGCGCCAGCAGACCGGCGAGCGCGCACAGGGTCACCATGTCCCTAAATGCCCGCCTCTTGGCCTCGAACTCCGAGGGCCACGGAATGCCCGCGGTCTGGGGCACCAGGGCCACCCAGAACCAGGGCGAGCGCGGCATCGACCCCGCCCGCACCCCCGATGCCAGCAGCAGCGGGAGCACCACGATCAGGTAGTGGTCGAAGGAGGGCCGCGACACCAGGAATGCGGCCAGCATCACCATGCAGGCCGTCTCCACCAGCCTCAGCTCGCCCGCGTCCCCGTCCGCCTCGACCGGCCTGCGCCACCGCCGCCAGGTCGCCCACAGCCCGCACCCGGCCCCCGCGAAGGCCAGCGCCACCGCCAGCGGCGCGGGCACCCCCAGCCGCGGGAGCGCGGCGATCGGCGAGGCGTCCCAGGGCAGCGCGTAGGAATCCTGGCCCTGCAGCAGGAACGGCAGGGTCTTGGTGAAGAACAGCATCGGGTGCGGCATCATCAGGGCCCCCGCCAGCGACAGCCCCACCGGCACCCCCGCCGCCAGGGCCAGTCCCCGCCACTGCCGGGCCAGCAGGAAGAGCAGCCCGACCGGCACCAGCATCGGCTTGCACGCGATGGCGAGGCCCACCACCAGCCCGGCCGCCGCCCAGTGCTTGCGGTGCGCCAGCAGCAGCGCCACCGGCAGGGCGGCGGCGGAGATGGCCGTCCAGTTCGCGATCAGCACGAGGTTGATGTACGGCTTGTAGGCCAGCGCGAACAGGGCGAAACCGCCGACCGCGAACCGCGAGCGCACCGGTACGGAGAACAGCCGCAGCGAGGCCCACCAGCCGAGCCCGACGAGCCCGGTCATCCCCAGCGGCAGCACGCAGCGCAGCAGTGGCGCCGGCAGCAGGGCCTCGGGAATCGCCATGATCACGGCGCTGGGCAGGTAGAGGAACCGCTTGTCCTCGTACGGGGACACCCCGGCGAGCAGGGCGTCGGCCGCCTTGACCACGAAGGCGTTGTCCGAGCCCCAGTTCTCCCGCAGGCTCGCCGCGACCGCCACCGACAGCAGGATCACCAGGCCCACGAACCGCCAGGACCGGGGGGCGGGGCGCAGCAGCCAGGCCACCCCCCGGTCCCAGGAGGACGGGCTGTCCCATTTCATGACCCAGACACTCGGCCGCAGCCCCACAACGAAGTCCCCTCGACCCAAGCCGGGGGGGTCTCCCCCTAGCGCTTCCGCTCGACCCTACGTTCGTCCCAGACGGGCTCCGTAGTCTCTCGCACAACACCGTCCGAACCGAAGACCAGATAGCGGTCAAATGTGCGGGCGAACCACCGGTCGTGCGTGACGCACAGCACAGTGCCGTCGTACGCCTCCAGCCCGTCCTGCAGCGCCTCCGCCGATTCCAGGTCGAGGTTGTCCGTGGGTTCGTCGAGCAGCAGCGCCGTCGTTCCCGCCAGCTCCAGCAGCAGGATCTGGAAGCGCGCCTGCTGGCCGCCCGAGAGACGCTCGAAGGGCTGATCGCCCTGGCGCTCCAGCTCGTAGCGGCGCAGTGCGCCCATCGCCTGGCCGAGCGGCTTCGCCGCCTCCGTCCACAGGATGTCCACGAGCGTACGGCCGAACAGCTCGGGGTGGGCGTGGGTCTGCGCGAAGTGGCCGGGGACCACGCGGGCGCCGAGCTTCCACGTACCCGTGTGCTTGACGTCCTCCCCCGCCATCAGACGCAGGAAGTGGGACTTCCCGGAGCCGTTCGAGCCCAGGACCGCGACCCGCTCCCCGTAGAAGACCTCCAGGGAGAAGGGCTTCATCAGCCCGGTGAGCTCCAGGTTCTCCACCGTGAGCGCGCGCACGCCCGTACGGCCGCCCTTGAGCCGCATCTTGATGTCCTGCTCGCGCGGCGGCTCGGGCGGCGGGCCGGCGTCCTCGAACCGCTTGAAGCGGGTCTGCATCGCGTGGTAGCGCGAGGCCATGTCCGGGCTGCTCGCGGCCTGGCCGCGCAGTCGCAGCACCAGGGCCTTCAGCCGGGCGTGCTCCTCGTCCCAGCGCCGCTTGAGCTCCTCGAAGCGCGCGAAGCGCTCCTTGCGGGCGGCGTGGAACGTGCCGAAGCCCTCGCCGTGCACCCAGACGTCGGAGCCGTTCGGGCTCGCCTCCAGGCTGATGATCTTCTCGGCGGCCTGGGTCAGCAGCTCCCGGTCGTGGCTGACGAAGAGCACCGTCTTGCGGGTGGCCCCCAGCTGCTCCTCCAGCCACCGCT
The DNA here is from genome assembly GCF_036127095.1 of Streptomyces sp. NBC_00335. Taxonomy (GTDB): domain Bacteria; phylum Actinomycetota; class Actinomycetes; order Streptomycetales; family Streptomycetaceae; genus Streptomyces. The sequence continues at coordinate 3,393,013 of NZ_CP108006.1, forward strand.
TGCCCGGGACGTCCAGGTAGTTGTCCGGCTCGTCGAGCAGCAGCACCTCGTCCGGCCCGCGCAGCAGCGCCTCCAGCACGAGCCGCTTCTGCTCACCGCCCGAGAGCGTGCGCACCTCGCGGAACTGCGCCGAGTCGTAGGGGATCGCCAGCGCGGCCATCGTGCAGACGTCCCACAGCGTCTCCGCCTCGTACCCCTGCACGTCGGCCCAGTCGCTCAGCGCCTGCGCGTAGGCCATCTGCGCGGCCTCGTCGTCCACCGTCAGGATCAGCTGCTCGGCCCGGTCCACCGCCTTGGCGGCTTCCCGGATCCGCGGCTGGGACACCGAGACCAGCAGGTCCCGTACGGTCGTCTCGTCGCGGACCGAGCCCACGAACTGCGACATCACGCCCAGCCCGCCGCTCACGGTGACCGAACCGCCGTGCGGCTGGAGCTCACCGGAGATCATCTTCAGCAGAGTGGTCTTGCCGGCCCCGTTCGCCCCGACCAGGGCGACGACCGACCCCTCCCCCACCCGGAAGGAGACGTCGGGGAGCAGTACCCGCCCGTCGGGAAGGTAGTACTCCAGGTGGCTGGCTTCGAGATGTCCCATGCGGGGCATTGTCCAGGTCCGGCGCCGATCCGCCCAAACGAGTTAGCCGCACAGCCGCACTAGCAGCAGCCGGCCCCCGGCAGCGTCCGCAGGTTGCGCGCTTCCTTGCTCCGCGCGGCCAGCAGCTCGTCGGCCGGGTAGCCGACCTCCTCCAGCGTCAGCCCGTGCGGCTTGACCACGTGCACCGAGGAGTCCCGTACGGCCGCGGCCAGCACCTTCCCGGGCCAGTCGGTCGTGCGGTGGCCGTCGCCGACGTGCAGCAGGGCACCTACCAGCGAGCGCACCATGTTGTGGCAGAAGGCATCGGCGCGGACGGTCGCGGTGATGATCCCCTCCGCGTCCCGCTCCCAGTTGAGCTGCTGGAGGGTGCGGATCGTCGTGGCGCCCTCGCGCTTCTTGCAGTACGCGGCGAAGTCGTGCTCCCCGACCAGCGCGGCGGCAGCCTCGTTCATGGCGTCCACGTCGAGCGGCCACTGGTACCAGAGCACGTGCCCGCGGCGCAGCGGGTCCACCCCGGCCTGGTGGTCGCCCACGCGGTAGGCGTAGCGCCGCCAGATCGCCGAGAACCGCGCGTTGAAGCCGGCGGGGGCCTCCGCGGCCTTCCACACCCGCACGTCGTGCGGCAGCCGCCCCGCGAGGCGGCGCAGCAGCTTGTCCTGGTGCTCGGCCCACACCTCGTCCCGTACGTCGAACTGCGCGACCTGTCCGCGCGCGTGCACGCCCGCGTCCGTACGGCCCGCCACGGTCAGCTCGACCGGGTCCGGGAGCCGCATCACGGTCTGCAGGGCCGACTCCAGCTCTCCCTGGACGGTCCGCAGCACGCGCTGCTTCGCCCAGCCGGAGAAGTCCTTGCCGTCGTAACTCAGGTCCAGCCTGACCCGGACGTGTCCGGGCTCCACCTCGTCACTCACGTGACAGATCCTCTCAGCTGCGTCTTTCGCCCCCATGCAGAACGGGCCCGCCCCGGTGAGGGGGCGGGCCCGTTCAGAGCCATTCAGCGTGATCCCGGAAGGGATCAGGCCTCCTTGGTCTCCTCGGCGGCGGGAGCCTCAGCGGCCTCCGCCTCCTTCACGGCGCGCTTGGTGGCGGCCTCGGCCTCACCAGTGGCCTGCTGGGCGACCGTAAGGGCCTCGACCAGCTCGATCACGGCCATCGGGGCGTTGTCGCCACGACGGTTGCCGATCTTGGTGATGCGCGTGTAACCACCGGGGCGGTTCTCGTAGCGCGGGGCGATCTCGGTGAACAGCGTGTGCACGATGCTCTTGTCCGTGATCGTCTGCAGCACCAGGCGACGGTTGTGGATGTCGCCCTTCTTGGCCTTGGTCACCAGACGCTCGGCGTAGGGACGCAGGCGACGGGCCTTGGCCTCGGTGGTGGTGATGCGGCCGTGCTCGAAGAGCGCCTTCGCGAGGTTCGCGAGGAGGTGCTTCTCGTGCGCGGCGCTGCCGCCCAGACGGGCACCCTTTGCGGGACGCGGCATGGTCATACTCCTTCATATCTGCACCGGCCGTGTCAGGTACCGGTGTCAGTTCCCCCGCGGCGGCTGCCGTGGGAAAGATCTACGGGTGGTGCTTAGTACTGCTCGGTCTCGACGAAACCGGCGTCCGCGTCGTCGTCGGCGCCGAAGGCGTCGGCGGCGGCGGTCGGGTCGAATCCGGGCGGGCTGTCCTTGAGGGCCAGGCCCATGCCGGCCAGCTTCGCCTTGACCTCGTCGATCGACTTCGCACCGAAGTTGCGGATGTCGAGCAGGTCCGCCTCGGAGCGGGCGACGAGCTCACCCACGGAGTGGATGCCCTCGCGCTTGAGGCAGTTGTACGACCGAACGGTGAGCTCGAGCTCCTCGATCGGCAGGGCGAGATCGGCGGCCAGGGCCGCGTCCGTCGGCGAGGGGCCCATGTCGATGCCCTCGGCGTCGATGTTGAGCTCGCGGGCCAGACCGAACAGCTCGACCAGGGTCTTGCCGGCGGACGCCATGGCGTCGCGCGGGCGCATGGCCTGCTTGGTCTCGACGTCGACGATGAGCTTGTCGAAGTCGGTGCGCTGCTCGACTCGGGTCGCCTCGACCTTGTAGGTGACCTTGAGGACCGGGCTGTAGATGGAGTCGATCGGGATGCGACCGATCTCCTGGCCCAGCTGCTTGTTCTGGACGGCGGAGACGTAGCCGCGACCGCGCTCGACGGTCAGCTCCATCTCCAGCTTGCCCTTGCCGTTGAGCGTGGCGAGGACCAGGTCCGGGTTGTGCACCTCGACACCGGCCGGGGGCGCGATGTCGGCAGCGGTGACCAGGCCGGGACCCTGCTTGCGCAGGTACATCACGACCGGCTCGTCGTGCTCCGAGGAGACGACCAGCTGCTTGATGTTGAGGATGATGTCGGTGACGTCTTCCTTGACACCGGGCACGGTGGTGAACTCGTGCAGGACGCCGTCCACGCGGATGCTGGTGACAGCGGCACCCGGGATCGAGGACAGGAGCGTGCGGCGGAGCGAGTTGCCGAGGGTGTAGCCGAAGCCCGGCTCCAGCGGCTCGATCACGAACCGCGAGCGGTACTCGTCTACGACCTCTTCGGTCAGCGAGGGGCGCTGAGCGATAAGCATGTGGATTCCTTCATTCGTGGACGCCCACTATTTGACGCCCGACGGAGTGCAGCACGGGGCTGCTCACACGTGACACTACGAACTACAAGGGTACGGGCGGTACGTCCCCCGCGAGGGGTTCGTACCGCCCGGACACTCAAAGACGCACAGGCGCGAAGCCCGGCGTCGCCGAATCAGACGCGGCGACGCTTGGGCGGACGGCAGCCGTTGTGCGGGGTGGGGGTGACGTCCTGGATCGAGCCGACCTCGAGGCCAGTGGCCTGGAGGGAGCGGATCGCGGTCTCACGGCCGGAGCCGGGACCCTTGACGAAGACGTCGACCTTGCGCATGCCGTGCTCCTGCGCGCGACGGGCGGCCGACTCGGCGGCCATCTGCGCGGCGAAGGGGGTGGACTTGCGCGAGCCCTTGAAGCCGACGTGGCCGGCGGAGGCCCAGGAGATCACGTTGCCCGCGGGGTCCGTGATCGAAACGATGGTGTTGTTGAACGTGCTCTTGATGTGGGCGTGCCCATGAGCGACGTTCTTCTTTTCCTTGCGGCGCACCTTCTTGGCAGCGCCCTGACGACCCTTGGGGGGCATCTAAATCTCCTACGGGAGGTGGTCGGTCCTACAGCGCAAGACCGCTGAACAGGACTACTTCTTGCCCGGCTTCTTCTTACCGGCGATCGCGCGACGCGGACCCTTGCGGGTACGAGCGTTCGTGCTGGTGCGCTGACCGTGCACGGGCAGGCCACGACGGTGGCGAACACCCTGGTAGCACTGGATCTCGACCTTGCGACGGATGTCGGCCTGGATCTCGCGGCGGAGGTCACCCTCGGTGCGGAGGTTGGCGTCCACGTACTCGCGGATCTTGACCAGGTCCTCTTCGGCCAGGTCACGAACGCGGGTGTCGGGGTTCACACCGGTGGCCGCAAGGATTTCCTTGGACCGGGTGCGACCGACACCGAAGACGTAGGTAAGTGCGATCTCCACACGCTTTTCGCGCGGGATGTCAACACCGGAAACGCGTGCCATTCAATGGCTCCTGTGTGTTCGGGGGTCTTCCGCAGAACCGAACCCCGACCGCCGACCACACCTGCTGGGTGGTGGTACGCCCGGGTCCCCGGCCCCCGCCGGAGGTGCCGCCGGTCCTGGTCAGGACTGGGCGGGTTCTGCGTATGTACGTTTTCTTACGTCGCGCGAAGAACTGCGTAGTGCAGGTCGGTCGGCGTGCGTCAGCCCTGGCGCTGCTTGTGGCGCAGGTTGTCGCAGATGACCATGACCCGACCGTGACGGCGGATCACCTTGCACTTGTCGCAGATCTTCTTGACGCTCGGCTTGACCTTCATGTTGGTGAGGTTCTCCGGGTCAGTGCCACCACCCACGCCGGGACAAGACGTCCGGACAGGAGTGAAAGCAAGATCTACTTGTATCGGTAGACGATCCGGCCACGCGTCAGGTCGTACGGAGAGAGCTCCACGACAACCCGGTCATCAGGAAGGATGCGGATGTAGTGCATGCGCATCTTGCCGCTGATGTGCGCGAGGACCTTGTGACCGTTCTGGAGTTCCACCTTGAACATCGCGTTCGGGAGGGACTCGATCACGGTGCCCTCGATTTCGATGGCACCTTGCTTCTTGGCCACGCTTCGCCTTTCGAATCGGCTACCTTGATCAGCTCCCCGCCTTCGCATGAGGACATGCGGGTGCAAAGGAGCCGACGAGTCAGTCTACGTCAGGGCCTTCCGAAAGACGAATCCGGAAAGTGTGCCCTACAGGATAGATCATCAATCCTGCCCATACCGGTCGGCCCACCGGCTTGTGCGTCAGCCCAACGGGTCCGGCGCCGTGCTCACGCCGTACTCCGCCAGCTTCGCCTTGCCGCAGTCCGGGGAGGTGAGGACGATCGGCCCCTCCTCGGTCAGGGCGATGGAGTGCTCCCAGTGCGAGGACCAGGTGCCGTCCGTGGTGATGACCGTCCAGTCGTCCGCCAGGACCTCCGTCTGGGCGGTGCCCAGGGAGACCATCGGCTCGATCGCCAGGCACAGGCCCGGCACGAGCTTGATGCCCTTGCCCCGCTTGCGCGAGACGTAGTTCAGCAGGTGCGGGTCCATGTGCATCTCGGAACCGATGCCGTGGCCGCCGTAGTCCTCGATGATCCCGAACTTGCCGAGGCTGTGCTCACCCGTGGTCGGGCGCGGCTGCCGCTTGATGTAGGTCTCGATCGCCTTCGAGATGTCCACGAGGCGGTTGCCGAGCTTCATGGCGGCGATACCGGCCCACATGGACTCCTCGGTCACCCGGGAGAGCTCCACGAGCTCAGGGGCGTGCCCAGAGCCCACGAAGGCGGTGTACGCGGCATCGCCGTGCCAGCCGTCCACGATCGCGCCGGCGTCGATCGAGATGATGTCGCCGTCCTTGAGGACCGTCTTGTCGTCGGGGATGCCGTGGACCACGACCTCGTTGACCGAGGTGCAGATGGTCGCGGGGAACCCGCCGTACCCGAGGAAGTTCGACTTGGCACCGGCGTCCGCGATCACCTTGCGGGCCACCATGTCCAGATCCCGCGTCGTGGCGCCCGGCACGGCCGCCTCACGGGTCGCCGCGTGGATCGCCGCGACGACCAGCCCCGCCTCGCGCATCTTCGCGATCTGCTCGGGGGTCTTGATCTGCACCATGGACGGGCCTTCCACCTTCGGATTCGGGGTCATGTCAACAGTAAGGCCGCGGCGTCCCGAGGACACCGCGGCCTTGTCTGCACTACGTACTGCGCACTGCGCGGGGACTACTTCTTCAGGGCGTCCATCGCGCGCTGCGTGACGTCCTTGACCTCACCGAGGGCCGGGATCGTCGACACGAGGCCCTGGGCCTTGTAGTAGTCGATGATCGGCTCGGTCTGGGTGTGGTAGACGTCCAGGCGGTTGCGGACCGCGTCCTCGGACTGGTCCTCGCGCACGTACAGCTCGCCGCCGCAGATGTCGCAGACACCCTCGACCTTGGGCGGCTGGTACGCGATGTGGAAGACGTGCCCGCCGTCGTTGCGGCAGGTGCGCCGGCCGGCGAGGCGCTTGACGACCTCGTCCTCCTCGACCTCCAGGTCCAGGACGGCGTCGAGGTTCATGCCCTCGGCCTTCAGCATCACGTCGAGGGCTTCCGCCTGGGACACGTTGCGCGGGAACCCGTCGAGCAGGAAACCGCCGGCGGCGTCCTCCTGCTCCATGCGGTCCTTCGCCATGCCGATGGTGATCTCGTCCGGGACGAGGTCACCCGCGTCCATGAACGCCTTCGCGCGACGGCCGAGCTCGGTGCCCTGGCTGATGTTGGCCCGGAACAGGTCGCCCGTGGAGATGTGCGGGATCGACAAGGTCTTGGCAAGCACAGTCGCCTGCGTTCCCTTGCCCGCGCCCGGCGGGCCGACGAGGACGATTCGCATCAGCGGAGGAACCCTTCGTAATTACGCTGCTGGAGCTGGCTCTCGATCTGCTTCACGGTTTCCAGACCCACACCCACGATGATCAGGATGCTCGTCCCGCCGAACGGGAAGTTCTGGTTCGCTCCGAAGCCGGCCAACGCCATCGTCGGCACAAGAGCGATCAACCCCAGGTACAGCGACCCAGGCCACGTGATCCGGTTGAGTACGTAGCTCAGGTACTCGGCGGTGGGCCGGCCGGCGCGGATGCCCGGAATGAACCCACCATACTTCTTCATGTTGTCTGCAACTTCCTCGGGGTTGAACGAGATCGCCACGTAGAAGAACGCGAAGAAGACGATCAGGAGGAAGTAGGTCGCGATGTAGTACGGGTGGTCACCCTTGACGAAGTGCTTCTGGATCCAGGTGGCCCAGCCGGCGGTGGAACCGCTGAACTGCACGACCAGTGCCGGGATGTAGAGCAGCGACGAGGCGAAGATGACGGGGATGATGCCCGCCTGGTTCACCTTGAGCGGGATGTAGGTCGAGGTACCGCCGTACGCACGGCGGCCGATCATGCGCTTCGCGTACTGGACCGGGATCCGGCGCTGCGCCTGCTCGACGAAGACCACCAGGCCCACCATCGCGAGGCCGACCAGCATGACCACGCCGAACTCGACCCAGCCGTCCGCGATCTTGCCCTGCTCCTTGATGGCCCACAGGGATCCGATGAAGCCCGCGGCGATCGAGATGAACATCAGGATCGACATGCCGTTGCCGATGCCCCGGTCGGTGATGAGCTCACCGAGCCACATGACGACACAGGTGCCGGCGGTCATGGTGAGCACCATGACGACGGTGGTGAAGATCGACCGGTCCGGCACGATCTGACTCGCGACCGAGCAGTTCTGGAAGAGGGCGCCGCTGCGGGCGGTGGCGACGAGGCCGGTGCCCTGCAGGATCGCCAGCGCGACCGTCAGATAGCGCGTGTACTGCGTGATCTTCGACGTGCCGGCCTGGCCCTCTTTCTTGAGGGTCTCCAGCTTCGGAATGACCACGGTCAGCAGCTGCAAGATGATGCTCGCCGTGATGTACGGCATGATGCCGAGCGCGAAGATCGTGATCTGCAGCAGCGCACCGCCACTGAACATGTTGACCAGACCGAAGAGCCCGCCGTTCTGGCCGGACGCCTGATCAACACAGATCTGGACGTTCGTATAGCTCACGCCGGGTACGGGAACGTGGGACCCGAGCCGGAACAGCACGATGATGCCGAGCGTGAAGAGCAGTTTCTTGCGCAGGTCGGGCGTCTTGAACGCCCGGGCGAACGCGGTTAGCACGGTGCCTCCTGCGACCCCCGCGCTACTGCGTCAGAGGTGACGGTCTGAGGGATCGACGAATGTGTACAAGCAAAGGTGCAGGCCACCTTACCGGCGTCTGCACCTTCCATGGAACGACCAACCGGGGATGCCCCATATGTGAGGCACCCCCGGTCGGGTTTCTAGCTATTTGTCACTGAGTTCGTCTTAGACGAGCTCGGTCACAGAGCCACCAGCGGCGGCAATCTTCTCCTTGGCGGAGCCGGAAACGGCGTCAACCGAAACCTGCAGCGCCACGGAGATCTCGCCCTGGCCCAGGACCTTGACGAGGCTGTTCTTGCGAACCGCGCCCTTGGCGACCAGGTCGGCCACCGTGACTTCTCCACCCTCGGGGTAGAGAGCGCCGAGCTTGTCCAGGTTCACGACCTGGAACTCGGTGCGGAACGGGTTCTTGAAGCCCTTGAGCTTCGGCAGACGCATGTGGAGGGGCATCTGCCCACCCTCGAAGCGCTGCGGGATCTGGTAACGGGCCTTCTGGCCCTTCGTACCACGACCGGCCGTCTTACCCTTCGACGCCTCACCACGACCGACACGGGTCTTCGCGGTCTTGGCGCCGGGGGCGGGACGGAGGTTGTGGGCCTTCAGCGGGCTGCTCTCAGCCATGTTAGTCAACCTCCTCAACCGTCACGAGGTGGCGGACGGTGTGAACCATTCCGCGGAACTCGGGGCGGTCCTCCTTGACGACGACGTCGTTCAGGCGCTTGAGCCCGAGCGAACGCAGCGTGTCGCGGTGGTTCTGCTTGCTGCCGATGTACGACTTGATCTGCGTGACCTTGAGGCGAGCCATTACGCACCCGCCCCAGCACGTGCACGGAGCAGAGCCGCGGGAGCGACGTCCTCGAGGGGCAGACCACGGCGAGCCGCGATCTCCTCGGGACGCTGCAGGCCCTTGAGGGCCGCCACGGTCGCGTGCACGATGTTGATCGCGTTGGAAGAACCAAGCGACTTCGACAGGATGTCGTGAACGCCGGCGCACTCCAGAACGGCGCGCACCGGGCCACCGGCGATAACACCGGTACCGGGGGCGGCCGGCTTCAGCAGCACGACGCCCGCGGCACGCTCACCCGTGATCGGGTGAGGGATGGTGCCCTGGATGCGCGGAACCTTGAAGAAGGACTTCTTGGCTTCCTCGACACCCTTGGCAATGGCCGCGGGAACTTCCTTGGCCTTGCCGTAACCGACACCTACAGTGCCGTCACCGTCGCCCACCACGACCAGCGCGGTGAAGCTGAAGCGGCGACCACCCTTGACAACCTTGGCGACGCGGTTGATCGCGACAACGCGCTCAACGTAAGCGGTCTTCTCGGCGGCAGGGCCACCGTCGCGACCCTTCCGGTCCCGCCGCTCGCCGCCACCGGCACCGCTTCCGCGGCGCTGGGGTCCAGCCATTGGATTACCTCTCTCTGTTACGTCCGTGAGTCCCGGAAAACGGGGCTTAGAACTTCAGCCCGGCTTCGCGGGCGGCGTCAGCCAGAGCGGCAATGCGCCCGGCGTATCGGTTGCCACCGCGGTCGAACACGACGGTCTCGACACCCGCGGCCTTGGCACGCTCGGCGACGAGTGCGCCGACGGCCTGGGCCTGCGAGCTCTTGTCGCCTTCGCCACCACGGATCGAAGCGTCCAGGGTCGACGCCGACGCCAGGGTGTGACCCTGGAGGTCGTCGATGACCTGAGCAACGATGTTGCGGTTGGAACGCGTCACGACGAGGCGCGGACGCTCCGCCGTACCCGAGACGTTCTTGCGGATGCGGATGTGGCGGCGGGCCTTGGCGGCACGCTTGTACGCGTCGCCCTTGGCGATCTTTACACCGTATGCCATGGCTACTTACCAGCCTTTCCGACCTTGCGGCGGATGACTTCGCCGGCGTACTTGACACCCTTGGCCTTGTACGGGTCGGGCTTCCGCAGCTTGCGGATGTTGGCGGCGACCTCGCCGACCTTCTGCTTGTCGATGCCCTCGACCGAGAACTTGGTGGGCGACTCGACCTTGAAGGAGATGCCCTCGGGCGCCTCAATCAGGATCGGGTGGCTGTAGCCAAGCTGGAACTCCAGGTTGGAGCCCTTCGCGGCGACGCGGTAACCGACACCGCTGATCTCAAGAGCCTTGACGTAACCCGTGGTCACGCCGGTGATCATGTTCGCCACCAGCGTGCGGGACAGGCCGTGCAGGGCCTTGTTCTGACGCTCGTCGTTGGGGCGGGTGACGTTGAGAACGCCGTCCTCACCCTTGACGATCTCGATCGGCGCCTTGACGGTGAGCGCGAGGGAACCCTTGGGGCCCTTCACAGCCACTGCCTGGCCGTCGATGGTGACGTCCACACCGGCGGGAACCTGGATGGGGAGCTTGCCGATTCGCGACATTGCTTTTCCTCCGTTCCCGACTACCAGACGTAGGCGAGGACTTCCCCACCTACGCCCTTCTTGCCTGCCTGCTGGCCGGTGAGCAGACCGTGGGACGTGGAGATGATCGCCACGCCCAGGCCGCCGAGCACCTTCGGCAGGTTGGTGGACTTTGCGTACACACGCAGACCGGGCTTCGAGATCCGCTTGATGCCCGCAATGGAGCGCTCGCGGTTCGGGCCGAACTTCAGCTCGAGGACGAGGTTCTTGCCGACCTCGGCGTCCTCGACCTTCCAGCCGGTGATGAAACCCTCCTGCTTGAGGATTTCTGCGATGTGCGACTTGATCTTGCTGTGCGGCATCACGACGGAGTCGTGGTACGCCGAGTTAGCGTTACGCAGACGCGTGAGCATGTCTGCGATCGGGTCAGTCATGGTCATGAAGTGGCCTTCGGCCTCTCTCGCCGGGGTTTCCTGTATGCGCCATCCCTCTCCCCACTCAGTGGCGGGACGGGTGCGGTGCGGGGACCTACGGCGTAGTAAGTCGTTATGGGCGGCGGACGCCCAACCACACAAGCCTAAGGCATGCGCGGCCGGGCACCCGCCGACCAGATGCTTACCGAGAGTGCCTGGAAGTTCCCAAGTCCTTGCGGACGAGAGGGAATTACCAGGAGCTCTTGGTCACGCCCGGCAGCTCGCCACGGTGAGCCATCTCACGAAGGCAGACGCGGCACAGGCCGAACTTGCGGTACACGGAGTGGGGGCGACCGCAGCGCTGGCAGCGGGTGTACGCACGCACACCGAACTTGGGCTTGCGGGCAGCCTTCGCGATGAGAGCCTTCTTCGCCATCTCGCTTACGCCTCCTTGAAGGGGAAGCCGAGGTGACGAAGGAGGGCGCGGCCCTCGTCGTCGTTGGTCGCCGTGGTAACCACGGTGATGTCCATACCCCGGGTACGGTCGATCTTGTCCTGGTCGATCTCGTGGAACATGACCTGCTCCGTGAGACCGAAGGTGTAGTTGCCACGGCCGTCGAACTGCTTCGGCGACAGACCACGGAAGTCACGGATACGCGGCAGCGCGAGCGACAGCGTACGGTCCAGGAACTCCCACATGCGGTCACCACGGAGGGTGACGTGGCAGCCGATCGGCTGACCCTCGCGCAGCTTGAACTGCGCGATGGACTTGCGGGCCTTCGTGACGGCCGGCTTCTGACCGGTGATCGTCGTCAGGTCCTTGATGGCGCCGTCGATCAGCTTGGAGTCGCGGGCGGCGTCGCCCACACCCATGTTGACCACGATCTTCACGAGGCCGGGAATCTGCATGACGTTCTCGTAAGAGAACTCTTCACGCAGCTTGCCCGCGATGTCCTCGCGGTACTTCGTCTTGAGACGCGGAGTGGTAGCCATCAGATGTCCTCACCCGTCCGCTTGGCAACGCGGATCTTGTTGCCCTCGTCATCGAAGCGGAAACCGACGCGGGTAACGACCTTCTGGCCGTCCTTCTCCACAACCAGCTGAACGTTGCTGACGTGGATCGGCGCCTCGGTGATCACGATGCCACCGGTCTGCGAGCCACCAGCGGTCTGGCCGGCCTTGGTGTGCTTCTTGACCCGGTTGACACCCTCGACGAGGACGCGGTTCTCAGTAGGGATGGCCAGAATGACCTTGCCCTGCTTGCCCTTGTCCTTACCGGTGATGACCTGAACCAGGTCGCCCTTCTTGATCTTCATGCTTACAGCACCTCCGGCGCGAGCGAGATGATCTTCATGAACTTCTTCTCGCGCAGCTCACGGCCCACCGGGCCGAAGATACGGGTGCCGCGAGGGTCGCCGTCGTTCTTCAGAATGACGGCGGCGTTCTCGTCGAAGCGGATGTACGAGCCGTCCTGGCGGCGGCGTTCCTTCACGGTGCGAACGATGACCGCCTTGACGACGTCACCCTTCTTCACGTTGCCACCGGGGATCGCGTCCTTGACGGTGGCAACGATGACGTCACCGATGCCCGCGTAGCGGCGACCGGAACCACCGAGAACACGGATGCAAAGGATCTCCTTGGCACCAGTGTTGTCGGCGACACGCAGTCGCGACTCCTGCTGGATCACGTCTATCTCCTGTTTGTCTGCCGGTTCCCGGCGGGGGCATCACTCCGAAGAGCTACCGCCCCCACCGAGCCTGGCGGAACGAACCTGAGGGGCCCCTGGGCTTGATGCCCAGGGCCTCAGATAATTACTTGGCCTTCTCGAGGATCTCGACGATGCGCCAGCGCTTGCTCGCCGACAGCGGACGCGTCTCCATGATGAGGACGCGGTCGCCGACGCCGGCAGCGTTCTGCTCGTCGTGCGCCTTGAGCTTGTTCGTACGGCGGATGACCTTGCCGTACAGAGCGTGCTTCACGCGGTCCTCGACAGCGACGACGACGGTCTTGTCCATCTTGTCGCTGACGACAAGACCCTCACGGGTCTTGCGGAAGCCGCGGTCAGTCGTCTCAGTCACGTTCTTCTCGCTCATCAGGCGCTCTCCACCGTCTCGATACCGAGCTCACGCTCGTGCATCAGGGTGTAGATGCGAGCGATGTCCTTACGGACGGACTTGAGCCGGCCGTTGTTCTCCAGCTGACCCGTGGCCGCCTGGAAGCGCAGCTTGAACAGCTCTTCCTTGGCCTCGCGCAGCTTGCCAACGAGCTCCTCGTTACCGAGCTCACGCAGCTCGGACGCCTTGGTTCCCGTCGCCATCACGACTCACCTGCCTCGCGCCGAACAATCCGGCACTTCATCGGAAGCTTGTGAGCAGCGCGGGTGAGCGCCTCACGAGCAATCTTCTCGTTCGGGTAGGACAGCTCGAACATGACCCGGCCCGGGTGCACGTTCGCGATCCACCACTCGGGAGAACCCTTACCGGAACCCATGCGGGTCTCGGCAGGCTTCTTCGTCAGGGGACGGTCCGGGTAGATGTTGATCCAGACCTTGCCGCCACGCTTGATGTGGCGGGTCATCGCGATACGAGCCGCCTCGATCTGGCGGTTCGTCACGTAGGCGGGGGTAAGCGCCTGGATGCCGTACTCGCCGAACGAGACCTCAGTACCGCCCTTGGCCATACCGCGGCGCTTCGGGTGGTGCTGCTTGCGGTGCTTGACCCTACGAGGGATCAGCATGTCGGTCAGGCCTCCGTTCCGGTGCTCTCAGCCGGAGCGGCGGCGGGAGCGTCGGCCTTGGGGGCCTCGGCACCAGCAGCCTGCTGCGGCTTGCGGCCACCACGGCCGCCGCGCTCGCCACCACGGCCACCACGGCCGGCGGGACGGTCGCCAGCGCCGGCGGCACCACGGGCCGGGCGGTTACCCGCACGGGCCGCAGCGTTCTCGGCGCGAACCTCGGCGATGTTCTTGACGTCGCCCTTGTAGATCCAGACCTTCACACCGATACGGCCGAAGGTGGTCTTGGCCTCGAAGAAGCCGTAGTCCACGTTCGCGCGGAGGGTGTGCAGCGGCACACGGCCTTCGCGGTAGAACTCGGAGCGGGACATCTCGGCGCCGCCGAGGCGACCGCCACACTGGATCTTGATGCCCTTGGCGCCGGCCTTCATCGTGCCCTGCATGCTCTTACGCATGGCGCGACGGAAGGAGACGCGGGAGGAGAGCTGCTCGGCAACAGCCTGCGCGACCAGCTGAGCGTCGACCTCGGGGTTCTTGACCTCGAGGATGTTCAGCTGGACCTGCTTGCCCGTGAGCTTCTCGAGGTCACCGCGGATGCGGTCGGCCTCGGCGCCACGGCGACCGATGACGATGCCCGGACGAGCGGTGTGGATGTCCACACGCACGCGGTCACGGGTGCGCTCGATCTCAACCTTCGAGATGCCGGCGCGCTCCATGCCGGACGTCATCATCCTGCGGATGGCGACGTCTTCCTTGACGTAGTCCTTGTACAGCTTGTCGGCGTACCAACGCGACTTGAAGTCGGTGGTGATGCCGAGCCGGAACCCGTGCGGGTTTACCTTCTGGCCCATTACCGGGAACCTTCCTTGCTGCTGACGACCACGGTGATGTGGCTGGTCCGCTTGCGGATCCGGTAGGCACGGCCCTGGGCACGCGGACGGAACCGCTTCAGGGTCGGGCCCTCGTCCACGTACGCCTCGCTGATGACCAGCGTGGAGGCGTCCGGGTGGTTGTAGTTGTGTGCGGCGTTGGCGATGGCGCTGTCAAGCACCTTGCCAACCGGCACGCTCGCGGCCTGCGGGGCGAAACGCAGGACCGCCTGAGCCTCCGTGGCATCCATGCCACGGATAAGGTCCACCACTCGGCGGGCCTTCATGGGCGTGACGCGGATGTACCGCGCCTGGGCCCTGGCTTCCATGGTTGTCCCTTCGGTGTAAGTCATAGTCGTAACCACCCCGCCTTTAGCGGCGCTTCGACTTCCGGTCGTCCTTGACGTGGCCGCGGAAGGTGCGAGTCGGCGAGAACTCGCCGAGCTTGTGGCCGACCATCGACTCGGTGACGAACACCGGGACGTGGATCTTGCCGTTGTGCACCGCGATGGTGTGACCCAGCATGGCCGGGATGATCATCGAGCGACGGGACCAGGTCTTGATGACGTTCTTGGTACCGGCTTCGTTCTGTACGTCCACCTTCTTGATGAGGTGTCCGTCGACGAAGGGTCCCTTCTTGAGACTGCGCGGCATCTAAACCCGCTCCTAGCGCTTCTTGTTCGTCTTGCGGCGGCGGACGATGTACTTGCTCGAAGCCTTCTTCGGCGAGCGAGTACGACCCTCCTTCTGACCCCACGGGGAGACCGGGTGACGACCACCGGAGGTCTTACCCTCACCACCACCGTGCGGGTGGTCGACCGGGTTCATCGCGACACCGCGGACGGAGGGGCGAACGCCCTTCCAGCGCATGCGGCCGGCCTTGCCCCAGTTGATGTTCGACTGCTCGGCGTTGCCGACCTCACCGACGGTGGCGCGGCAGCGCGCGTCGACGAGACGGATCTCACCGGACGGCATACGAAGGTGGGCCATGGTGCCCTCCTTCGCCAGCAGCTGCACGGAGGCACCAGCGGAGCGGGCGAACTTGGCGCCGCCACCGGGACGGAGCTCGATCGCGTGGATCGTGGTACCGACCGGGATGTTGCGGAGAGCCAGGTTGTTGCCGGGCTTGATGTCGGCCGTGGGGCCGTTCTCAATCCGGTCGCCCTGCTTCAGGTTCTTCGGCGCAATGATGTAGCGCTTCTCGCCGTCTGCGTAGTGCAGAAGCGCGATGCGCGCAGTGCGGTTGGGGTCGTACTCGATGTGCGCGACCTTGGCCGGCACGCCGTCCTTGTCGTGACGACGGAAGTCGATCACACGGTAGGCGCGCTTGTGGCCGCCACCCTGGTGTCGAACCGTGATCCGACCGGTGTTGTTACGGCCGCCCTTGCTGTGCAGGGGGCGGACCAGCGACTTCTCCGGCGTGGACCGCGTGATCTCGACAAAGTCGGCGACGCTGGAGCCACGACGGCCCGGGGTCGTCGGCTTGTACTTGCGGATACCCATTTCTCAGTCCTCGTCCGATTCCGGACGACTAGACCTCCGTTAGGAGGCCTGGCCGCCGAAGATGTCGATTCGGTCGCCCTCAGCGAGGGTCACGATGGCGCGCTTGGTGTCAGCGCGCTTGCCGAAACCGGTCTTGGTGCGCTTGCGCTTACCCTGACGGTTGATCGTGTTGACCCCGGTGACCTTGACCCCGAAGACCGCCTCGACGGCCTGCTTGATCTGAGTCTTGTTGGAGCCGGGCGCGACGATGAACGTGTACTTGTTCTCGTCCAGCAGCGCGTAGCTCTTCTCCGAGACAACCGGCTTGATCAGCAGGTCGCGCGGGTCGGTGAAGGTCTTGCTGGTAACGGTCGCCTCAGACATCAGGCGTCGCTCCCTTCGGTCTCATCGGCCTTGGGGCCAGACACGAAGGACTCGAAAGCGGCCTGAGTGAAGACCACGTCGTCAGAGACGATCACGTCGTACGTGTTCAGCTGGCCCGGCTCCAGGATGTGCACCTGGGGCAGGTTGCGGGCGGACAGCCACGCAGCCTCGTCGGCGCGCTCGACGACCAGGAGCAGGTTCTTGCGCTCCGAGATCTTGCCGAACAGCGTCTTGGCGGCCTTCGTGGAGGCGGCACCCTCGACCACGCCGGTGACGACGTGGATGCGGGAGTGACGCGCACGGTCCGAGAGGGCACCGCGGAGGGCGGCGGCCTTCATCTTCTTCGGGGTCCGCTGCGAGTAGTCACGCGGCTGCGGGCCGTGGACGACGCCACCGCCGACGAACTGCGGAGCGCGGGTGGAACCCTGGCGAGCGCGGCCGGTGCCCTTCTGGCGGTACGGCTTGCGGCCACCACCACGGACTTCGCCACGACGCTTGGTCTTGTGCGTGCCCTGACGGGCAGCAGCCAGCTGAGCGACGACGACCTGGTGGATCAGCGGAATGCTGGTCTTCGCGTCGAAGATCTCCGCGGGGAGGTCGACGGTACCGGCCTTGTCGCCTGCCGGCGAAAGGATGTCAATGGTGCTCATTAACTCAAGCCCCCTTAACCGCGGTACGGACCAGGACGAGGCCGCCGTTCGGACCGGGGACTGCACCCTTGATGAGGAGCAGACCCTTCTCCGCGTCAACCGCGTGGATGGTCAGGTTCTGGGTGGTGACGCGCTCGTTGCCCATGCGACCGGCCATGCGCATGCCCTTGAAGACACGCCCAGGGGTGGCACAGCCACCGATCGAACCGGGGGAGCGGTGCTTGCGCTGGACGCCGTGGCCGGCGCCGAGGCCCTTGAAGTTGTGACGCTTCATGACACCGGCGAAGCCCTTGCCCTTGCTGTTGCCCGTGACGTCAACCTTGACGCCGGACTCGAACACGGCAGCCGTGATCTCCTGGCCGAGCGTGTACTCGCTGGCGTCGGAGGTACGGAGCTCCACCAGGTGGCGGCGGGGGGTGACGTCAGCCTTGGCGAAGTGACCCTTGAGGGGCTTGTTCACCTTGCGAGGGTCGATCTCGCCGAAGGCGATCTGGACCGACTCGTAGCCGTCGACGTCGTTCGTACGGACCTGGGTAACAACGCAGGGCCCGGCCTTGACCACGGTCACCGGGACGACACGGTTGTTCTCGTCCCAGACCTGGGTCATGCCGAGCTTCTCGCCCAGGACGCCCTTGATCTGCTTTGCCATCTTCTCCGTGCCTCTCAGAGCTTGATCTCGATGTCAACGCCGGCCGGAAGGTCCAGGCGCATCAGCGAGTCAACGGTCTTGGGCGTCGGGTCGAGGATGTCGATCAGGCGCTTGTGAGTGCGCATCTCGAAGTGCTCGCGCGAGTCCTTGTACTTGTGCGGCGACTTGATGACGCAGTACACGTTCTTCTCAGTGGGCAGCGGCACCGGGCCCGCGACCGACGCACCAGTGCGCGTCACCGTCTCGACGATCTTCTTCGCCGACGAATCGATGACCTCGTGGTCGTAGGCCTTGAGCCGGATGCGGATCTTCTGTCCCGCCATGGCTACTCCGTAGTCCTGTCTGTTGTGGAAACGCTCTGGTTCTCGGCCGGCTGCGGATCGCTCCGCCGCTCTCCTCCGACCCACGCGGTCGGGCGTGTCGCGCTCCCTCTACAGAAAATTCCCATACGGAAATTCCCTCGTCCAAGGGGGCGCGGTCCCAAGACCGCAGATCGGGGGCAAACACCCACCGAGTACCTGGCAGGCACCGTGCTGACGCTTCCCGAAAGATTCCCGTACGTCCGCCCCATTGCTGCCCCGAGAGGCAGGTAGAGCGACGAGTACTGTGGGACTTGCTTCCGGTCCTCCCGGCGGGAGGCGCGCAGCATCGGCACACGGCCGAGCAACTTGAGTAGTCTGCCATACGAGACACGTATGGCGCCAATCGGGCGGAAGAGAATACCCCGCCACGCTGAGTGGTCAAACTGCACCACGCGGCGGGGGGTCCCGTCCCTTGTCCCGCGCCTGCTCAGGAGCGCGACAGGATGCCGCAGTCCGCCCGCCGGTCGGTTTCCAGGCCCTTGCTGCGGTCGTACGGGTCCACGGGGGTGCCGGAGGGAGTGGGCCCGGTGGGCGCGTCATCGTCGAACTGCGGATGCAGGAAGCCGTCATCGGCGTCACAGGCGCTGTTGCCGATGTTGCGGTAGGTCGCCTCGATCCACAGCTTGCCGGCGGTGGAGTCCCACTTGCGGGGATCGACGATCGAGAAGGTGATCTCGCGCCGCATGACGGTCCGCTCGACCTGGTCGGCGCCCGCCTTCGCCTTCACGAACGGGTAGACGAAGGTGTAGTCGGTCTTCAGGTCGACCTGCCCCGCGCGGTCCCCGGGCTCCACCCAGATCCGGCCGCGGACCTTGACGACCTCGCCCACCAGGGTCAGCTCGGCCGGGTCGTACCGGCTGAAGAGGTCGAGCGGGTCGTTCTTCGCCGAAGGGTGCCTGAGGGCCTCCTCCACGTTCGTCTTGTACTCCCCCAGCTTCGGGTCGAGCAGGGCCAGCGCCGCCTCGGGCCGCTCACCGCGCAGGGTCGCCGGGTCCAGGTTGGCCGTGACCAGGAATTGCCGGACCTTCACCAGCGCGTCGGCGATCTTCTCCTTGCTCATGCCGCCGACGGCCTCTGCCTGCGGGATCTCGATCCCGGCCGCCCCGTCGGCCCACTGCGCGGCCGGGGAGCCCTTGAAGGGCTCCTTGAGCGTCGGCAGGTCGGGGTCCGCCATGGAGGGCGCGGCGCTCGGCCGCGCGGTCTCGGCGGCCAGCGGCTGCCCGGCCTTGGCGTCCTGCTCGGCCTGGCCCGTGACCTTGTCGATCACCAGCTCCGGCCGGATGGCGATCAGCGCGAGCGCGACGACGAAGGCGATGGCCAGCGCGGCCTTGATCCGGCGCTTGGCCTTGCCCCGGCCTTCCCTCTCCTGCCAGGCGGGACCCGTGCGCCACCCCGCGGGCTCGGTGGAGACCGGCTTGGCCCTGCCGAAACGCTTCTTCTGCTGCGCGGCGCGCTGCTCCTCCTCGTGCCGCAACCGCTCGGTCACCATGCGCGCCCGGGCGGAGGGCTCCTTGGGGGCCTCCCCCGCGCCCGCCTCGGCCTCCGCCAGGAACCGCGCCCAGTCCTCGTCCGAGACGGCCGGAACTTCCGGACCGTCCGGACCGGCCGCTCCGCCGTCGTGCTTCTTCCCCATGTCCCCCACCCCCGCCTGCGGACCCGTATCGCCTGGCCCAGCAGCCGGCGATGTCCGCGATCAGCCTTACCGTCGTCGACGCAGGAGTCGATCTTCCCATCGACCACACGTTCGGGATCACCCGGTCGGGTGGAGCGGTCAAGAGCCGCGGAACACCAGGTCAGCGCCACGGCCGACACCGGGGCACCGGGGTACCGGGCCGCCCGGGCGACGCCGCGGCGGGCGGAGCACCGCATACGCCGTGACGACGAAAAGCACCGAAAAGGCTATTCGCTTCCACCGGGCCCGGCTATGCGGAACAGCAGGATCCAGAAATACCTCATGGACTCCCACGTTTCCGAAGCGGAATTTCACAACAGATGTCGCCGCCATTGACCGGGGGCCAGCCGGCCTTACCCGCCCCGAGTATTCGGCGCGCAGGACGTCCGGCGATATCCCGGTGAACCGCAGGTCGGAGCCCGCGAGGAATGCGAAGGCGGGGCCCTCAGCCCACCCGGCCGTCCCGGGCCTGGCGGGCCAGAGCGGCGAAGCCAGGGGTCACGAGCGCGTCGGCCAGCTGCTCACGCCAGTCGCTCATCGGGGCCAGGCCCGCCTGGGCCCAGCGGTCGTGTGCGAGGACGCTGAAGGCGGGGCGGGCCGCGGGCCGGAGATAGGCATCCGACGTGGTCGGACGGATCCGCTCGGGGTCCAGGCCGGACAGCCGGTAGACCTCGCGGGCCAGCCCGAACCAGGTGGTGACCCCGCTCGCGGTGCCGTGGTAGATGCCCGCCGGGGCCTGGCCGGCCAGCGCGGCGCATCCGAGCTCGACGAGCCGCCGGGCGAGCGCCACGCACGAAGTGGGCTGGCCCCGTTGGTCGTTGACCACGTCCAGGGTGTCCCGCTGGACGGCCAGCTTGAGCATGGTGGCGACGAAGTTCGGACCGTACTCCCCGTACAGCCAGGCGGTGCGCACCACGTAGCCGTCCTTCGGCAGGAGTTCGGCCACGGCCTGCTCGCCGAGCAGCTTGGAGCGGCCGTACGCGTTCACCGGCCCGGTGGCCGCGTCCTCGGCGTAGGCCTGCGAACCGTCCCCGGGCAGCACGTAGTCGGTGGAAACCTGCAGCAGGCGCGCTCCGTTGGCGGCGCAGGCCTCGGCGAGGATCCGTGTGCCGGCGCCGTTGACGGCGGCGGCGGCCTCCTCGGCCGCTTCCGCGCCGTCCACGTCGGTCCAGCCGGCGCAGTTGACGACGAGGCTCACGCCCTTGAGGGCGGCCCGGACGGCGGCCGGGTCGGTGATGTCCAGTTCGCTGCGGCCGAGGCCCACGCTCTCGATCGCCCGGCGCCGCAGTTCGGCCAGGACCTCCTGGCCCAGCATCCCGGCCGCGCCCGTGACGAGCCAGCGGCCTTCCCCCCGGTCACCCGTCACCGCTGCGCTGCCGCCTTCGTCTCGGCCCCCGGGGCCCCTCCATATTCGGCGCCCGCGTTGTCGCACGCCGGAATGCCCTTCGCCGATATCCGGCCGTTCCATCCGGGCCGGAATCCGCCCCTCACGAGGATGCACATGAAGTAAACATTAGCCGCGCGCTCCGGCCGTTATCGACTGAACCGGAAACTGCCCCGCCCGCTCGCATAGTGTGGCGCCATGCGTGGAATTCTCTTGGCCGGCGGCACCGGATCCCGACTCTGGCCGCTGACGCGGGCAGTTTCGAAGCAGCTACTGCCCGTCTTCGACAAGCCGATGATCTACTACCCGCTCTCGACTCTGCTCATGGCCGGGATCAGCGAGATCCTCGTCATCACCACCCCGAACGACCGCGACCAGTTCGAACGCCTGCTCGGCGACGGCTCGCAGTTCGGCATCCGGCTGGAGTACGCCGTCCAGGAGCGCCCCGAAGGCATAGCCCAGGCCTTCGTGCTCGGCGCCGACTTCATAGGCGACGACTCCGTCGCCCTGATCCTCGGCGACAACATCTTCCACGGCAGCGGCCTCGGCACCCGCCTGGCGCAGCACACCGACTGCAAGGGCGGCCGGGTCTTCGCGTACCCGGTGGCGGACCCCAGCGCGTACGGCGTGGTCGAGTTCGACGAGGACGGCCAGGCCGTGTCCATCGAGGAGAAGCCGGCCAAGCCCAAGTCCCGCTACGCCGTGCCCGGTCTGTACTTCTACGACAACCAGGTCGTGGAGATAGCCGCCGGCCTGAAGCCCAGCGCCCGGGGGGAGCTGGAGATCACCGCCGTCAACGACGCGTACCTCCAGGCCGGCCGGCTGCAGGTCACCATCCTCGACCGCGGTACCGCCTGGCTGGACACCGGCACCTTCGTCTCGATGGTGCAGGCCTCGGAGTTCGTGCGGGTGATCGAGGAGCGTCAGGGCTTCAAGATCGGCTGCGTCGAGGAAGCCGCCTGGCGGGCGGGCCTGATCGACTCCGCGCAGCTGCGCGCGCTGGCCGGGCCGCTCACCAAGAGCGGATACGGGGACTACCTGATCGGGCTGCTCGAAGAGGAGGGCGCACGATGAAGTTCCGCGAGCTCTCCATCGAGGGCACCTTCGAGATCACGCCCCAGCAGCACGGCGACCCGCGCGGCATGTTCATGGAGTGGTACCGCTTCGACCGCCTCGCCGAGGTCGTCGGGCACCCGCTGAACCTGGCGCAGGCCAACCTCTCGGTGTCCCAGCGCGGTGTGGTCCGCGGCATCCACTTCGCCGACGTCCCGCGCGGCCAGGCCAAGTACGTCACCTGCGTGCGCGGCGCCGTGCTCGACATCATCGTGGACATCCGGGTCGGCTCCCCGACCTTCGGCCGCTGGGAAGGCATCCGCCTGGACGACCTGGACCGCCGCGCCGTCTACCTCCCCGAGGGCATGGGCCACGGCTTCTGCGCGCTGACGGACGACGCCACCCTGTCCTACGTCTGCTCGGAGACGTACAACCCGACGAGCGAGCACTCGGTCCACCCGCTCGACCCCGACCTGGGCATCGACTGGCCGGCGGACGTCCCGCTGCTGTCGGCCCGCGACGACGCGGCCCCCTCGCTGGCCGACGCCGCCGCCTCCGGCCTGCTGCCGGACTACGCCGCCTGCATCGAGTTCACGGAGTCCCTGCGGGTGAGGTAGCCGCCGCGCACGCAGCGGCGTACACGAGCCCCTCGGCAGGTGAGCCCGTACGACGAAGGGCCCCTCCCCCGTCGCGTGAACGACGGGGAAGGGGCCCTCCTGTCAAACATGGTGCCCGCGTCAGCGAGCTACCAGGTCAGAACACGAATTACTTCGTGATCTTGGTGACCTGGCCGGCGCCCACGGTACGACCACCCTCACGGATGGCGAACTTGAGGCCCTCCTCCATGGCGACCGGCTGGATCAGCGCGACCGTCATCTCGGTGTTGTCGCCCGGCATGACCATCTCCGTGCCGGCCGGCAGGGTGACAACACCCGTGACGTCGGTGGTACGGAAGTAGAACTGCGGACGGTAGTTGTTGAAGAAGGGGGTGTGACGGCCACCCTCGTCCTTCGACAGGATGTAGGCCTGGGCCTCGAACTCGGTGTGCGGGGTGACCGAACCGGGCTTGATGATGACCTGGCCGCGCTCGACGTCCTCGCGCTTGATGCCACGGAGGAGCAGACCGACGTTCTCGCCCGCCTGGCCCTCGTCGAGCAGCTTGCGGAACATCTCGATACCGGTGACCGTGGTGGTGGTCTTGGTCTCCTTGATACCGATGATGTCGACGGTCTCGTTGACCTTCAGGACACCACGCTCGATACGGCCGGTGACGACGGTACCGCGACCGGTGATCGTGAAGACGTCCTCGACGGGCATGAGGAACGGCAGCTCGGTGTCACGCGGCGGGGTCGGGATCGCCTCGTCGACGGCAGCCATGAGGCCGAGAAGCTTCTCGCCCCACTCCTTGTCGCCCTCGAGCGCCTTCAGCGCGGAGACGCGGACGACCGGAAGGTCGTCGCCCGGGAACTCGTAGTCGGAGAGGAGCTCACGAACCTCGAGCTCGACGAGCTCCAGGATCTCCTCGTCGTCCACCATGTCGGCCTTGTTCAGCGCGACGACGATGTACGGAACGCCGACCTGGCGGGCCAGGAGCACGTGCTCCTTGGTCTGCGGCATCGGGCCGTCGGTGGCGGCGACCACGAGGATCGCGCCGTCCATCTGCGCGGCACCGGTGATCATGTTCTTGATGTAGTCCGCGTGACCCGGGCAGTCGACGTGGGCGTAGTGACGCGCCTCGGTCTGGTACTCGACGTGCGCGATGGAGATGGTGATACCGCGCTGGCGCTCTTCGGGAGCCTTGTCGATCTGGTCGAAGGCCGAGGCCTCGTTCAGGTCCGGGTACGCGTCGTGCAGCACCTTGGTAATGGCGGCCGTGAGGGTCGTCTTACCGTGGTCAATGTGACCGATGGTGCCGATGTTGACGTGCGGCTTAGTCCGCTCGAACTTCGCCTTCGCCACGGGGTCCTCCTGGAGAGTGGTTCTGTACGCCTTGCTCATCGGCGCCAGGTGATCTTTGCTGGAAAGCCGGTTCCCCGGGGCAACGGGAGGGTTACTCCTGTTGCCCCAGAGGCTCCGGTGACAAGCCTAAAGCGTGTACTCGGAAGAGTTACTCGCCCTTGGCCTTCGCGATGATCTCCTCGGCGACGTTCCGGGGAACCTCGGCGTAGGAGTCGAACTGCATCGAGTAGCTGGCGCGACCCGAGGTCTTGCTGCGGAGGTCTCCGACGTAGCCGAACATCTCCGAGAGGGGCACGAGGCCCTTCACGAGGCGAGCACCGTGACGCTCCTCCATGGCCTGGATCTGGCCACGACGGGAGTTGATGTCACCGATGACGTCACCCATGGACTCCTCCGGCGTGGTGACCTCGACGGCCATCATCGGCTCGAGGAGCACGGGAGAAGCCTTGCGCGCGGCCTCCTTGAAGGCCTGCGAACCGGCGATCTTGAAGGCGAGCTCGGAGGAGTCGACCTCGTGGTAGCCACCGTCGAGAAGAATGACGCGGACGCCCGTCATCTCGTAGCCGGCGAGGATGCCGAACTTCATGGCTTCCTGCGCACCCGCGTCGACCGAGGGGATGTACTCCCTCGGGATGCGGCCACCGGTGACCTTGTTCACGAACTCGTACGCCGGACCGTCGGCCTCGAGGATCGGCTCGATCGCGATCTGCACCTTGGCGAACTGACCGGTACCACCGGTCTGCTTCTTGTGGGTGTAGTCGTGACGCTCCACCGTCTGGCGGATCGTCTCGCGGTAAGCGACCTGCGGCTTGCCGACGTTGGCCTCGACCTTGAACTCGCGCTTCATACGGTCGACCAGCACCTCGAGGTGCAGCTCGCCCATACCACCGAGGATGGTCTGGCCGGTCTCTTCGTCCGAGTGAACGTGGAAGGAGGGGTCCTCCTCCGCGAGAGACTGGATGGCTACACCCAGCTTCTCCTGGTCACCCTTGGACTTGGGCTCGATGGCGACCTGAATGACCGGGGCCGGGAAGTCCATGGACTCCAGGATGACCGGGTTCTTGTCGTCACACAGCGTCTCACCGGTGGTGGTCTGCTTCAGGCCCATGACGGCGACGATGTCACCGGCGCCCACCGCTTCGATCTCTTCACGCTTGTTCGCGTGCATGCGGTAGATCTTGCCGATGCGCTCCTTCTTGCCCTTGACGGAGTTCAGCACCGAGGTGCCGGCCTCCAGGCGGCCCGAGTAAACCCGGACGAAGGTGAGCTTACCGAGGTGCGGGTCACGCATGATCTTGAACGCGAGCGCCGCGAGGGGCTCGTCGTCCGAGGGCTTGCGCTTCACGACGACCTCGGCGTCCCGGACGTCGTGGCCTTCGATGGCCTCGATGTCCAGGGGCGACGGGAGGTAGCGGACGACGGCGTCGAGCAGGGGCTGAACGCCCTTGTTCTTGAACGCCGTGCCACAGAACACCGCGGTGACGGTGGCACCCTTGTCGCCCTTGGAGCCGATGATGATGCGACGCACAGCGTCGTGCAGCTGCTCGACGGTGGGCTCGACGCCCTCCAGGAACAGCTCCATGATCTGGTCGTCGTTCTCGGCAACGGTCTCGACGAGCTTCGCACGCCACTCTTCAGCGGCTTCGGTGTGCGTGGCCGGGATGTCGACGATGTCGTACATCTCGCCCTTGGTCGCCTCGGCGGACCAGACGAACGCCTTCATGGTGACCAGGTCGACAACGCCCTGGAAGTCCATCTCGGCACCGATGGGGAGCTGCATGACGATCGGAACCGCACCGAGGCGGTCCTTGATCATGTCGACACAGCGGTGGAACTCGGCGCCCGTGCGGTCCAGCTTGTTGACGAAGCAGATGCGCGGGACGCCGTAGCGGTCCGCCTGACGCCAAACGGTCTCGGACTGCGGCTCCACACCGGCGACACCGTCGAACACGGTGACGGCACCGTCGAGGACGCGGAGCGAACGCTCCACCTCGACCGTGAAGTCCACGTGACCCGGGGTGTCGATGATGTTGATGGTGTGGTCGACGTCTTCGAGCGGCCAGTGGCAGGTCGTCGCGGCAGACGTGATCGTGATGCCGCGCTCCTGCTCCTGCTCCATCCAGTCCATCGTGGCAGCGCCGTCGTGGACTTCACCGATCTTGTAAGACACACCGGTGTAGAACAGGATGCGCTCGGTGGTGGTCGTCTTGCCCGCGTCGATGTGAGCCATGATGCCGATGTTGCGCACCTTGGCCAGGTCAAGCGAAGTGGTAGCCATATCGGCTCAGTCTTCTCTCGGTCTCGATGTGGGTTGGGACTACCAGCGGTAGTGCGCGAAGGCCTTGTTGGACTCGGCCATCTTGTGCGTGTCCTCACGCTTCTTGACGGCAGCGCCAAGACCGTTCGACGCGTCGAGCAGCTCGTTCATGAGGCGCTCGGTCATCGTCTTCTCGCGGCGGGCGCGGGAGTAACCCACGAGCCAGCGCAGCGCGAGGGTCGACTGACGACCCGGCTTGACCTCGATCGGCACCTGGTAGGTGGCGCCACCGACACGGCGGGACTTGACCTCAAGCGACGGCTTGACGTTCTCCAGCGCGCGCTTCAGCGTGATGACCGGGTCGTTGCCGGTCTTCTCGCGGAGGCCTTCCATGGCGCCGTAAACGATGCGCTCGGCGGTGGAGCGCTTGCCGTTCAGGAGGATCTTGTTGATGAGCGACGTCACCAGAGGAGATGCGTAGACCGGGTCGATGATGACCGGGCGCTTCGGGGCGGGGCCCTTACGAGGCATTTTTTACTTCTCCTTCTTGGCGCCGTAGCGGCTGCGGGCCTGCTTGCGGTTCTTGACAGCCTGCGTGTCAAGCGCACCACGGATGATCTTGTAACGAACACCCGGCAGGTCCTTCACACGGCCACCACGCACGAGCACGATCGAGTGCTCCTGCAGGTTGTGTCCCTCACCCGGAATGTAGGCCGTGACCTCGATGCCAGAGGTCAGACGCACACGCGCGACCTTACGCAGCGCCGAGTTCGGCTTCTTCGGGGTGGTCGTGAACACACGCGTGCAGACGCCACGGCGCTGGGGCGAAGCCTCAAGCGCGGGGGTCTTGGTCTTCTCGACCTTGTCCTGCCGGCCCTTACGGACCAGCTGCTGGATCGTAGGCACTACTTCTCCGGTTTCTGTGTGCCGTGTAGTGAAGCTAACCTGGAACATTTGCCGACCCACGCGGTCGGGTGTGTCGGATCCGGCGGACCTCCACGCAAGCGTGGAAACGCACGAATCGCGGTGGCTGATACGGCTCAGGTGCGGTTGATGGACACGCACAGGAGCCCAGGCACACCCCAGGCACAAGGTCTGAGCGTACCTACCGCATCCACTCCGGTCAAAACAAAAGCCCCGGACCCCGCAGCCCGAAGGGCCCCCTGGCCAGTCGCCACAAGGCCGAAGCCCGGATGCGACCCCTGCGATGTGCGCCCGTGGTGCACATGTGCTAGGCGGAGCCCCCAGCCGCTCGCGGCCGCACGCACCGTACCGGGGCGGTGGCCGTGGGTTCAGGCGCGTCCCGAGGACGCGTGCTCCCCGGCCGGCAACCGCGGCCCGCGCGCTCCACCGAAAGGAGGAACCCCGTGTCCGGGGCCGCCTGGCACACCCTGCGCACACCCGTCCGGAGCGCCCCGGCGACGGCCGTCCCGCCACCCGCCCCGGTCCACGCGTCCGGCGGCCCCCGCCTGCCCCCGCCTGCCCCGGGCCGCCGCCGCCCGCACCGCCGCCGGGCCCCGCACCCGTAGGGCGGACGCCCGTGACGGACCCGCACCGGCCGGACCAGCCGTCCGTCGCCGTGGACCGGAGCCGCTGCGCGACACCATGGGCGCCGGATCCGACGTGCCACCAGTCGGACAGTCGACCAGCAGGGAGCAGACCCTTGGGGACCTTGGCCGTCGAGCCCGCGACGCAGAGCAGTCCACCTCCCGATCAGGACCGGCCCCGGCCCGCACCGCGCCGCGCCGCCCGCTTCCCCGGCCCGCTCCTCGCGTTCCTCACGGCCTCGGGCGCCTTCGTCGCGTCCTGGGCGGCCCGCGGCACCTTCCCCTTCGGCCACACCGGCCGGGCCGTCAACGACCAGGCCAACCAGTACGTCCCCTTCCACCGGGCGCTGTGGGACCTGGTGCACGGCCGGGCCGCCGGCGACCTCCTCTTCACCTGGCACGGCGGCTTCGGCCAGCAGTTCCTGTCCGACTACCACACCTACCTCGGCAACCCCTTCTCCTGGCTGGCCGTCCTCGTCCCCCGCGCCCACGTGGACCTCGCCGTCTTCGCGATCACCCCGGTCACGATGGGCACCGCCGCCGCCCTGATGGCCGTCTACCTCGGCAAGCTCCACCCCGGCCCGTGGTGGCAGCGGGGCGTGCTGGGCGCCGTCTACGGGCTGTGCGGCTGGGCTCTCAGCGACGCCTCGTACATCCCGATGTGGTTGTGGGGCCTGGTCGCGCTCCCGCTCCTGGGCATCGCCGTCGAGTGGTGCCTGGAGGACCGCCGCTGGCCGGGCGCGGCCCTGCTGGTCTCGCTCGCCTGGTTCGGGAACTTCTACACCGCGATGATGGCGACGATGGCCGCGTGCGTGCTCCTCGCCGTCCGCCTGATCGTCCTCGACCTCACCGGAGCCCAGCGGCTGCGCGCCGTGTGGCGGGCCGCGACGGCCGCCGCGACCGGCATCCTTCTCACGCTCCCCCTGCTCCTGCCCGCGTTCCTGTCCAGCGGGGCCGCCCAGCCCACCAGGGCGGCCGCCTTCGATCCGGTCCGGATCGAGGTCTTCCTGACGGGCATGCTCCCCGGCACCCACCTGTGGGGCGGCCGGCCCCGGCTGTACGTGGCCTCGCTCGGCCTGATCCTGGCCGGGTCCTTCCTCCTCAACACGGGGATCGCGCGCAGGACCCGCCTGGCATGGACGGGGGCGGCCCTGCTCGTCGCCGTCTCCTTCCAGTTCCCGCCCACCCAGTACGTGTGGCACGGGCTCGCGGTGCCGAACGGCAACCCGTACCGCGAGGCCTTCGTGTTCAGCGGCCTGGTGGTGGTCATCGCCTGGCTGTCGCTGGCCAACCGGCCGCGCCCGCTCCACCTGGCCCTGACGGCGGCCCTGCTGGTCGCCGCCACGTTCGCGCTGCGCCACACCAACGACTTCGGCGGCGCCACCTGGCCGGCCGTCCTGGGCGGCGGCGCGGTGTCGCTCCTCGCGCTGGTCCTCCTGGCCGTGGGCGAGAAGCACCGGGTACTGGTCCCCGTGGCCGCGGTCCTCATGGTCGGCGTCGTCTTCGCCGAATCCACCGCCGCCGCGGCGAGCGCGGACGCCCGCCGCGCCCGCGAACGCTGGGCGAAGCCGGTCGTCACCTCCAGCAGGTCGATCACGAACCACTTCGACGCCGTCCGCTCGGTCGACCGCTGGCCCGCGTACCGCAC
Organism: Streptomyces sp. NBC_00335; assembly: GCF_036127095.1. Classification (GTDB taxonomy): domain Bacteria; phylum Actinomycetota; class Actinomycetes; order Streptomycetales; family Streptomycetaceae; genus Streptomyces. The sequence continues at coordinate 3,422,367 of NZ_CP108006.1, forward strand.
CGACCCGGGCGGCCCGCAGACCTCGTACAACGACGCGCTCGCGCTCCGGGCGCAGGGCCCGCAGTACTACAGCAGCTACCTCCCCGAGGCCACCTACGAGGCCCTCGAACCCCTCGGCTACGGCTACAAGAACGACGGCCGCACCTTCTTCGGCGCCGACAATCCCGTCCTGGACGCGATCTTCTCGATCGGCGCCCGCGCCGAACCGAGTCCGGAGAAGGACGGCTGGAGGGCCCGCACCTTCCCCACACCGCCGCTGGTCACCGTCCGCAGCGCCCCGTACACCTCCCCCAATCCCCCGGCCGCCGTCTACGCCCACCAGGAGCAGCTCCTCGGCGCCACCGTCTACCGGGTCCCGCCCGTCGCCCGCGGCGGCAGCGCCGCGAAACAGCGCTACACCGCCCGGTGCACCCCCGGCTCCGAAGCCTTCTGGTACTCGCCCCGGCTGTACGGCACCCTCGCCTACGCGGGCACCGAGAGGCCCCTGCGGGACAGGACGGCCGGGGTCCTGCGCCTGGGCGAGGTCCCCGCCTCCGGCCGGGTCGACGTCACCGTGCGGACCCGTACCCGGGGCGGCACCGCCGGCCCGCACCCCGTCGGCTGCCTGGACCGGGCCGCGCTCGCCACCACGGTCGGCCGCCTCACCGTCACGGGCGCCACCCACGTCAGCGCGGGAGGCCACACCATCGAGGCCACCCTCCCGAAGCACGCCTCCGGCACCGCCGTCTTCGCGATGACCGCCGTCCCCGGCTGGCAGTGCTCGGCCCCGGTGAAGAGCTTCCACGGCCTGGTCTCCCTGGACATCCCGCGGGGCGCCGACAAGGTCTCCTGCACCTTCCGCCCCAAGGGCCTCACCCCCGGCCTGGCCGGGGCCACCCTCGCCCTCCTGGCCCTGGCCTCGGTCACCGTGACGGGCCTGCGCCGCCGCACCGGGACCTGATCCACGCCGGGCCCGATCGACGACGGCGTCCACGACACGAAGAAGCCCCCCGCCTCTCCTCTCGGAGCGGCGGGGGGCTTCTTCGAACTGCCTACTGCTTAGCGACCTCAGCCGTTGTACGGGCCGTAGTCGTAGTCCTCCAGCGGGACAGCCTGGCCGGAGCCGGTGCCGAAGGGCGAGTAGTCGATGTCGTCGTAGCCGACGGCCGAGTACATCGCGGCCTTGGCTTCCTCGGTCGGCTCGACCCGGATGTTGCGGTAGCGGGCGAGGCCCGTACCGGCCGGGATGAGCTTACCGATGATGACGTTCTCCTTGAGGCCGATCAGGGAGTCGGACTTGGCGTTGATCGCCGCGTCCGTCAGAACCCTGGTCGTCTCCTGGAAGGACGCCGCCGACAGCCAGGACTCGGTCGCGAGCGAGGCCTTGGTGATACCCATCAGCTGCGGACGGCCGGAGGCGGGGTGACCGCCCTCGGTGACCACACGACGGTTCTCGGTCTCGAACTTCGACCGCTCGACCAGCTCGCCCGGCAGGAGCTCCGCGTCGCCGGACTCGATGATCGTCACGCGGCGCAGCATCTGCCGGATGATGATCTCGATGTGCTTGTCGTGGATCGACACGCCCTGCGAGTTGTAGACCTTCTGGACTTCGCCGACCAGGTGGACCTGGACCGCACGCTGGCCGAGGATGCGCAGCACGTCGTGCGGGTTGGTGGCACCCATGGTCAGCTTCTGGCCGACCTCGACGTGGTCGCCCTCGCCGACGATGACCTTGGCGCGCTTGGAGATCGGGAAGGCCGTCTCCTCGCTGCCGTCGTCGGGCGTGATGACGATCTTCTTCGTCTTCTCGGTCTCCTCGATCCGCACGCGGCCGGCGGCCTCGGAGATCGGGGCGACACCCTTCGGGGTACGGGCCTCGAAGAGCTCGACGACACGCGGCAGACCCTGCGTGATGTCGTCACCGGCCACACCACCGGTGTGGAAGGTACGCATCGTCAGCTGGGTACCGGGCTCACCGATGGACTGGGCGGCGATGATGCCGACCGCCTCACCGATGTCGACCAGCTTGCCGGTGGCGAGCGAGCGTCCGTAGCAGAAGGCACAGGTGCCGACCGCGGACTCACAGGTCAGGACCGAGCGGGTCTTGACCTCCTCGACGCCGTTGGCGACCAGGGCGTCGATGAGCACGTCACCGAGGTCGACGTTGGCCGGCGCGATGACCTTGCCGTCGATGACGACGTCCTCGGCCAGCATGCGGGCGTAGATCGAGGTCTCGACGTCGTCGGCCTTGCGCAGCACGCCGTCCTCGCCGCGAACGGCGATCTTCAGCTTCAGGCCGCGCTCGGTGCCGCAGTCTTCCTCGCGGATGATGACGTCCTGCGAGACGTCCACCAGACGACGGGTCAGGTAACCCGAGTCGGCGGTACGCAGGGCGGTGTCCGCCAGACCCTTACGGGCACCGTGCGTGGAGATGAAGTACTCCAGAACGGTGAGGCCCTCACGGAAGGACGCCTTGATCGGACGCGGGATGGTCTCGTTCTTCGCGTTCGACACCAGACCACGCATACCGGCGATCTGTCGCATCTGCATCATGTTTCCTCGGGCACCCGAGTCAACCATCATGAAGATGGGGTTCGTCTTGGGGAAGTTCGCGTTCATCGCCTCGGCAACCTCGTTGGTCGCCTTGGTCCAGATCGCGATGAGCTCCTGCGTGCGCTCGTCCTTGGTGATCAGACCGCGCTCGTACTGCTTCTGGACCTTCTCGTCCAGCTCCTCGTAGCCCTTGACGATGGCCTTCTTGGCCTCGGGCACGACGACGTCGGAGATGGCCACGGTGACGCCCGAACGGGTCGCCCAGTGGAAGCCGGCCGCCTTCAGGTTGTCGAGCGTCGCCGCCACGATGACCTTGGGGTAGCGCTCCGCCAGGTCGTTGACGATCTCGGAGAGCTGCTTCTTGCCCACCGAGTAGTCGACGAACGGGTAGTCCTCGGGAAGCAGCTCGTTGAAGAGCGCGCGACCCAGGGTCGTCTTCAGACGGAAGCTGTCGCCCGGCTGGAACTCCTGCTCGCCCTCTTCGGCGATCGGGGCCACCCAGCCGCGCGGCGGGATGGTGCCCACCGGGAAGCGGATGTCCACGGCCGACTGGAGAGCCAGCTCGCCGTTGTCGAACGCCATGGTCGCCTCGGCGGTCGAGCCGAACGCGCGGCCCTCGCCCTTGACGTCACGGAGCTCGCCGTCGGTGGTGAGGAAGAACAGACCCAGCACCATGTCCTGGGTCGGCATGGTGACGGGACGACCGTCTGCCGGCTTCAGGATGTTGTTCGAGGACAGCATCAGGATGCGGGCCTCGGCCTGCGCCTCTGCCGAAAGCGGCAGGTGCACGGCCATCTGGTCACCGTCGAAGTCCGCGTTGAACGCGGTGCAGACGAGCGGGTGGATCTGGATGGCCTTGCCTTCGACCAGCTGGGGCTCGAAGGCCTGGATGCCGAGGCGGTGCAGCGTGGGCGCACGGTTCAGCAGAACCGGGTGCTCGGCGATGACCTCTTCGAGCACGTCGTAGACGACCGTGCGGCCGCGCTCGACCATGCGCTTCGCCGACTTGATGTTCTGCGCGTGGTTCAGGTCGACCAGGCGCTTCATCACGAACGGCTTGAAGAGCTCCAGCGCCATGGCCTTGGGCAGACCACACTGGTGCAGCTTCAGCTGGGGACCGACGACGATCACGGAACGCGCGGAGTAGTCCACGCGCTTGCCGAGGAGGTTCTGACGGAATCGACCCTGCTTGCCCTTGAGCATGTCGCTCAGGGACTTCAGCGGGCGGTTACCGGGACCGGTGACCGGACGACCACGACGACCGTTGTCGAAGAGGGCGTCGACGGCCTCCTGAAGCATGCGCTTCTCGTTGTTCACGATGATCTCGGGGGCACCGAGGTCGAGGAGGCGCTTCAGACGGTTGTTGCGGTTGATCACGCGGCGGTACAGGTCGTTCAGGTCGGAGGTCGCGAAGCGGCCACCGTCCAGCTGCACCATCGGACGCAGGTCCGGCGGGATCACCGGCACGCAGTCCAGAACCATGCCCTTGGGCTTGTTGCTGGTCTGCAGGAACGCGGAGACGACCTTGAGGCGCTTGAGCGCACGGGTCTTCTTCTGGCCCTTGCCGGTACGGATGATCTCGCGGAGGCGCTCGGCCTCTTCGTCGAGGTCGAAGGACTCCAGACGCTTCTGGAGCGCCGCGGCGCCCATGCAGCCGTCGAAGTACGTACCGAAGCGGTCGCGCAGCTCGCGGTAGAGCAGCTCGTCGCCCTCGAGGTCCTGGACCTTGAGGTTCTTGAAGCGGGCCCACACCTCGTCGAGGCGGTCGATCTCGCGCTGGGCGCGGTCACGGAGCTGCTTCATCTCGCGCTCGGCACCTTCGCGCACCTTGCGGCGTACGTCGGCCTTGGCGCCCTCGGCCTCGAGCTCGGCCAGGTCGGTCTCGAGCTTCTTGGCACGGCCTTCGAGGTCCGAGTCGCGTCGGTTCTCGATCTGCTGGCGCTCGACGGAGACGTGCGCCTCCAGGGACGGGAGGTCGCGGGTGCGGCGCTCGTCGTCCACGAACGTGATCATGTACGCGGCGAAGTAGATGACCTTTTCGAGGTCCTTCGGCGCGAGGTCCAGCAGGTATCCGAGGCGCGACGGGACGCCCTTGAAGTACCAGATGTGGGTGACGGGAGCGGCAAGCTCGATGTGGCCCATCCGCTCGCGACGCACCTTGGCGCGCGTGACTTCGACGCCACAACGCTCACAGATGATGCCCTTGAAGCGGACACGCTTGTACTTACCGCAGTAGCACTCCCAGTCCCGGGTCGGACCGAAGATCTTCTCGCAGAAGAGTCCGTCCTTCTCGGGCTTGAGGGTGCGGTAGTTGATGGTCTCCGGCTTCTTGACCTCGCCGTGGGACCAGGTTCGGATGTCGTCCGCGGTGGCAAGGCCGATCCGCAGCTCGTCGAAGAAGTTGACGTCGAGCACTGTGCGTCAATCCCTCTTTCGGGGTCGAGTCTCAATCATGGTCTGAACGGTCCCGGGGATGACGGGGGGCTCTTGAGCGAGCCCCCCGTCAGGCCCGTCAGACCTCTTCGACGCTGCTCGGCTCACGCCGGGACAGGTCGATACCGAGCTCCTCCGCCGCGCGGAAGACGTCCTCGTCGGTGTCGCGCATCTCGATGGACATGCCGTCCGAGGACAGCACCTCCACGTTGAGGCAGAGCGACTGCATTTCCTTGATGAGCACCTTGAAGGACTCGGGAATGCCCGGCTCGGGGATGTTCTCGCCCTTGACGATGGCCTCGTAGACCTTCACGCGGCCGGTCACGTCATCGGACTTGATGGTCAGGAGCTCCTGGAGGGCGTAAGCGGCGCCATAAGCCTCAAGCGCCCACACCTCCATCTCACCGAAGCGCTGGCCACCGAACTGCGCCTTACCACCCAGCGGCTGCTGCGTGATCATCGAGTACGGACCGGTCGACCGAGCGTGGAGCTTGTCATCGACCAGGTGGTGGAGCTTCAGGATGTACATGTAGCCGACCGAGACCGGCTCCGGGAACGGCTCGCCGGAGCGGCCGTCGAACAGACGCGCCTTGCCGGACGGGAGGACCAGGCGGTCGCCGTCGCGGTTCGGGATGGTGTGCTCGAAGAGGCCGGAGATCTCGTCCTCGCGGGCACCGTCGAACACCGGGGTGGCGACGTTGGTACCGGGCTCGACGCGGTCGGCGCCGATGACCTTCAGTCGCTCGGCCCACTCCTCCGCGAGGCCGGAGACGTCCCAGCCGCGGCTGGCGAGCCAGCCGAGGTGGATCTCCAGGACCTGTCCCGGGTTCATTCGGGACGGGACACCCAGCGGGTTCAGGATGATGTCGACCGGCGTGCCGTCCTCAAGGAAGGGCATGTCCTCGATCGGAAGGATCTTGGAGATGACACCCTTGTTGCCGTGGCGGCCGGCGAGCTTGTCACCGTCGGTGATCTTGCGCTTCTGGGCGACGTAGACGCGGACCAGCTGGTTCACGCCCGGGGGAAGCTCGTCGCCCTCCTCGCGGTCGAAGACGCGGACACCGATGACCTTGCCGATCTCACCGTGAGGAACCTTGAGCGAGGTGTCACGCACCTCGCGGGCCTTCTCACCGAAGATCGCGCGGAGCAGGCGCTCTTCCGGGGTCAGCTCGGTCTCGCCCTTGGGCGTGACCTTTCCGACCAGGATGTCGCCGGCGACGACGTCCGCACCGATGCGGATGATGCCGCGCTCGTCGAGGTCCGCCAGGACCTCCTCGGAGACGTTCGGGATGTCCCGGGTGATCTCCTCGGGGCCCAGCTTGGTGTCACGGGCGTCGACCTCGTGCTCCTCGATGTGAATCGAGGAGAGGACGTCGTCCTGTACGAGGCGCTGCGACAGGATGATCGCGTCCTCGTAGTTGTGACCTTCCCAGGGCATGAACGCCACGAGCAGGTTCTTGCCGAGGGCCATTTCGCCCTCTTCGGTCGCAGGACCGTCGGCGAGGACCTGGGACTCGATGATCCGGTCACCCTCGTTGACGATGACCTTCTGGTTGACCGAGGTGCCCTGGTTCGAGCGGGAGAACTTGGCGACGCGGTACGTGGTGTACGTGCCGTCGTCGTTGGCGACGGTGATGTAGTCGGCCGAGACCTCCTGGACGACACCGTCCTTCTCCGCACGGATCGAGTCACCGGCGTCGACCGCACAGCGGTACTCCATGCCGGTGCCGACGAGCGGCGCTTCCGCCTTGATGAGCGGAACGGCCTGGCGCATCATGTTCGCGCCCATGAGGGCACGGTTGGCGTCGTCGTGCTCCAGGAAGGGGATCATCGCGGTCGCGACGGACACCATCTGGCGCGGGGAGACGTCCATGTAGTCGACGTCGTCGCCGGCGATGTAGTCGATCTCGCCGCCACGACGACGAACCAGCACGCGGTTCTCGGTGAAGCGCATGTCGTCGGACAGGCCGGCGTTGGCCTGGGCGATGACGAAGCGGTCTTCCTCGTCGGCCGTCAGGTAGTCGACCTCGTCGGTGACGACACCCTCGATGACCTTGCGGTACGGGGTCTCGACGAAGCCGAACGCGTTGACGCGGCCGTAGGACGCGAGCGAGCCGATCAGACCGATGTTCGGGCCTTCAGGGGTCTCGATCGGACACATGCGGCCGTAGTGCGACGGGTGAACGTCTCGGACCTCGAAGCCGGCCCGCTCACGGGACAGACCACCCGGGCCAAGCGCCGACAGACGGCGCTTGTGGGTGAGACCCGACAGCGGGTTGTTCTGGTCCATGAACTGCGACAGCTGGCTGGTGCCGAAGAACTCCTTGATGGAGGCGACGACCGGCCGGATGTTGATCAGGGTCTGCGGCGTGATCGCCTCGACGTCCTGGGTCGTCATCCGCTCGCGGACGACGCGCTCCATACGAGCCAGACCCGTACGGACCTGGTTCTGGATGAGCTCGCCGACGTTGCGCAGACGACGGTTGCCGAAGTGGTCGATGTCGTCGGTCTCGACGACGATCGAACGACCCGACTCACCGACGGTCTCGGTCTCACCGGCGTGCAGCTTGACCAGGTACTTGATGGTCGCGATGACGTCGTCGGTGGTGAGCACGCCGGCGTCCAGCGGCTCATCGGCGCCGAGCTTCTTGTTCACCTTGTAGCGGCCGACCTTCGCGAGGTCGTAGCGCTTCGGGTTGAAGTAGAGGTTCTCGAGCAGCGTCTGAGCGGCTTCGCGGGTCGGCGGTTCGCCGGGACGCAGCTTGCGGTAGATGTCGAGCAGCGCGTCGTCCTGGCCCTGGGTGTGGTCCTTCTCCAGGGTGGCGCGCATGGACTCGTACTCGCCGAACTCCTCGAGGATCTGCTCGGTGGTCCAGCCGAGAGCCTTCAGGAGGACGGTGACGGACTGCTTGCGCTTGCGGTCGATGCGAACACCGACCATGTCGCGCTTGTCGATCTCCATCTCGAGCCAGGCACCCCGGGAAGGGATGATCTTGGCGGCGAAGATGTCCTTGTCGGACGTCTTGTCGATGGAGGAGTCGAAGTAGACACCGGGGGAACGGACGAGCTGCGACACGACGACACGCTCGGTGCCGTTGATGACGAAGGTGCCCTTGTTGGTCATGAGCGGGAAATCGCCCATGAAGACCGTCTGAGACTTGATCTCTCCGGTCTCGTTGTTCGTGAACTCGGCAGTGACGAAAAGCGGCGCCGCGTACGTGAAGTCGCGGTCCTTGCACTCGTCGACCGAGTTCTTCGCCGGCTCGAAACGGTGGTCGCGGAACGTCAGCGACATCGACCCGGAGAAGTCCTCGATCGGCGAGATCTCCTCGAAGATCTCTTCCAGACCGGACTTGGTGGGAACGTCCTGTCCGCTCTCAAGCGCCGACTCGACGCGAGACTTCCAGGCGGCGTTGCCGAGCAGCCAGTCAAAGCTCTCGGTCTGCAGCGCCAGGAGGTTCGGAACCTCGAGGGGCTCCTTGATCTTTGCAAAGGAGATGCGCAGCGGGGCGGTGCTGGCACCGTTGTTCGTATTGGTCGAGGCGTTGCGCGAGGCGGCCAAGAGGGGGTCCTTCCGAGGGCTCGGACTCACTACGCGCGTACCGGTCCCAGCTGACACAGAAGACAAGCGCCCCCCATCTGGTCAAAAGGACCAGCTCAGGGCCGTTCAATCAAGTGTGCTCATGCGTGGGCATGCCCCTGGCGACGGGCAGGGGGCAGCTAACAGGCAGCGCAAAGGGTCAGTGTAGCCACTAGGCTCACTGATGTCCAGACCAGGTTTCCGGAAACCGGCAACAGGCCTTCCCCATGTCGTTTCAACTGCGTCCAACGGTTCGGCTCTCGCATACAGAGCGCGTAACAGTACTGCCCTCTTCGTAGTCGATCCATGCCCGATGCGGGCCCGATCCATGCCTCGGATCTCGGATCGAGTCTGCCGATCTCGCGACGGATCTGAGAATTGCGCGCCGCGTCCCGTTCGTCAAGGCCCCCTGCTCCGAGCGGATCATCGAAGGACCCTGCCGCAGAGCAACGAAGATCACCCTACTCCCCAACGAGACGGGGGCAAATCAGGCACTCCGGGTACGCCAAAGGGCGACCACCCTTACGGGTGATCGCCCTTGGATGAGGCCTCAGAGAGGCCTCAGAGGTGTTACTTGACCTCGACGGTGGCGCCGGCGGCCTTGAGGGTCTCGGCAGCCTTGTCAGCGGCCTCCTTGGCGACCTTCTCGAGGACGGGCTTCGGAGCGCCGTCGACGAGGTCCTTGGCCTCCTTCAGGCCGAGGGAGGTCAGCTCGCGCACGACCTTGATGACCTGGATCTTCTTGTCGCCGGCACCGGTGAGGATGACGTCGAACTCGTCCTGCTCCTCGACGGCCTCGGGGGCGGCAGCGCCACCGGCCGGGGCAGCGGCGACGGCCGCGGCGGCGGTGACGTCGAACTTCTCCTCGAACGCCTTCACGAACTCGGAGAGCTCGATGAGGGTGAGCTCCTCGAACTGAGCGAGCAGGTCTTCCTGGCTGAGCTTCGCCATGATGGGCGATCCTTCCACTAAATCGGCAGGTGCCGGATGTATATAGAGGCGGGCGTAACGGCCCGCTTTGACCCACGCACTAGGCGGCGTGGATCAGTGCGCGAGCCGAATTACTCGGCACCGCCCTGCTCGGCGAGCTTGACGCGAAGCGCTTCCGCAGTGCGGACGAACTTCGACGGCAGCGCCTGGAAGAGCGAGGCAGCCTGAGACTGCTTGCCCTTGAACGCGCCGGCCAGCTTGCTGAGCAGAACCTCGCGGGACTCGAGGTCCGCAAGCTTCTTGATCTCATCGGCGGTGAGCGCCTTACCATCAAGGACACCCGCCTTGATGATGAGGTTCGGGTTTTCCTTGGCGAAGTCACGCAGGCTCTTCGCCGACTCCACCGGGTCACCGGTGATGAAGGCGACCGCGGTGGGACCAGCGAAGTGCTCGTCCAGCGCGGTGATCCCGGCCTGGTTGGCCGCAATCTTGGTCAGCGTGTTCTTCACCACGGCGTACTGGGCGTTCTCACCGAGAGAGCGACGCAGCGTCTTGAGCTGCGCGACGGTGAGACCCCGGTACTCGGTCAGCACGGCGGCGTTCGAGTCGCGGAACTGGTCCGTGAGCTCGGCTACCGCGGCAGCCTTGTTGGGCGTCGGCATAGTGCGTCGGCCTCCTTCCGGGTGATGAGGACCGCTCAGAAGGGGCATAAATACGAAACGCCCCGGCGCAGGCGCCAGGGCGTAGCTCAACCGGAACGAGTCCGGGAACTTTCCTTGAACACCTGCGCAGGACGTCCGCAGTTAGCGGATCCTTCGGCCACCGCACCCTTGCAGGCACGGCAACGACCAGCGGTCTTTGGCTTCTCCGGAAGAGTACGGGAACCACCCGACACGGAGCAAATCCGTCCACCGGGCCCCTTGCGGGCGGTCCCGCAAGGGGCCCGGCGGCTCATCCGCCGATGACGTCGTCGAAGTCCACGGTGTCCTCGGCCGGCGGCGCGGCGACGGCGGGAGTCGTGCCGAAGGCGGAGAACTTCGCCTTCGTCTGGAGCGGGCCCTCCGGGGCTCCCGTCTCCGTGGAGTCGACGCGGACGGGGTATCCGTCCTTGCCGATCCACAGGTCGATCCGGAGCTCCTTGATGCCCTTGAGCGCCTCGTGGAGGTACTGGCGGTTCTTCTCCTCCATGACCTTCGTGGCGTCGTCCGCCTTCAGCAGCTCCGTGTCCGTGAGGATCGCCTTGTAGTGCTCGGCCTCGATCCCGTCGACCTGCTCCGCGCCCACGTACCGGACGGTGTCCTGTCCGAGGAGCATCGCGAGGTACTCGGCGGGGTCCTCGCCCCGCCGCACGCCCGGCTTTCCGTCCTTGGCCAGGCTCATCTTCATCCAGGACTTGCCCTTCACGGGCTTGTCCAGCTTGCTCCAGATGACGTCGCCGATCATGATCGAGCGCTTGTCGCGCCCGTCGCTCTTCAGCACGATGTCGTGGCTGGACGGGTACCAGCCCTTGGAGCCGGAGTGGGCCGAGGTCTTCTGGGCCGGGTCGGTGGTCGTCAGCTCGACCTTGGCGGACTTGGCCGCCACCGTCTTGAGGTAGGCCGCCTTCACCGCCTCCGCGGGCGCGGGGGCCTTGGCCGCCTCGCTCTTCGAGGCGGCGCCCCCGTCCTTGCCCGCGGCGGGCTCGTCCGCGCCGCAGGCCGTGAGGCCGCCCGCGAGCAGTGCGGCGCCCGCAAGGGCGGCACCGGTTCGCGTCCAGACAGCCTTGTTCATTACGTGCTCCCCCATGAAAGAAAACCTTGTTCGTCGTGCGTGCCGGACCCGGGGGTCAGCTTTCGCCCGCGCCCTTCATCATCTCGGCGAGGTCGACGACCTGGTCGGCGGGCGGCGCGGCCACCTCGACCGGCTGGTTGTAGTCCAGGAACTTGATGGTCGTGTCCACCGGGCCCTTGGCCGCTTCACCGCGGGTACGGACCTGCTTGGTGTGGTCCGACTCGTCGATCCACATGTCCAGGGTCAGGCTCTTCACGCCCTGCGCCTCCAGATCCGTGACGGACTTCTCCTGGCGCTTCTTGGCCTCGGGGGTCGAGGAGGCCAGCGCGGCCCGCAGTTCGTCGAGGCTGACCGTGCCGCTGAGGTGCTTGGTCTTCACCCCGTCGATGGTCTCTTCGCCGACGAGCTTGAGGTCCTTGGCCTTGAGGAGCTCACCCGCCCGGTCACCGGGGTTCTCGCCGGTCTTGTTCGCCGTGCCGCCGGCGCTGTTCAGCTTCTCCGCCATGGCCGGGTCCAGGCTCTTCATGTCGAACTTGATCCACTTGCCCTCGGAGCCGATGAACATCACCTGGTCGAGGAGGCGGATCTCGGCCCCCTGGCCGCCCTCGCCCGAGGTGGTCATCTTCATCGACATCGCCACCGACGGCTTGAGCCGCATGGCGACGTCGCCGGAGAACTGCTCGCCCTCCGCGGTGCCCGTCATCGAGTAGCGCAGGGAGGTGATCTCCTCCGACTTCGCCTTGACCTTCTCCAGGTAGGCGGCCGGGGTCACCTCCACAGCGCCCTTCGCGGAGCTCTGGGAGGCCGCAGCCTTCCCCGTGCCGTCCTTCTGCCCGCTCTCGCACGCCGTGGCTCCACCCACGAGCAGTACGGCGGCCAGCGCGGCCCCAGCGGTCTTCTTACGGTTGCCGTTGCGGTACGCGAACAAGAGTCCCCACCCCAGATGTGATCGTTTGCAGTAATCCGACCCTACTGGGTGGTACGCCGATCACTTCGCGATTTTCGGCGCGCAACGCAGAACGGGCCCTTCTCCCCCGGGAAAGGGGGAGAAGGGCCCGTTCGGGCAACTCAGGCGGGCCGTCAGGCCCGGCTCAGTCAGACCGCGGCCGGGTCTTCCTCGACGAGGAGGTTCCGGGTGCGGTTCTGGTCCAGCAGGATGCCGGGGCCCATGGTGGTGCTGAGGGCAGCCTTCTTGATGTAGCGGCCCTTCGCGGCGGACGGCTTCAGACGAAGGATCTCGTCCAGGGCCGCGCCGTAGTTCTCGACCAGCTGCTCATCGGAGAAGGAAACCTTGCCGATGATGAAGTGCAGGTTCGAGTGCTTGTCGACGCGGAACTCGATCTTGCCACCCTTGATCTCGGTGACAGCCTTCGCGACGTCCATCGTGACGGTGCCGGTCTTCGGGTTCGGCATCAGGCCACGGGGACCGAGCACGCGGCCGAGGCGGCCGACCTTGCCCATGAGGTCCGGCGTGGCGACAACGGCGTCGAACTCGTTGAGGCGGTTGCCCTTGGCGATCTCGTTGATGAGCTCGTCGTCGCCGACAATGTCGGCGCCGGCGGCTTCCGCGGCCGCAGCACGGTCACCGGTCGCGAAGACCAGGACCCGGGCGGTCTTGCCGGTGCCGTGCGGGAGGTTCACGGTGCCGCGGACCATCTGGTCGGCCTTGCGCGGGTCTACACCCAGGCGGAAGGCGACCTCGACGGTGCCGTCGAACTTCGTGGCGGAGGTCTCCTTGGCGAGACGGACGGCCTCGAGCGGGGCGTACAGCTTCTCCCGGTCGACCTTGGCGTCCGCAGCGCGGAGAGTCTTGCTGCGCTTCACTTCTGCTCCTGTGTTGTGATCAGGCATGGAGTCGTGGTGCGGACCAGCGCTTGGCCCTACCACTGTGGTGCTGGGGGGAGGCTGAATCAGCCTTCGACCGTGACGCCCATCGAACGCGCGGTGCCGGCGATGATCTTCATCGCGGCGTCGACGTCGTTGGCGTTCAGGTCGGGCATCTTCAGCTCGGCGATCTCGCGGACCTGGGCGCCGGAAAGCTTGGCGACCTTGGTCTTGTGCGGCTCGCCGGAGCCCTTCTCGATGCCTGCGGCCTTCAGGATGAGGCGCGCGGCCGGCGGCGTCTTGGTGATGAAGGTGAAGGAGCGGTCGTCGTAGACCGTGATCTCCACCGGCACGACCATGCCACGCTGCGACTCGGTCGCGGCGTTGTAGGCCTTGCAGAACTCCATGATGTTGACGCCGTGCTGACCGAGCGCGGGGCCGACCGGCGGAGCCGGGTTGGCCGCACCGGCCTTGATCTGGAGCTTGATAAGCCCCGTGATCTTCTTCTTCTTGGGAGGCATTGCTCTCTCCGGGTCCTAGTGAGAGTTTTCGCCGCCAATCCGGTCATCCGGATGGAGGCATACCGCACCACGATAACGGGTATCGGTGCGAGGCTGAAAACCGAGCAGGTCAGACCGCCCGCAAGGGGGCAATCTGACCTGTCCGGAAGCGTGTGCCAGAAGGCTGTGGATCAGTTCTTCTGGATCTGGTCGAAGCTGAGCTCGACCGGGGTCTCGCGGCCGAAGATCTCGACGAGACCCTTGACCTTCTTCGAGTCCGGGTTGATCTCGTTGATGGTCGCCTGCAGCGTCGCGAACGGGCCGTCGGTGACGGTGACCGAGTCGCCGACCTCGAAGTCCAGGACCTCGATGGCGCGCTTGACGGCGGGCGCCGGCAGACCGGCCTCTTCCGCTGCCAGCTTGGCGGCCTTCTCCTGCAGCTCCGGGGCGAGCATCTTGACGATCTCGTCCAGGGTCAGCGGGTACGGGTCGTACGCGTTGCCCACGAAGCCGGTGACACCAGGGGTGTTGCGGACGACGCCCCAGGACTCGTTCGTCAGATCCATGCGGACGAGAACGTAACCGGGCAGCTTGTTCTGCCGGACGTTCTTGCGCTCGCCGTTCTTGATCTGGACGATCTCTTCCTCGGGCACCTCGGCCTGGTAGATGAAGTCCTCGACGTTGAGCGAGACGGCGCGCTGCTCCAGGTTGGCCTTCACGCGCTTCTCGTAGCCGGCGTACGTGTGGATGACGTACCACTCGCCGGGCAGGAGGCGCAGTTCTTCGCGCAGGGCCTGGATGGGGTCGACGGGCTCGGCGGGCTCGACCTCGGCGGCCTCTTCGGCCTCCGCGTCGTCGGCCTCGGCCTCGACGGCGTCGTCCTCGTCGGCGTCCTCGGAGTCGTCGGCCTCTTCGGCGTCGTCCTCGTCGGAGTCGTCAGCGCCCTCGAAGTCAGCCTCGGCGTCGACCTCTTCCTCGACGTGCAGCGCGGCCTCTTCGGCGGCGACACCCGCCTCGGCGTCGGCGAGCTCGGCCTCGTCAGGGTCCACAGCGTCTGCAGCCTCGACGATGTCGAGCTCGTCCTCGACGGACTCGACGGAGTCGGGGCTCACGTTCAGGTTCGGGTCAGACACGGTGGCTGCTTCTTCCTGGATACAAAAGGTGGTCGAACATGCGAAAACGGGCGGCACCCATCAAGGCGCCGCCCTCCGCGGGGATCAGCCGAAGACGAACTTGATGGCTTCCTGGAACCCATAGTCAATCACGGTCACCAGACCGATCATGATGACGACGAAGACAATCACCACAGAGGTGTACGTCGTCAGCTGGTTGCGAGTGGGCCAAACAACCTTGCGGAGTTCCGCGACGATCTGGCGGTAGAACAGCGCGAGACGACCCAGAGGGCCCTTCTTGCCGCGCTTGCCGCCCTTGCGGGCCTTCTTCTCGCGAGTGTCATCCTCGGCGTCAGGCATGTCGATGGAGCCCAGGGCGTCCGTCACGTCTCTCACCTGAATCCGGGTCGTGGCCGTAGCCGCGCCCGGTTGCGCCGCACGGCACTGCATCTAAGTACGTACCTGCGCACACACTTCCGAGAAGGAGTGTGGAGCAGGGCCGGAGGGACTCGAACCCCCAACCGCTGGTTTTGGAGACCAGTGCTCTACCAATTGAGCTACGACCCTTTGCGTCCCTCAACCTACCGCATCCAGGCGAGTGCACGGTGTGCTCACGCTCTGCAGCAGTCGACGAGGGCCAACGACGGTTGAGTGTACGTGGTCCGGGCCCTGACGTCGAACAGCACCGTCCGGAGAGCGTCCGTCCGGTAACTGAAACGGAGTGCGGCGCTCGTTTCGCGTCTGGGACGATTGGCCGCATGACCTCTGAAACGCCTTCCGCCGAGCGCCGCGTATCCGCCCGTATCGGTGCCATCTCCGAGTCCGCCACCCTCGCCGTCGACGCCAAGGCCAAGGCCCTCAAGGCCGCCGGGCGTCCGGTGATCGGTTTCGGAGCGGGTGAGCCCGACTTCCCGACCCCGGACTACATCGTCGACGCCGCGGTCGAGGCCTGCCGCAACCCCAAGTACCACCGCTACACCCCGGCCGGCGGTCTGCCCGAGCTGAAGGCCGCCATCGCCGCCAAGACGCTGCGCGACTCCGGCTACGAGGTCGACGCCTCCCAGGTCCTGGTGACCAACGGCGGCAAGCAGGCGATCTACGAGGCGTTCGCGGCCATCCTGGACCCGGGTGACGAGGTCATCGTCCCGGCCCCGTACTGGACCACGTACCCGGAGTCGATCCGTCTCGCCGGCGGTGTCCCGGTCGAGGTCGTCGCCGACGAGACCACCGGTTACCGGGTCTCCGTCGAGCAGCTCGAAGCGGCGCGCACCGAGCGCACGAAGGTCGTCCTCTTCGTCTCCCCGTCGAACCCGACCGGCGCCGTCTACACCGAGGCCGACGCCGAGGCGATCGGCCGCTGGGCCGTCGAGAAGGGCCTGTGGGTCCTGACCGACGAGATCTACGAGCACCTGGTCTACGGCGACGCGAAGTTCGTCTCCCTCCCGGCGATCGTTCCCGAGCTGGCCGACAAGTGCATCATCGTCAACGGCGTCGCCAAGACGTACGCCATGACGGGCTGGCGCGTGGGCTGGGTCATCGGCCCGAAGGACGTGGTCAAGGCCGCGACCAACCTCCAGTCGCACGCCACCTCCAACGTCTCCAACGTGGCCCAGGTCGCGGCGCTGGCCGCCGTCTCCGGCAACCTGGACGCCGTCCACGAAATGCGGACGGCCTTCGACCGCCGCCGTCAGACGATGGTGCGGATGCTGAACGAGATCGACGGCGTCTTCTGCCCGACCCCCGAGGGTGCGTTCTACGTCTACCCCGCGGTCAAGGACGTCCTCGGCAAGGAGATCCGCGGCAAGCGCCCGCAGACCTCCGTCGAGCTCGCCGCGCTGATCCTGGACGAGGCCGAGGTCGCGGTCGTCCCGGGCGAGGCCTTCGGCACCCCCGGCTACCTCCGCCTCTCCTACGCCCTGGGCGACGAGGACCTGGTCGAGGGCGTCTCCCGCATCCAGAAGCTCCTCGCGGAGGCGAAGGCCTAGGCCTGGCGCGCCCCGCAGCCACGCCTGAGCGGCGGTTCCCTCTCCGGGGAGCCGCCGCTCAGGCGTTCCCGGGAGCGCTGCCGCTCCACCCCGGTCCGCTGCGCGGGGCCTTCCGGGCGGCGCCCGGAAGGCCCCGCGCAGCGGCCCCCGATCCCCGCTCATGCGTTCGCGCAAGCCCCCGATCGGTAAAACCCCCTCCCGCCGGGGGCGGCAGTGCGGCAGGATCAACAAATGGAGCACGCACGCGATCTCACGCTTCTGCCGAAGGCCCACCTCCACCTGCACTTCACCGGCTCGATGCGACCGTCGACCCTGCTGGAGCTCGCCGACAAGTACGGCGTCCGGCTCCCGGACGCCCTGACCTCCGCCGAGCCACCCAAGCTCCGCGCCACCGACGAACGCGGCTGGTTCCGCTTCCAGCGGCTCTACGACGCCGCCCGCTCCTGCCTGCGCGAGCCCGACGACATCCGCCGCCTGGTCCGCGAGGCCGCGGAGGAGGACGTACGGGACGGCAGCGGCTGGCTGGAGATCCAGGTGGATCCCACCTCCTACGCCCCCCTCCTCGGCGGGATGATCCCGGCCGTCGAGATCATCCTCGACGCCGTGGACGCCGCCTCCCGCGAGACCGGCCTCGGCATGCGCGTCGTCATCGCCGCCAACCGCATGAAGCACCCCCTCGACGCCCGCACCCTGGCCCGGCTCGCCGTCCGCTACGCCGACCGCGGCATCGTCGGGTTCGGGCTCTCCAACGACGAGCGCCGCGGCATGGCCCGCGACTTCGACCGGGCCTTCGCCATCGCCCGCGAGGGCGGACTGCTCGCGGCCCCGCACGGCGGCGAGCTCACCGGCCCGTCCTCCGTCCGCGACTGCCTCGACGATCTGCACGCCGCCCGCATCGGGCACGGCGTACGGGCCGCCGAGGATCCGCGCCTGCTCAAGCGGCTCGCCGACCGGCAGATCACCTGTGAGGTCTGTCCGGCGTCCAACGTCGCCCTCGGGGTGTACGAGCGCCACGAGGACGTCCCGCTGCGCACCCTCTTCGAGGCCGGGGTCCCGATGGCCCTGGGGGCGGACGATCCGCTGCTCTTCGGGTCCCGGCTCGCGGCCCAGTACGAGATCGCCCGCCAGTACCACGCCTTCACGGACACGGAGCTCGCCGAGCTGGCCCGCCAGTCGGTGCGCGGCAGCGCGGCGCCCGCCGGCGTACAGGAGAAGCTGCTGGCCGGGATCGACCACTGGATCACCTCGTAGGGGCGGCCCGCGTCAGCGCGTGAGCCGCAGGTCGCCCTCGTGGCAGTCGGCGCGCACCCGCGCGCCGTCCGGGAAGCCGATCTCCAGGTGGGTGCGCCCCTGTGCGGGCAGCGCGAACTCGGCGACCGATTCCACGGTCTCGCCGAGGTGGCGCAGGAAGGGGTGGTCTCCGAGGTCCTCGCCGACCTCGATGCGGCCCCACTCCCCCATGTCGTAGGGCTCGTGCGGGGCCTCGGATTCCACGATGAGGCAGGCGTCGGACCCGGTGGTGATCCGGGTGGACTCCCCGTCGCTGTCGAAGAGCCAGACGTCGAGGGGAGCCTCGGAGCGTTCGCCGTCGCTGATGTGCCAGGACGCGACGACCTTGTCGATCGTGCGTCCCACCAGCCGGGTGGGGTCCGTACCGGCCCCGTGCAGGGGACAGAGCATGGGCGGGCCGGGACTCCTCAGATGCTGACGCCGACCGTCACCGGCTCGTTGACCAGAGTGACGCCGAAGGCCGCGTGGACGCCCGCGACGACCTCGCGGGCCAGGTCGAGGAGGTCTTCGGTGGTGGCCTCGCCGCGGTTGGTGAGGGCGAGGGTGTGCTTGGTGGAGATGCGGGCGGGGCCCTCGCCGTAGCCCTTGGTGAAGCCGGCCTTGTCGATCAGCCAGGCCGCGCTGGTCTTCGTACGGCCCTCTCCGGCCGGGTACGCGGGCGGGGCGGTCTCGGGGCCGAGCCGCTCCTGGGCGCGGGCGAGGAAGGCGGCGTACGCCTCGTCGCCGAGGATCGGGTTGTGGAAGAAGGAGCCGGCCGACCAGGTGTCGTGGTCGGCGGGGTCGAGGACCATGCCCTTGCCGGCGCGCAGCCGCAGGACGGTCTCGCGCGCCTGCGCCGCGGGCACCCGGTCGCCGGCCTCGACGCCGAGGGCGCGGGCCGTCTCGGGGTACTTGACCGGCGCGGACAGGCCGCCCGCGTCCTCCAGTGCGAAGCGGACGCGCAGGACGACGTACCGGTCGGGCCGGTGCTTGAAGAGGCTGTCGCGGTACGAGAACGCGCAGTCGGCGGCCGAGAGCGTGACCGTTTCTCCGCGCGTGCGGTCGTAGGCGACGACCTCGGTGATCGTGTCGCAGACCTCCTGGCCGTACGCCCCGACGTTCTGGATCGGGGTGGCGCCGGCCGAGCCGGGGATCCCGGCGAGGCATTCGATGCCCGCGAGCCCGGCGTCGACGACGCGGGCGACGGCCTCGCTCCAGTTCTCGCCGGCGGCGAGCTCCAGCCGGGTCCCGTCGAGCGCGAACCCGGTGGTCGCGATCCGCAGGGCGGTGCCGTCGAAACCCTGGTCGCCGATGACCAGGTTGCTGCCGCCGCCGATGACCAGGAGCGGGGTGCCGCTCTCGTCCGCGGCGCGCACGGTGGCGACGACCTCGGCGTCGGTGGTCGCGGTGACCAGCCGGGCGGCGGGGCCGCCGAGCCGGAAGGTGGTCAGCGGGGCGAGGGGGGCGTCGTGGAGTTCCTGCACGTGGACAAGAGTACGGTCCGCGTCCCCCCGAGCGGGCGGGGCCACGGACCGTGCGCGTACCGCAGGGCCGTACGGGGGCCGGGCGGCCCGCCTCAGCCGCGCTCCGGCTCCTGCTCCGGCTCCTTCGTCTTCACTGCTTCCGTGCTTGCTCGGCGAGGCGGCGCTCCGCCTCGGCCCAGCCGATGGGGAGCTCGCCCGCCGGGACGGTCCAGAAGACGAACCCGGCCTCCTTCGTATAGGCGGCGGCCGCCCGGGAGCTGGACCGGTGCGGTTCGCTGCCCGCGAAGCGGTAGAGCGCGTCCCGGTCCTCCCAGGCGGACAGGGTCAGGAAGGTGCGGCGCAGGACCCGGGCCCGCAGGGCGACCCCGTGGGCTCCGGGGGCCTTGCGCATCTGGAGGACGATGCCGGGCGACTTGAGGAAGAACCTCAGTGCTCCGGTCAGGCTCGTCGTCTCGAAGCGGGAGGCCATGACGTAGACCTCGGCGCCGGCGGCGGGCCGGGTGGGCGTGGACCAGGGGATGTCGGGCATGACGGGCCCTTCCTCTCGCGGACGTGTCGTACGGACCTTCGTGCGCGTCGGCGGCTGCGGTCCCCCCGCCGGCCGCCGCGCGGGCACCGGCCGGCGAGCGGGACCCGCTCAGACGGCCACCTTCTCGGGAGCGCGCCCGCCGGCCGGGGCCGCACCCCGGTCGTCCGCCGGCAGGTCCTCAGTCGGCAGGTCCTCCATCGACAGGGCGGCCCGGGCCTTTTCCTCGGCCCGGCCGGGGAGCAGGAGCGCCAGGACGGCCGCCACGGCGACGGCCGCGCCGCCGATCCAGAGGGCGGGGACGGTGCCGTCGGTGAAGGACTGCCCGGACTGGTAGCCGCCCTGGGCGGAGAAGACGGAGGCGAGGACGGCGACGCCGAGGGCTCCGCCGACTTCGCGCAGGGCGCTGTTGGCGCCGGCGGCCTTGCCCTGGTCGGCTCGGGCGACGGTGGACATGAGGGCGTTGGAGGCGGGGGCGAAGAACAGGCCCATGCCGATGCCGCTGATGATCAGCGCCGGGAGCTGGGCGGCGTAGGAGACTTCGGTGCCCAGGATCACGGCGAACCAGCCGAGACCGATGGCCTGGAGCGCCAGCCCGGCGACCACGACGGGCCGGCTGCCGATGCGGTCGGAGAGGATCCCGGAGATCGGGGCGGCGATCATGGGCATGGCGGTCCAGGGGAGCATCCGCAGCCCGGCTTCGGTGGGCGAGTAGCCGAGGACGCCCTGGAGGAACTGGCTCAGCAGGAAGATCGAGCCGAACATCCCGACGAACATCAGCAGGCTCGCCATGTTGATGCCGAAGAAGCCCCGGTCGCGGAAGAGCCGCATGGGCAGCACCGGGTTGGCGCTGCGGAAGCCGTGGACGACGAACGCGCCCACGAGCGCGGCCCCCACCAGCAGCGGGGTGAGCACGGAGGGGCTGGTCCAGCCGTCCGCGTTGGCGTTGACCAGCCCGTAGACGATGCCGAAGAGCCCGCCGCTGATGAGCAGGGTGCCCGGGACGTCGAGTTTGGCCTGCGGGGCGGTGGACTCGCCGAGCCGCATCCGGGAGAGCGGAATGAGCGCCAGTCCGACCGGGACGTTCAGCCAGAAGATCCACTGCCAGGAGATGTGCTCGGTGAGGCTGCCGCCGATGAGCGGCCCGCTCGCCACGGCGAGGCCGGTGAGGGCGCCGTAGATGCCGAGGGCCATTCCGCGCCGGGCGGCGGGGACGGCGACGGTCAGCAGCGTGAGCGAGAGCGGCATCATGATCGCCGCGCCGACTCCCTGGACGGCCCGGGCGGCGATGAGCTCGTTGATACCGGGCGACAGGGCCGCGGCGGCGGACGCGGCGGTGAACACGGCCGTGCCGGCGATGAAGAGCCGCCGGCGGCCGAACCGGTCACCGAGGGCCGCGCCGAACATGAGCAGGACGGCGAAGGTGAGCGTGTACGCGTTCACCGTCCACTCCAGGTCCTCCAGCTTCCCGCCGAGGTCCTCGCGGATGGACGGGAGCGCGGTGGTGACGACGAGGTTGTCGAGCGCGGCCATGAAGCTGGCGGCCCCGGTGATGACGAGGGCCCAGACCGCGGGCGCACGAAGCTTGGTGTCTTGCACGTTTCCCCCAAAACTAGTTATTGATCACTAACTTCAACGGACAGAACCGAGCCCCGCGCGCGGCCGGCGAACAGACGGCGCCGAGGAGGAGCGAGGCGGACTGGGCAGAGGGGCCGCCGGAGAGGGCTGGACGGGAGGGACGTACTCGCCCCTACTCGGGCCGGACGCCCGGGTAACAGCCGTCCCAGACCCGGTGCCCGGGCGGGAACCCCATGGCGGACAGGGTGTTGATCAGCATTCCGTACGCGAGGAAGCTGGTCGTCTCCTTCACGTCCGCCCCCAGCGGCACGTGCAGGGTGTCCCACAACTCCATCCAGGCGGCCCGCACCATCTCGCCGAACTCGGGCTCCCCGGCAGCCTCGGCGGCGGCGACGGTCACGTACGTCTGGAGCTGCATCTGCAGCTTCTCGGGCTGCTCGGCGATCAGCTTCATGTAGGCCACGCTCATCGCCTCGACCGCATCCTCGCCGTGGAGACCCTTGGCGGCTTCCTCGAAGACGCGCCGGATGTCCTCCATGCAGCGGGCGGCGGCGGCCAGGAAGATGGCCTGCTTGTTCGGGAAGAGCCGGAACAGGTACGGCTGAGACACCCCGACGCGCTTGGCGATCGCCTCGGTGGAGGTCCCGTAGTACCCGCCCCGCGCGAACTCGCCCATCGCCGCCAGGATGACGCTCTCGCGTCGCTCTTCCGCACTCATCCTTGCCATGCTTCGAAGTTAGTGCTCAATCACTAACTTGGCAAGCCGTATCGGCGGGTGAGCACCAAAAAGGCCCTGACCTGCGAGTTCCCTCGCCGGCCAGAGCCTTGTCGGTAACACCTGAAGCAAATGGGGCCCGAGGGGCCTCCAGGAGGCCACCGGGAGGCGCACAGGGGTCCCAGGAGGCCCACAGGGGCAGGCCTCAGGGGGCTGCCTACGCGAGAGCAACCACCGCGCGCGACATCCCCAGCACCTTCTGCCCGGCGCTCATGGCCGTCAGGTCGACCCGCACCCGCTTGTCGTCCAGCTTCACCGCGACCTTGGCCGTGACCTCGATCAGCGCGCCCTGCCCGTCGTTCGGAACGACGACCGGCTTCGTGAACCGCACCCCGTACTCCACGACCGCACCCGGGTCGCCCACCCAGTCGGTCACGACGCGGATCGCCTCGGCCATGGTGAACATGCCGTGGGCGATCACGTCGGGCAGTCCGACCTCGGTGGCGAACTTCTCGTTCCAGTGGATCGGGTTGAAGTCACCCGACGCACCCGCGTACCGCACCAGCGTCGCCCGCGTGACGGGGAAGGACGCCGCCGGCAGCTCGGTGCCGACCTCGACGTCGTCGTACTGGATCTGGGCAGCCATCTCAGGCCTCCTCGGGAGCGGAACCGGCGGCGGCGGGAGCGGCGGCGGGCTCGGGCGCCCGGGAGACGAGCTTCGTCCAGGCCGTCACCACGTGCTCGCCGGACTCGTCGTGGACCTCACCGCGGATGTCGATGACGTCGTTGCCCGCGAGCGACTTGATGGCCTCGATGGTCGAGGTCACCGTCAGCCGGTCGCCCGCCCGCACGGGGCGGGTGTACGCGAACTTCTGGTCGCCGTGCACGACGCGGCTGTAGTCCAGGCCCAGCTGCGGGTCGTCGACGACCTGGCTGGCCGCGGCGAACGTGATGGCAAACACAAAGGTCGGCGGGGCGATCACGTCCTGGTGACCGAACGCCTTGGCTGCCTCGGGATCCGTGTACACCGGATTGGCGTCACCCACGGCGACCGCGAATTCGCGGATCTTCTCCCGGCCGACCTCGTACGGATCGGTGGGCGGGTAGCTCCGCCCCACGAAGGACTGGTCGAGCGCCATGACTCCCTACCTCCTTGTTGAAACGATCTGTCGAAACGACATAAGGCCGCCCCCCAAATGAAGGGGGCGACCTCATGACTGTGCCTGTTGAACGAGACTTCGCTAAGTGCTAGCGGGTCTCGCGGTGCGCGGTGTGCGAGTTGCAACGCGGGCAGTGCTTCTTCATCTCAAGACGGTCCGGGTTGTTACGCCGGTTCTTCTTGGTGATGTAGTTCCGCTCCTTGCACTCCACGCAGGCCAGCGTGATCTTCGGGCGGACGTCGGTGGCAGCCACGTGAGTGCTCCTTGACGGACATTAGGGACGGATGAACGCATAAAAGAGTAGCCGATCGGGAGACCGACCCCGCAATCGGCTACTGTGTGTAGCGGCGACCGGACTTGAACCGGTGACACAGCGATTATGAGCCGCTTGCTCTACCGACTGAGCTACGCCGCTTTGATGAGATCCGCTCCCCACCCGAGGGTGGGGAACCTCTCTCACCAGAGCCCCAATGCGGAATCGAACCGCAGACCTTCTCCTTACCATGGAGACGCTCTACCGACTGAGCTATTGGGGCGAGCGAGGAAGACATTACACGGTCGCCCGCCGATCGCCCAAATCCTTTGCGGGGCCTGGCCTCCGAGCCCCATCGCGGCCTTTCTTGATCCGCGCGAAACGCGTCTCCGGAGCCCCTCCGGGCGCCTTTCGCCCCGAAAGGTGTCGGGCATCACACCCGCGACCACCCGAGTTCCACTCTGAGTAACCAAGAACCCCGGCCGAATCCCCGCCGAA
This sequence comes from Streptomyces sp. NBC_00335, assembly GCF_036127095.1. Taxonomy (GTDB): domain Bacteria; phylum Actinomycetota; class Actinomycetes; order Streptomycetales; family Streptomycetaceae; genus Streptomyces. The sequence continues at coordinate 3,446,516 of NZ_CP108006.1, forward strand.
CCCTCGGCGGAGCCCTCCGTCGCCGAAACCACCCCGAGCGCGCCTCTTCCCAGCACCTCCGAGCCGTCGCTACGGCGGCCCGGGGCGGACTGCGGACTGCGGACGCGGGGTCGGCCCGGATCCGAACAGGAACCGGGGCACGGAGGCGGCGGGCACCTGCGGACCGCACGGGGCTCGCGGGGCTGCGGGGCTGCGGGGCTGCGGGGCTCGCGGGGCTCCCGGGGGCGGGGGCGCCCTCGCCAGGGCGGTCCAGCCAGACGCACCGGTACGACTATTGCCCTCTTCCGCGAAGCGAGCACCCCTGCCCCCTAGGCTCTGAGCACGCTGCGTGATCTTGGGCCGCGGGCCGCGGCCACGGCCCCAGGAACCGCCCGAGCCACCGCAGGAGCGCGATGTCCGACAGCCCGCCGCAGCAGCCGTCCCACTCCCCGCGCAACCGCCCCGGCAGCGGCCAGGGGCAGGGCCAAGGCCAAGGTCAGGGGCAGGGCCCCGAAGGCACCCAGGGCAGCCAGGGCCCGGCGGCCCCCGAGTCCACCACCCTGCTCCTCACCGGCGCCCGCCTCACCGACGGCCGCACCGTCGACGTCCGCCTCGGCGGCGGCCGGATCCAGGCCGTCGGGACGGCCGGCAGCCTGCCCGCCGCCGCGGGCGCCCGCGTCGACCTCACCGGCTACCTGCTGCTCCCCGCGCCCGCCGAGCCCCATTCCCACGGGGACACCGCCCTGACCGCGGACAGCGAGGGGCCCGTCTCCTACTCCCCCGACGAGGTGCAGCGCCGCGCCACCGAGGCCGCCCTCCTCCAGCTCGGGCACGGCGCCACGGCCGTCCGGTCCCACGTGCGCATCGGCGACGTGCACGGCCTCGGCCCCCTGGAGGCCGTGCTCCAGGCCCGCCGCTCCCTGCGCGGGCTCACCGATCTCACCACCGTCGCCGTGCCCCGGCTGCTGACCGGGGTGGCCGGGGCCGACGGGCTCGCCATGCTGCGGGACGCCGTGAAGATGGGTGCCTCCGTCATCGGCGGCTGCCCCGACCTCGACCCCGACCCCACCGGCTTCCTCGAAGCCGTACTGGAACTCGCCTCCGAGCACGGCTGCCCCGTCGACCTGCACACCGACGGGGACGACCCGGCCCGCCTGTCCCGGCTCGCGGCCATGGCCGGCGGGCTGCGGCCGGGGGTCTCCATCGGGCCCTGCGGCGGTCTGTCCCGGCTCCCGCTGGACGTGGCGACCCGGGCCGCCGACCAACTGGCGGCCGCCGGCGTGGGAGTGACCTGCCTCCCCCAGGGCGACTGCGCGGCCCTGGAGCGGCGGGGACTGCGCACCGCCCCCGTACGGCTGCTGCGCGCCGCCGGGGTCCGTGTGGCGGCCGGGAGCGGTGCCCTGCGCGACGCGGGCAACCCGGTCGGGCGCGGGGACCCGCTCGAAGCCGCGTACCTCCTGGCCTCCCAGGGCGGGCTCCGCGCCACCGAGGCCTACCACTCGGTCGGCGGCGCCGCCCGCGAGGCGATGGGCCTGCCGGAGGTGCGGGTGGAGGCCGGCTTCCCGGCGGAGCTGCTCGCCGTGCGCGGGGACCGGATCGCGAGCGTGCTGTCCCTCGCGTACAGCCGGATCGTCATCCACCGCGGGCGGGTGGTAGCCCGGACGAGTGCCGTACGGGAGTACTGCGACTCCGCCGTCGCGGTGGCCCTGGACCTGCCCCGGCAGGGCCGTATGGAGCCCGGTCCCTGAGGGTTCACCGCATGTTCCCGGGCGCGGGCGCCCGGCTCGTCGTACGGTCGTGGCATGCGCATCGTCATCGCGGGTGGACACGGTCAGATCGCGCTGCGGCTGGAGCGCCTGCTCGCCGCGCGCGGGTACGAGGTCGCGGGCATCATCCGCGATCCGGCACAGGGCGACGACCTCAGGGAGGCGGGCGCCGAACCGGTGCTGTGCGATCTGGAATCGGCGTCGGTCGAGCACGTGGCGGGCATCCTGCAGGGCGCGGACGCCGCGGTGTTCGCGGCGGGCGCGGGGCCCGGCAGCGGGGCCGGTCGCAAGGACACGGTGGACCGGGGCGCGGCGGTGCTGTTCGCGGACGCCGCCGAACGGGCCCGGGTACGCCGCTTCCTGATGGTCTCTTCGATGGGCGCGGACACCCGCCGCGAAGGCGACGAGGTCTTCGACCACTACCTCCGCGCCAAGGGCGAGGCCGACGAGCACGTCCGCACCCGTCTGGGCCTGGAGTGGACGGTCCTGCGCCCGGGCTCGCTGATCGACGACGCGGGTACCGGCCTGGTCCGACTGGAGGCGCAGACGGGCCGCGGGCCGGTCACCCGCGACGACGTGGCGGCGGTGCTCGCCGAGCTGATCGAGACCCCCGCGACCGCGGGCCTGACCCTGGAACTCATCGCGGGGTCCACCCCGGTCCCGGTGGCGGTCAAGGACGTGGCGGGCAACTAGACCGCCCCCGCCCCGGCCGGCGGGAAGCCGCCCGGTCGGGGCACGGGACGGGACGGGGAACAGCAGCCCACGGACCACCGGCCGGCCGGTCAGAAGTCGGCGGTCAGAAGACGGGCGCTCAGAAGTCGGCGGTCAACCGGTCGTCGGACCGCCCGACGGAATCCTGCTCGAACCGCTTCTCGTACGCCTGCCGGATCCGCTCGATGCGCGCGCCGCGCTCGTCGGCCTCCGCCTCCGGGTACAGCAGCACCACCTCGTACGAGGTCTCACGGATGATCTTTCCGTCCCGCTGCCACTGGCCTCGCCCGCTCTGGAGGGTCAGCCCCTCGGGGAAGGCGGGGGTGATCTCCCGTTCGAGGAACCCCGTGAACTCCCGCTCCCCCACCGGTGGGCGGCCGTTCGGCCGCTCGGTGCCGAAGTAGAGCCGGGTCTCTTGGTAGGGGTGCCCCACATCGCTGTTCAGCGCCGCTCCGACCAGAGCCGGGATCCCCGCTCCGAGCAGGGCGAGGAGCACCCCGCCGCCGACCTTTCCGCGCGCGTCAGAAGTCCATTTCACGCCGGATGAACGACCGGGGCCCCGCATCGGCACGCCCGATCCGCCCGATGGGCTCACCCCGCGCCCGCTCCGGCCGGCCCCTCATGCCGTCTCCAGCCGGCGCCGCCACCACGGATCCCCTGGCGGGGCGTACGGGTCATTGAGCGTCCGGGCGAGGAACCGCGCGTCGAGCGGCGCGAGCACGGCCCGCAGCTCCCGCGCGGCGCGACGGGACAGGGAGAGGCAGAAGACCTCCAAGGCCTCCCGGTGATCGCCGCCCCAGACGGGTTGGCAGCAGGGGCAGTCGTCGTACCAACTCGGGTAGATGATCCACGACGGTCCGCGCCCGTACACCGTCGCGCGCCAGGCGGACAGCGCGCGATGGGCCGCGCCCGGCTCGTACCGGTGGCGTTCGACGTGGGCGATCTCCACGAGAGTGCGGGAGGAGACACCCGGAACGACGGCTCGGTCGCCCGCTCGGGACGTCCGGCGTGGCAGGTCCGACCGGACCTGCGAGGGCGCCTTACGCGCCATGGCCCTTTCGGCCGCTGATGCTGATCATGGGGACACCATGCACCCCGGACCGCTTCGCCGCCCAGCGGTTTTCCGCGGGGCTCTCCGATCCAGGTGTACGAGAAAACCCCCGCCCACTGCATTTCTGCAATGGACGAGGGTTTCACTCGCGTGGCGGCGCCAGGGTTCGAACCTGGGTAGGCTGAGCCGGCAGATTTACAGTCTGCTCCCTTTGGCCACTCGGGCACACCGCCATGATCGCTGCCGTCTTTCCGCCTTGCGGCGGCGCTCCGTGGCAACGACGTAAACGATACCCGATGACCGGGGGTGCTTCGCCACCGGATTGATCAGCACCGCACGTGGGCTCGGTGGCTAGGCTTTGCGGAGCGGTCCGGGGATGTCCGGCCGTGCCCTTCGGGGCCATCACTACCGACTTCAAGGAGCCACAGCACATGGCCGACTCCAGTTTCGACATCGTCTCGAAGGTCGAGCGGCAGGAGGTCGACAACGCCCTCAACCAGTCCGCCAAGGAGCTCTCGCAGCGCTACGACTTCAAGGGCACCGGCGCCACGATCGCCTGGTCCGGCGAGAAGATCCTGATGGAGGCGAACTCCGAGGAGCGCGTCAAGGCCGTCCTGGACGTCTTCGAGACCAAGCTGGTCAAGCGCGGGATCTCCCTCAAGGCGCTCGACGCCGGTGAGCCGCAGCTGTCCGGCAAGGAGTACAAGATCTTCGCCACGATCGAAGAAGGCATCTCCCAGGAGAACGCCAAGAAGGTCGCGAAGATCATCCGTGACGAGGGCCCCAAGGGCGTCAAGGCCCAGGTCCAGGGTGAGGAGCTGCGCGTCAGCTCCAAGAGCCGCGACGACCTCCAGGAAGTCCAGGCCCTCCTCAAGGGCAAGGACCTGGACTTCGCGATCCAGTACGTGAACTACCGCTGATCGCAGGCTCAGGCCTCGGTTCAGCCCGCACACCGGCCCGGCGGTCCTTCGAGGACCGCCGGGCCGCGGTCGTTGCGGCGGGGGCGGGGGGGCGGGTGCGGCAGGGGCTCGTGCGGTGGGGCGGGGCACCGCGGATGGGGCACCGCGGGCGGTGGAGCGGGCGGTGGAGCGGGCGGTGAGCGGGACCGGCGCTCAGTGGGTGTGTGCCGGGCGTGAGCGGCGTACGCGCCCGTGGCGTCCTCCGTGTGCACTTGGGCGGCGGGGAGTGCGCCCACCAGGGTGAGGGGTGTCCGTCACCGCCTCGACAGGGGGTTCCCGCATGCCTGGGGCCGGCACGTTACGTGAAGACTTCGGGGCGTCCGTCGTTGTCGCTCTGGTCGCGCTACCGCTCTGCGTCGGAGTGGCCGTCGCCTCCGGTGTGCCGGCCGAACTCGGGATCCTCACCGGGGTCGTGGGCGGGCTGGTCACCGGCTGGTTCCGGGGAAGTTCCCTCCAGGTGAGCGGCCCGGCCGCCGGGCTCACCGTGCTCGTCTACGAGGCCGTGCGGACCTACGGGCTGCCCGCGCTCGGCGTACTCGTCCTGGCCGCCGGCCTGGTGCAGCTGGGCATGGGCGTGCTGCGGCTCGGGCGGTGGTTCCGGGCGATCTCCGTGGCCGTCGTGCACGGGATGCTGGCCGGCATCGGGCTCGTGCTGATCGCCGGTCAGCTGTACGCCCTGGCCGATGTGCAGGCCCCGGCGCGGACCCTGGAGAAGCTGGCCGGGGCCCTGCAGCTCGGCGGGCGCGCCGACTGGACCGCCGTGGCGCTGGGGGCCGGGACCGTCGCGGTCCTGGTGGTGTGGCGGCGGATGCCCGACCGGTTGCGGCTCGTGCCGGGGGCGCTCGTCGGGGTCGCGGCCGCGACCGCCGCGGCCGTGGTGCTGCGACTGCCCGTCGAGCGGGTCCGGGTCACGGGCGTCCTGTCGGCTGTGACCCCGCCCGACTGGGGGGACTTCGGGGTGCTGGCCTCCGTGGGGGCCGTCGGGACCGTGGTCGCGCTGGCGCTGATCGCCTCCGCCGAGACGCTGTTCAGTGCCGCGGCCGTGGACCGCATGCACGACGGGGACCGGACCGACTACGACCGCGAACTGGTCGCCCAGGGCGTCGGGAACACCCTCTGCGGGCTCCTCGGGGCCCTGCCGATGACCGCCGTCATCGTCCGCAGCGCCGCCAACGTCGAGGCCGGCGCCCGCACTCGGGCCTCCCGGATCCTGCACGGCGGCTGGCTGCTGCTGTTCGCCGTGGCCGTCCCCGGACTGCTGGAGTCCGTCCCGCTCGCCGCGCTGGCCGGGGTGCTGCTGCACGCCGGCTGGAAGCTGCTGCCGGTCCGGGCGGTGGCCGCCCTGTGGCGCTCACACCGGGGCGAGGCGGTCGTCCTGGTGGCGACGGCCTCGGCGATCGTGGCCACGAACCTCTTCGAGGGGGTGCTCGCCGGACTGGGGCTCGCCGTCGCCAAGGCGGCCTGGGAGACCTCCCACGTCCACATCGAGCCGGTGTGGGAGGGCGACGAACTGCGCGTGCGGATCCTGGGGAACGCCAGCTTCCTGCGCCTGCCCAAACTGCTCGACGAGCTGGACGCACTCCCCCGCGGCGGCGCCGTCCGCCTCGACCTGAGCGGGCTGCGCCACCTCGACCACGCCTGCCTGACCGCACTGGACGGCTGGGAGCGCAGCCGCACGCCCGTCCCCGGCAAGGAAGGCGTCACCTAGCCCGGATACCCTCCGGCCGTGACCGCCATGAACGCCAACGCCATGCCCAACGAGATGAAGCGCACCCTGGGCGTCTTCGACGCGGTCGTCGTCGGGCTCGGAGCGATGATCGGCGCCGGGATCTTCGCCGCGCTGGCCCCGGCGGCGCGCGCGGCCGGCGGGGCGCTCCTCGCGGCGCTCGCGCTCGCGGCCCTGGTGGCCTACTGCAACGCGCACTCCTCGGCGCGGCTGGCCGCCCGGTATCCCTCCTCGGGCGGCACCTACGTGTACGGGCGCGAACGTCTCGGGCCCTTCTGGGGATATCTGGCCGGCTGGGGCTTCGTCGTCGGCAAGACGGCCTCCTGCGCGGCGATGGCCCTCACGGTCGGGGCCTACGCGTGGCCCGGGCAGCAGCACGCGGTGGCCGTGGCCGCGGTGGTGGCACTGACCGCGGCGAGCTACGGCGGGGTGCAGAAGTCCGCCCGGATCGCCCGGGTGATCGTGGCGGTGGTGCTGGCCGTCCTGGCCGGGGTCGTCGTGGCGTGCCTGTCCTCCGGCGCGGCCGACGCCGGCCGTCTCGGCGGCTCGGACTGGGCCGCCGCCGGGCTGCTCCAGGGCGCCGGGCTGCTGTTCTTCGCCTTCGCGGGCTACGCCCGGATCACCACCCTGGGCGAGGAGGTCCGCGACCCGGAGCGCACGATCCCGCGGGCGGTTCCGCTCGCCCTGGGGATCGCCCTGCTCGTCTACGCCGCGGTCTCGGTGGCGGCGCTCTCGGTGCTCGGCGCCGACGGGCTGGCGCGGTCGGCGGCTCCGCTGGCCGATGCCGTGCGCGCGGCCGGCTGGCCCGGACTGACTCCCGTCGTGCGGGTGGGGGCGGCCCTGGCGGCGCTGGGCTCGCTGCTGGCGCTCGTGCTCGGGGTGTCGCGGACCACCCTGGCGATGGCGCGGGACGGCCATCTGCCGCGCGCGCTGGCCGCCGTACATCCCCGGCATCAGGTGCCGCACCACGCCGAGCTGGCGGTGGGCGCCGTGGTGGCGGTGCTCGCGGCCACCACCGATCTGCGGGGCGCGATCGGTTTCTCCTCCTTCGGCGTGCTCGCCTATTACGCGATCGCGAACGCCTCCGCGTGGACTCTCGATTCAGGTGTCAAGGACCGGGCCGTGGCAGCGGTCGGGCTGTCCGGCTGTGTGGTGCTGGCCTGTGCGCTGCCCGCCGCGTCGACCGTCGCGGGGGCCTCGGTGCTTGCGCTGGGCGCGCTGGCCTACGGCGTGCGCCGGCGGCTCACACCCGGGGCCTGAAGCCCGCCCAGGGGGTCGGCTCCAGGTCCCGCTCCTCCCCCGCGCCCGCTTCCCCGCTGAACCGGTCGCTGCCCTCGAGCCGGCCGCGCAGCCAGTCGGCGAGGGTGGGCGATTCGAGGAACCAGACGGGGTCGGGATCGCCCGAGTTCGGTTCGAACAGCGGGACTTGGGCGGCTTCCGAGCGGCATTCCACGCAGGCGCGCAAGGCGCAGCCGAAGTCGGCTATGGGCAGCACGCCCTCGGGCCGGCGCGCGCACCGCGGTGTATTCGGCGGCGGCGCGCTCCAGGGACAGCAGGGGGCAGCAGGCCGCGCCCGGGGCCGAAGCCGCCGTCCGCGACCCGGGTGTGGAGGGCCGCGAGGAGGGGCGGCAGGGCGAAGCCGGAGGCGGCCTCGACCCGGTGCGGTTCCGCGCCGGGCAGGAGCGCCGGAAGGGGCATGGCAGGGATGCCGGTGGCCCCGTACCGCCCCTGGTGGGAGCGGTGCGCGCGACCGGCGACTTGCTTCAGCAACTGCTCGGTGTCGTTCATGCACACAGAGTGACATCCCCCACTGACAATCCCGCTGACCTGCGACTTCAGGGGATTTCAACCACTGCCTGCGGGGGTTTCAGTCCGGTTGGCGTTCCGGGTTCCGCGCCGGGGCCGCGTTCGAGTCGTACCCGACGAAGAAGGTGGGACGGCGCTGTACCGCCGTGTAGATGCGGCCGATGTACTCGCCGAGCAGGCCCACGCAGATCAGCTGCACCCCGCCGAGGAACAGCATCACGATGAACAGCGAGGTCCAGCCGGGGACGGTCTTGCCCTCCAGGTAGATCGCCAGGGTGGCGCCCACCATCAGCAGGCAGCCGAAGAAGCTGGCCACGCCCAGCCAGGTCGCCAGCCGCAGTGGAGCGGCGGAGAAGTTGATGACGCTGTCGACGCCGAGCCGGAGCATCTTGCTCAGCGGGTACTTGGTCTCGCCCGCCACCCGCTCCTCGCGCTGGTAGCTGACCTGGCCGCTGGGGAATCCGAGCCACGGCACGAGCAGCCGGTACACCTGGTGCTGGTCGGGCATGGCCTTGACCGCGTCGACCGCCGCGCGGCTCAGCAGCCGGAAGTCGCCCGCCTGCGCGGGCACCTGCTTGCCGACCAGGCGGCGCACCAGCCAGTAGTACGCACCGGCCGTGTGGCGTTTGAACCCGGTGTCGGTGCTCCGGTCTGCCCGGACCCCGTAGACGATGTCGAGGCCGTCCGCGCGGGCCAGGTCGAGCATCTCCGGGATCTTCTCCGGCGGGTCCTGGAGGTCCGCGTCGATGCTGGCCACGTACGCGCCCGAGGCGCTGTGCAGGCCCGCGGTCAGGGCGGCCTGGTGGCCGGAGTTCCCGCGCAGCCGCACGATCCGCAGCTCGGGCCATTTGGCCTGGAACTCGGTGAGCAGCTCCGCGGTGCGGTCCTTGCTGCCGTCGTCGACGGCGACGACCTCGTAGCGGACGGCCATGGAGTCGAGTGCCGGGCGCAGCCTGCCGACCAGGGCCGGCAGGGCGTCCTCCTCGTTGTACATCGGCACGACCACCGAGAGGGTCGTGGGGAGCTCGGAGTGCTCGGAGTGCCCTGAAGGCTCAGAGGGCTCAGAGGGCTCAGAGGGCTCAGAGGGCTCAGAGGGCTCAGTCGACATCGGTTCTTCCCTGCCCGTCGTGCGTGCCGCTCGTCCGCGTCACTCGTCCGCAACCCGGAACTTTAATACGAGTGGATGAGCCGGGTCCGGGCTCGGCGCTGCTCAGCGCGAGGCGAACGGAGCGTCCGTGGGGACGATCTCACGGCCGAGGGGGAGCAGGGAGAGCGGGACCATCTTGAAGTTGGCGATGCCGAACGGGATGCCGATGATCGTGAGGCACAGCGCGATGCCGGTGACGATGTGGCCGATGGCCAGCCACCAGCCCGCGAGGACCAGCCACAGCACGTTCCCGATGCAGGACGCGGCGCCCGCGTCACGCCGCTCGACGGCCGTGTACCCGAAGGGCCACAGCGCGTACACCGCGATGCGGAACGAGGCTATGCCGAAGGGGATTCCGATGATGGTGATGCAGAGGATCACACCCGCCAGGCAGTAGCCCAGGAAGAGCCAGACTCCGCTGAGGACGAGCCAAATGAGATTCAGGATGGTCTTCACTGACTGCGGCCTGCCATCTGTTCGAGCCGGGCGATGCGCTCGGCCATCGGAGGATGCGTGGAAAACATTCTGGACAATCCCTCGCCGGGACGGAAGGGATTGGCGATCATCATGTGGCTCGCGGTCTCCAGTCGCGGCTCGGCCGGCAGCGGGAGCTGTTTGGTACCGGCGTCCAGCTTGCGCAGGGCGCTGGCGAGGGCGAGCGGGTCCCCGGTGAGCTGGGCCCCGGAGGCGTCCGCCTCGTACTCGCGCGAGCGGCTGATGGCGAGCTGGATCACGGAGGCCGCCAGCGGGCCCAGGATCATGATCAGCAGCATGCCGAAGAGCCCGGGCCCCTCGTCGTCGTTGGAGCGGCCGATGGGGATCAGCCAGGCGAAGTTGACCAGGAACATGATCACCGAGGCGAGGGCGCCCGCGACGGACGAGATGAGGATGTCGCGGTTGTAGACGTGGCTGAGCTCGTGGCCGATGACCCCGCGCAGCTCGCGCTCGTCGAGTATGCGCAGGATGCCCTCGGTGCAGCAGACCGCGGCGTTGCGCGGGTTGCGGCCGGTGGCGAACGCGTTGGGGGCCTCGGTCGGGGAGATGTAGAGGCGGGGCATGGGCTGGCGTGCGGACGTGGAGAGCTCGCGCACCATGCGGTAGAGCTCGGGTGCCTCGAACTCGCTGACGGGGCGGGCCCGCATCGCGCGTAGAGCCAGCTTGTCGCTGTTCCAGTACGCGTACGCGTTGGTGCCCAGGGCCACGAAGACGGCGACGATCAGGCCGCCCCGGCCGAAGAAGCTGCCGATGAGGATGATGAGGGCCGACAGACCACCGAGGAGTACGGCGGTCTTCAGCCCGTTGTGCCGGCGGTGCACGGTGCGCCCTCCAAGTGGTGCGGCAGGGGGACCCGTCCAGGATCTGGGGATCGGAGGGCCTACGGTCCAGTGGACCCTCCCTTCCTGGTCAACGCGAGGTGAGCGCGGCAGGTTCCCCGGGCGCGCCCGGCCCCGCCGCCCCGGTGGGCCGGGGGGCGGGGGCGCGGCGGGCGCGGTGGAGGTTGGGCCGTACGGGTTACGGGCGCGGGGCAGGCCACGGCTCCGGCAGGCCTCCCGGGGCGCTCCGGCGCGGCTCTGCGGCCCTACAGCTCTACAGCCCTACAGCCCTACAGCTCTACAGCTCTACAGCGGGAAGAGGCTGCCCGAGGCGAAGCGCAGGACGAGCTGCGGGGCGCCCGAGAGGACCAGGGCGGTGGCGGCCGTGAGCACGATGGCCGCCGTGACCGGCCAGGGGGTCCTCGTACGGGGCTGCGCGCCCTGCTGGGTGCCCTCCTGGGCCGCGTCCGTGTCGGGGGCGCGGAAGAGCAGGGCGGTCCAGCGCAGGTAGTAGTACAGCGCGATGACGACGTTGACGGCCATGACCACGGCGAGCCAGCCCAGTCCCGCGTCGACCGCCGAGCGGAAGACGGTGACCTTGGCGAAGAGCCCGATGATGCCCGGCGGCAGACCGGCCAGGCAGAGCAGGAAGAAGGCCATCGCGAGGGCGGCGAGCGGGCTCTCGGCGTACAGGCCCCGGTAGTCGGAGAGCCGGTGCAGGGGCTTCGTACGGGCCACCAGGGCGGCCACGGCGAAGGCGCCGAGGTTCACGGCGGCGTACATGAGGGCGTAGGCGACGGTGGAGCCGATCTGGTCGCGCCCGGCGTAGGCGGCGGCCGCGATCGGGACCAGCAGGTAGCCGGCCTGGCCGACGGAGGACCAGGCGAGCAGCCGTACGGCGCCGCCCGGGCGGTCCGCGGACTGGCGCAGGGCGGCCGCGTTGCCGAGGGTCATGGTGAGCGCGGCCAGGACGGCGAGGGCCGGTCCCCAGACGTCGGAGTACGCCGGGAAGGCGATCACGGTGACGAGGATGAGGCCCGTGAAGCCGACGGCCTTGCCGATGACCGACAGGTATCCGGCGACGGGCAGCGGGGCGCCGACGTAGGTGTCCGGGACCCAGAAGTGGAAGGGGACGGCGGCCGTCTTGAAGGCGAAGCCGACCAGGGTGAGCGCGACTCCGGCCATGGCGAGGGTGTCGAGCTGCCCGGGGACGCTTTCGAGCCGGTCGGCGACCTGGGTGAGGTGCAGGGAGCCGGTGGCGGCGTAGACGAAGCTGACGCCCATCAGGGACACGGCGGTGGCGGTGACCGAGGACAGGAAGAACTTGAGGGCGGCCTCGGAGGAGAGCCGGTCGCCGCGCCGCATGCCGACGAGGGCGAAGGCGGGCAGCGAGGCGACTTCGAGGGCCACGATCAGGGTGGCGAGGTCGCGGGAGGCAGGCAGCAGGGCCGCGCCGGCTGCGGAGGAGAGCAGCAGGAACCAGTACTCGCCGGCGGGCATGCGCGCCTCGCGGACGGCCGTGACCGACAGCAGGGCGGTGATCAGGGCGCCGCCCAGGACGAGGAACTGGACGACGAGCGCGAAGTGGTCGGCGGCGTAGCTGCACGCGGCGGGGTCCGCCGTACCGGGTCCGGTGAGGCAGAAGGTGCTGCGGTCGCCGGCGCGCAGCGGCAGCAGGGTGGCGGTCGCGGCGGCCAGTCCGGCGACGGAGATCCAGCCGAGCAGCGGCTTGCGGCGCTCCGGCAGGAAGAGGTCGGCGACCAGGACGAGGAGGCCGACGGCTGCGGTGATGACGACCGGCGCGATGGCGAGCCAGTCGACGGACTGGACCATGCCGGGTCCGTCGGCGGCGGCGATGGCGGTGCTGATGGTGGGGCGAAGGACCGTCATGAGTTCCCTCCCGCGAGGAGCTTCTGGACGGCCGGGTCGGTGAGGCCGAGGAGGACCGCGGGCCACAGGCCGGCGAGGAGGGTGAGGGCGACGAGCGGGGTCCAGGCGGCGTACTCGTAGCGCTGGATGTCCGCGAGGACCACGGGGGCGGCGGCGCCTTCGCGCGCGGTCTTCGGGTCGCCCATGCACACCCGCCGTACGACGATCAGAAGATAGGCGGCGGTGAGCAGGGTGCCGAACGCTCCGACGGCCATGTAGGTGAGGAACGCGGGCCGCGACAGGCCCTCGGCGGGGTCGAACGCGCCGAAGAGCGCCAGCATCTCGCCCCAGAAGCCGGCCAGGCCGGGGAGTCCGAGCGAGGCGATGGCGGCGAAGGCGAGGAGGGCGCCGAAGCGGGGGGCGCGGCCGTAGAGGGCCGCTCCGGTGGCTCCGGCGAGGGTGTCGAGGTCGGCCGTGCCGTAACGGTCCTTGAGGGCGCCGACGAGGAAGAAGAGGAGGCCGGTGATCAGGCCGTGCGCGACGTTGGCGAACAGCGCGCCGTTGACGCCGGTGGGGGTCATGGACGCGATGCCCAGGAGGACGAAGCCCATGTGGCCGACGGAGGAGTACGCGATGAGGCGCTTGAGGTCGCCCTTGTTGCCCTTGCGGGCGAGGGCGAGGCAGGCCAGGGACCCATAGACGATGCCCACGGCGGCGAAGGCGCCCAGGTACGGGGCGAAGGTGGCCATGCCGTCGGGGGTGGCGGGCAGCAGGATCCGGACGAACCCGTAGGTGCCCATCTTCAGCAGGACGCCCGCGAGGAGGACGGAGCCGACGGTGGGGGCGGCGGTGTGGGCGTCCGGCAGCCAGCTGTGCAGCGGCCACATCGGGGTCTTCACGGCGAGGCCGATCCCGATGGCGAGAACGGCCAGGACCTGGGTGGTGTGGGACAGTTCGCGGCCGTTGTCAGAGGCGAGTGCCACCATGTCGAAAGTGCCGCTTTTCAGTCCGATCAGCAGCAGACCGAGCAGCATGACGACGGAGCCGAGGAGCGTGTAGAGGATGAACTTCCAGGCGGCGGCCTGCCGCTGAGCACCGCCCCAGCGGGCGATGAGGAAGTACATCGGGATGAGGACCATCTCGAAGGCGAGGAAGAACAGCAGCAGGTCGAGGACGGCGAAGGTGGCGAGGGTGCCGGACTCCAGGACCAGGAGCAGGGCGACGAAGGCCTTCGCGGAGGGGCCCGCGGGGAGCTTGAAGTAGCTGTAGAGCGCGCAGAGGAAGAACAGCAGCGCGGTCATCAGGAGGAGGGGGAGCGAGATGCCGTCGATGCCGAGGTGGATCCGGACGTTCAGCGCCTGGATCCAGCTGATGTCCGTCGTGGCCTGGAAGCGGGACGGGGCGTCGTGGTCGAAGCCCACGGCGAGGACGACCGCCGCGGCGAGGATCGCACCGGTCACGGTCACGCCGTGGCGCAGTACGGCCTGTTCGGGGCTCTTGCCCTTCAGTCCGGGCGGGGCCGGCAGGAGGGCGGCGACGGCGCCGACGAGCGGGCCGGCCACGACGAACGCCAGAAGGAACTGCATCACGGACGGGCTGATATCAATCACGGCTGACTCACGGCTCACGATCCGGCGTTGACGTTGGCGAGGACGGCGGTGGCGATCGCCAGGACCACGGCGCCGGCGAGCAGGGCACTCAGGTAGCTCTGCACGTTGCCGGTCTGGGCGCGGCGTACGAGGCCGCCGAGCAGCCGGGGGCCAAGACCCGCGCCACGGACGTACGAGTCCACGACCTCGCGGTCGAGGAAGCGTACGAGGGCTGCGGCGGCTCGGACGGGGCGGACGAACAGGCGGTCGTAGACGGCGTCGAGGTGGAAGCCGACGGCGGCGTGCCGGTGCAGCGGGCCGAGCAGCGCGCGGCCGGGGTCGGCGGCGGGGGCCGTGGAGACGACCGGGTGGTCGTGGGTGACCTGGCCGACTTCGGGGCTCTCCGCGGCGGACTCGGCGGCGGCGACGGCCGCGGACACCGCGGCGGAGGCGGACACCGTGGCGGTGGCGGGCGCTCCGGCGGTGGCGGGCGCTCCGGCGGGGCCGGCCGGGGCCAGGGCGGCCTGGGCCTTGGCGCGCTGCCACAGGGCGTAGGTGAGGACCGCGCCGACGGCGGCGGCGCCGGTGCCGAGGACCGAGGTGGTCAGCGACGGGGTGAGCTCGCGGCCGTCGAAGAAGTCGGAGAGGGGCCCGGCCAGCAGGCCGAAGCCCACGGACGGGACGGCGAGCAGCCACAGCACGCCGGTCATGGCGACGGGCTCCTTGCCGTGGTCGGGGGCGGCAGCGCCCCGGCCGCGGAAGGCCATCAGCCAGAGCCGGGTGGCGTAGGCGGCGGTGAGCAGGGCGGTCAGCACGCCGGCGACGAGGACCACCCAGCCGGCCGCGCTCGGGGCGAACTCCGAGTGGCCGCCGGCGGTGTGCTCGGCTGCGACGAGGACGGCTTCCTTGGAGAAGAAGCCGGCGAAGGGCGGGAAGGCGGCGAGCGCGAGCAGCGCGATCGTCATCGTCCAGAAGGCGTCGGGGATGCGCTTGGCCAGGCCGTCCATGCGGGACATGGCGGCCAGCGAGTTCGTCCCCGCGGCGTGGATGATCACGCCGGCGCCGAGGAACAGGAGCGCCTTGAAGGCGCCGTGGGACAGGAGGTGGAAGACGGCGGCCGCGCGGTCGCCGACGGCCAGGGCCCCGGTCATGTAGCCGAGCTGGCCGATCGTGGAGTAGGCGAGCACCCGCTTGATGTCGTCCTGGGCCAGGGCGGCGAGGGCGGAGCCGACCATCGTCACGGCCGCCATGACGGCCAGGACCACCAGCGCGGCCCGGGAGGCCGCGAAGACGGGGAGGAGGCGGGCCACGAAGTAGACACCGGCGGCGACCATCGTCGCGGCGTGGATCAGCGCGGAGACCGGGGTGGGGCCCGCCATGGCGTCCGGAAGCCAGGTGTGCAGCGGGAACTGCGCGGACTTGCCCGCGACTCCGGCCAGCAGGAGCAGGGCGATGAGCGTCGGGTGGTCGAGCCCGCCCGCGGCGACGGTGCCCAGGATCTTGGTGATCCGGAAGGACCCGGCGTCGGTGGCGAGCGCGAACAGGCCGATGAGGAAGGGGACGTCGCCCAGCTTGGTGACGAGGAAGGCCTTCAGGGAGGCGGAGCGGGCCGCCTCGGTCTCCCAGTAGTGGCCGACCAGGAAGTACGAGCAGATGCCCATGATCTCCCAGCCGACCAGCAGCACCATCAGGTCGCCGGAGTAGACGACGAGCAGCATGGCGGAGGTGAACAGTGAGACCAGGGCTGCGTAGGACGGGTAGCGCGGGTCCTCGCGCAGGTACGCCGTCGAGTAGATCTGCACGCAGGTGGCGACGACGCCCACGAGGACGGCCACCATGACGGCGAAGCCGTCCAGGTGGAGCGAGAGCTCGATGGGCACGGAGCCGGTCGGGGTCAGCTCGGTCGCCGTGTCGATCGCCTTGCCGCCGGCCTGGCGGAAGGCGACCAGGACCGCGAGGACGGCGGCGGCCAGCGTCGGCAGGACGGCGAGCGGCTTGACGAAGCCGGGGGCGGTGCGGCCGAGCAGCAGTCCCGCCAGCGCGCCCAGGAAGGGCAGGAGGGGGACCAGTACGGCGAGGGTCGGGGTGCTCACGCGGCGGCTCCGGTCGCAGGGTTCGCGCTGTCCGGGTTCACGCCGGCCGGGTTCGAGCCGGCCGGCTCGTGGCCCTCGGCGGTGTCGCGCAGTCGGTCCACGTCCGCGGTGCCCCGGTTGCGGTAGACCATCAGCACGATCGCGAGGCCGATGCCGATCTCGGCGGCGGCGATGGCGATGGTGAAGAGGGTGAGGGCCTGGCCGGCGTGCAGGCTGTCGCGCAGCCAGACGTCGAAGGCCACCAGGTTGAGGTTGACGGCGTTGAGCATCAGCTCGACGGACATCAGGACCAGGATGGCGTTGCGGCGGGCGAGGACTCCGTACAGGCCCGTGCAGAAGAGGAGCGCCGCCAGCACGGCGGGGTAGGCGAGGTGCATCAGCGCTGCCCCTTCTTGTCGGTGGCGGGAGCGGCGGGGGGCGCGGCGGCGGGGGGCGCGCTCTCGGGCGTGTCCTTGCGGGACAGCACGATGGCGCCGATCAGGGCCGCGAGGAGGAGGACGGAGAGCGCCTCGAAGGGCAGCACCCAGTGCCGGAAGAGGATCTCTCCCGAGACCTTGGTGGAGCCCTGGGCGGGGCCGTCGAGGTCGATCCAGGTGGTGCGGAAGGCGTCGACGACCACCCAGACGAGCGCGGCGGCCGCGACGAGGGCGACGCCGAGCGCGACCGGGCGGTTGCCCGAGTCGGCGTCCGGTGAGCGGCCGATGGGGGCCTTGGTGAGCATCAGCCCGAAGAGGAGGAGGACGACCACGGAACCGAGGTAGATCAGCACCTGGACCCAGGCGATGAACTCGGCGGTCAGGAGCAGGTACTCGACGGCGACCCCGCCGAGCGCGACGACCAGCCACAGGGCGGCGTGCACGAGCTGCTTGGTGGTGACCGTGACGGCGGCCGCGCCGAGGGTGGCGAGGCCGACGAGGACGAAGGCGATCTCGACGCCGGTCGGGGAGAGGAAGCCGTTGCCTTGGGCGGCTGCGGTGATCACGCGTCTCCTTCCGGGGCCGGGGCCGGGGCCGGGGCCTGGGCCTGGGCCTGGGCCGTGGTGTCGGGGTTCGCCTCGGCGGCTGCGGCAGCGGCGGCTGCCGCGGCGGCGGTCTCCGCCTTCTCCACGGCCTTGCGGGCTGCCGCGATCTCCTTGGGCTCCTCGGCGGCCGGGTCCAGGGCGGGCGGGGCCGGGACGGTCCACATCCACTCGCGCAGCTTGTCGCGCTCGTGGGTCAGTTCGTGGATGTCGGTCTCGGCGTACTCGAACTCCGGCGACCAGAACAGCGCGTCGAAGGGGCACACCTCGATGCAGATGCCGCAGTACATGCAGAGGGAGAAGTCGATGGCGAAGCGGTCGAGGACGTTGCGGCTGCGCTCACGGCCACCGGGGGCGGCGGCCGGCAGCGTCTCCTTGTGGGAGTCGATGTAGATGCACCAGTCGGGGCACTCGCGTGCGCACAGCATGCAGACCGTGCAGTTCTCCTCGAACAGGCCGATGACCCCGCGCGAGCGCGGGGGGAGTTCGGGCTGCACCTCGGGGTACTGGGCGGTGTGCGAGCGCTTCGTCATCGTGCGCAGCGTGACGGCCAGGCCCTTGGCGAGGCCGGAGCCGGGGATGGGAGGCATTTACTGGATCGCCACCTTCACGATGCCGGTGAGCGCGATCTGGGCGAGCGCGAGCGGGATGAGTACGGTCCAGGCGAGCTTCTGGAGCTGGTCCTCGCGCAGCCGGGGGTAGCTCACGCGGAGCCAGATCACCACGAAGGAGAGCGCGGCGATCTTGAGCAGGGTCCAGACCCAGCCGAAGTCGTCGCCGCCGAAGGGGCCGTGCCAGCCGCCCAGGAAGAGGACGGTGGTGAGGGCGCACAGGACGACGATGCCGGCGTACTCGGCGAGCAGGAACAGCGCGAAGCGCAGGCCGGTGTACTCGGTGTACGCGCCGAAGATGATCTCGGAGTCGGCGACGGGCATGTCGAAGGGGGGCCGCTGGAGTTCGGCGAGGCCGGCGGTGAAGAAGACGAGCCCGCCGACGATCTGCCAGGGCAGCCACCACCACTCGAAGGCGCCGACGATGCCGGGGAGCGACACCGTTCCGGCGGCCATGGCGACCGAGGCCGCCGCGAGCAGCATGGGGAGCTCGTAGGCGAGCAGCTGGGCGGCGGTGCGGAGGCCTCCGAGGAGGGAGAACTTGTTCGCGGAGGCCCAGCCGGCCATGAGCGAGCCGAGCACGCCGATGCCCATGACGGCGAGCGCGAAGAACAGCCCGGCGTCGATGACCTGGCCGACGGCGCCCTCGCCGGGGCCGATCGGGATGGCGAGGAGGACCAGGAGGTACGGGAGGAGCGCGACGGCGGGGGCGATCTGGAAGACGCGGCGGTCGGCGTTGGCCGGGACGATGTCTTCCTTCTGCGCGAACTTGACTCCGTCGGCGACGAGCTGGGCCCAGCCGTGGAAGCCGCCGGCGTACATGGGGCCGAGGCGGCCCTGCATGTGGGCCATCACCTTGTGCTCGGCCTGCCCGACGACGAGCGGGAGCACGAGGAAGACGGCGAAGACGACGATCAGCCGCAGGGCGACGTCGAGGACGTCGTTCACGCGGCGCCTCCGGTGGGGTCGTTGGGGGTGGGGTCCGCGGGGTCCGCCTTGGGGGCGGACTCGGACTCGGAATCGGGCTCCTGCCCGGCCCCGGCGGAGCCCGGCGGGGCGGCGGCCGGGGTGGCGGGAGCCGCAGGGGTGGCCGGAGTTGCTGGGCTAGTCGGGTCGGCCGGAGCCGCCGACGTGGCCGGAGCTTCCGGGGTGGCCGGAGCAGCCGGGGTCGACGGTTCGGCCGGGGCTGCCGGTTCGGCCGGGGTCGACGATTCGGCCGGGGTGGCCGGAGCCGCCGGGGTGGCCGGAGCCGCCGGGGTCGCTGGAGCCGCCGGGGTCGCCGGTTCGGCCGGGGTCGACGATTCGGCCGGAGCAGCCGGGGTGGCCGGAGCAGCCGGGGTGGCCGGTTCGGCCGGAGCAGCCGGGGTGGCCGGAGCAGCCGGGGTGGCCGGTTCGGCCGGAGCAGCCGGGGTGGCCGGAGCAGCCGGGGTGGCCGGTTCGGCCGGAGCAGCCGGGGTGGCCGGAGCGGCCTGGTCCGCCGGTTCGGCGGGGGTGGCCGGAGCGGCCGGAGTGGCCGTAGGGGTGTCGAAGGCGGGCTTCGGGTTGTGCCAGGGGGCGTCCGCGCTGCCGCGTACCGGGCGGGCGGGGGCCTGTGGTTCCGCCGTGGGCGCGGCCTCGGCTTCGGCCGGGGCTGCTGCCTGGCTCGCGGAGCCGTCCGCCACCGAGCGGGTACGGCGGACCGGACGGGCCGGGGCCGGGCTCGCTTCCGCCGGCGTTGCCGCGGCGTCGGCCGGCGTCGCCACCGGCCGGGCGGGGGTGGCTTCTGCCGAAGCCGGGGTCGATCCTGCGGCCAAGGCCTCCGACTGGCTCGCGGAGCCGTCCGCCACCGAGCGGGAGCGGCGCGCCGGGCGGGCCGGGGACGCTTCCGCCGAAGTTGCCGAGGCTTCGGGCAGGGCCGTCGGGGGCTCCGGCTGGGCGGGGGTGGTTGCCGCCGGGGGCGGGGTTGCTCCCGTGGACAGGGCCTCCGACTGGCTCGCCGAGCCGTCCGCTACCGAGCGGGTACGGCGGACCGGACGGGCCGGGGACGCATCGGACGGGGGTGCCGGGGCTTCGGACGCGGGCGGGGTGGCTTCGCGGGGGGTGCGGGCCGGGCGGTCGCCCGCTGCGCGCGGGGTGCGGGCCGGGCGGTCGCCGGGGGCGCCCGCCGCCGCGCGGGGGGTGCGGGCGGGGCGGGTGGGGGCCGGGGGGAGCTGGCCCTTCATCGGGCCCCAGTCGTTGGGGTCGGGTACGCCCGGCGGGAGCATCTGGCGGCGCTTCGGGGCGTCGGGGTCGTGTGCCTCGCCCGGCTCCTTCGCGCCCGGCCAGGCCTTGGCGACCCGCGCCGCGAGGACGAAGTCCTTGCGCAGCGGGTGGCCCTCGAAGTTCTCGGGGAGGAGGAGCGGGACGAGGTTCGGGTGGTCCGTGAACGCGACCCCGAACATCTCCCAGGTCTCGCGCTCATGCCATTCGGCGCCGGCGTAGACGGAGACGGCCGAGGGCAGGGAGGGCGCCGAGTGCGGGACGGTGGTCCGCAGCAGGAGGCGGCGTACGCGGTGGTTCTCCAGGGAGACCACGTGCGCGCAGATGCGGAAGCCCGTGCCCGGCTCGTCGACCGCGCTCAGCCAGTCGAAGTAGGTGCAGCCCAGCTTGTCGCGGGCGATCTCCAGGGCGGGGATCCAGCTCGCAGTGGGGACGTCGACCGTGAGGACGGAGTACGCGAAGGAGCCGACGGCTTCCTCGCCGAAGACCGTTCCCGCCGCGTCGGGGAGGGAGTCGTAGAGGTTCACGCGTCCGTCCCGGGAGCGGGGGGAGGAGTTACCAGGCCGCTCGTGAGCTGGGCCGGGGACGGCGCGGGGGTGTTCGCGTAGCGCTCCGCCAGCGATTCGCGGGCGATCTTCTCCTGGAGCTTGAGGATGCCCTGGAGCAGCGCCTCGGGGCGGGGCGGGCAGCCGGGGACGTAGACGTCGACCGGGATGATCTGGTCGACGCCCTTGGTCACCGAGTACGAGTCCCAGTACGGGCCGCCGCAGTTGGAGCAGGCGCCGAAGGAGATCACGTACTTGGGCTCGGGCATCTGCTCGTACAGCCGCTTGACGGCCGGGGCCATCTTGTCCGTCACCGTGCCGGAGACGATCATGAGGTCCGCCTGGCGCGGGCCGGGCGCGAAGGGGATGACGCCGAGCCGGATGAAGTCGTGCCGGGCCATCGACGCCGCGATGAACTCGATCGCGCAGCAGGCGAGGCCGAAGTTGAAGACCCACAGGCTGTAGCGGCGGCCCCAGTTGAGGACCACCTTCATGGGCTCGGGCGCGAGGCGGGACAGGACGCCCAGCCGCTTCGGCTCCGGGAGCAGCTGCGGCTCCGACGGCACGGCCGGGGTACCGGCCGGGGTCACAGCCATTCGAGGACGCCCTTCTTGTACGCGTAGAGCAGGCCGACGGCCAGGAAGCCGAGGAAGACGAACATCTCCACCAGCGTCGTGGCGCCGTAACCGGCGGCGGCGAACACCGTCGCCCAGGGGAAGAGGAAGATCGAGTCGACGGCGAAGATGACGTAGAGGAAGGCGTAGACGTAGTAGCGGACCTGGGTGTGCGCCCAGCCCTCGCCGACCGGGTCCACGCCGCACTCGTAGGTCAGCAGCTTCTCGCGGGTCGGGACGGACGGGCTCAGCAGACGGTTGGCGCCGAACGCCACCGCCACGAAGAGCACGCCGAGCGCGGCCAGGAGGCCGACGACCGAATACGTCCGGAAGTAGTCCGCGGCGAGCACGGATACGGTCGATACCGTTGGTTCGGGCACGTCCGTTCCTCGTTCCTCGGCCACTGTCGACGATCAGGTTGATCTGGTACGGACGGGAGTCTAGGGCCTGGGGTCCACGGGGTGGGGTTATCCCCCGTTTACCTCGGCCCGGCTACCCCATGGCATCGGACCTCCGCGCTTGGCAGGGTGGGCGCATGACCGCGAGCAAGCACACCCCCGACGACGGCGCTCCTCCTCCCGTCCGCGCACCCTTCGATGCCGTGACGTGGAAGGAAATCGCCTATCTGCTGAGCAATTTGCCCGCCGCCCTCATCGGTTTCGTCTTCACGGTGGTGATGGTGGCGACCGCGGGCGGTCTGTCGGTGACCGCGATCGGTCTTCCGCTGCTCGCATGTGGTCTGTTCTTGTCTCGCCAATTGGGACGCCTGGAACGGGCGCGGGCGCGCGACCTCTTGGGCGTACGGGTCGACGAGCCGACGCCGATGCCCGGGCCGGGCCGCTCCGGGGGGTTCTTCCCCTGGCTGTGGGCGAGCCTGAAGGACCCGGTGGCGTGGCGGACCGTGCTGTTCGAGCTGATCCGGCTGCCGTGGGCGATTGCCACCTTCACGGTGGCGCTGACCGGGCTGTTCGTGCTGTGGCCGGTGCTGCCGTGGGTGGTGCGCGGGCTCGCGAACGTGGACCGCGCGATGGTACGGGGCCTGCTGTCCCCCTCCGACGAGCTGGAGCGGCGCATCGCCGAGCTGGAATCCGACCGCGGTGTCGTGGTCGACACGGCGGCGGCGGACCTGCGGCGCATCGAGCGCGACCTGCACGACGGGGCGCAGGCCCGGCTGGTGGCACTGGCGATGGGGCTGGGCCTGGCGAAGGAGAAGCTGCTGGAGGACCCCGAGGGGGCGGCGGCGATGGTGGACGAGGCGCACGGGGAAGTGAAGATCGCCCTCCAGGAACTGCGGGACCTCGCGCGCGGGATCCATCCGGCGGTGCTGACCGACCGGGGGCTGGACGCGGCGCTGTCCTCGGTGGCCTCGCGGTGCCTGGTCCCCGTGAAGGTGGCGGTGGATCTGCCGGCGCGGCCGGCGGAGGCGATCGAGGGGATCGCGTACTTCGTGGTCTCGGAGCTGCTGCAGAACGTGAGCAAGCACGCGGGGCCGGGGGCGCGGTGCGCGGAGGTCGAGGTCTGGCGGACGGGTGGCTCCGCCGACGGGCGGCTGCTGATCCGGGTGTCGGACGACGGGCAGGGCGGCGCGAATGCCCTGGCCGGGTCGGGGCTGGCGGGGCTGGGTGAGCGGCTCGACGCGGTCGATGGCGTGCTGGTCGTCGAGTCGCCCGAGGGCGCGGGGACCGTGGTCACGGCGGAGCTGCCGTGGCGGGAGCGGGTGGCCCGGTAGGGCCTGGCGCCGGCCGGAGGCCCTGCCGCGGGTGGTGCGGCACCGCTCCGCCGTGACCCCGGTCCCCGCGCCTCAAACGCCGGCGGGGCTGATCTTGGCTGGGCCGGCTTGCCCCTAGGGCCGGACCCTGTGCCCGCCGTGGGTCGGTGCGGCGCCGTACCCGGGGACCAGCCCCCGGACCCCCGCGCCTCAAACGCCGGCGGGGCTGATTTTGGCTGAGTCGGCTTGCCCCTAGGGCCGGACCCTGTGCCCGCCGTGGGTCGGTGCGGCACCGTACCCGGGGACCAGCCCCCGGACCCCCGCGCCTCAAACGCCGGCGGGGCTGTTTTTGGCTGGGCTGGGCTGCACGTGCCGGTCGTTGGGGCTGGAAATTGGCTACGCCAGCCCGTAGGTGCTGGCCCTCGGGCCGGAACTTGGCTGCGCCGACCCGTACGGGGCGGCCCCTCGGGCCGGAACTTGGCTGCGCCGACCCACGCGTGCAGGCCCTTGGGCGAGAACTTGGCTGCGCCAACCCGTACGTGCCGGCCCTCGGGGCTGGATCGCCCTGCAGGGTGATCCAGCCCCGCCGGCGTTTGAGGCTCGGGTCTGGGCGGAGCCCAGGGAACGGGCGAAGGGCGGGGAGGGGACTTGGCCCCCGCGCAGCGGCCGCCGAGTGCCGAGGCCGGGCCGGGGCCGGGGCTGGGAAGGACAGGGCCCCGGAGCAGGGCCCGGGACAGGCCCCAGGGGCAGGACCCGGGGTGGGGTTAACCCCCCTCGGGAGAGGCCGACCTGCCGGATGGTTGGGGGTGGGGGGTTGGCGGGAGGGTGGGGGGACACAGTGGATGAAGGGCGGGTTGGCGATATGGGTAGCGGCGCAGGCAGCGGTATCGGCAGGGTGGTGCGGGCTCCCTTCGAGGGGCGGACCTGGCGGGAGTTCGGGTATCTGATGCTCGGGCTGCCGCTCAGCACCCTGTACTTCTCGCTCGCCATCACCGGCGTCAGCCTCGGCGCCGGACTGCTCGTCACCTTCCTCGGAGTCCCGGTGCTGGCGGGTGTACTGGCCATGTGCCGCGGGTTCGGGCGCGTGGAGCGGGCCCGGGTGCGCGGGATGCTCCGTCACGACATCGCCGAGCCCGCGCCGATCCGGGCGAAGAAGAGCGGGGCGATCGCCCGGATGGGGGCACTGCTCAAGAGCGGGAGCGCCTGGCGGCACGTGCTGTACTCGGTCGTCCACTTTCCGTGGGCGGTGTTCGCCTTCTGCGTGGCCCTGACGTTCTGGGTTTATGGGTGGGCCATGCTGCTCTACCCGCTCTGGTTCTGGGTGTTCCCCGCCTTTACCGACCAGCCGGGGCTGCAGGTCTTCCAGAACGACGACTACTCCCTCTACCTGGACTCCCCCCTCGCGATCGCGGCGACCTGCGCGACCGGGCTCGCCCTCACGCTCGCCACCCCCTGGGTGGTCCGCGCCCTGACCACCGTGGACCGGGTCCTCGTCTGCGGGCTGCTCGGGCCCTCGCGGCTCGACCACCGGGTCAGCGAACTGGAGTCCGACCGGGGTGTCGTGGTCGACACCGCCGCGGCCGATCTGCGGCGCATCGAGCGCGACCTGCACGACGGGGCGCAGGCCCGGCTGGTGGCGCTGGCCATGGATCTGGGCATGGCGAAGGAGAAGCTGACGCAGGACCCGCAGGCCGCCGCCCGCATGGTGGACGAGGCGCACGGGGAAGTGAAGATCGCCCTACAGGAGCTGCGGGACCTGGCCCGCGGGATCCACCCGGCCGTGCTGACCGACCGCGGGCTGGACGCGGCCCTGTCCTCGGTGGCCTCCCGGTGCGCGGTGCCGGTACGGGTGGCCGTGGAGCTGCCCTCGCGGCCGGCAGCGGCGATCGAGGGGATCGCGTACTTCACGGTGTCGGAGCTGCTGCAGAACGTGAGCAAGCACGCGAGGGCCCGTACGGCCGGGGTGGACGTGTGGAAGTCCGGCGAGCGGCTGCTGATCCAGGTCGCCGACGACGGTGTCGGCGGGGCCGGCGCCGTGGCCGGTTCGGGGCTGGCGGGGCTGGCCGAGCGGCTCGACGCCGTGGACGGGCTGCTCGTCGTGGACTCCCCCGCCGGCGGCGGCACGACCGTCACCGCCGAACTCCCCTGGCGGGCCGTCTGAGGCGACCCGAACGGCCCGTACGGGCGACATCGACGACCGCACGGATGCCCGCACCTGGTGTCCGTGCGGTCGTGTGTCGGTGCCGTTCGGCCCGCCCCGAGCGGGGGCCAAAGCCCTGACTTTCGGGGGCGGGTGGCTCAGAGGGGCTCCGAGGGCCGAAAACAGCCGCTCCCGGGGTACTCGTTGATCGCGCTCCGGCTGTATCCGGGCTCAAGACTGGGATGCTTGGCTGAGTCAGGGAACACGGGGCATGAGCGGACGCGGGAGCAGCGGAGTCGTGGAAGACAGGGTGCGGGTGGTCATCGCCGAGGATTCAGTGCTGCTGCGTGAGGGCCTGACCCGGTTGCTGACCGACCGGGGGCATGACGTCGTCGCAGGCGTCGGGGACGCGGAAGCCCTGATCAAGACGGTGGCGGAGCTGGCGGCCGAGAACGCGCTGCCGGACGTGGTGGTGGCCGATGTGCGGATGCCGCCGACGCACACCGACGAGGGTGTGCGGGCGGCCGTGCGGCTGCGGCGCGATCACCCCGGCATAGGTGTGCTGGTGCTGTCGCAGTACGTGGAGGAGCAGTACGCCACCGAGCTGCTGGCCGGGTCCAGTACCGGGGTGGGGTACCTGCTGAAGGACCGGGTGGCCGATGTGCGCGAGTTCCTCGACGCCGTCGTCCGCGTGGCCCGGGGCGGTACCGCCCTGGACCCGGAGGTCGTGGCGCAGCTGCTCGGCCGCAGCCGCAAGCAGGACGTGCTGGCGGGGCTGACCCCGCGCGAGCGCGAGGTGCTCGGGCTGATGGCCGAGGGGCGGACCAATTCCGCGGTGGCCAAGCAGCTGGTGGTGAGCGACGGCGCGGTGGAGAAGCACGTCAGCAACATCTTCATGAAGCTGGGCCTGTCACCCAGTGACGGGGATCACCGGCGCGTGCTGGCCGTTCTCACCTACCTAAGATCTTGATCAACTGACACTCTGTCAGGTAAGGCCGGATTCGGACAGACCGCCGAAGGGGCGGTCCAGAAAATGAGCACCCCGGGAAGGAATCCCTACGGACGTAGGGTTGACCGTGGGCAGTGCTCACGCCTCGAAGGAGGTCCAGTTCAGTGACCAGCCAGGTCAGTAGCCCAGCCGAACAGTCCGACGGGGCCGAAGGCGCAGTCGTCGGCGAGCAGCGGACGCCCCCGGGCCCGAGCGGTGAACCCGCAGATCACGCAGGCCCCGGCGGTCGCGATGGAGACGCCGGGGAATCCGTGACGAAGGAAGTACGCCGACTCGATCGGGTGATCATCCGCTTCGCGGGTGACTCCGGTGACGGCATGCAGCTCACCGGTGACCGCTTCACCTCGGAAACCGCCTCCTTCGGCAACGACCTCTCGACGCTGCCGAACTTCCCGGCCGAGATCAGGGCGCCCGCCGGCACCCTCCCCGGCGTCTCGTCCTTCCAGCTGCACTTCGCCGACCACGACATCCTGACGCCGGGCGACGCCCCGAACGTCCTGGTGGCGATGAACCCGGCGGCGCTGAAGGCGAACATCGCGGACGTACCGCGCGGCGCGGAGATCATCGTCAACACGGACGAGTTCACCAAGCGCCCGATGGCGAAGGTCGGCTACGAGACCTCCCCGCTGGAAGACGGCTCGCTGGACGCCTACAACGTCCACCCGGTGCCGCTGACCACCCTCACCGTCGAGGCGCTCAAGGACTTCGGGCTCTCCCGCAAGGAGGCCGAGCGCAGCAAGAACATGTTCGCGCTCGGGCTGCTGTCCTGGATGTACCACCGGCCCACCGAGGGCACCGAGACCTTCCTGCGGCAGAAGTTCGCGAAGAAGCCCCAGATCGCGGAGGCGAACGTCACCGCCTTCCGGGCGGGCTGGAACTTCGGCGAGACCACCGAGGACTTCGCCGTCTCCTACGAGGTGGCCCCGGCCACCCGCGCCTTCCCGGCCGGCACCTACCGCAACATCTCCGGGAACCTCGCCCTGTCCTACGGGCTGATCGCGGCGGGCCAGCAGGCCGATCTGCCGATCTACCTGGGCTCGTACCCGATCACCCCGGCCTCGGACATCCTGCACGAGCTGTCGAAGCACAAGAACTTCGGCGTACGCACCTTCCAGGCCGAGGACGAGATCGCCGGCATCGGCGCGGCGCTGGGCGCGGCCTTCGGCGGCGCGCTGGGCGTGACCACCACCTCCGGCCCGGGCGTGGCCCTGAAGTCCGAGACGATCGGCCTCGCGGTCTCCCTGGAGCTGCCGCTGCTGATCGTGGACATCCAGCGCGGCGGCCCCTCCACGGGTCTGCCGACCAAGACGGAGCAGGCCGACCTGCTGCAGGCCATGTACGGGCGCAACGGCGAGGCCCCGGTGCCGATCGTGGCCCCGCGCACCCCGGCGGACTGCTTCGACGCGGCGCTGGAAGCGGCCCGGATCGCGCTGACCTACCGGACCCCGGTGTTCCTGCTCTCCGACGGGTACCTCGCCAACGGCTCCGAGCCCTGGCGGATCCCGGACGTGGCGGACCTGCCGGACCTGAAGGTGCAGTTCGCCGCCGGCCCCAACCACGAGCTCGCGGACGGCACCGAGGTCTTCTGGCCGTACAAGCGCGATCCGCAGACCCTGGCCCGCCCCTGGGCGGTCCCGGGCACGCCGGGGCTGGAGCACCGGATCGGCGGCATCGAGAAGCAGGACGGCACGGGCAACATCTCGTACGACCCGGCCAACCACGAGTTGATGGTCCGCACCCGCCAGGCCAAGATCGACGGCATCACGGTCCCCGACCTGGAGGTCGACGACCCGGACGGCGCGCGGACCCTGGTCATCGGCTGGGGCTCGACGTACGGGCCGATCACGGCCGCCGTACGCCGGCTGCGGATCGCCGGGCTCCCCATCGCGCAGGCCCACCTGCGCCACCTCAACCCCTTCCCGAGGAATCTGGGCGAGGTCCTGAAGCGTTACGACAAGGTAGTGGTGCCGGAGATGAACCTCGGGCAGCTCGCGACCCTCCTGAGGGCGAAGTACCTGGTCGACGCACAGTCGTACAACCAGGTGAACGGCATGCCGTTCAAGGCCGAGCAGCTCGCCAACCATCTCAAGGAGGCCATCAATGACTGAGGTGACCGACAGCCCCGCCCTGCTCTCGCTGGTGCCCAAGGCGGCCGCCAAGCAGTCGATGAAGGACTTCAAGTCGGACCAGGAGGTCCGCTGGTGCCCCGGCTGCGGCGACTACGCGGTCCTCGCCGCCGTCCAGGGCTTCATGCCGGAGCTGGGGCTGGCGAAGGAGAACATCGTCTTCGTCTCGGGCATCGGCTGCTCCTCGCGCTTCCCGTACTACATGGACACGTACGGGATGCACTCGATCCACGGCCGCGCCCCGGCGATCGCCACGGGGCTCGCCACCTCGCGCCGCGACCTGTCGGTGTGGGTGGTCACCGGTGACGGGGACGCGCTCTCCATCGGCGGAAACCACCTGATCCACGCCCTGCGGCGCAACGTCAACCTCAAGATCCTGCTGTTCAACAACCGGATCTACGGGCTGACCAAGGGGCAGTACTCCCCCACCTCCGAGGTCGGCAAGATCACCAAGTCGACCCCGATGGGCTCGCTCGACGCGCCCTTCAACCCGGTCTCGCTGGCGATCGGCGCGGAGGCCTCCTTCGTGGCCCGTACGGTCGACTCCGACCGCAAGCACCTCACCGAGGTGCTGCGCGCGGCGGCCGCCCACGAGGGCACGGCGCTGGTGGAGATCTACCAGAACTGCAACATCTTCAACGACGGCGCCTTCGAGGTCCTCAAGGACCACGAGCAGGCCCAGGAGGCCGTGATCCGCCTCGAACAGGGGCAGCCGATCCGCTTCGGCGTGGACGGCGCCAAGGGCGTCGTGCGCAACGTGGCCACCGGCGACCTGGAGGTCGTGACCGTGACCCCCGAGAACGAGTCCCGGATCCTGGTCCACGACGCCTCCTCGGCCTCCCCGACCAACGCGTTCGCGCTGTCCCGGCTGGCCGACCCCGACACGCTGCACCAGACGCCCATCGGGGTGTTCCGCAACGTGCGGCGGCCCGTCTACGACACGCTCATGGCCGACCAGCTGGAGACGGCCGTGGACCGCAGCGGCAAGGGCGACCTGGGCGCGCTGCTGAGCGGGAACGACACCTGGACCGTCGTGGGCTGAGACATCGGCTGAGGCATCGGCCGAGACATCGGCTGAGGCATCCGCCGCGGCCCACCGCAGCTCACCGAAGCCCGGACCCGCAGGGAGGGTCCGGGCTTCGTCGCGTCCCGGCCGCCGGGCGGCCACCCAAGTGTCATGAGCATCTCGCCAGACACTAATGACTTTCGGCGCGTGCGGCGCTACCGTCGTCAGGTTGGCTTGAAGTAGCTCTGGAGGTCCCGTGAAGGCACAGAACGACCAGCGCACGGGGTTGCTCTACGGCTTCGCCTCGTACGGAATGTGGGGGATCGTGCCCCTCTTCTGGCCGCTCCTCCAGCCCGCCGGGGCGATCGAGATCCTCGCCCACCGCATGGTGTGGTCCCTGGCCGTGGTCGGTCTGGCGCTGCTGGTTCTGCGGCGCTGGGGATGGATGGCGGAGCTGCTGCGCCAGCCGCGCAAGCTCGCCCTCACCGCGGTGGCCGCCGCCCTGGTCACCGTGAACTGGGGCGTCTACATCTGGGCGGTCAACAACGGCGCGGTCGTCGAGGCGAGCCTCGGCTACTTCATCAACCCCCTGGTCACCATCGCCCTCGGCGTCCTGGTCCTCGGCGAGCGCCTGCGCCGCACGCAGTGGGCGGCGGTCGGGATCGCCGTCACCGCCGTACTGGTCCTCGCCGTCGGGTACGGGCGGCCGCCGTGGATCTCGCTGATCCTGGCCGTCTCCTTCGCCCTGTACGGGCTGATCAAGAAGCAGCTCGGCATGGGCGGCCTGGAGTCGCTGACCGCCGAGACCGTGATCATGTTCCTGCCCGCCCTCGGCTACCTGCTGTGGCTCGGCTCGCGGGGCGAGTCCACCTTCACCGCCCAGGGCCCGGGGCACGCCGCCCTGCTGGCCTCGGCCGGTCTGGTCACCGCGATCCCGCTGATCTGCTTCGGCGCGGCCGCGATCCGGGTCCCGCTGTCCACCCTCGGGCTGCTCCAGTACATGGCCCCGGTCTTCCAGTTCGGGCTCGGCGTCCTCTACTTCCACGAGGCCATGCCGCCCGCCCGCTGGGCCGGCTTCTCCCTGGTCTGGGTCGCCCTGTCGATCCTCACCTGGGACGCCCTGCGCACCGCTCGGCGCTCCCGGGCCCTGCGCCTGGATGCCCTGTCGGCGCACCTGCCGAGCTCGGTCCCGAGCCCCGTCCCGAGCCCCCTTCCGACCCCGGAGCGCGAGACCGCGTAACACCGCTCGGAGCATCGACGGGCGCGTCTTCGGACGCGCCCGTCCGCATGTCCACCCCTGTCGGCCGTACCCCCGCCCCGGCCTACGCGTCCATCGGCAGCCCCGTCGTGGCGAGCCGGAGGCTCGGCGGTGCGTGCGCGGCCACCAGGTCCACGGCCTCCCCGGCCGTGGCGACCTCGCCGACCTCCCCGAAGGGATCGCGCCGCACGACGCGGAACCGCCCGTCGGGCAGCGGGATCACGAAGGGGACCGCCACCTCGTAGGGGAAGCGGGTCGTGCTGCTGAAGTGCACGTGGCAATGGCTCGTGTACGGGTACAGCTGCCGCAGCAGCGGGTGCGCGTGGGCCGCCTCCAGCACCGCGATGGTGCCGAGGCGCCAGACCTTGGGCCCGAGGCGCTCCAGGCCGTCCGCCCATGTCCGCCGCCTGTCGATCCACTGCGCTTCGACGACCGCCGCACGGGTCTCTTCGTTCACGTTCATCCCCCCAGTGTGCTCTTGTACCGGCCCTGTGAGCGGCTCCGTACGCTTTCCGAACGGGTCTGACCGGGTTGAGGTCTTGACGGACTGTCATGCTCTTGCCGACCAGGCCGTCCTCCAGGGGCGCGACGCCGACTCCCGGCCCGTACGCCTCCCGCCTCCGGCCGCCCCGCCCACACCGGCCGCACGGCCGTACGGTCCGGCGGAATCCAGGTTTCCCTTTATTGCGTCGGTCACCTCCGCCCCCTCGGCCGCATCCCGCCGGCCGAGTTCCGAGACGAGCGATCGCCGCAGGTCATTACGGCCCGGCCGATATTCCACTTCCCGATCCGGCCGGACCGGCTTCCCGCCCCGGCCGCACTTAATTGCACACCAGCGACATAGGCATTTTTAGCCTCGTTGACAACCCCAAGTTCCTGACGGTTATATGAAGTCATCGAAGGGGGGGATGGCGAATGAGGGCCAGCCGAAAGACCCAATTCCGCAACCGAATTGCATTAACCCATTGCCATCTCCAATTTGAGGAGATGAAATGAGCATAATCAAGCACACGCTTCCGCTCGCCGCCGCCGCCATCGCGCTGACGGTCGGGAGCATCGCAGGGCCCAGCCTCATCCAGGCCCAGGCGGCCGCCTCGAGCACGTCGGCCGTCGCCGAGACGCCGGCAGCCGCCGCGGCTCCCGCGGCCACCGAGGCCCCGGCGGCCACCGAGGCTCCGGCCGACTCCGCGGGCCAGGCGGGCGGCATCTTCAACCCGCGGCCGGTCGCGCGAACCCCCGAACAGCTGCTCCAGCTCCTGGGCGAGCGGATCAAGGCCAAGGACATCGAGGGCATCATCGCCCTGCACGAGCCCGAAGCGGCGATCGTCGACTGGGACCTCTCGGTCATCAGGGGCCACGCCGCCATCAGGACCTTCTACGTCGGGTGGTTCAACCTGAACCCGGTGCTCACCGTCAACGCCCGCCAGACCGTGGCGACGGGGGGATGGCGCGGCTGGGACGGCGTGGTGCGCCAGCGCACGGCGTCCATCATGGGCGACTACAGCCTGGAGCAGGCCGGGACGGACGGCACCCGCGTGAGCTTCACCGGCAACTTCTGCGACACCGTGGAAGAGCAGCTGGACGGCACGTGGCTGTACGTCCTGGACAACCCGTACCCGCCCCACGGCGGGGGCACGCCGGCGGCTGCCTCCCACCACTGATCCGGGCATCTCAGCGGTCTCGGCCTTTTCTGCTCAGCCCGCCGGCCGGTGAATTCTTCCCGCGCATCGCGCGCTTTATCCACCGCACCGAAAAGCAAGCAGGGTGAGGAAATTCCGCCCACCCATGGGGGATCTGACCATCCCCATGGGTGGCCGGCCACCACTCAATCAACCCGAGGGGGAACCGTGCCGGGCATAGCCCCGATCTCGTCATACCAGCTGCCGACGGCGGCCGAACTGCCCGCCAGCAAGGCCCCGTGGAAACCCGACCCCGACCGAGCGGCCCTGCTCGTGCACGATATGCAGCGCTACTTCCTCGCACCGTTTCCCGCGGAGATCCGCGATCCGCTGGTACGCCACTGCGCGCTCCTGCGGGAGCGCTGCGCCGCCCTCGGGGTGCCGGTGTTCTACACCGCGCAACCCGGAGGCATGACCGACGGGGAACGCGGGCTGCTCAAGGACTTCTGGGGTCCGGGCATGAGGGTGGACCCCGTCGATCGTCAGATCGTCACGGAACTCGCGCCGCGGCCCGCGGACCAGGTGCTCACCAAGTGGCGCTACAGCGCGTTCTTCCGCTCGGACCTGCTGGCCCGGATGCGCGCCCAGGGCCGCGATCAGCTGATCGTCTGCGGGGTGTACGCGCACGTCGGCGTGCTGGCGACAGCCCTGGAGGCGTTCACCAACGACATCCAGCCGTTCCTGGTCGCCGACGCCGTCGGTGACTTCTCCGCCGAGTACCACCAGCTGGCCCTCGACTACGCGGCCGCCCGCTGCTCGGTGGTCACCACCACCGAGGAGGTCTTCCGATGAACCCGACGCAGCTGCTCGAACACGTGCTGGGCTCCGATCCGGGTCCCTTCGCCCTGCTGCACCGCCCCGAGTCGCTGGGCGCGGACCGCGTGGAGATCCTGCTGGGCGAGATCGGTACGCCGGCCCGGCTGGCCGACATCCCGCTCGCCGACGGGAGCGGGCGGCCCGGCGGGCCCCGGCACGAGGCGCTGGTCCTGGTGCCCCACCAGCAGATCACCGAGCGCGGCTTCATCGCCGCCGCGGACGGCTCACCGCTGATCGCGATGTCGGTGACCGACCAGGGGCAGATCGCCACGTCGCAGGCGCTGAGATCCCTGCCGGACGAGCCGATCACCCTGGACGGCGGGCATTTCGACACCGAGGACGAGGCCTACGCCGACACGGTCCGCGCGGTCCTCGACAACGAGATCGGCACCGGCGAGGGCTCCAACTTCGTCATCAAGCGCTCGTTCGTCACCACCATCACCGGGTACTCGACGCGCAGCGCGCTCAGCCTGTTCCGCCGGCTGCTCACCCGGGAGAGCGGCGCCTACTGGACCTTCATCGTGCACACCGGCACGCGGACCTTCGTGGGCGCCACTCCCGAGCGCCACGTCAGCCTGCGGGACGGCGTCGCGGCGATGACCCCGATCAGCGGCACCTACCGCTACCCGCCCACCGGACCGGTCCGCTCGGAGGTCATGGAGTTCCTCACCGACGGCAAGGAGACCGACGAGCTGTACATGGTGCTGGACGAGGAACTCAAGATGATGGCCCGGGTCTGCCGGGGCGGCGGCCGGGTGAGGGGACCGTTCCTGCGGGAGATGGCGCACCTCGCGCACACCGAGTACGTCATCGAGGGGCGCAGCGACCTCGACCCCCGGGACATCCTGCGGGAAACGATGTTCGCCCCGACGGTGACCGGCAGCCCGCTGGAGAACGCCTGCCGGGTGATAGCCCGCTACGAGCCGCGCGGCCGCGGGTACTACGGCGGAATCGCGGCCCTCATCGGCCGCGACGCCGACGGCGCGCGCACCCTGGACTCGGCCATCCTCATCCGCACCGCCGACATCCGTGCCTCGGACGCCGACGACAGCGCCCACGTGGAGGTCGGGGTGGGCGCGACCCTGGTCCGGCACTCCGACGCCGGCGCCGAGGTCGCGGAGACCCGTACCAAGGCCGCGGGCGTGCTCGCGGCGCTGGGCGCCGCGAACCGGCTCGTCGAGGACCCGCTGATCCAGAAGGCCCTGGGGAGCCGCAACGAGACGATCGCGCGCTTCTGGCTCAGCGACGCCGAATCGCGGGCGCGGCCCCACCCGATGCTCGCCGGCCGCCGGGCCCTGATCATCGATGCCGAGGACACCTTCAGCTCGATGCTGGCCCACCAGCTGAGCGCCATCGGACTGACCGTCGAGCTCGCCGCCTTCGACGCGGCCCACCGCTTCGACGACCACGACCTCGTCGTCATGGGCCCGGGACCCGGCGACCCGCGGGAGGCCGGCGACCGCCGGATGGCCCATCTCACCTCGGCGATCGAGGAGTTGCTCTCCCGGCGCATCCCCTTCCTGGCCGTGTGCCTGAGCCATCAGCTGCTGTCCCGGCACCTCGGGCTCGACCTGAGGCGCCGGGACGTCCCGAACCAGGGCACCCAGCGCGAGATCGACCTGTTCGGCTCGCGGGAGCGGGTCGGCTTCTACAACTCCTACGAGGCCCGGTCGCGGGCCGAGCACCTGGAGTGCCCCGGCGTCGGCGAGGTGAAGGTGAGCCTCGACCCCCGCACGGGAGAGGTGCACGCCCTGCGCGGAGCGCACTTCGGATCCGTGCAGTTCCACCTCGAATCCGTGCTCACCCAGGACAGCGAGCGCGTCCTGACCGAGCTCCTCGTCCCCCTGCTGGAAGCCGCGGAGGTGGTGAAGGTATGAAGGCCGCCGTCTCCTGGTGGGACCTCTCCGGGTCCCACCAGACCATCGACTCCTTGCGCGTCTACCTGCGCGACGAGGGAGTGGACCCGTGGACCGAGGTCCGCGGCATGCGACTGAAGTTCTGGATCTCCGACCGGCAGCTGAACCGGTGGGGCGCGGTGATGCTGTGGGACTCCGACGCCGACCTGACGCAGCCGATGCCCCCGAACCGGGCCACCGAGCTCATCGGGTACCCGCCGACCGACCGGATGATGACCGCGGTCGAGGCGATCGTCGAGGGCCTCCACTCGGGTGCGACGTCCGAGCGCGGCCTGGCCTTCGAGACCGCCGGGAACGCCTCGTGAGCGCCCCGGCCCGGCCCCTGACGGCCGATGAGTTCACCGCCCCGCCCGCCGAGCCGATGGACCTGCTGCGGACCTGGTTCGACAGCGCCGTCGCGAACGCCGTACGCGAACCGGGCGCACTGGCCCTGGCCACCGCCGATGCCCGCGGCCGCGCCTCCAACCGGATCGTGCAGGTGCTCTCGGTACGCGGTACGGGGCTGGTGTTCGCCAGCCACTCCGACAGCCGCAAGGCCCGGGACTTCGACGAGACGGGCTGGGCGTCGGGCGTCTTCTACTGGCGCGAGGCCGGCCGCCAGGTGAGCGTGAGCGGCCCGGCCCGCCCGCTGCCCGACGAGGAGTCCGACGCCCTGTGGGCCGCCCGGCCCGCCGCCGCGCACCCGATGTCGGTGGCCTCGTACCAGAGCGCACTGCTGCCGGACGAGGACGAGCTGCGCGAGCGGGCCAGGGAACTGGCCCGGAGCGGCACCGCACTGACCCGCCCGGACCGCTGGCTGGGCTACCTGCTGGAGCCGGCCTCGGTCGAGTTCTGGCAGGCCGACCAGGCGGACCGGCTGCACCGGAGGCTGCGCTACGAGCGCGACGGCTCCGGCTGGCGTACGGACCGGCTCCAACCTTGACCGTGCTCCGAACCCCTTAGACCAAGTGAGAGAAAGGCAAGCCGATGTGTGGAATTACGGGCTGGATCTCGTTCGACCGTGATCTGGAGCAGCAGCGCACCCAGCTGGACGCGATGACGCAGACCATGGCCTGCCGGGGACCGGACGCCGGCGGCGCCTGGATCGAGCGGCACGCGGCCTTCGGGCACCGGCGGCTGTCGGTCATCGACCTGGAGGGCGGCGCCCAGCCCATGGTGGTGCCGACCGACAACGGGCCGGTGTCGATCACCTACAGCGGTGAGGTCTACAACTTCAAGGAGCTGCGGGCCGAGCTGGTGCGCCGCGGCCACCGCTTCCGGACCGACAGCGACACCGAGGTGGTGCTCAACGGCTACGTCGAGTGGGGCGAGGCCCTCGCCGACCGGCTCAACGGCATCTACGCCTTCGCCATCTGGGACTCCCGCGTCGAGAAGCTCGTCCTGATCCGCGACCGGATGGGCGTCAAGCCCCTCTACTTCTACGAGACCGAGGACGGGGTGCTGTTCGGCTCCGAGCCGAAGGCGATCCTCGCCAACTCGCTGTCGGAGCGGGCGGTCGACCTCGCCGGGCTGCGGGAGCTGGTCAGCTTCACCCAGACGCCGGGAAGCTCGCTGTGGGTCGGGATGCGCGAGGTGGTGCCGGGGGGCATCGTCATCGTGGACCGCGCCGGCCTGCGCGAGCGCCGCTACTGGACGCTGCCCACCCGGCAGCACACCGATGACCTGAAGACCACCATCGGCAACGTGCGGGACCTGCTCGAGGACATCGTGAACCGCCAGGTCGTCTCCGACGTACCGCGGTGCACCCTGCTCTCCGGCGGTCTGGACTCCAGCGTGATCACCGCGCTGGCCGCCGCCAAGCTCGGCGAGTCCGGCGAGAAGGTGCGCAGCTTCGACGTCGACTTCGTCGGACGGGCGGACGACTTCGTCGCCGACGAGCTGCGCGGCACGACGGACGCCCCCTACGCCCGGGAGGTGGCCGCCCGCGCCGGAACGCAGCACCAGTCGATCGTGCTCGACCACGCCTCGATCGCCGACCCGGACATCCGGCGGAAGGTCATCACCGCGCGGGACAGTCCGCTCAGCCTCGGCGACATGGACACCTCGCTCTACCTGCTGTTCCAGGCCATTCGCCAGCACTCCACGGTGGCCCTGTCCGGGGAGTCCGCGGACGAGGTCTTCGGCGGGTACCGGTGGTTCCACCAGCCGGAGGTCCAGGCCGCGAAGACCTTCCCCTGGATGGCGGTCTTCGTCAGCGGTGCCAAGGCCCAGGTGTCCGACCGGTTCAACCCGGGCATCACCGCCGCCCTCGACCTGCCGACGTACATCGCCGACCAGTACTCCGCCGCGGTCGGGGAGGTCGAGCGGGCGGAGGGCGAGAGCGACCACGAGATGACCATGCGCACGATGAGCCACCTGCACCTGACCCGTTTCGTGCGGATGCTCCTGGAGCGCAAGGACCGGATCAGCATGGCGGTCGGGCTGGAGGTCCGGGTCCCGTTCTGCGACCACCGGCTCGTGGAGTACGTCTACAACGCGCCGTGGTCGATGAAGACCTTCGACGGCCGGGAGAAGAGCCTGCTGCGCGCCGCGACCGCCGACCTGCTGCCCCAGTCGGTGCTGGAGCGGACGAAGGCCCCCTACCCGGCGACGCTGGACCCGCAGTACACGAGCGCGCTGCTGCAGCAGTCCAAGGAACTGCTGACGACCGACGACCCGGTCTTCGACATGGTCGACCGCAGCTGGCTGCAGGACATCGTCCAGCAGGACTCGGCCAACATGCCGCTCGACGTCCGCAACGGCATGGAGCGCGTGCTCGACCTGAGCACCTGGCTGGACATCTACCGCCCCGAACTGCGCCTCTGACACGGGAATTGAGGAAATCGAGATGGGAACGAACCACGCTCGGCCCGAGGGGCTCGAGACCGACTCCGAGACCGACTCCGACCTGCGCGCCCGGCACCGTGCCGTCGTGGCCGACTACATGAGCCGCAAGGGCGAGACCCGCAAGACGCGCTACCTGCTCTTCGCCGAGGACGGCAGCGCCGGCCTGTGGACCAGCGACACGGGGCAGCCGATCACCTCCCAGGGGCACGAGAAGCTCAAGGCGCACGGCGAGTGGTCGCTGCGCATGTTCCCCGACTGGGAATGGTCGAACGTCCAGATCTTCGAGACGCAGGACCCCAACCAGTTCTGGGTCGAGTGCGACGGGGAGGGCCAGATCCTCTACCCCGAATACGAGCCCGGCCACTACACGAACCACTTCATCCACTCGTTCCTGCTCGAAGACGGAAAGATCAAGCAGAACCGCGAGTTCATGAACCCGCTCCAGCAGCTGCGAGCGCTGGGCATCGAGGTGCCGAAGGTCAACCGCGGCGGCATCCCCACCTAGGCCGTCGCCTTCGGCCCCCTTGCCGGATTCGGGCCGCCCACACTCACGACAAGGAGAATCCGATGGGATCTCAGCTCAACCCCTACATCGCCTTCGACGGGGATGCCCGGCAGGCGCTGGAGTTCTACCACGACATCCTCGGCGGAAAGCTGGAGCTGGGGACGTTCGGTGACTTCGGCAATCCGGAGTCGCCCGATGCCGACAAGATCATGCACGCCACGCTCAGCACCGCGGACGGTTTCACGGTGATGGCGTGGGACGTCCCGGAGCGGGTCCCCTTCAACCCGGGCACCAACGTCGCGCTCTACCTCGGCGGCGACGACGCCCGCCTCCGCGAGTACTTCGAGAAGCTCGCCGCCGGCGGCACCGTGGTGATGCCCCTCAAGCAGCAGAGCTGGGGCGACGAGGCGGGCACCCTCGTCGACAAGTTCGGGATCACCTGGATGTTCAACATCACCCAGGGCCGGTCCTGACCGGACCGCCGGGGTGCGGGGCGGGGCCGTCCGACGGCTCCGCCCCGCACCGGGAGCACGCAGCTTTATGTCCTGCCGCGGAAGACCGCGGCGAAGCGGTCCGGCCGGCAGTGGCCGGGAGTGGGGATGGTGAGGGATCCATGACAGTCGACGTCGACGTACAGGCCACCCGGAACGTGGTCGACCTGATCACCGGTGGGTGGAGGGCGCAGGCGCTCTACACCGCGGTCAAACTCGAACTGCCCGACCACATAGCGGCCGGCCGTGACTCCGGCGCCGAGCTCGCGAAGGCGACCGGGGCCAACGAGCAGGGCATCCACCGCCTGATGCGCCTCCTGGTGGCCATGGGCGTGTTCGAGGGCAGCGAGTCCACCGGCTACCGCGGTACCCCGGTGAGCGCGGCCCTGCTCGACGGCCCGCAGTCCCTGCGCGACATGTGCCTGCTGTACGGCGAGGAGTTCTACTCCGCGTGGAGCCACGCCCACCACGCCATCAGCACGGAGAGCTCGGGATTCGAGGTCGCCTACGGCCAGTCGCTCTACGAGTACCTCGGTCAGGACGCGGCCACCGCCCGGCGCTTCCAGCTCACCATGAACGCCGCGAGCATGTTCTTCCACCAGGTGCCCGAGGTCTTCGACTTCGCGGGCAAGACGGTCGTGGACGTGGGCGGGGGCGGCGGGCACCTGCTCGCCACGATCCTCGGCGCCGTCCCGGACGCCCGGGGCGTGCTCTTCGACCGCGAGCACATGATGCCGAAGGCGCGCGAGCACCTGGCCGCCACCGTCGGCCTGGACCGCGCCGAACTGGTCGGCGGCGACATGTTCGAGGACGTCCCGGCGGGCGGCGACGTCTACGTCCTGTGCCGCGTCCTGGCCGGCCACGACGACGAAGCCGTCGTCGGCCTCTTCGAGAGCATCCGCCGCGCCATGGCCGACTCCTCGTCGCGGGTGCTGATCCTCGACCGATTCGTCGAGGACGAGGACCCCACCGTGCTGCCCGCCCTGTGGGACCTGCACCTCCTGGTGACCACGGGCGGCGAACACCGCACCCTCGACCGGATCACGCGGCTGCTGCACCGGGCCGGCCTGGAGATCGACCGGGCCGCGGAGCTGCCCAGTGAGACGACCGCCCTGATCGTCGCGCCGCGCACCCCCGCGCACTCCTAGGGAAAGGAGACCTCCGGTGCTCACGATGGCCACCATCGGCGTCTACGGCTTCGACGCCGATTCCTACCTGCAACGACTTCAACAGGCCGGTGTGCGCCTGGTGCTCGACGTGCGCCAGCGCCGCGGCGTCCGCGGCCCGGACTACGCCTGGGCGAACTCACTGCGGCTGCAGGCCGCCCTCGCCGAGGCCGGGATCGCCTACGAGCACCACCGCGAACTCGCTCCGACCACCGAGCTGCGCCACCTCCAGTACGCCGAGGACGACCGCCAAGGCGTCGGAAAGCGCTCCCGCCACGAGCTCGCCGCCGAGTACACCCGCCGCTACACCAGCGAGATCCTCGACCCCGTCGACCTCGACCCGATCGTGTCGCGGCTGCCGGGCGACGGGACCGCCGCGCTGTTCTGCGTAGAGCGCGACGCGAAGGCCTGCCACCGGTCGCTGGTGGCCCGGCGCCTTGCCGAGGAGCACGACGTGGCGATCGAACACCTGGGGCCGCTGTGATGGACGAGATGCTTCCGCGCCCCGCGCGGCGACCGCGGATCGCGGTGTTCGCCGGACCGACGGCGACGATCCTGAACACACCGGACCTGGTCACGTCGAACAAGGCACGGGTGCGCCACGGTCTGCCGCTGCTCCCCTCCCGGTTCGACGTCCTGCGCTCCCAGCGCCTCGCGGCGCCCGTGACCCTGTACGTCGAGGCGTTCAGCGCGCACCCGCTCGAACGGGAGTCGGCCGACCTGTACGCCCCGCCGGACGGCTGGCTCGACAAGGAGGGAACGTTCCACCAGGAACGACCCTTCGACGACGCCACCCCGGTGTACGTCGTCGAACTCGATCCGGCCGACGGTCTCTACCCCCTCCCCTACATGGGCAGGCAGGCGGACGGGTCCGCCTGGGAGGAGACCTCGGCGGCACCCTTCGCACCGGCGGCGGCTTCCCGGCAGACCTTCTACCCCGATGCCGGGCGGCTGTACGAGGAGATCGAACGGTTCGCACTCGCCGACCTCGGAAAGCCCGTCGAGCTCGGTTCGCTCGCCGACTTCGACTTCTTCCGCGCCGCTCCGTCGGGCGGATACACCACGGGCCCCGACGGCGAACGCCTCGGGCAGGACTTCTTCGTCTACTACCCGTACCACCTCCAGAGCGAGCCGGGCCTGGCGAACCTGGCCGAGGCCACCAACCAGGTCCAGGCCGTCCTCGACACGGGAGGGTTCACCGGTGTCCAGTGGCTGGAAGGGAGCCCGACCGTCGACGAGACCCTGTACTGGCTCGGGCTGCTGATCGACACCACGGTGCCGCTCGTCGGGCACGCGGCCCAGCGCCGCCACCAGTCCGCGAGCGCCGACGGCGACCGCAACGTGGTGGACGGCGTGAAGTTCATCGCGTCGGGCGTCGCCCTGGACGAAACGGGCGTGGACCGCATCGGTGCCTGCGTGATCGTCGACGAACTCGTGTACTCGGCCCGCGACGTGACCAAGGTCGACGCCCGGCCCGGCGGGTACGAGGTCACCGGCGGGCACGGAGGCGTGGTCGCCGACATGGGCGGCTACGGTCCCCCGCAGCTCACCTACCTTCCGGCGCGCAGGCACACCCACCGCTCGGAGCTGCGCCTGAGCGTGCTCCCCGACCGGGTGAGCGGCGTCACCGGGGCCCTGGACACCGGCGTGTCCCTGGTCGACGTGGAGACGAAGGACGCCGGCGGGCTCGTCGCCGCCGCCATGCCGCACGTCTCGATCACCAAGTACAGCCGGTACGCGGCCACGGGCGCGGCCTGCGACCATCCGTCCCTCTCCGACGACGAGGTCGAGATCCTCGCCCGGATCGACGCCGGCCTCGCGGGCGCCCCGCTGACCGGATTCGTCTGTGAGGGCATGTCACCGTTCGGGATGGCCGACCCGGCGAAGAACGCGGCGCTGGGCGTCGCCGTCTTCGCCGGCATGCCGGTGGTCCGTACCGGTCGCGGCAACACCGGGGGCATGGCGTACCGGATGGATCCGGCGTTCATCTCGGGCAACAACCTCACGGCCACCAAGGCGCGCCTGCTCCTGATGGCGGCGCTGCTCAAGTTCGGTGCCCTGCCGCCGGCCGCGGACCCGTTCAACCCGACTCCCGCCGAGTACGCGGCCACCGTACGGGCGGTCGCCCGGTACCAGGTCCTGTTCGACACACACTGACACCACTTCTGGGACGGAACGCATGGATACGTACGAGTACGTGGTGGCCGACGTCTTCACCAAGGTCCCGCTGGAAGGAAATCCGACCGCTGTCTTCCTGGACTCCTCCGGCCTGTCCGGCGAGCGCATGCAGCAGATCGCGAAGGAGATGCACCTGTCCGAGACGGTCTTCGTCCTCCCCGCGGAGGACGACGGCGATGTGCGGGTCCGCATCTTCACCCCCGTCAACGAGCTGCCGTTCGCCGGGCATCCGACCCTGGGCACGGCCATCGTGCTCGGCGAGTCGCACGCCCCGAAGGAGCTCCGGATGGAGACCGCCATGGGCACCGTCGCGTTCGAACTCGAACGGAACGACGAGGGCCGGGCCGACGCGGCCGGCATGTGGCAGCCCGTCCCGACGTGGGAGGCCTACGACCGCGCGGACGAGCTGCTCGCCGCGCTCGACCTGACGGCCACCGGCAGCACGCTGCCGGTCGAGGTCTACTACAACGGGCCGCGGCACGTGTTCGTCGGCCTGGACGGCGTGCCCGCGCTCTCCGCCCTGAAACCGGACCACAGGAGTCTGTCGAGGCTGCCCGACATGGCCGCCAACTGCTTCGCCGGCTCGGGCACCCACTGGAGACTGCGGATGTTCTCGCCCGCCTACGGCGTGGTGGAGGACGCGGCCACGGGCTCGGCCGCCGGGTCGCTCGCCGTACACTTGGCCCGGCACGGCCTGATCCCCTTCGGGGAGTGGATCAGCATCCGCCAGGGGGTCGAAATGGGCCGCCCCTCGACGATGCACGCCCGGGCCATGGGGACGCCGGAGCGGATCGATTCGGTGCATGTGGCGGGATCCGCCGTGGTCATCGCACGGGGAACGCTGTACGCGTGACCGGTCCACAGAGGAAGGGCGCCGCACGTGTCCGATGGTGACGGGTTGTTCGAGTTACCGACGTACGAAGCCGCCCCGCCGCCCACGGAGACCGCG
The DNA here is from genome assembly GCF_036127095.1 of Streptomyces sp. NBC_00335. Classification (GTDB taxonomy): domain Bacteria; phylum Actinomycetota; class Actinomycetes; order Streptomycetales; family Streptomycetaceae; genus Streptomyces. Next base: position 3,489,324 of record NZ_CP108006.1, read on the forward strand.
GGGGCCACCGCGCCGCTGGCGGCGCGGATGCGGCCCCGGACGCTCGCCGAGGTGGTCGGCCAGGCGCACCTGCTGGGTCCCGGCGCGCCGCTGCGGCGGCTGGCGGAGGGCGGCGAGGCCTCGTCCGTCCTGCTCTACGGGCCCCCCGGCACCGGGAAGACCACGATCGCGCGGCTGCTCGCCGCCGTCGACACCCGCCACTTCGTCGCCTTGTCGGCGCTGTCCAGCGGGGTCAAGGAACTGCGCGAGGTGATGAACGAGGCGCGCCTGCGCCGGGACCGCCAGAACCGGCGGACCGTGCTGTTCATCGACGAGGTGCACCGCTTCTCCAAGAACCAGCAGGACGCCCTGCTCGGGGCAGTCGAGGACCGGCTGGTGCTGCTGGTCGCCGCCACCACGGAGAACCCGTCGTTCTCGGTGGTGACGCCGCTGCTCTCGCGGATGCTGGTGCTCCAGCTCCAGTCCCTGGACGAGGAGGACCTCCGCGCCCTGGTGCGGCGGGCGGTGAAGGACGAGCGCGGCCTCGCCGGTTCGGTCTCGCTGTCCCCCGAGGCCGAGGACGCCCTGGTGCGCCTCGCGGCGGGCGATGCCCGCAGCGCGCTGACCGCGCTGGAGGCGAGTGCCGACGGGGTGAGCGACACCGGCGGCACCGTGATCGACGTACCGGCCGTTGAACGGGCCGTCGCCGGGACCATCGTGCGCTACGACCGGCAGGGCGATCAGCACTACGACGTCATCAGCGCGTTCATCAAGTCGATCCGCGGCTCGGACCCCGACGCCGCGCTGCACTACCTGGCCCGCATGCTCGTGGCCGGGGAGGATCCGCGGTTCATCGCGCGCCGGCTGCTGGTGCACGCCAGTGAGGACGTCGGACTGGCCGACCCCACGGCGCTGCAGGCGGCCGTCGCGGCGGCGCAGACGGTCCAGCTGATCGGCATGCCCGAAGCCCGCCTCGCCCTCGCGCAGGCCACCGTGCACCTGGCCACGGCACCGAAGTCGAACGCGGTGATCACCGCGATCGACGAGGCCATGGCGGACGTCCGGGCGGGTGCCGTCGGCGAGATCCCCGCCCACCTGCGGTACGGCCGCTACGCGGGCGCCCGGGAGCTGGGCAACGCCATCGGCTACCGCTACCCCCACAAGGCCCCGGACGGGGTCCAGGAGCAGCAGTACCCGCCGGACGGACTCGTGGGGAAGGACTACTACCGCCCCACGCGGCACGGCGGGGAGCACATCCTGCACGAGCGCCTCGCCAAGCTCCGCCGTGTGATCCGGGGGGACCGGGGGTAGACCGGGGATAGCCCACTGCCCGTGCCGGTTCGACGGGCGCGGGCAGCGGGACGGACGCGGTCGCGTTACGCGACGGCGGTGCCTTCGAGCTCGACCAGCTGGCCGGGGATCGCCAGACGCGACACACCGAGCATGGTGGTGGTCGGCGCGACCTGGGCGGCACCCAGCTTGCCCGCCAGCACGCCGTAGTGCTGGAAGAGCAGGTCGACGTCGGTCGTGTAGACGTTGAGACGGACGAGGTTGGCGAGGGTCATGCCGGCCTCGGCGAGCACGGCTTCGATGTTGGCGATGCTCAGCGCGAGCTGGGCGGCCATGTCACCGTCGTGCTCGGGCTTGCCCTCGCTGCTCATCGCGGTCTGTCCCGAGATGTACAGGGTGCGCGAGTGTCCGGAGACGACCTCGCCCTGGTTGAAGCCCATCTCTACCGACCACGACACCGGGTTGACCGCAGTTCGTTCCATGTCGCACAAGCTCCATTCGGTTCACGTGAATGTACGGACGCCCATCGGCTCGGCAGCCGCCCAGCTCTGACGTCGTGTGAGCGAGCCTTGCAACTAAATACGACACCCTCGGTCATGTATTTCAGTTAAAATTCCTATGTGCGCGCTGACCGATTAGTCTCCTTAGTGCTACTTCTGCGCCAGCGCGGCCGGATGACCGCCGACACCCTGGCCCGCGAGCTGCGCGTGTCCACCCGTACGGTGCTGCGCGACGTGGAGGCACTGTCCGCGGCCGGCCTGCCGGTCTATGCCGAACGCGGCCGGCACGGCGGTTTCTCGTTGTTGCCCGATTTCCAGACAGCGCTCACCGGGCTGAATCACGATGAGGCGCTCGCCCTGGTGGTCGCCGGATCGCGGCGCGGATCGCAGCTGTTCGGCCTCGGCTCGGCGCTCGCCTCGGCCATGCTCAAACTGGTCGACGCACTGCCCGAAGGCCTTCGGGACTCGGCGGCCGGCGCGGCACAGCGGTTGCTCATCGACCCGGAGACCGACCTCCTCTCGCGCCGGGTGGTCGCGGACGAGGTGTCCGACAGCATCGTGGCGGAGATCCGCCACGCGGTGTTCGCCGGACGCAAACTGAACCTCAGTTACGCGGCGCAGGGCCAGGTCCCCAATTGGCGCACGGTGGACCCGATCGGCCTGGTCACCGTGCGCGGCCAGGGCTATCTGCTGGCCACGAGGTACGGCGCGGACCGCACGTACCGGCTGTCCCGGGTGCTGGCCGCCAAGGCGCTCGACGAACCCGCGCAGCGCCCGGACACCGTCGACCTGGACCGGGCCTGGCAGGAGCGGAACGCGCAGTTGCGGACCGGGGGCGACCAGGTCACCGTGCTGGTCCGGGTGGACCCGGCGCGGCGGGACCACCTGGTGGACACCGCGCTGGCCGTCCGTGACGAGGAGGCCCATGCGGACGGCTGGCTGAGGATGAGCGTGGTGTTCCAGGACGTGCGGCACGCCGAATGGGCCCTGTGGCAGCACGCCACGTACGCCGAGGTCCTGGCCCCGCAGGGGCTGCGCACTTCCCTGCACCATCGCGCCGCCACGATCGCCATCCGCTACGGGGGCGGACACGCCCCCCAGTAGGGGCCCGTCCGGTTTTCGAACAGGGTTGACCGAATTACGTTCTTGACGGACAGTCACCCTCTCGCCCAACATCAGGGCTCGCACTGACGCACGACGCACTGCCGTACCCACGCAGTAGCGCCTGCGCGCAGGCATGCTCACCCGCGCCACCCGCACGTTCCGCACACATCCCCAGTACGGAATCTCGGAGCCCCCACATGAGCCTGTCCGTCTCCCGGCGCATCGCCACCGTGACCGCCCTCGCGGTCGCCGGCCTGTTCGCCGCCACCGCCCCCGCCGCGCTCGCCTCGCCGACCTCGGTCGCCGCCGCGCCCACGCCGCCCGACATCCCGCTGGCCAACGTCAAGGCGCACTTGACGCAGTTGCAGTCGATAGCCACCGCCAACGGCGGCAACCGCGCGCACGGCAAGGCCGGTTACAAGGCCTCGATCGACTACGTGAAGGCCAAGCTCGACGCGGCCGGCTTCACGACCACCCTGCAGACCTTCACCTCCAGCGGTGCCACCGGCTACAACCTGATCGCCGACTGGCCGGGCGGCGACCCCAATTCGGTCCTGATGTCCGGCGCCCACCTCGACTCGGTGTCCTCCGGCGCGGGCATCAACGACAACGGCTCCGGCAGCGCGGCCGTCCTGGAGACCGCGCTCGCCGTCTCCCGGGCCGGCCTCACGCCGACGAAGCACCTGCGCTTCGGCTGGTGGGGCGCGGAGGAGCTGGGCCTGGTCGGGTCGAAGTACTACGTCACCAACCTGCCGACGGCAGAGCGGGCGAAGTTCTCCGGCTACCTGAACTTCGACATGATCGGCTCGCCGAACCCGGGCTACTTCGTCTACGACGACGACCCCACGATCGAGCAGACCTTCAAGAACTACTACGCGGGCCTCGGTGTCCCCACCGAGATCGAGACCGAGGGCGACGGCCGCTCGGACCACGCGTCGTTCAAGAACGTCGGCATCCCCGTGGGCGGCCTGTTCACCGGCGCCAGCAACAGCAAGACGGCGGCGCAGGCGACGAAGTGGGGCGGCACCTCCGGTCAGGCCTTCGACCGCTGCTACCACTCCTCGTGCGACAACACGTCGAACATCAACGACACCGCCCTGGACCGCAACTCCGACGCCATCGCCTACGCGATCTGGAACCTCGGGTTCGCCGTCCCGGTCCCGCCGGGCCCGTCCTTCGAGAACACGGCCGACGTGAACATCCCGGACTCCCCGGCCGCCGCGGTGAACTCGCCGATCACGGTCTCGGGCGTCACGGGCAACGCGCCGGCCACCACCAAGGTCGACGTGAACATCGTCCACACCTACATCGGTGACCTGGTGGTCGACCTGGTCGCCCCCGACGGCACCCTGTACAACCTGCACAACCGCACCGGCGGCAGCGCGGACAACATCGTCAAGTCCGTCACGGTCAACGCCTCCTCCGAGGTCGCCAACGGCGTCTGGAACCTCCGGGTCAAGGACGTCGCGGCGCAGGACGTCGGCTACATCAACAGCTGGAAGATCACCTTCTAGGGCACCAACCCCTGAAGTGGTCTAGTCCTTTGGGGCTCCGGTGTGATCTCATCGGATCATGCCGGAGCTCCTCGCTGCCCTGTTCACCCTGATCGCCCAGGCTCTCGCGGCCCTCAACCCCGCACTGCTCGTGCGCAGGCGCCGCCGGCTGGCGCGGCTGGCGGACCACGCGCAGGGCCTCCCCGTCCTCGTCCCCTGCGATCTGCGCGACCGCGAACTGACGGGGAGCGCCTGGTCCGAGGGCCACCTGAAACTGCCGCTGGGCACCACGGGCGAGCCGGTCCGCTGGCTCGCCGAGGACACCGCAAGCACCGTGGGCTCCACCACGCCGGTGCCGGTGGACTTCCCGCCCCTGGAGGCCGTCTCCGCCGACGAGCTCAGCGTCGCGTTCCGCTCCGCCGACGGGGCCACCGAGCTGCGGCTGCACCCGGACGAGGCCCCGATGGTGCTGCGTGTCCTACGTGTCCTGCGCGAGGCCCCGTAGCGAGGCCGACAGCGGCTCCTGGATCCGGGCGCGCAGCTCCTCCGCGACCGCCTCGACATCCGCGCGGCCCAGCTTCGCGGCCTCGACCAGATCGCCGAGTTCCTCCGGCGAGGGCAGCTGCTTGGCCCCGGCGACCCGCAGGTACGAGCGGGTGGCGGCGGCGGCGTAGAACTCGTTCATCGGGGATTCCAGCGCCGGGCACACGGCGAGGGTGTGCAAAAACGCGGCGGCCCGCCACGCGGTGTCCGGGGCGGGCTGTTCGGGGACCAGGACGAGGTCGTTCTGGTGGCGGGCCACGGCGGCGGCCACTCCGGACGGATCCCATACGGCGGGATCGGACGGGAGATGGTGGGCCAGAGCGGTCCAGGCCCACTCCATGGTGATCTTCAATGCCCGAACCGCTCCTGGAAGTAGCCCCAGTGGTCGGCGAACTCCTCGATCCCGGACAGGAAGTTCTTCCGGTCCTCGTCGAGCTCGCGTTCCGTGACTTCGGTGATCAGCGCGGTGACCGTCGTGCCCAGGGCCGCCGCGCGCGCCTTCAGGCGTTCGTGGAACTCTTCTTCCAGGCGGATGGTGACGTGTCTCGACATGCTTTTCACGGTACAGCGGGGCTGCTGTACACAGGGCCGGAACGGCCCAAGGGTGGGCAGGGACACAGTCCCCGCCCACCCTTGGGTGCCGGTATCGCCTACGCGTCGGCGTCGGCCCCTACTTGTTGGCGTCGGCCGCCTTCACCAGCTCGGCCTTGGTGACCGCGCCGACGTAGACCTTGCCGTCGTCGGTGATCAGGGCGTTGACCACGCGGGTCTTCAGGACGCGGCCCTCGCCGAACTTCCCGGAGACCTTCTCCCCGAGCGAGTGGAGGAACTGCGAGGCACCCTTGGGGGCGTTCTTGTCCTTGGCCGCGTCGTCCAGACCCTTGAGGGTGTTGGTCGCGCCGGTCTCGATCCGTGCGATCGAGGTCCAGCCCTCGCCGAGGACCTTCGGCTCGCCCTTGGCACCCGCGGCGCCGCCGGTCAGGCCGTCCAGACCGGGGATGGCCCCCAGCGCGTCCAGGCCCTTGTCCTTGCCGTCCTTGCCGTCCTTGCCGTGCTCGCCGGCCGCGCCCTCGGTCACCTTGGCGTCCTTGGGCGGGGTGAAGGCGAAGGTGTCGGCGGCGGGCTTGGCGAAGTCCACCTTGGTGAAGCCGGCGTCCACGATCGGCTTGCCGCCGTCGGTGGAGAGCAGCTGCACGCGCAGCGGCATGCCGTTCTTCGCGTCCACCGCGATCTTCACCGAGGCGACCGTCGAACCGGTCCCCTTCGGCTTCAGGACCAGCTGGTAGGCGTCGCGCCCGGCCACCTGGGCCGTGTCGCCGACGCTGACGTCGGTGGTCGGTCCGGCGGCCTCCAGGATCTCCTGGGCGATCTCCTGCGGGGTGCCCGGGAGCCCCTCGCCGGTCTTGCGCTCGGAGCTCTTGCCGCCCTTGTCGGCGTCGGCCTTGTCGCCCTTGTCGGAGGGAGCCTTCTCGTGGAAGACCTCCTTCGACTTGGAGTCGTATCCCCAGACGTCGTCGCCGTTGTGGACGAGGCTGTACTCGTCCTTGCCGTCGACGAAGGTGAGCTTCTGGCGGTCCGGCCCGTCGGCGGCCACGCGGAAGGTGTGGGTGCCGCTCACCAGCTGGGAGAGCTTTTCCTGCGGGTCCGCGGAGCCGCCGGTCACGCCGCCACCGCCGCCCAGCAGGCCGGCCGGCAGGCTCGGCAGTCCCAGGTCCGTGCTGATCTTGGCGCTGCCGGACAGCTGCTGCACGTCCGAGGCCGCGATCTTCTCGATGAGCTGCTGGGCCGTCACCTTCGGAAGGTCCGGTCCCCCGGCGTTCGCGAAGGCCGGAACCATCGCGATCGTGCCGGCGACCACACCGAACACCGCGACCGGTACGGCGTACCGAGCGGCCTTGCGGGTCTTTGCGTTCGTTCCCATGTCTGTCTGCCCTACCTCTGTGTGTACGGCGGCGACCTACCCGTCTTGTATGTGGTCGACAAACGCGACCACGTCCACCCCTCGCCGCCACTCTCACCCGATCTGGTGGGGATGTGCCTCTATCTGACCAAAGAAGAGGGGGTCGGGGCGTCAGCCCCCGGAGCCAACTGTGCGTACGCCCCAGGGATGACATGACGAGGGCCCGGCCTCCCCCACCCGTAGGGGTTGCCGGGCCCTCGCCCCTGCTTTCTGCTTGCCCGGTGCCCCGCGATCAGCCCGCGCGGTGGACCACGGCGTCGCAGAGCTCCACCAGCGCCGACTTCGCGAAGCAGTCGGGCAGCGGGGCCAGCGTGGCCCGCGCCTCCTCCGCGTACCGCACGGTGTCCTTGCGGGCCCGTTCCAGGGCCGGGTGGACCCGCAGCCGGGCGAGCACCTCGGCGTGCCGGGCGTCGTCCGTCAGATCGCCGTCCAGGAGCCGTACGAGCTCCAGGTCGTCGGGGTCGCCGCCCTGGGCCGCCATCTCCCGCAGCCGCAGGACCGGCAGCGTCGGGATGCCCTCGCGCAGGTCGGTCCCGGGGGTCTTGCCGGACTCGTGCGAGTCGGAGGCGATGTCCAGGACGTCGTCGGCGAGCTGGAAGGCGGTGCCGAGCCGCTCGCCGTACTGGGTCAGGATGTCGACGACCGACTCGTCGGCGCCGGACATCATCGCGCCGAAGCGGCCGGAGACCGCGATCAGCGATCCGGTCTTGCCGGCGATGACGTCGAGGTAGTGCTCGACCGGGTCGCGGCCGTCGCGCGGGCCGGCCGTTTCCAGGATCTGGCCCGTCACCAGGCGCTCGAAGGCCTCGGCCTGGACCCGTACGGCCTCGGGACCGAGGTCCGCCAGGATGTGCGAGGCCCGGGCGAACAGGAAGTCACCCGTCAGGACGGCCACGGAGTTGCCCCAGCGGGCGTTGGAGCTCTCCACGCCGCGGCGCACGTCCGCCTCGTCCATGACGTCGTCGTGGTAGAGCGTCGCCAGGTGGGTGAGCTCCACGACCACGGCGGAGGGGACGATCCCGGGTGCGTAGGGATCGCCGAAGCGGGAGGCGAGCATCACCAGCAGCGGCCGGAACCGCTTGCCGCCGGCGCGGACCAGGTGCTGTGCGGCCTCGGTGATGAAGGGGACTTCGCTCTTGGTGGCTTCCAGCAGACCCGCCTCGACGGCGGCCAGTCCGGCCTGGACATCGGTCTCAAGAGCCTGGTCCCGCACGCTCAGTCCGAACGGCCCGACGACGGTCACGAGGGGTACTCCTGTCTGCTGACGATCACCTTGACGATCACACGGATTGTCGATGTGTCGCTGCCATCACTCAAGCCAGCGTATCGGGTCTGTTTTCGATCACCCAGGGCACCCGTCCGGCCACGTGCCGCGTACCGACCGGGCGGCGCCCCATGCGCCCCGGTATGTTCTAGAGCAGCCGAAACAACCGGAGAATGCGTTTTGTCCAGAACTTCTACCGAAATAGACGAGCCTTCCGACCCGGAGGCCGACCAGCCGCCGCCCGGCGACGACCACGCCTTCCTCGGGCACCCCAGGGGCCTGGCCACGCTCTCCGGACTGGAGGTCTGGGAGCGCTTCTCGTTCCTGGGCATGCAGGCCATCCTCGTCCTGTACTTCGCGGACACGGTGGCCAACGGCGGCCTGGGGATGAATCCGGGCACCGCGGCCTCCGTCTCGGCGGCCTACGGGACCATGGTCTACCTCGTCTCCGTCGCCGGCGGGTGGCTCGCCGACCGGATCCTCGGTTCGTACCGCGCCGTCCTCTGGGGCGGCATCCTGATCGCCTGCGGCCACTACGCGATGGCCGTGCCGACCGCCGCCATGACCTGGGTGGGCCTCGGCCTGATCAGCGCCGGCACCGGCCTGCTGAAGCCGAACGTGGCCAGCATGGTCGGCAAGCTGTACAAGACGGACGACGACCGGCGCGACGCCGGCTTCGCCCTCTACTACATGGGCATCAACATCGGCGCCTTCGCCGGCCCCCTGATCACCGCCTGGCTCGGCGAGCACCAGGGCTGGCACTGGGGCTTCTCGGCCGCCGCGATCGGCATGACCGCCGGCCTGATCCAGTACGTGGTCGGCCGCCGCCACCTGGCGGGACGCAAGCACTCCGCCGAGTTCGCGCTGGCGCCCGACGCGATGCGCTCGGCTGTGATGAAGATCATCGGCGGGATCCTGCTCTTCGCCGCGCTCGCCACTCTTCTGGCCCTGCTGGGCTGGCTGACGATGGACCGGTTCGTCGACCTGCTCACCCTGATCTCGGTGATCGCACCGATCGTGTACTTCGCGATCATGTTCCGCAGCGACCGGGTGACGCCCGCCGAGCGCGGCCGCCTGCGCCCCTACGTCGTGCTCTTCCTCGCCTCGGTGGCCTTCAACTTCATCCTCTTCCAGGCGTACTCGACGATGATGCTGCTCGCGTCGACGAACGCCCGCACCGAGATCCTCGGCTTCGCCTTCCCGGCCGGCTGGTACGCCTCCGCGCTCGGCGCGTTCGAGGTGCTCCTGGCCCCGGTCGTCGCCGCGCTGTGGGTCCGGATGGGCCACAAGCAGCCGCATGCCTCCAACAAGATCGCCATCGGCGTGATCCTGGGCGGCCTGTCCTTCCTCCTGATGGTCATCCCCACCTCGGGGCACACGGGCGACACGTACAAGATGGCCGCCTGGTGGATCGTCGGCTCCTACCTGCTGCTCGGACTCGGCGACGTCCTCCTCGAAACCTCCGGCATGTCGGCCACCACGAAGCTCGCCCCCAAGGCCTTCGCCAGCCAGACCATGGCCCTGTGGTTCCTCTCCCTCGCCCTGGCCAACGGCATCCAGGCGCAGGTGGTCAAGCTCTACGACCAGGTCTCCCACCCCGCCTACTTCGGCGTCAACGGCGCCATCGCCGTCGCGGTGGGACTGGCCGTGATCGCGCTCGCACCGTGGCTCAAGCGCACGATGCACCCGGTCCACTGACGCCCCTTGTTCGCCGACCCCGGTTGTCCACTGACCCTCCCGAGGAGATGGGCGAGATAACTCCGATGATCATCCGTACCGATTTCCCCTACGGGACCACCCACGAGGACGTCCGGATCCCCCTCCCGGACGGCACCGAGCTGTACGCCCGCATCTGGCGGCCGGTCACCGACGAGCCCGTCCCGGCGCTGCTGGAGTACCTCCCGTACCGCCTCACCGACTGGACCGCCCCGCGCGACTGGCAGCGCCACCCCTGGTACGCGGGCCACGGCTACGCCTCCGTACGGGTCGACGTGCGCGGCCACGGCAACAGCGGCGGCGACCCGGGCGACGAGTACGACGCCCAGGAACTCGCCGACGGCGTCGCGGTCGTCGAATGGCTGGCGGCCCAGCCCTGGTGCACGGGCTCGGTCGGCATGTTCGGCATCTCCTGGGGCGGCTTCAACAGCCTCCAGATCGCCGCCCTGGCCCCCGAACCCCTCAAGGCGATCGTCACCGTCTGCTCCACGGACGACCGCTTCGACAACGACGTGCACTACATGGGCGGCTCCCTCCTCGCCGTGGACATGCACGCGTGGGCGGCGACCATGCTCGCCTTCGCCTCCCGCCCGCCGGACCCGCTCTACGCGGGCGAGGGCTGGCGCGACCAGTGGCTCTCACGCCTGGGCGCGGTGGAACCCCTCCTCCACACCTGGCTCTCCCACCAGACCCGCGACGCGTACTGGCGCCACGGCTCCGTCTGCGAGGACTACGCCGCGATCGGCGCGGCCGTCCTGGCGGTCGGCGGCTGGCACGACCCGTACCGCGACACGGTGCTCCGCCTGGTCTCCGCCCTGCCCGCCGACCGGGTCCGCGGCCTGATCGGCCCCTGGTCGCACCAGTACCCCGACCGGGGACTGCCCCCGGGCCCCGCGATCGGCTTCCTCCAGGAGACCCTGCGCTGGTGGGACCACTGGCTCAAGGGCAAGGACACCGGCGTCATGTCCGAACCCCTCCTCCGCTCCTGGATCTCCGAGTCCCACCCACCGGCGACCACCTACCCGACCCTCCCCGGCCGCTGGGTCGGCGACCCGTCCTGGCCCTCGCCGAACGTCGACCCCGTCACCTACGCCTTCCAGGGCGCGCCGGTGGTCGTCGCCTCCCCCCAGCACACGGGCCTGGACGCGGGCCGCTTCTTCCCCTTCGGCAACGACGCCGACCTGCCGCCCGACCAGCGCGAGGAGGACGCGAAGTCGGCCTGCTTCGAGTTCCCCGTCGGTGACGGCTCCGCCCCGGTCGAGATCCTGGGCCGCCCGGTGGTCAGACTCCGCCTGCGCATGGACGTCCCGTACGGCCAGGTCGTGGCCCGCCTCTGCGACGTGGCCCCGGACGGCTCCTCGACCCTGGTCACCCGCGGCGCGCTCAACCTCTCCGCCCGCCAGGGCCGGGACAAGGCGGTCCCGTGGCCGGTCGGCTCGTACGAGGACGTCGTCTTCGACCTGAACGGCATCGGCCACTCCTTCCCGCCCGGCCACCGCATCCGCCTGGCCCTCTCCTCGGCCTACTGGCCCTGGATCTGGCCCCGCGCCGGCTCGGAGGCGGGCTGGACCCTGGACCCGGCGGGCAGCGCGGTGGAACTCCCGGTCCGCGACGCCTCTGCCGAGGGGGACGCCATCCTCTTCGAGGCGCCGGAACAGTCGGAGCCCTTGGGCGTCTCGTACCCGGCGACCCTGGACGCCCCCCGGCCGGAACGGCTGGTCGTACGGGACGTCGCGCGCGGGGTGTGGCGCCTGGAGGTCGACCCGCGCTACGGCGGCACCCGGGTCTACCCCGACGGACTGGAGTTCAGCGAGGACGCGCTGGAGATCTACGAGATCCAGGAGTCGGACCCCTTGTCCGCCCGGACCCACTCCACCTGGACGGTGCGACTGCACCGGCCGGAGCTGGCCTGGGACGTCTCGGTGGTGACCCGCTCGGAAATCACGTGCGACGAGGGCGGCTTCCTGACGTCGAACGAGGTGGTGTGCCGCGAGGGCGACGAGGTCCTCTTCCACCGCACGTGGGAACGCCGGCTGCCGCGGGCGGCGGTGTAGCCGACCTCGGGGCCCCGGCGGCTGCCCGGGGCCCGGCGGCCGTCAGACGGCCTTGACGCCGTCCACGAAGGCCGCGAAGGCGGCGGCGGAGACGTCCAGCACGGGGCTGTCCGAGAGCTTGGAGTCGCGGACCGGCACGACACCGCGCGAGGCGACGAGGTTGGTGGCGACCTCGACGCACGCGCCGCCGTTCTCGCTGTAGGAGGACTTGAACCAGCGGGGGGTTTCGGTCGTCACGAGGTGCCCTTTCGTAGCTGACGGATCAAGGCCACCGATTCGGCTTGCGACGTGGCCTCAGCCTGAAGCTGATGGTAGGCGGTCAGCAAGGGCACAACAGAGGCGCTGTCCCGCTCAAGTTGCCCCCGCTGGGCGGACTCCGCATAGGAAACCAGGGAGCGGTTCTGCATGGTCAGAATGTAGAGCGGCAAGCTGAGTGGACGGCGGTCCCCCATGCTGAACCGTGCGATCTGGAGCACGGTGTTCGGCAGCGCCGCGAAGTCGATCAACTTGGCCAACTGGGCATCCATGGTGGCCGGGTCACCCACGGGTCGAAGCAAGCAACTCTCGTCCAGCACCACGAAGACCAGCGGCAGGGGAGTCCGGAGAAGTGCCGCCTGCCTCGCCGCTACGAGCGAGATCCGTTCCTCCGCCTGCTCTGCAGTGCTCGCGCCGCGCTCGACGGCCCGTTCGTTGAGGGCTGTCGCGTACTGCGGGGTCTGAAGGATTCCCGGCATGACGCCGACCTCGTAGAGCCTGATCTCCGCCGCCCGCGCCTCGTGCGTGACGTACTCCGGGAACCCCTCCAGGAGCGCCGTACTGCGCACGGCCCGACTCTGACGTTCGAGCCGGTCTCCGGTCCCGAACACCCTGTCACCACTTGCCGCAAAGCGATGAGTTGGGGAACGCCGACCGGTTTCCACTGCGGAAATATGCGATCCGGAGCACCCCATCCGCTCCGCGAGCTCGTCCTGCGTCCAACCGCGCTCATCCCGCAGTGCGCGCAGGCGCTGGCCAAACGCCGCTCCTGGGGACTTCTCGGGGTCCAGCTCTTTCCGATTCAACGAAGATCACCCAACTCCCCGGACAGATTGCGCAAGTTGAAGACCGTCCGACTCTAAGTCACGCTGAACTCGCTTGGTAGTGGAACAGCTACGGAGAGGCACCGACATGCGCGAAGCGGACTACCCTCCTGCCCCCGGAACCCTCGTGGTGGACACCAGCCGCGGCGACCTGGTCGGGGAGTTCCGGGGCCTCGCCGGCCCCTATTGGGCGCTGCGGCCCGTGCGCGGCGGGCCGGAGTGGGAGGCGGAGCCTCGTGACGTACGGCCCGCCGACCCGATGGAGCGGCTCCGCGCGGAGACGGCCCGGCGCAACGCGCGGAGCGCGGAGGGGCTGTTGTGAGCGACGGCCCGCTGGGCGAACTGCGGCGGATCGAGTCGGACCCCGCCTACCGGGAGCGGTTCCGCGAGCTGCTGGACGCGGCGCTGGTACGGCGGGCCGTCGCGGATGCCGTACGGGCACTGCGGGGGCTACTGGAGGCCCGTACGGCGGAGGAGACCTCGACCCTTGCCGTGACCCTCGGGGCGGTCGCCTGGACCTGCTGCCTGGCGTTCGCCGCCGCCCGGGGCGGGATCACGTGAGCGACGCGTGCGGCGCCTCCGGCGCGCTGTCCGCCGTCCACCTGGACGCGCTCGCCCGGCGGCCCGGAATCCTCCGGGAGGTACTCGACGCCGGACCGGAGCTGCGGTGCTCCCTGGGCCAGCACACCGGGCCCCACATGGACGTCCTCCACGAGGACCCGGCCCCGGGGAACACGCTATGGGCCCGCTGGCCCGGGGACGCGGTCCTCGCCCTCCCCGACTGCCCGGCGACCGGCTCCGGCGAGGGCTGCGGCCAGTACCTGTCCCACCCGGGCGGCCACACCTGGCAGGTCGCGGACCCCACGCTCTGAGGCTCTCGCCCCCACGTCCGTCAGCGCGGGGCAGGGCCGCGTATCCACCGGGCGGGCACGGCTCCCGCCCGGGCCGAGCTGCTTGCCCGGATGCCCGAGTCCTTGACCACGAGGTCCACACTGCACGGAGGGACCGTCTCGTGACCCGGGAGGTCCACGTGCACCGTCCGGGGCTCGTCGACGTCGCCGAAGACCCACGTGGCCTCAACCGAGCGGCCGTCGCTCCACATCACCACCGCGCAGCCCTTGGCTTGGGCCTCCCCCGAAACCTCAGCCGATCCGTCCGCACGGATGAGCAGGCGAGCCCTGCTGTCGTCCTCCGCCGTCCAGGTCCCTTCCACGTCGGCCACGCGGAGGGGAGCCTCGTCCTCACCGCCGACGACCCCGTGGACGAAGCTCGCGAGCACGGCGACGACGGCCACCCCCGCGAGGCCCGCCACCAACAGCGGCGTGCGCGATCTGTCGTCCATGGGCGTCCCCGTCCGTCGGGCGGCCGGTCGATCGGCGCAACCGATCACCCGGATAGGGACCCCATCGTGGAGCCGCCGTCCGGACCGCGTCCAGTGCCGGGCCGGGCCCCGGGTGCGCCGCTGCGCGCAGCGAACTCCGTTGCATCCAGCAGGAGTCGGGCCATCACGTCGGTCAATCGCCCCGGGCGGCCGCTTCGCCGAGCGCGGCGAGGTGCGACGCCAGGGCGGGAGTGGGCGGCTGGTCGAGGAGGAAGAGCCAGCCGTACGCGGTGCCGAGTACGGCGGCGTGCACCAAGGCGGGGTCCGCCGGCGCGGTCAGTTCACCTCGCTGGTGGGCGCGTTCCAGCATCTCGGCGATCTGCGCGCGCTCTTCGGCGATGAAGGTCTCCTGGAACCGGGCCGCGACGTCGGGCTGCTGCCGCACGTCGGCGAGCAGCCCGGGGGCGGCCGCGGCGGTCACCGGATCGGAGAAGATCCCCAGGATCAGGCCGGCGAGCGCGGTGAGGTCGCCGGTGAGCGTTCCCGTGTCGGGCAGGTCTGGCGATCTCCTCCCGTGGACGAGGACGGAGAAGACGAGTTCGCCGCGCGAGCTGTGGCGGCGGTAGATGGCCGCTTTGCCGATGCCCGCCTTGGCGGCGATGGCATCCATGGTGAGGCCGGCATATCCCACGCGTGGCACCAACTCGCGTACGGCGTCGCGGATTGCGGCGTCCACGCGGGTTTCGCGCGGTCGGCCGGTGGGTTGCTTCGGAGACTGCATTGGCCCATCATACGGAACTATGAGTATCGGAACTGGCCGTATCGAAACCTCGTCCGCCGGCGGCAGCACGCGCGTCCGCACCCTGACCCTGTGGGCAGGCCGCAGCGCGGTGTCCATCGGCGCCCTCCACACCGCGCTCTTCGCCGTAGTGTCCCGGTCGGAATGGAGCGGCTGGCTGTCGGGCGAATTGCGGGGCGCGGACCCGGACACCAACGCCGAGTCGGCGGTTCTGTTCTGGGCGCTGCCGGGCGGTTTCGCCGTGCCGCTGATCCTGCTGGGCCTCCTGCTGTCGCGGATGGCCCGCACCGGCCAGGAGGTCCCGCGCTACGTGGGATGGGCCCTGGCGGGCTGGGTGGTGCTGGCCGGGTGGATCTTGGGGCCGTCCGGGTTCCCGCTGGGCCTGATACCGGCCGTGCTGCTGATTGCCGCGTCACGGAAGCGGTGGTCCTGATCTGTCACTGACCACGCGGGCGCGGCCAGAGACTGCCAGGGCCGGGGACGGGGGCGGGGTGGGGTGGGGTGTTGGCCAGGACGTAAAGCGTGATTTGTGGCGCCAGAGCACGCCGCGCCCTGTCGGAGTACGGCACAGGGCGCCTAAATCATGCAGTCCAGGCCGACACCCCACCCCGCCCCCGGCACCGGCCCACCCGCAGCCACCAGGCCGACGCCGGCACAACCCAGCCCCGCCGGCGTTTGAGGCGCAGGGGTCCGGGGACTGGTCCCCGGCAACGGCGCCGCACCGCACGGCTAGCCGAACAGCCGCTCCAGAACCACCGCGATGCCGTCCTCCTCGTTCGAGAGGGTGACCTCGTCCGCTACGGCGAGCAGCTCCCTGTGGGCGCCCGCCATCGCCACCCCGTGCGCCGCCCACGCGAACATCGGGATGTCGTTCGGCATGTCGCCGAAGGCGATCGTCGACGACCCGGTGACGTCCAACAGCGCCGCCGCCACCGCGAGCCCGCTCGCCTTGTCGATCCCCGGCGGCTGGAGCTCCACGGTGTGCTCCCCCGCCATGGTGACGTTGACCAGGTCCCCGACCACGCCCCGGGCGATCTCCGTCAGCTCGTCGTCCGAGAGGCGGGGGTGCTGGAGGAGCACCTTGTTGATCGGGGAGGTCCAGAGGTCGGACCGCCGGGCCACCGGCACCGTCGGGAGGTGGGGGTGCCACATCCGGTAGCCCGGCCCTATCAGCATCTCCGCGTCAACGCCCTCCTGGTTGACCGCCGCGTAGACCTCCCCGACCTCCGCCTCGATCTTCCCGAGGGCGACCTCGGCCAGCTCCCGGTCCAGGGCCACGGAGTGCAGGAGGAGCCCGGCCGCCGCGTCGTAGACCTGCGCTCCCTGCCCGCACACCGCCAGCCCCGCGTAGCCGAGGCCGTCCAGGACGTGGCGGACCTGCGGGACGGGGCGGCCTGTCACGATGATGTGGCGGGCGCCGGCCGCGCGGGCGGCGGCGAGAGCGGCATAGGAGCGGGCCGAGACGGTGTCTCCGGCGCGCAGCAGAGTCCCGTCCAGGTCGGTGGCCACGAGTGCATAGGGGAGGGCGGAAGTCACGTGTCAAGGATACGGACCCCCTCGGACAAGTCCTACAAATAGTGCCCGAATCCGGCCTCCCGCACGCCCCACCAGCCCCGTAACGTGTCAACCAGCCCCCGGGACACCCCCGGGCCGCGTCGAAAGCGAGGCAGCACCCCATGCCCCAGCAGAGCCCCCTCGACCTCCCCGAGGGCGACCCGTTCGGGCCGCACAACCTCCCCTACGGCGTGTTCTCCACCGCCACCGCCGGCGACGGGGAGGCGCGCCGCCGCATCGGTGTCCGCATCGGCGGACACGTGCTCGACGCCGGGGCGGCCGCGGCCGCGCTCGGATCCCCGTACGCCGGACTGCTCGGGCAGCCCTCGCTCAACCCGCTGCTCGCCGCGGGCCGCACCGCCTGGAAGGACGTGCGCCGCGCGCTGACCGCCTGGGTCACCGACCCCGGTCACCGGCCCTCCGTGGAGCCGCACCTGCTGCCGCTCGAAGACGTCACCCTGCACCTCCCGTACGAGGTCGCGGACTACGTCGACTTCTACGCGAGCGAGCACCACGCGACGAACGTGGGCAAGATCTTCCGGCCGGACGGGGACGCCCTGACCCCGAACTGGAAGCACCTGCCCATCGGTTACCACGGCCGCGCCGGGACCATCGTCGTGTCCGGGACCGACGTCGTACGCCCCTCCGGCCAGCGCAAGGCGCCCACCGACCCCGCGCCCGTCTTCGGCCCGTCCGTGAAGCTCGACATCGAGGCCGAGGTCGGCTTCGTCGTCGGCACCCCCTCGGAGCAGGGCCGTCCCGTGGCCCTCGGCGACTTCGAGGAGCACGTCTTCGGGCTGTTCCTGCTCAACGACTGGTCCGCGCGCGACATCCAGGCCTGGGAGTACGTCCCGCTCGGCCCCTTCCTCGGCAAGTCCTTCGCCACCTCCGTCTCCGCCTGGGTCACCCCGCTGGAGGCCCTGGACGCGGCCCGGGTCGCCCCGCCGGCCCGGGACTTCCCGCTCCTGCCCTACCTGGAGGACTCCGGCGCCGACCGCCCCGGCGGCTTCGACCTGCGCATCACCGTCTCCATCAACGGTCAGGAGGTGGCGCAGCCGCCGTTCGCGTCGATGTACTGGACCGCCGCCCAGCAGCTCGCCCACATGACCGTCAACGGCGCCTCGCTGCGCACCGGCGACGTGTACGGCTCGGGCACCGTCAGCGGCCCGGAGACCGACCAGCGCGGCTCGCTGCTGGAGCTCACCTGGAACGGCCGCGACGCCATCGAGCTCGCCGACGGCAAGCGCACCTTCCTGGAGGACGGGGACACCGTCACCCTCACCGCGTGGGCGCCGGGCGCCGACGGCACCCGCGTGGGCCTCGGCGAGGTCACCGGCCGCATCGTGGGCACCCGCTAGTCCACATCGCGGGACGAGCACCGACGGCGGGGTGGCGGATCTTTCCGTCGCCCCGCCGTTCTCGCAGGTCGTAGCCCTACGCGGACACCCGCGGGTGGCGCAACACTGCCGCAACACCACCGGCCCGGCCCCCTCGGTATGTTCCGTGCCATGCCAGCCGAACGCACCCGCGAACACACCGTCCCGGTCGCCGCCGCGCGCCGCCGGCGGCTGCGCGCGGACCAGGCGCGACAGCTCGCCGACCTGCTGCGCCACCAGATCCTGGCGGGCGGCTACCCCACCGGCGTCCTCCCCCTGGAGGACACCCTCGCCGCCGACTACGGAGCCGGCCGCAACACCGTGCGCCAGGCCCTGGACCTGCTGCGCGGCGAGCAGCTCGTCGAGCGCCGCCCCGGCGTCGGCACCGTCATCGTCTGCGCCAAGTACCCGCACGGCCTCGACCGGCTCCAGGGCCTCGCCGAAACCCTCCACGAACACGGCCGGGTCACCAACGAGGTCCGCACCGTCGGCCCCGTCCGCGCCCCGGCCCCCGTCGCCGGGCGGCTGCGCCTGCCCGAGCACTCCGACGTGCTCTACATCGAGCGGCTGCGCCGCCTGAACGGGCTGCCGCTCTCGCTCGACCTCACGTACGTCCCCCTGGACATCGGCGCGGACCTGATCGGCTGCGACCTGGAGAACACCGACGTCTTCCGGCTGCTGGAGTCCCTGACCGGGCAGCCGCTCGGCCACGCCGAGATCACCCTCGAAGCCGTCAACGCCGACGCGCACTCCGCCGCCGTCCTGCAGGCCCCGCGCGGGGCCGCCGTCCTGATGCTGGAGCGCCTCACCCACCTCGGCGACGGCCGGCCCGTGGACCTGGAGTTCATCCGCTTCCGCGGCGACCGGATCACCATGAGCGGCCTGCTGCACCGCGGCGCGTAAGTCCTCGTAGCCCCCTCCTCCCCCCTTCCTGGAGACAGCCATGCCTCTGGTCCCCCAGCGCGGCGACGTGCCCGTGACCATCGACGAGTCCCTGTGCATCGACGGCTGCACCCTCTGCGTCGACATGTGTCCGCTGGACTCGCTCGCGATCCGCGAGGACAACGGCAAGGCCTACATGCACGTGGACGAGTGCTGGTACTGCGGCCCGTGCGCCGCCCGCTGTCCCACCGGCGCGGTGACCGTCAACATGCCCTACCTGCTCCGGTGAAAGGTCCTCCCACGATGCGTACGCGTACGAAAGCCCCGGCTCCGAGAGCCCTGGCTCCGAAAGCCCTCGCTCCCGTCCTCCTGCTGAGCCTTCCGCTGGCCACCGCGTGCGGTGGCGCCTCCGGCGCGGACGGGGGCTCCAAGACGGTCACCGTGACCGTCGGCTACCAGTCCAAGACCATCAACACCGTCACCGCAGGTACGCTCCTGCGCTCCCTCGGGTACTTCGAGCAGGAGCTCGCGGCGCGCGGCAAGAAGGACGGGGTCACCTACAAGGTCGACTGGCAGGACTACGCCACCGGCGCCCCGATCACCGCCCAGATGACCGCCGGGAAGATCGACATCGGCTCCATGGGCGATTTCCCCCTCCTCATCAACGCGGCGCGCGGCAAGGAACTGAAGCAGCCCACCCACCTCGTCTCCGTCACCGGCTACAACCTGCGCGGCGGCCTCAACACCGTGGTCACCGCGCCCGGTTCGAAGCTGGAGTCGCTGACGGACCTGCGGGGCAAGAAGGTGTCCACCTCGGTCGGTTCGGCCGCCGACGGGACGCTCGTACGGGCCCTGCAGCGCGCCGGAATCGATCCGGAGAAGGGCATCGAGAAGCTCAACCAGCAGCCCAGTGTGGGTGCTTCGGCCCTCCAGGCGGGCAGCGTCGACGCCCTGTCGCAGTTCGTGGCCTGGCCGGGCCAACTCGCCTTCGAGGGACGGGCCAAGGCCCTGTACGACGGGGCCGAGCTGAACCTGCCGACCTTCCACGGGGTCACCGTCCGTGAGAAGTTCGCGGCCGAACGCCCCGCCGTCCTGGACGACTTCCTGCGCGCCCAGCGCAAGGCGACCGAGTACCTGCGCACCCGGCCGGTGGCCGCCGCCGAGTCGGTGGCCAAGGAGACCGGGCTGCCGGCGGAGGTCGTGTACCTCTACAACGGGGCCAACGGCATCGCGACCTTCGACCCTGCCCTGCGTCCCGAGCTGCTGGCGGCGCTGAAGGAGGACGTGCCGGTCCTGAAGGCGGCCAAGCTGGTGGACTCCGTCGACGTCGACGCCTTCGTGGACCCGGAGCCGCTGAAGCGCGCGGCGGCGGGCACCCAGGAGTACGCGGCGGCCGCGCCGGCCCGCCCGGAGCTGTGGCTGAAGGAGGGCAACCGTACGCAGGCCTATCAGACTCCGGCGGCCCTGCTGAAGGCGCTCGCGGCGGCGGGGCCGGGCGGCGGCGTCCGGGCGGCCTACGTCCCCGACGCGGTGACGGGCACGCTCTGGTTCGCCGACAAGGCGGTCTGGGTGGCGGAGGGCTCCGAGCTGCGGGCGTTCGTCACCGTGGCGGGTGCGAAGGCGTACGTGGAGCAGCACGCGGGGGCCGGGGCGCGGATCGTTTCCTTCGCCGAAGCGGGAGCCCTCGCGTCATGACGGCCCGCCGCCGGCTCCTGCGGCTGGCTTCGCTCGCCGGTGCTCTGGTCGCCTGGCAGCTGCTGACCTCGCTGGACGTCAACCTGTGGCTGCGCTTCGAGCAGTTCCCGACGGTGGGTGAAGTGGCCTCGGCGTTCGCGGAACGGGCGACGATCGGTTCCTATTGGCAGGACCTCGGCTTCAGCCTGCGGCGCATCGTGACGGGCTTCGTGCTGGCGGCCCTCCTGGGGGTGGCGGCGGGCACGGCGATCGCCCGATCCCGGCTCGCGGCGGACCTGCTGGGCCCCGCCCTCGAAGTCCTGCGGCCGATACCGGCGATCGCGCTGGTCCCGGTGGCGATCCTGCTCTTCCCGTCCAACGAGCAGGGGATCGTCTTCATCACCTGCGCGGCGGCCTTCTTCCCGGTCCTCGTCTCCACGCGGCACGCGGTGTCCGCGCTGGCTCCGGTCTGGGAGGAGGCCGTCCTGACGATGGGCGGCGGCCGGGCCCGGCTCCTCTTCTCCGTGGTCCTGCCGGGGGCCCTCCCGGGCATCTTCGGCGGGCTCTCGGTCGGGATCGGGGTGTCCTGGATCTGCGTGATCTCTGCCGAGATGATCTCGGGTGAGTACGGGGTCGGGTACCGGACCTGGCAGGACTACACCGTCGTGGACTACCCCGGGGTCTTCGTCGGCATGGCCACGATCGGTGCGCTGGGCTGGCTCACCTCGACGGCGGTCGAGCGGACGGGCCGGCATCTGACGCGGTGGCTGCCGTCCCGGGCGGCGCCTGGGCGGCGGGCGGGGGCTGCGGCTAGCGGGTCTGCTCGGCTGGGCACGTGAGGCCCTGCGGGCCTCCGGGGGCGGTCGTCTGGTGCGGCGCCGTTGCCGGGGACCGGTCCCCGGACCCCTGCGCCTCAAACGCCGGCGGGGCTGGGGTTTGCCTGGGTCCGGCCCGGCTGCGGACGGGGGCCGGTGCCGGGGGCGGGGTGGGGTGTCGGCCTGGACTGCATGATTTAGGCGCCCTCTGTTCCGCTTTGACAGGGTTCGGGCTGTACCTGCGCCACAAATCACGCTCTACGTCCAGGCCGACACCCCACCCCGCCCCCGTCCCCGACCCCGGGCCGCCACCAGCCGCCCCCGACCGGGCGAATATTTCAGCCCGGCCGCCTTATCCAGCCCGGGCCGCGCCAATCCAGCCGTCCGGCGTTTGAGGACCGGGGTCTGGGGCGGAGCCCCAGGGGTCCGGGCACAGCCCGGGGCCCCTTCCCGGGCGGAGCCCGGGGGCATCTCCAGCCCCGCCGGCGTTTGAGGCGCGGGTCCGGGCTGGCCCGGGGAACGGTGGAAGGGCGGGTAGGGGACTTCGCCCCGCGCAGCGGCACCCGCGCAGCCGGGGCAGGGGCCTTGGCCCGCGCAGCGGCACCCGCGCAGCCCGGCCGCACGCGCCGGGCCCGGGCCCCCGATGTCAGATCCGGATCCAGGACCCCGCGCCGGGGGGACCAGAGCACTCACATACCGCCACAGCCATAGGAAGGGACCATGGTCACAAATACCCTCGCCCCCGCCCCACCCACCGGCGCCGCCCTCCACCTCAAGGACGTCCGTCTCGGTCGCCCCGCCTCCGCCCCGCTCCTCGACGGTCTCGACCTGTCCGTCGCCCCCGGCGAGATCCTCACCGTCGTCGGCCCCTCGGGCTGTGGGAAGTCCACCCTGCTCCGTACCCTCGCCGGGCTCCTGCCCCCGCTCGCCGGCACCGTTACCCAGGACGGCACCCCGGTCACGGGCCCGCACGCCGACCGGGCCCTGGTGTTCCAGGACGACGCCCTCCTCCCCTGGCGCACGGTCCGTGCCAACGTCGAACTGCCCCTCGCCATCCGCAAGACGCCCCGGCCCGACCGCCGCCGCATCGCCACGGACTGGCTGACCCGCGTCGGCCTCGCCGAGCACGCGCACAAGCATCCGCACCAGCTCAGCGGCGGCCAGCGCCAGCGCGTCCAGCTGGCCCGGGCCCTCGCGGCCGCGCCGCGGGCCGTTCTCATGGACGAACCGTTCGGCGCGCTCGACGCCCAGACCCGCGCCGGGATGCAGGACCTGCTCGTGTCCGTCCTCGCCGGCAGCGGCGCCACCGTCGTCTTCGTCACCCACGACGTGGACGAGGCCCTGCACCTCGGCGACCGCGTCGCGCTCCTCGCCTCCGGCGAGCTGATCGACGTACCGCACCCCCGTTCGCGGACCGCGGACCGTTCCGCGCTCCGCCGCCGCATCCTCGACTCCCTCTGAAAGGCCCCCCATGGACATCCCCGCGATCGCCGACGCCGAGGAACTGACCTGCGACGTCCTCGTCATCGGCGGCGGCACCGCCGGCACGATGGCGGCGCTGACCGCCGCCGAGGCCGGCGCGCGGGTGCTGCTCCTGGAGAAGGCGCACGTACGGCACTCCGGCGCCCTCGCCATGGGCATGGACGGGGTCAACAACGCCGTCATCCCGGGCCGCGCCGAGCCCGACGACTACGTCGCCGAGATCACCCGCGCCAACGACGGCATCGTCGACCAGTCCACGGTCCGCCAGACGGCGACCCGCGGGTTCGGCATGGTCCAGCGCCTGGAGTCGTACGGGGTGAAGTTCGAGAAGGACGAGCACGGCGAGTACGCCGTCCGCCAGGTGCACCGCTCCGGCTCGTACGTGCTGCCCATGCCGGAGGGCAAGGACGTCAAGAAGGTCCTCTACCGGCAGCTGCGCCGCCGCGAGATGCGCGAGCTGATCCGGATCGAGAACCGGGTCATGCCGGTCCGCGTCCTGACCTCCCCCGAGGACGGCCGGGCGATCGGCGCGGCCGCCTTCAACACCCGTACCGGCGCCTTCGTCACCGTGCGGGCGGGGGCCGTGATCCTGGCGACGGGGCCGTGCGGACGGCTCGGGCTCCCGGCCTCCGGATACCTCTACGGGACGTACGAGAACCCCACCAACGCCGGTGACGGCTACGCGATGGCGTACCACGCGGGCGCCGCGCTCACCGGCATCGAGTGCTTCCAGATCAACCCGCTGATCAAGGACTACAACGGCCCGGCGTGCGCGTACGTCGCGAACCCCTTCGGCGGCTACCAGGTCAACCGGCACGGCGAGCGGTTCGTCGACTCCGACTACTGGTCGGGGCAGATGATGTCGGAGTTCGCCGCCGAACTCGCCTCCGACCGGGGCCCGGTGTACCTCAAGCTGAGCCACCTCCCCGAGGAGACCGTCGCCGCCGTCGAATCGATCCTGCACACCACCGAGCGGCCCACGCGCGGCACCTTCCACGCGAACCGGGGCCACGACTACCGCACGCACGACATCGAGATGCACATCTCGGAGATCGGCCTGTGCGGCGGCCACTCGGCCTCCGGCGTACGCGTCGACGACCACGCCCGCACCACCGTGCCCCGGCTGTACGCGGCCGGGGACCTGGCCTCCGTACCGCACAACTACATGATCGGCGCCTTCGTCTTCGGCGACCTGGCGGGGGCGGACGCCGCCCAATACCAGCCGTACGACGGGGACTTGCCAGCCGACCAGCTCGCGGCCGCCCACGAACTGATCTACCGCCCCCTCCTCCACCCGGACGGCCCGCCGCAGCCGCAGGTCGAGTACAAGCTGCGCCGGTTCGTGAACGACTACGTGGCCCCGCCCAAGACCGGTGCCAAGCTGTCCCTCGCCGTGGAGGCCTTCACCCGGATGGAGCGGGAGATCGGCGAAATGGGCGCCACGACCCCGCACGAGCTGATGCGCTGCGCGGAGGTCTCCTTCATCCGGGACTGCGCGGAGATGGCGGCGCGGGCCTCGCTCGCCCGTACGGAGTCCCGCTGGGGGCTGTACCACGAACGCCTCGACCACCCCGAGCGCGATGACGCGGGCTGGCTGCACCACCTGGACCTGCGCAAGTCCCCGTCCGGGGCGATGGAGTTCACGGCGCGCCCGGTCGACCCCTACCTGGTCCCGGTCGCCGAGTTCACCCCGCCGGGCGGGCCCTCCCGGCACCTGGGCGAGGTCGAACTGGTCGGCGTGGCCCTGGCCGGAGGCCCGGCGGCGGCCCCCGCCCCGGCCGGCCGGGACACCGGATCCGCGCCCGGCTCGCCCCGGATCCTGGAGCTCCTCTCCCTCGCGGAGGAAACCCCGGACCTCCCCGCCCTCCTCCCCTACCTGGACGACCCCGACCCGGCGGTCCGCGCCACGGCGGTGGCGGTGCTCGGCGAAACCGTCCCGGCGGGCGCCGGTCCCGCCCTCGGGGCACGGCTCGCCGACCCCGACCCGGCGGTCCGCGCGGCCGCGGCGGCCGCGCTGCGCGAACTGCTGGAGGTGCTCGAACCCGACCCCGCCCTGGCCGCGGCCCTCCGGGCGGGCCTCGCGGTGCCGGATCCCGCCGTCCGGTCGGCGGCGCTCGAAGCCCTACGGGTCCTGCGGCTCGGGGAGCCCGGCCTCTACGAGCGGTCCCTGCGGGACGCCGACGTGGACGTCCGGATCCAGGCGGTACGGGCGCTGGTCTCGGTGGACGCGGTGGCCCCCCTGACTCCGGCCGCCGGGGACTCCTCCCGGGAGGTCCGCGTCGCCGTGGCCAAGGCCCTGGGCACCCTGCGCGCCGGCTCCGCGCTGACCCCGCTCCTGTCGGACCCCGACCCACTGGTCCGGGCGGCGGCCCTGACCTCGGTCGCCTCCACCGGCGGCCACACGGCGAGTGCGGTCGCCTCCCTCTCCGACCCCGCGTGGCAAGTCCGCGCGGGGGCTGCCGCCGGCCTGTCCTCGTCCCCTCCCTCCCTTGCGGTGCCGCCCCTGTCCCTAGCCCTGTCCGACCCGAACGCGGACGTCCGCAAGGCGGCGGTCCTCTCCCTACGCACCCACCGCCCGGACCCCTCCGCGGTGGCGGCCCTGTCCACGGCCGCCTCCGACCCCGACGCGGACGTCCGCGCGTACGCCACCCGCCCCTAGCCTCCGGCCCCACCCGCAGCCCCGGCCACGGCTGCACCGCTACGCGGGCCGAAGTTCCCCGACCCGCCCTTCCACCGTTCCCAGGGCCGGCCCTGCCCCGGTCCTCAAACGCCGGACGGGCTACAAGCGGGGCCCCGGGCTGCGCCCGGACCCCCTGGGGCTCCGCCCCAGACCCCGCGCCTCAAACGCCGGCGAGGCTGAATTGGGCAGGCCGGGCTGGTTAAGGCGGCCAGGCTGAAACATTCGCCCGGCCGGGGTCGGCAGGGTGCGGCCCGGGGTCGGGGACGGGGGCGGGGTGGGGTGTCGGCCTGGACGTAGAGCGTGATTTGTGGCGCAGGTACAGGCCGCGCCCTGTCGGAGTTCAGGAGAGGGCGCCTAAATCATGCAGTCCAGGCCGACACCCCACCCCGCCCCCGGCACCGACCCACCCGACGCAGCCAGCCCGCACCCAGACCACCCCCAGCCCCGCCGGCGTTTGAGGCGCAGGGGTCCGGGGACTGGTCCCCGGCAACGGCGCCGCACCAGACGACCCCCGTTCGGAGCCCCGCCACGTGCAGCCCCGCCGCCACGCCGGGATGGTGGACGAAAGTCCCCGAACGGCAGGAGTCCCCATGCCTCTCCGCCCCCGCAAGGCCTTCCTGACCTGCGCGGCCGCCATATCCCTCGGGCTGGCCGCCACCGCCACCGCCCCCGCCCACGGAGTCGACGGCCCCGCGCCCGACCCGAAGAACGCGAAGGCGATGCGCGACATGGCGACGGCGATCCGGGTATCGGCCAAGTACGCGGACGAGCAGCAGGCCCTGAAGGACGGGTACGTGCCGCACGGCACGGAGTGCATGACCAACCCGTTCGGGGTCGGCTCCATGGGCTACCACTACGTCAAGGAGGCCTACTGGGGTTCGACGGATCCCGGCAAGCCGGCGGCCCTGCTCTACAGCACCGAGAAGGACGAGCACGGCCGCCGCAAGCTGGAGGCCGTGGAGTGGATGTCCGTCGACCGGGACCAGGACTTCAAGACCACCGACGACCGCCCGAGCATGTTCGGGCTGCCCTTCGACGGACCCATGCCGGGCCACTGGGCGGGGATGCCCAAGCACTACGACCTCCACTTGTGGGCGTACCGCGACAACCCGGCCGGCCGCTTCCACAACTGGAACCCGGCCCTGACCTGCCCCAAAACCACCACCCCCGCACCCCACCCCCACTGACCCCCGGGGCAATCCGCACGGCAAAGGAAAGGGCCCGGCCCCCACAAGGGGAAGCCGGGCCCAGGCCGTACTCCGTACGGTCAGCGCACGAACGTGCTCGCGCTCCCCGCCAGATCCAAGAAGTACTGCGGAGCCACACCCAGCACCACCGTGACCGCGACACCCACCGCGATCGTCGTCATCGTCAGCGGGGACGGCACGGCGACCGTCGGGCCGTCCGCCTTCGGCTCGCTGAAGAACATCAGGACGATCACCCGGATGTAGAAGAACGCGGCGATCGCGGACGAGATGACACCGACCACGACCAGCGCTCCCGCGCCCCCCTCCGCCGCCGCCTTGAACACGGCGAACTTGCCGGAGAAGCCGGAGGTCAGCGGGATGCCCGCGAAGGCGAGCAGGAAGACCGCGAAGACCGCCGCGGTCAGCGGCGAACGACGTCCCAGCCCCGCCCACTTGGACAGGTGCGTGGCCTCGCCCCCCGCGTCGCGCACCAGCGTGACCACCGCGAAGGCGCCGATCGTCACGAAGGAGTACGCGCCCAGGTAGAAGAGGACGGACTGGATGCCCTCCGCCGAGGTGGCGATCACACCGGCCAGGATGAAGCCGGCGTGCGCGATCGAGGAGTAGGCGAGGAGCCGCTTGACGTCGGTCTGGGTGACGGCGATGACCGCTCCCGCCAGCATCGTGACGATCGCGACGCCCCACATGACCGGCCGCCAGTCCCACCGCAGGCCGGGCAGCACCACGTACAGCAGGCGCAGGAGCGCGCCGAACGCCGCCACCTTCGTCGCCGCCGCCATGAAGCCGGTGACCGGGGTGGGGGCGCCCTGGTAGACGTCCGGGGTCCACATGTGGAAGGGGACCGCGCCGACCTTGAAGAGCAGGCCCATCAGGATCAGCGCGCCGCCGATCAGCAGCAGCGCGTCGTTGCCCATCGTGTCGGCGAGCGCCGGGTCGATGTTCGCCACGGTGCCGTCGACGACCTCCGCGATCGTCGCGTACGAGACCGAGCCCGCGTAGCCGTACACGAGCGCGATGCCGAAGAGGAGGAAGGCGGAGGAGAAGGCGCCGAGCAGGAAGTACTTGACGGCCGCCTCCTGCGACATCAGCCGCTGGCGGCGGGCGAGGGCGCAGAGCAGGTACAGCGGGAGGGAGAAGACCTCCAGGGCCACGAAGAGCGTCAGCAGGTCGTTGGCCGCGGGGAAGATCAGCATCCCGGCGACCGCGAACAGCGCGAGCGGGAAGACCTCGGTGGTGGCGAAGCCCGCCTTGACGGCTTCCTTCTCGCTCTCGCTGCCCGGTACGGACGCCGCCTGTGCGGCGAAGGAGTCCACCCGGTTGCCGTGGGCGGCCGGGTCCAGACGCCGCTCGGCGAAGGTGAAGATCGCCACGATCGAGGCCAGGATGATGGTGCCCTGCAGGAAGAGCGCCGGGCCGTCGACGGCGATGGCGCCCATGGCCGCGATGTGCGCCTTGGTGCTGCCGTACCCGCCGGCGGCGAGTCCGACGACCGCCGCGAAGGCCGAGGCCAGCGCGGCGACGGCGAGGAACACCTGCGTGTAGTAACGGGCCTTGCGCGGGACGAAGGCCTCTACGAGGACTCCGATGATGGCCGCGCCCAGCACGATGAGCGTGGGCGACAGCTGGGCGTACTCGATCTGCGGGGCCGGGATCTTGTCGATCGGCGCCGCGGCCGCCAGGTTCGGCAGCAGGCTCTGGGCAGCAGTCAGGGTGCTCACTTGGCCGCCTCCCCATTCTCGGTGTGCTTCGCTTCGACGGCCACCTCGGGCTTCGGATCCGTCTGCTTGACGTCCGACATGGTGTGCTTCACCGCCGGGTTGACGATGTCGGTCAGGACCTTCGGGTAGACGCCCAGTCCGATCAGCAGCGCGATCAGCGGGGCGACCACCAGGACCTCCCGCAGGCGCAGGTCCGGCATGGTGCGGACCTCCTCCTTGACCGGACCGGTCATGGTGCGCTGGTAGAGGACCAGCGTGTAGAGCGCCGCCAGCACGATGCCGAAGGTGGCGATGATGCCGACGACCGGGTACCGGGCGAACGTGCCGACCAGGACCAGGAACTCGCTGACGAACGGGGCGAGGCCGGGGAGCGACAGGGTCGCGAGGCCACCGATGAGGAAGGTGCCGGCCAGGACCGGGGCCACCTTCTGCACGCCGCCGTAGTCGGCGATGAGCCGGGAGCCGCGCCGCGAGATCAGGAAGCCGGCGACCAGCATGAGCGCCGCCGTCGAGAGCCCGTGGTTCACCATGTAGAGCGTCGCGCCCGACTGGCCCTGGGAGGTCATCGCGAAGATGCCCAGGATGATGAAGCCGAAGTGCGAGATGGAGGCGTACGCCACCAGCCGCTTGATGTCCCGCTGCCCGCAGGCGACCAGCGCGCCGTAGACGATGCTGATCAGGGCGAGGACGAGGATCACCGGTGTGGCCCACTTGCTGGCCTCGGGGAAGAGCCCGAGGCAGAAGCGGAGCATCGCGAAGGTGCCGACCTTGTCGACGACTGCGGTGATCAGGACGGCGACCGGGGCCGTGGCCTCGCCCATCGCGTTCGGCAGCCAGGTGTGCAGCGGCCAGAGCGGGGCCTTCACCGCGAAGGCGAAGAAGAAGCCGAGGAACAGCCAGCGCTCGGTGTTGGTCGCCATGTCGAGCGTGCCCGCGGCGCGGGCGGCGGCGATCTCCTGGAGCGAGAAGTTCCCGGCGACCACGTACAGCCCGATGACGGCGGCCAGCATGATCAGGCCGCCGACCAGGTTGTAGAGGAGGAACTTGACCGCCGCGTACGAGCGCTGCGCGGCCGCGTTCTCATCGGACCCGGAGTGCGCCCGGTCACCGAAGCCGCCGATGAGGAAGTACATCGGGATGAGCATGGCTTCGAAGAAGATGTAGAAGAGGAAGACGTCGGTGGCCTCGAAGGAGATGATCACCATCGCCTCGACCAGCAGGATCAGGGCGAAGAAGCCCTGGGTCGGCCGCCAGCGGGAAGAGTGCGTCTCCAGCGGGTCGGCGTCGTGCCAGCCCGCCGCGATCACGAAGGGGATGAGCAGCGCGGTGAGTGCGATCAGCACCACCCCGATGCCGTCGACGCCCAGTTCGTAGCGGACGCCGAAGTCCGCGATCCAGGAACGCGATTCGGTGAGCTGGTAGCGGTCGCCACCGGGCTCGAAGCGGACCGCGACGAGCACGGCCAGGGCCAGGGTCGCCAGTGAGAAGAACAGGGCGAGCCATTTGGCGGCGGTCCGGCGGGCGGCCGGGACGGCCGCCGTCAGGATCGCACCGACCGCGGGGACCGCGGCCGTCACCGTCAGAAGCGGGAAACTCATCTCACACCGCCCTCATCAGCAGGGTCGCGGCGATCAGGATCGCCGTGCCTCCGAACATCGAGACCGCGTAGCTGCGGGCGTAGCCGTTCTGCAGCTTGCGCAGCCGGCCCGACAGCCCGCCGACTCCGGCGGCCGTCCCGTTGACCACGCCGTCGACCAGGCTGTGGTCGACGTAGACGAGGGAGCGGGTCAGGTGCTCCCCGCCGCGGACCAGGACCACGTGGTTGAAGTCGTCCTGGTAGAGGTCCCGTCGGGCCGCCCGGGTGAGGAGCGAGCCGCGCGGGGCGACGACCGGGACGGGCTTCCTGCCGTACATCACCCAGGCGATGGCGACGCCGATGACGAGGACCACCATGGTGGCCAGCGTCACCGTCAGCGCGCTGATCGGCGGGTGTCCGTGCTGGTGTCCGGTGACGGGCTCCAGCCAGTGCAGGAAGCGGTCGCCGATCCCGAAGAAGCCGCCCGCGAAGACCGAGCCGAAGGCCAGGATGATCATCGGGATGGTCATGGACTTCGGGGACTCGTGCGGGTGCGGCGCGTGGCCTTCCGCGTTCGGCTGCCAGCGCTTCTCGCCGAAGAAGGTGAGGAGCATGACGCGGGTCATGTAGAAGGCGGTGATCGCCGCGCCCAGCAGGGTCACCCCGCCGAGGATCCAGCCCTGGGTGCCGCCCTTCGCGAAGGCGGCCTCGATGATCATGTCCTTCGAGAAGAAGCCCGACAGGCCCGGGAAGCCGATGATGGCGAGGTACCCCAGCCCGAAGGTCACGAAAGTCACCGGCATGTACTTGCGCAGGCCGCCGTACTTGCGCATGTCGACCTCGTCGTTCATCCCGTGCATCACGGAACCGGCGCCGAGGAAGAGGCCCGCCTTGAAGAACCCGTGCGTGACCAGGTGCATGATCGCGAACACGTACCCGATGGGGCCGAGGCCGGCCGCCAGGATCATGTAGCCGATCTGCGACATCGTCGAGCCGGCGAGGGCCTTCTTGATGTCGTCCTTGGCGCAACCGACGATCGCACCGAAGAGGAGCGTGACGGCGCCGACCACGACCACCGCGGTCTGCGCGTCCGGGGCCCCGTTGAAGATGGCGCCCGAGCGGACGATCAAGTACACGCCCGCCGTCACCATCGTCGCCGCGTGGATGAGGGCCGAGACCGGGGTCGGGCCCTCCATCGCGTCGCCGAGCCAGGACTGCAGCGGCACCTGGGCCGACTTGCCGCACGCGGCGAGCAGCAGCATCAGGGCGATCGCCGTCAGCTTGCCCTCGCCGGCCTCGGACACCGATCCGAGGACCGGGCCGAAGGCGAAGGTTCCGAAGGTGGTGAACATCAGCATGATGGCGATCGAAAGGCCCATGTCGCCGACCCGGTTG
Organism: Streptomyces sp. NBC_00335; assembly: GCF_036127095.1. Classification (GTDB taxonomy): domain Bacteria; phylum Actinomycetota; class Actinomycetes; order Streptomycetales; family Streptomycetaceae; genus Streptomyces. The sequence continues at coordinate 3,520,786 of NZ_CP108006.1, forward strand.
ACCAGGAAGGCCTTCTTCGCGGCGGTGGCCGCGCTGGGCTTGTGCTGCCAGAAGCCGATGAGGAGGTACGAGGCGAGGCCCACGCCCTCCCAGCCGACGTACAGCAGGAGGTAGTTGTCGGCGATGACCAGGAGCAGCATCGCGGCGACGAAGAGGTTGAGGTAGCCGAAGAAGCGGCGGCGGCGCTCGTCGTGCTCCATGTACCCGATGGAGTACACGTGGATGAGCGTGCCCACCCCGGAGATCAGCAGGACGAAGGTCATCGACAGCTGGTCGAGCTGGAAGCCGATGTCGGCCTGGAAGCCCTCCACCGGGATCCAGCTGAACAGCCGCTGGTGGAAGGTCCGGTCCTCGGCTCCCTTGCCGAGCATGTCGGCGAAGAGGGTGAGGCCGATGCCGAAGGAGACGGCGGCGAGCAGCGTGCCGATCCAGTGGCCGGTCTTGTCGAGACGGCGGCCGCCGCAGAGCAGCACCACCGCTCCGAGCAGGGGCGCTGCTACCAGCAGCGCGATCATGTTCTCCACAGCGACCCCTTACAGCTTCATCAGGCTGGCGTCGTCGACCGAGGCCGAGTGGCGGGTACGGAACAGCGACACGATGATCGCGAGGCCCACCACGACCTCGGCGGCGGCGACGACCATCGTGAAGAACGCGATGATCTGGCCGTCGAGGTTGCCGTGCATCCGGGAGAAGGTGACGAAGGCGAGGTTGCAGGCGTTGAGCATGAGCTCGACGCACATGAACAGCACGATCGCGTTCTTCCGGATCAGGACGCCCGCCGCACCGATGGTGAACAGCAGCGCGGACAGGTACAGGTAGTTGACCGGGTTCACTTCGAGGCCTCCTCACGGCCGAGCCGCTCGGACGACCGCTGCTCCAGGGCCTTCAGGTCGTCCAGGGCCTTGCCGGAGACGTCCCTGATCTGGCCGCGGGCGCGCAGCGTCTGGTTGACGGTGAGCTCGGAGGGGGTGCCGTCCGGCAGCAGGCCCGCGACGTCCACGGCGTTGTGCCGGGCGTAGACGCCGGGTGCGGGCAGCGGCGGGAGCTGTACGCCCTCGCGTACGCGGCGCTCGGCGAGCTCGCGCTGGGTGGCGGCCCGCTCGGTGCGCTCGCGGTGGGTGAGCACCATCGCGCCGATGGCCGCCGTGATCAGCAGGGCGCCGGTGATCTCGAAGGCGAACACGTACTTGGTGAAGATCAGCGTGGCCAGGCCCTCGACGTGCCCGCCGGAGTTGATCCGGCCGAGTCCGTTGAAGTGGGTGAGCTTGGCGTTGCCGATGCCCGCGATGAGCAGGATGCCGAAGCCGAGTCCGCACAGGGCGGCCAGCCAGCGCTGCCCCTTGATGGTCTCGGTCAGCGAGTCCGCGGCGGTGACGCCGACGAGCATGACGACGAAGAGGAAGAGCATCATGATCGCGCCGGTGTAGACGACGACCTGGACGATGCCGAGGAAGTACGCCCCGTTGGCGAGGTAGAAGACCGCCAGGATGATCATCGTCCCGGCCAGGCTCAGCGCGCTGTGCACGGCCTTCTTCATCAGGATCGTGGCCAGCGCGCCGATGACGGCGACCGTGCCGAGGATCCAGAACTGGGCCGCCTCACCGGTGGAGGTGAGGGAGGCCGCGGCGATGGCGCTCACGCCCCCACCCCCTCGGAAGCGTCTTCGGGAGCGGTCTCGCCCTTGGAGACGGCCACCTGGCGGACCGTGCCGGGAGCCGCCCCGGTCACCAGCCCGCGGTAGTAGTCCGTGTCGTCGGTGCCGGGGAAGATCGAGTGCGGTGCCTCGACCATGCCCTCGGTGAGCCCGGAGAGCAGCTGCTCCTTGGTGTAGATGAGCGCTTCGCGGCTGGAGTCGGCCAGTTCGAACTCGTTCGTCATGGTCAGCGCCCTGGTCGGGCACGCCTCGACGCACAGCCCGCACAGGATGCAGCGGGCGTAGTTGATCTGGTAGACCCGGCCGTACCGCTCACCCGGGGAGTAGCGCTCCTCCTCGGTGTTGTCCGCGCCCTCGACGTAGATCGCGTCGGCGGGACAGGCCCAGGCACACAGTTCGCACCCGATGCACTTCTCCAGACCGTCCGGGTGGCGGTTGAGCTGGTGCCGCCCGTGGAAGCGGGGTGCGGTGGTCTTTTCCTGCTCCGGGTACTGCTCGGTGAGGCGCTTCTTGAACATGGCCTTGAAGGTCACGCCGAAGCCGGCCACCGGGTTCTGCCACTTCTCGCCCTGCTCGGCGTCAGACTTGTCAGACATTCTCAGCACCCTCCTCTCGGTCACTGTCAGTATTCGCCGCGCCACTGACAATGAGCTCCCGCTCACTGCGGGGCCGCCTGCGCGGTACGGGTGCCAGGTGCTGGCCGGGCTTGGGCGGTACGGGGAATCCGCCCGCCAGGGGGTCGAAGGGTTCGGCGGCGGCCGCCAGTTCGGCGTCCGCGAGAGCCGTCTTCTCCTTCTTGTCGCGGAACAGGTCCGCGACGAAGGACAGCAGCAGGAGCGCGATGACCCCGCCGCCGACGTAGAGCACGATCTCCTGGAAGTCGTAGTTCTCGTTGCGCAGCGCCCGGACGGTGGCGACCAGCATCAGCCACACCACGGAGACCGGGATGAGCACCTTCCAGCCGAGCTTCATCAGCTGGTCGTAGCGCACGCGCGGGAGCGTGCCGCGGAGCCAGATGAAGAAGAACAGCAGCAGCTGGACCTTGAGGACGAACCAGAGCATCGGCCACCAGCCGTGGTTCGCGCCCTCCCAGTACGTGGAGATCGGCGCCGGGGCCCGCCAGCCGCCCAGGAAGAGGGTGACGGAGACCGCGGAGACGGTGACCATGTTGACGTACTCGGCGAGCATGAACAGCGCGAACTTGATCGAGGAGTACTCGGTGTTGAAGCCGCCGACCAGGTCGCCCTCGGACTCCGGCATGTCGAAGGGGGCGCGGTTCGTCTCGCCGACCATCGTGATGACGTAGATGATGAAGGAGACCGGCAGCAGGATGATGTACCAGCGGTCCGCCTGGGCTTCGACGATCGCCGAGGTCGACATCGACCCGGAGTAGAGGAAGACCGAGGCGAAGGCCGCGCCCATCGCGATCTCGTACGAGATCATCTGCGCGCAGGAGCGCAGGCCGCCGAGGAGCGGGTACGTGGAGCCGGAGGACCAGCCGGCCAGCACGATGCCGTAGATGCCGACCGAGGCCACCGCGAGGATGTAGAGCATCGCGATGGGCAGGTCGGTCAGCTGCATCGTGGTGCGCTGGCCGAAGATGGAGACCTCGTTGCCCGAGGGACCGAAGGGGATCACCGCGATGGCCATGAAGGCCGGGATCGCCGCGATGATCGGGGCCAGGACGTAGACGACCTTGTCGGCCCGCTTGACGATCAGGTCTTCCTTGAGCATCAGCTTCACGCCGTCGGCGAGCGACTGGAGCATGCCCCAGGGCCCGTGCCGGTTGGGGCCGATGCGCAGCTGCATCCAGGCGACGACCTTGCGCTCCCACACGATGGAGAAGAGCACGGTCACCATCAGGAAGGCGAAGCAGAACACCGCCTTGACGACGACGAGCCACCAGACGTCCCTGCCGAACAGGGAGAGGTCTTCGGCGGCGATCTGAACGGTGTTCACGCGCCCACCTCCGCAGGGGAGTCGCTGGTGTCGGCGGGGGTGGCCGGGCCGATGCGGACCAGGGCCCCCGGGCGGGCTCCGGTGTCGGCGAGGACCCCGGAGCCGGTGGAGTTCATCGGGAGCCAGACCACCCGGTCGGGCATCTCGGTGATGCGCAGCGGCAGTTCCACGGAGCCGGCGGGGCCGGTCACGCTGAGGACGTCGCCGTTCTTGACGCCGGTCTCGGCGGCCGTGGCGGCCGAGAGACGGGCGCTGGCCTCGTGCCGGGTGCCGGCCAGGGCCTCGTCGCCGTCCTGCAGCAGGCCCTGGTCGAGGAGGAGGCGGTGTCCGGCGAGGACGGCCTCGCCCGCGCCGGGACGGGGCAGCAGCTCCCGGTCCCCGGACTGTCCGGCGGCGCGCTCCCCGGCCCACGGGCCGAGCCGGTCGATCTCCTGCCGTACGGCGTGTACGTCGGGCAGGGCGATCGGGCGGTCGGCCGCGTCGGCCAGCATGTGCAGCACGCGGGAGTCGGCGGGGGCGAGGCGCCGGGTCATCTGCTCGGGCTTGAGCGCGGCCTCGAACGGCCGGACCCTGCCCTCCCAGTTGATGAAGGCGCCCGGCTTCTCGGCGACGGCCGCGACCGGGAAGACCACGTCGGCGTGGTCGGTGACCTCGCTGGGCCGCAGTTCCAGGGAGACCACGAAGGCCTCCTGGAGCGCGGCCCTGGCGCGGGCCGGGTCCGGCAGGTCGGCGAGCTCGACGCCCGCGACCAGCAGGGCGGAGAGCTCCCGGGTGGCGGCGGCCTCGACGATCTGGCCGGTGTCGCGGCCGTAGCGGTGCGGCAGCTCGTCCAGGCCCCAGGCGGCGGCGACCTCGTCGCGGGCGCGCGGGTCGGTGGCGGGGCGGGCGCCCGGCAGCAGGGACGGCAGTGCGCCCGCCTCGACGGCGGCCCGCTCTCCGGCCCGGCGCGGGATCCACACCAGGGTGGCGCCGGTGGCGCCCGCGACCCGTACGGCCGCGGTCAGCGCGCCGGGCACGCCCGCGAGGCGCTCCCCGACCACGATGACGGCGCCGGGCAGGCGCAGCGCGTCGGAGGCGGCCTGGCCGCCGTCCTCCAGGCCGGTGTCGGAGGCCAGGGCGTTCAGCCACTCGGGCTCGGTGCCGGGGGCGGCGGCCAGCAGGGTGCCGCCCGCCTTCTCCAGGCCGCGCGTGGCGAACGGGGCGAGGGCGAAGGTCCGCTGCTTGTGCTTGCGGTGGGCCTTGCGCAGCCGCAGGAAGACGCCGGGGGCCTCCTCCTCGGCCTCGATGCCGACGAGGAGCACGGCCGGGGCCGCCTCCAGCGAGGCGTTCGTGACGCCGTGCCCGTCGAGGTCCTTGCCGGTGCCGGCGACGGAGGCGGCCAGGAACTCGGTCTCCTCCGCGCTGTGCACGCGGGCCCGGAAGTCGATGTCGTTGGTGTCGAGCACGACCCGGGCGAACTTGGCGTACGCGTAGGCGTCCTCGACGGTGAGGCGGCCGCCGGTCAGCACTCCGGCGCGGCCGCGCGCGGCGGCGAGCCCGTTGGCCGCGGCCTCCAGGGCCTCGGGCCAGCTCGCCGGGGCGAGGACCCCGTCGGTGCCGCGCACCAGCGGGGTGGTGAGCCGGTCGGGGCGCTGTGCGTAGCGGAACCCGAAGCGGCCCTTGTCGCAGATCCACTCCTCGTTGACCTCGGGGTCCTCCGCGGCCAGCCGGCGCAGCACCTTGCCGCGGCGGTGGTCGGTGCGCGTCGCGCAGCCGCCCGCGCAGTGCTCGCACACGCTCGGGGAGGAGACGAGGTCGAAGGGGCGGGAGCGGAACCGGTAGGCGGCCGAGGTGAGGGCGCCGACCGGGCAGATCTGGATGGTGTTGCCGGAGAAGTACGACTCGAAGGGGTCGTCCTCGCCGGTGCCGACCTGCTGGAGCGCGCCGCGCTCCAGGAGTTCGATCATCGGGTCGCCGGCGATCTCGTTGGAGAAGCGGGTGCAGCGGGCGCAGAGCACGCAGCGCTCGCGGTCCAGCAGCACCTGCGTGGAGATCGGGACGGGCTTCTCGTAGGTGCGCTTCTTGCCCTCGAACCGCGACTCGGCGTTGCCGTGGGACATCGCCTGGTTCTGCAGCGGGCACTCGCCGCCCTTGTCGCAGACCGGGCAGTCCAGCGGGTGGTTGATGAGCAGCAGCTCCATCACCCCGCGCTGGGCCTTGTCGGCGACCGGGGAGGTCAGCTGCGTCTTGACGACCATGCCGTCGGTGCAGGTGATGGTGCAGGAGGCCATCGGCTTGCGCTGGCCCTCGACCTCGACGATGCACTGGCGGCAGGCGCCGGCCGGGGAGAGGAGGGGGTGGTCGCAGAACCGGGGGATCTCGATGCCGAGCTGTTCGGCGGCCCGGATGACCAGGGTCCCCTTGGGCACCGACAGTTCGATGCCGTCGATGGTCAGGGAGATCTGGTCCTGCGGCGGGACCGCTGCCTCTCCGCCGCCGGAGGCTGCCGTAGTGGTCACGGTCATGCGGTCACCTCCGTGTCGGCCCAGAGGGTCGACTTCTTGGGGTCGAAGGGGCAGCCCTTGCCCGTGATGTGCTGCTCGTACTCCGCGCGGAAGTACTTGAGCGAGGAGAAGATGGGGCTGGCGGCGCCGTCGCCGAGCGCGCAGAACGACTTGCCGTTGATGTTGTCGGCGATGTCGCCCAGCTTGTCGAGGTCGGACATGACCCCCTTGCCCGCTTCGATGTCGCGGAGCAACTGGACCAGCCAGTACGTGCCTTCGCGGCAGGGCGTGCACTTGCCGCAGGACTCGTGGGCGTAGAACTCGGTCCAGCGGGTCACCGCCCGCACCACGCAGGTCGTCTCGTCGAAGCACTGCAGGGCCTTGGTGCCGAGCATGGAGCCGGCCGCGCCGACGCCCTCGTAGTCGAGGGGGACGTCGAGGTGCTCCTCGGTGAACATCGGGGTGGAGGAGCCGCCCGGGGTCCAGAACTTCAGCCGGTGCCCGGGTCGCATGCCGCCGCTCATGTCGAGGAGCTGGCGCAGGGTGATCCCGAGCGGGGCCTCGTACTGGCCGGGGCCGACGACGTGTCCGGAGAGCGAGTACAGGGTGAAGCCGGGGGACTTCTCGGTCCCCATCGACTTGAACCAGTCCTTGCCCTTGTTCAGGATCGCGGGAACCGAGGCGATGGACTCCACGTTGTTCACGACAGTGGGGCAGGCGTAGAGCCCCTCGACCGCGGGGAAGGGCGGACGCAGCCGGGGCTGGCCGCGCCGGCCTTCGAGGGAGTCCAGGAGGGCCGTTTCCTCGCCGCAGATGTAGGCGCCCGCTCCCGCGTGCACGGTGATGTCGAGCTTCAGCCCGCTGCCGAGGCCGCTCTTGTCGCGATGTTCAGCCTCCCCGAGGTAGCCGGCCTCGTACGCCTCGCGCACCGCCTCGTGCAGGCGGCGCAGGACCGGCACGGTCTCGCCGCGCAGGTAGATGAAGGCGTGCTCCGAGCGGATCGCGTAGCAGGCGATGATCATTCCCTCGATGAGGGAGTGCGGGTTGGCGAAGAGGAGCGGGATGTCCTTGCAGGTTCCCGGCTCCGACTCGTCCGCGTTCACCACGAGGTAGTGCGGCTTGCCGTCGCCCTGCGGGATGAACTGCCACTTCATGCCGGTGGGGAAGCCGGCGCCGCCGCGGCCGCGCAGGCCCGAGTCCTTCACGTAGGCGATGAGCTCGTCCGGACTCATGGCGAGTGCCTTGCGCAGACCCTCGTAGCCGCCATGCCTCTTGTAGGTCTCCAGCGTCCACGACTGCGGCTCGTCCCAGAACGCCGACAGGACGGGCGCGAGGAGCTTCTCCGGACTCGTGCCGTTCTTACTCAGTTCGGTCGACACGGTCATCACTCCCCTCCCTCGATGGTGGCCTCGCCGCGCGGGTGCACGATCGGGGTGTGCGGGACCTCGCCGCGCGCGATGCGCAGGCCGATCAGGGACGCGTGACCCGCGCCGCCGCTGGCCTCGACAGCGCCCTCGCGCTCGTCGGGGAAGCCCGCCAGGATCCGGGCGGTCTCCTTGTACGTGCACAGCGGCGCGCCCCGGGTCGGCTCCACGGTCCGGCCGGCCAGCAGGTCGTCGACCATGGCCTTGGCGGACTCGGGGGTCTGGTTGTCGAAGAACTCCCAGTTGACCATCACCACGGGGGCGTAGTCGCAGGCCGCGTTGCACTCGATGTGTTCGAGGGTGACCTTGCCGTCGGCGGTGGTCTCGTTGTTGCCGACGCCGAGGTGCTCCTTGAGCTCCTCGAAGATGGCGTCCCCGCCCATGACCGCGCACAGGGTGTTCGTACAGACGCCGACCTGGTAGTCCCCGGAGGGCTTGCGCCGGTACATCGTGTAGAAGGTCGCCACGGCCGTGACCTCGGCGGTCGTCAGGCCCAGCACCTCGGCGCAGAACCGGATGCCGGTGCGCGAGACGTAGCCCTCCTCGGACTGGATGAGGTGGAGCAGCGGCAGCAGCGCGGAGCGGCTGTCGGGGTAGCGGGCGATGACCTCCTTCGCATCCGCTTCGAGCCGGGCGCGCACGTCGGCCGGGAAGTCGGGTGCCGGAAGCCGGGGCATGCCCAGGCTCACCCCTGATACGGGCTGATTGGCCGTCATCGGTCGACGCCTCCCATCACGGGGTCGATGGAGGCGACGGCCACGATGACGTCGGCGATCTGGCCGCCCTCGCACATCGCCGCCATGGCCTGCAGGTTGGTGAAGGACGGGTCGCGGAAGTGGACCCGGTAGGGGCGGGTGCCGCCGTCGGAGACGACGTGCACGCCGAGCTCGCCCTTGGGCGACTCCACGGCCGCGTAGGCCTGGCCGGCCGGTACCCGGAAGCCCTCGGTCACCAGCTTGAAGTGGTGGATGAGGGACTCCATGGAGGTGCCCATGATCTGCTTGATGTGGTCGAGCGAGTTGCCGAGGCCGTCGGGGCCCATCGCGAGCTGCGCCGGCCAGGCGATCTTCTTGTCGGCGACCATGACCGGGCCCGGCTCCAGCCGGTCCAGGCACTGCTCGACGATCCGCAGGGACTGGCGCATCTCCTCCAGGCGGATCAGGAACCGCCCGTAGGAGTCGCAGGACTCGGTGGTCGGCACGTCGAACTCGTAGTTCTCGTAGCCGCAGTACGGGTCCGTCTTGCGCAGGTCGTGCGGGAGGCCGGCGGAGCGCAGGACCGGGCCGGTGGCGCCGAGCGCCATGCAGCCGGTGAGGTCGAGGTAGCCGACGTCCTGCATGCGGGCCTTGAAGATGGGGTTGCCGGTGGCGAGCTTGTCGTACTCCGGCAGGTTCTTCTTCATGGTCTTCACGAACTCGCGGAGCTGGTCCACGGCGCCCGGGGGCAGGTCCTGCGCGAGGCCGCCGGGGCGGATGAACGCGTGGTTCATGCGCAGGCCGGTGATCAGCTCGAACACGTCGAGGATCAGCTCGCGGTCGCGGAACCCGTAGATCATGATCGTGGTCGCGCCCAGCTCCATGCCGCCGGTGGCGATGCACACCAGGTGGGAGGAGAGCCGGTTGAGCTCCATCAGCAGGACGCGGATGGCGGAGGCGCGGTCCGGGATCTGGTCGGTGATGCCGAGCAGCTTCTCGACGCCCAGGCAGTACGCCGTCTCGTTGAAGAACGGCGTCAGGTAGTCCATGCGCGTGACGAAGGTGGTGCCCTGCGTCCAGTTCCGGTATTCGAGGTTCTTCTCGATGCCGGTGTGGAGGTAGCCGATGCCGCAGCGGGCCTCGGTGACCGTCTCGCCGTCGATCTCCAGGATCAGGCGGAGCACCCCGTGCGTGGAGGGGTGCTGGGGGCCCATGTTGACGACGATCCGCTCGTCGTCGGCTCGGGCCGCCGACTGGACGATCTCGTCCCAGTCGCCGCCGGTGACGGTGTAGACGGTGCCTTCGGTGGTTTCCCTGGCGGAGGCGTGATCTGCTGCGTGATTCGAGTTGGGGGACATCAGCTGTACGACCTCCGCTGGTCGGGAGCCGGGATCTGGGCGCCCTTGTACTCGATGGCGATGCCGCCGAGCGGGTAGTCCTTGCGCTGCGGGAAGCCCTGCCAGTCGTCCGGCATCATGATCCGGGTGAGGGCCGGGTGCCCGTCGAAGATCAGGCCGAAGAAGTCGTACGTCTCGCGCTCGTGCCAGTCGTTCGTCGGGTAGACCGAGACGATCGAGGGGACGTGCGGGTCGGCGTCCGGGGCGGTGACCTCCAGCCGCACGAGCCGGCCGTGGGTGAGCGAGCGCAGGTGGTAGACGGCGTGCAGCTCGCGGCCCTTGTCGTCGGGGAAGTGCACCCCGCTGACCCCGGTGCAGAGCTCGAAGCGCAGGGCCGGGTCGTCGCGCAGGGTCTTCGCGACGAGGAGGAGGTGCTCGCGCGCGATGCGCAGGGTCAGCTCCGCCCGGTCCACGACGACCTTCTCGATCGCGTTCTCCGGGACCAGGTCCTGCTCCTCCAGCGCCCCTTCGAGCTCGTCGACGACCTCGTCGAAGTACGAGCCGTACGGGCGGGCGCTCGCGCCGGGCAGGGCCACGGTGCGCACGAGGCCGCCGTAGCCGCTGGTGTCGCCGCCGCCTCCGGCACCGAACATGCCCTTGCGGACGCCGATCACCTCGGGGCCGGCCGCGCCCCGGGGCGCGGGCACGTTGTCGCCGTTGCCGGCTTGGGGGCCGTTCTGCACGGCCGGGTCCTCGCTCACCGCAGGAGCCCCTTCATCTCAATGGTGGGGAGCGCCTTGAGGGCCGCCTCCTCCGCCTCTCGGGCCGCCTCTTCCCGGTTCACGCCGAGCTTGCCGCCCTGGATCTTCTGGTGGAGCTTGAGGATCGCGTCGAGCAGCATCTCGGGCCGGGGCGGGCAGCCGGGCAGGTAGATGTCCACGGGGACGATGTGGTCGACGCCCTGGACGATCGCGTAGTTGTTGAACATTCCGCCCGAAGACGCACAAACACCCATAGAGATGACCCACTTGGGAGCGGGCATCTGGTCGTACACCTGCCGCAGCACCGGCGCCATCTTCTGGCTGACCCGGCCCGCCACGATCATCAGGTCGGCCTGGCGCGGTGATCCGCGGAAGACCTCCATGCCGAAGCGGGCCAGGTCGTACCGGCCCGCTCCGGTGGTCATCATCTCGATGGCGCAGCAGGCCAGGCCGAAGGTGGCCGGGAAGACGGACGCCTTGCGCACCCACCCCGCGGCCTGTTCGACGGTGGTCAGCAGAAAGCCGCTCGGCAGCTTCTCTTCCAGTCCCATGGAAATTCAGCCCCTCAGTCCCATTCCAGGCCGCCGCGGCGCCATACGTAGGCGTAGGCGACGAAGACGGTGAGCACGAAGAGGAGCATCTCGACGAGCCCGAAGATCCCCAGCGAGTCGAAGGTGACCGCCCAGGGGTAGAGGAAGACAACCTCGATGTCGAAGACGATGAAGAGCATCGCCGTCAGGTAGTACTTGATGGGGAAGCGACCGCCGCCGGCCGGCATGGGAGTGGGCTCGATGCCGCACTCGTAAGCTTCAAGTTTTGCCCGGTTGTACCGTTTTGGGCCGATCAGCGTGGCCATGACCACGGAGAAGATCGCAAACCCTGCGCCGAGGGCGCCGAGCACGAGGATGGGCGCGTACGCATTCACGCTCCTCGCTCCTTCCAGTCGTCCTTGACCGTTGGACCGCTGCTCCGGCGCCGCGCGCCCCGCCTCCCACGTCTCGCATGTGAGGCAGTTCACAAGCCGGACTGGTGCGCATCTTATGCCCGCCCATCTGTGATCTGCGACACGGGTTACAACAACGAGTTTGTGATCTCCACCACCTGACGAACGATCATGAAGCCCAATGAGTGGTGATCTTCATACGTGAAGCATCCACATGATCACCAAAGGTGACATCCGCACCCGTCGTTGCAGGTGGAAGGCCTGCCGCACTATCAAACCGTGGCCCCTGCATGCAAATTGGCACGGTGGTGCGCGTGATGATAAAGGGATCGGCGTCCCCCGGTCGGGGGACCTCGCGCGGACGGGAGTGGACGCGTGCATGCGTTCACTAAGTCGGGGCAGAGGGGAGTCAGGGGTCGAGCGGAGGCGATCCGGGGGCGACCCGGAGAAGTGACCCGGAGAGGTGACCCGCAGAGGCGACCCCGGGGTGGGTCGCACGCCCCCTTCCGGTGGATCGCGACCGGGTCCCGACCCGGCCTCGACCCGGCCTCGACCCGGTCCCGCCCCCACGCCGACCCGACGGCGGCTTCACGGTTCGGTCACAGGAGGGCCACAGTGTCCGCATCGCGTGACGCTTCTGTGACCTGCGCCACTCGGAATTCTCGGTACCGAAAGAGGACTTGGCCATCAGTGCAGGTGGATGGTAGGCCCGGGATCAATTCGGACTTATTTCGGAAACCCCATGATCACAGCCTCGCGGACGGCTGTCCGATTCGCCCGTTACGGCGTCAATAAGAGGTCCGACGCGCCCGGTTAGCCCGCTTCGCGCACAACTGTGGCGCAGACCACGTTTCTTGAAGGGAGCCGGGGCGCCCTGATAGCGGTTGTACCCATGTCCCTCACCGCTCACATACCCAGCCACCGGAAGCCCCGCCGCAGCGCCTCGAAGCTCGCGGTCCGCGCCGGAGTTGCCGGTGGCGTCCTCAGCACCCTGGCCATGGCCGGCACGGCGAGCGCCACCCCCTCCGCCGAGCCCGTGCACGAGACCACCCTCGAAATGCCGGTCCTCGACCTGGACCTGAGCGCCGAGGTGTCCTCGCACCTGGCCAAGGCCGCGGAGAACACCCGCGCCGCCGCCGTCGACGGCGAGCTCAACGCCCTGGAAGAGACGGCCCGCACGGGCGCCGCCGCCGAGGCCAAGCAGCTCAAGGCCGACGCCCAGGAGAAGGCCGACGCCGAGAAGAAGGCGAAGGAGGACGCGGACCGCAAGGCCGAGTCCGAGCGCGCCAGCCGCAGCACGGCCCGCACCTCGCTCCAGAGCAACTCCGGATCCTCCTCGTCGGGGTCCTCCTCCTCGGGGTCCTCCTCGCAGGGCAAGGGCACCGTCACGGCCCCCGCGACCGGCTCCGCCGCCGCCATCGTCAACTTCGCCCGCGCGCAGGTCGGCAAGGCGTACGTCATGGGCGGCACCGGCCCGTCCTCGTTCGACTGCTCGGGCCTCGTCCAGGCCGCGTACCGCCAGGCCAACATCAGCCTGCCGCGCATGTCGCAGGCGCAGTCCACCGCCGGCACGTCGGTCTCCCTGAGCAACCTCCAGGCGGGCGACATCCTGTACTGGGGCTCCAAGGGCAGCGCGTACCACGTCGCCATCTACGTCGGCGGCGGCAAGTTCGTCGGCGCGCAGAACTCCGGCACCGGCATCGTCGAGCGCTCCCTGAGCTACGACAAGCCGACGGGCGCCGTTCGCGTCCTCTGACATCTCCCCGCAGTCCCGGGCCGCTCCCGGTGACGCACGAAAGGCCGGTACTCCCCCGCTCGGGGGTGGAGTACCGGCCTTTCGGCCGTCCTGGAGGCTCCCGGAAGGCTCCCGGAGCTCTCGGAGGCTCCTGACGGCTTTGCGGCTCCTCGCGGCTCCCGGAAGCCGCCGAGGGCTGCCCCAGTGCCGTCCGGCGGCGCGGGGAGGCCGCGGAGGCGGCCCCGCACCGCTCCGTCAGTCGAGGAACGTGGCCGAGGTGATCTTGTTCTTGAAGTTCACGCTGGCGTTGCCCGTGTAGCCCGGGGGGAGCGAACCGATCAGACCGGTGAGGTTCACCTCGGTGGCCACCTTCCACGTGTAGGTGTCCCGGTTCCGGTAGGACGCGGTGTCGTCGTTCGTCACCCGGTTCCGGCCGACGCAGTTCTCGGGCCCGACGAAGAGGTCGTTGAAGAAGTTCCAGTCCGAGGACATCAGGTCGAAGACACAACCCCCTTGGTAGGAGTTGTAGTAAAGGCCGAACTCGCTGGTTTCCAGATAGCCGTTCCGCTCCGTGTTGGCGGCGGCCGGCCCGGCTGCCACAAGGAGAACGGCGCCGACGGATACCGCTGCGGCGCAACCGGTGGCGAGTTTGTTGAGGACCTTGCTCATGGGAGATTTCTCCATCTTCAGGGGAATTGATTCCGGCCGGGATTAAACCTTCCGGGGCACCGCAGGGCAAGGGGCTTCTCGGCTGTTCAGGCCACAACCGGCATGGCGGGTAACGGACTTGTCCGCATTCCGGGCATCCGATTACGATCTCCCGCGGCCTTCGGCCCCTCTTCCGTACCACTTCCGCATCTCTTCCGCACCAACGCGCCCTTCCACTCCGCCGATCGCAAGGGAAACGCCTCGTGCGTGTACGCGAAATATCCTCGTCACTCCTTTTGTGCCTCGTACTGACCGGATGCGGAGGCGGGGAACTCCCGGGGAAGAACTCCGGAGCGGGAAAGCCGGGAGTTGCGGCCGCGCCCACCGCCACACCCTCGATCACGGCGGCGGACATGCCGTTCTACACGTGCATGCAGCAACACGGAATGACCCTCTCCTACGGGGACGACGGGGCCCCGCACTTCGTGGAGAAGGAGAGCCCGCAGTTCCCCCCGGCACAGGAGGCCTGCCTGCCGCTGCTCCCGCCCCCCTCCCCCGTCCAGGCGGGCCCGCAGGAACTCGCCGCCGCGCGCGAGGCCTCCGCGTGCATGCGGGCGAAGGGCGTCTCCTGGTATCCGGACCCGGATCCGGTCACCGGCGAGGTGCAGCAGAAGGACGGCGGCACCTCCGAGCAGTGGCAGGAGCTCAAGCGGAACCACCGCGACGCGTACCGGGCCTGCATGCCCCGGCCCTCCTGAGGCGCGCGGCCCTCCTGAGGCGCCCGGCCCTCCTGAGGCGCGCGCGTACGGCTCAGAGGAGCCCGGCCGCGAGCTTGTAGCGGGCCTCGCGCTGCTTCTTGTACAGCGCGAGGGTCTCGGCCTGCTCCTCCACCAGCCGCTTCTGGTACGCGGTTTCCACCGCCGCCCAGACGCCTACGAGGTTCACCTCGCGCTTGCAGGCGACGTCGGCCTTGGCCGCGGTGACGGCTTTGGGGCCGCCCGGATCCGCCTCCAGGCCCAGCTTCTGGACGACCTCGTAGGGATCCTTCAGGCCGGTGTACCCCGACTTCTCCATGCACGCCGACCAGTTCTTCAGCACCCCGGCCACCCGCGAATCGCCCTTGGAGCGTTCGTGCGCCTCCGAGGCCAGCCCGAACGGGAACAGCAGGTCCACGCTGTTCTTCGTCGGCGCGTACAGCTTGCGGTACGCCTCCCGGATGCATCCGCCGGGCGGCACCTTCTGCCCGCCGACGTCGATGCCGCTGTCCACCCGCGCGGCCTCCTCCTCGCTCGCGGCGTCCGGGGGCTGCGCGGCGCCCTGTTCCCCGCCCGGCCGTTCGCCGTGCATGACCAGGGTGGCGCTCTCGCTCAGGGGGGTCGCCGGGGGCTTGACCGGCCGCCCCTTGCCCGCGGTCATGTCGTAGCCGTGGGCCGCCGCGAACACCGGATCGGCCGCACCGAAGAGCGCACCGTGCCGGCCCTGCGGCCCCTGGGCGCCGGCCGGATCGGACGGCCTGACCTCCTCGTACGGGAACCCGTACCGCGCCATGCACCGGGAGAGCAGCCGCTGCTGCACCTGCCCCATGCGGACCGTCTCGGCCTCGGTGTCCGTGTACGCGTCCAGGGGCAGCGAGAGCGAAGCCGCGGCCGGGGCGACGGCGACCTCGCCGATTTCCGGCTCGCCGTGCGCGTCGGCTCCGTCCGGATCCGAGCAGCCGGCCAGCACGAGCGCCAGCAGGACGGCGGCCGGGAGGGCGGGACGGAGGGCGGGACGACGGAGCGGACGGGAGCGCATCGCGGAAGACCTGTTCACGCTCGGGAATTGAACAGCCCGGCCGGTACCGGGGACAAGGCCTTCTCACCTGCTGGTCAGCCAAACTTCTTGCCTGGAAACCAACTTGCCGGTCCGTCCCTCCTGACGGACATCCCGTGCCGAACGGCCCGGGCCCTGCCAAGATGGCCGGGGCGAGCACGCCCGAGTCGCCCCAGGAAGTGGTGATCCGTGACGCCCGGCCCGTCCGACGAAGCACCCGGTCCAGACCCCACCGCCGCCCCGGCCGCCGCCGGGCTCGGACTCCTGTCCCTCGGCGGCTGGCTGCTGACCACCACCCGCCCCTGGCAGAAGCCCGGCTCTCCCCTGACGCTCACGCTGGACTGGACGGCATCGGGCACCCTGATGCTCTGCGGCCTGCTCCTGCTGATCCACTGCATCCGCCGGGTCCACGACCCGGCGGAGCCCGCGCTCGGGGTCAGGCCTTGGGGGCGACCTTCGAAAGGCCGTTGATGACGCGGTCCATCGCGTCGCCGCCCGTCGGGTCGGTCAGGTTGGCCAGCATCTTCAGCGTGAACTTCATCAGCACCGGGTGGCTCAGGCCCCGCTGGGCGGCGATCTTCATGATCTTCGGGTTGCCGATGAGCTTCACGAAGGCACGGCCCAGCGTGTAGTAGCCGCCGTAGGTCTCCTTGAGGACCTTCGGGTAGCTGTGCAGGGTCAGTTCGCGCAGGGCCGGGGTGGCGCGGGAGTGGGCCTGGACGATGACGTCGGCGGCGATCTGGCCCGACTCCATCGCATAGGCGATGCCCTCGCCGTTGAACGGGTTGACGAGCCCGCCCGCGTCACCGACGAGCAGCAGCCCCTTGGTGTAGTGCGGCTGGCGGTTGAAGGCCATCGGCAGGGCCGCACCGCGGATGGGCTGCGTCATGTTCTCCGGGGTGTAGCCCCAGTCCTCCGGCATCGAGGCGCACCAGGCCTTGAGGACCTCGCGCCAGTCCAGCTCCTTGAAGGCGGAGGAGGAGTTGAGGATGCCGAGGCCGACGTTGGAGGTGCCGTCGCCCATGCCGAAGATCCAGCCGTAGCCGGGCAGCAGCCGGTCCTCGGCCCCGCGCCGGTCCCAGAGCTCCAGCCAGGACTCCAGGTAGTCGTCGTCGTGGCGGGGCGAGGTGAAGTACGTACGCACGGCCACGCCCATCGGGCGGTCCTCGCGGCGGTGCAGGCCCATCGCCAGCGACAGCCGGGAGGAGTTGCCGTCGGCCGCGACCACCAGCGGGGCGCTGAAGGTGACCTGGGTCTTCTCCTCGCCGAGCTTCGCCGTCACTCCGGTGATGTGGCCGGTGCGGGGATCGCGTACGGGCTCGCCCACATTGCAGCGCTCGTACAGCCGGGCGCCGGCCTTCTGTGCCTGGCGGGCCAGGGTCTCGTCGAAGTCGTCGCGCTTGCGGACGAGTCCGTAGTCCGGGAACGAGGCCAGCTCCGGCCAGTCCAGCTGGAGCCGCTGGCCGCCGCCGATGATCCGCAGGCCCTTGTTGCGCAGCCAGCCGGCCTCTTCGGAGATGTCGATGCCCATCGACACGAGCTGCTTGGTGGCGCGCGGCGTCAGGCCGTCACCGCAGACCTTCTCGCGCGGGAACGCCGTCTTCTCCAGGAGCAGGACGTCGAGTCCGGCCTTGGCCAGGTAATAGGCAGTCGTCGAGCCGGCGGGCCCGGCCCCGACGACGATCACGTCCGCGGAGTGCTCGGAGAGGGGCTCGGTCACGACGGGTCTCCCGAAGGCTCGATAACTCGATAAGGGTGCCCAACGGCACAAGAACACGTGCAGTCTATGCAGCGAGAGAGAACGCGATCCGAAGGGCTGCCCCTGTGACCACCTCGCCGACCCGGCCGCTCCCCGTCGTCCAGCTCCGTGTGCCCACGGACGAGGACGCGCACGCCTGGTACCGGGTCTTCCGCGACCCCGACGTCATGGAGTTCCTCGGCGGTCCGGCCGAGCTCTCCTTCTACGAGGAAATCACCGCGCGGCAGCGGATGCACGACGCGCGGCTCGGCTTCTGTCTGTGGACGCTGCTGGACGGGGACGGGGAGGTCCTCGGCTTCACCGGGGCCCAGCCGTGGCCCGCTTCGAAGGCGTGGGGCCCGGTGGGGGAGATCGAGATCGGATGGCGGCTCGGTCGCTCCGCGTGGGGGAAGGGGTACGCCTACGCGGCTGCGCTCGCGACGGTCGAGCGGGTGCGGGGGGCCGGGGTGCCGGATGTCGTGGCGATGATCGACGATGCGAATGTCCGCTCGATCGCGGTGGCGGAGCGCCTCGGCATGACCCTGGCGGACCGCTTCCCGCTGCCCGGCGGCCAACGCCGCGCCCGCCGCTACGCCCTGACCCTGACCCCTTCCTGACCCCGGCTGCGCGGGGCCGCACCGCGCGAGTGGCGCGTCAGAAGACGGAAAGGCCCGTCAGGGTCGTGAAGCGGTCCAGCGCTGCCACCGCGGCCACCGAGTTGCCCTGGGCGTCGAGACCGGGGCTCCACGCGGCCAGCGTGCACGCGCCGGGCACGACCGCGACGATCCCCCCGCCCACGCCGCTCTTGCCGGGCAGGCCCACCCGGTAGGCGAACTCCCCCGCCGCGTCGTACGTCCCACACGTCAGCATCACCGCGTTGACCTGCTTCGCCTCGCTGCGCGTGAGGAGACGCGAGCCGTCCGCGCGCAGTCCGTGCCGGGCCAGGAAGCGGCCGGCGCGGGCCAGGTCGGCGCAGCTCATCTCGATGGAGCACTGCCAGAAGTAGTGCTCCAGCAGCGTCGGCACCGGGTTGTCGATGTTCCCGTAGGCGGCCATGAAGTGGGCCAGGGCCGCGTTGCGGTCCCCGTGTTCCTGCTCGGAGGCGGCGACCTCCGCGTCGAAGCCGACGTCGGGGTTCTGGCTCTCCTCCCGGAGGAAGCGCAGGAGTTCGCTGCTCGCGTCGCCGGTCAGCGTCTGGAGCCGGTCGGTGACGACGAGCGCGCCCGCGTTGATGAAGGGGTTGCGCGGGATGCCGCTCTCGTACTCCAGCTGCACGAGGGAGTTGAAGGGGTTGCCGGAGGGTTCCCGGCCCACCCGCTCCCACAGGCTGTCGCCGCCCTCGGCGAGCGCGAGGGCCAGCGCGAAGACCTTGGTGATGGACTGCGTGGAGAACGGCGTGTGCCAGTCCCCCACCCCGAACACGTTGCCGTCGAGGTCGGCGATGGCCATGCCGAACTGCCGCGGGTCCACGGACGCCAGCGCCGGGATGTACTCGGCGGTGGCGCCGCTGCCGATCAGCGGGGCGATGTCGGTGGCGACCTGTTCCAGCAGTGCCTGGTAGTCCATCTCCGCAGCCCCGTACTACACGTGCTTCGTGCCGCGGTGCAGGGCCACGATGCCGCCGCTCAGGTTGCGCCAGGCCACCTCGGACCAGCCGGCCTTCTGCAGCAGTGCGGCCAGTGCCGGCTGGTCGGGCCAGGCGCGGATGGAGTCGGCGAGGTAGACGTACGCGTCGGGGTTGGAGGAGACGGCGCGGGCGACGGGCGGCATCGCGCGCATCAGGTACTCGGTGTACACGGTCCGGAAGGGGGCCCAGGTGGGCTGCGAGAACTCGCAGATCACGACCTTGCCGCCGGGCTTGGTGACCCGGTACAGCTCGCGCAGCGCGGCGTCGGTGTCCTGGACGTTGCGCAGGCCGAAGGAGATGGTGACGGTGTCGAAGGAGTCGTCCTTGAAGGGGAGCTTCGTCGCGTCGCCGGCCGTCAGCGGGAGCCAGGGGTTGCGCTTCTTGCCCTCGCGGAGCATGCCGAGGGAGAAGTCGCAGGGCACGACGTACGCGCCGGTCGCGGCGAAGGGCAGCGAGGACGTGGCCGTGCCGGCGGCCAGGTCGAGGACCAGCTGCCCGGGGCGCGCGCCGACCGCCTTGGCGACCTCCTTGCGCCACAGGCGGGCCTGCCCGAGCGAGAGGACGTCGTTGGTGAGGTCGTAGTTCGCCGCCACGCCGTCGAACATGGAGGCGACTTCGTGCGGCTGCTTGTCCAGGGAAGCGGATGTCACTGGCGTGGGCCCCTCGGGTGCGGTGCGAATGGTTCGGCGAACGGTTCGGCAGGGTCCTGCGGACCGCCCCGCCATTCTCGCAGGCCCCCCGGGCACCGCACCCGGCCGCCCGTACGGTGCCCGCGGCACGGCGCGGCGGGACGCCACGGAGGCCGGCACGACGGGACGCCACGGGGGCCGCCGCGGCCGGACGCCACGGAGGCCGCCGCGGCGGCACGGCCGCAGCGGCGGGCCACCGGGACCGGGCGGCGGCCCCGCTCACCGCCGCAGGGCCTCCGCCGGTTCGATGCGGGAGGCCCGCCACGCCGGGTAGAGGCCCGCCAGGAGGCCGGTCAGGAGCCCGATCGCGGGGGCGGCCAGGGCCGTGGCCGGGTGGATCACCGGGGTCCAGTCGCGGAACACCGCCACCAGCACCACCGTCATGCAGCCCAGCGAGGTCCCGACCAGCCCGCCGAGTGCGCCGAGCGCGCCCGATTCGGCGAGGAACTGGCCGCTGATGTGCCGGCCCCGCGCTCCCAGGGCCCGGCGCAGGCCGATCTCCCCGGTGCGCTCCAGGACGGCGACCAGTGTCGTGTTCGCGATGCCCACGGCGCCGATGATCAGGCAGATGCCGGCCAGGACGAGGAAGAGCCGGCCCAGGTCCGAGGAGACGTTGGTGCGCAGCGAGCGCGGATCGGGCGGGGCCACGGCCTTCAGGTATTCGGGGTGGTCGGGGCGCAGCGCCGTAGGGACCAGCCGGGCCACCTGCTGGGCCGCGCCGAGCTCGGTGGCGATGAGCATGCGGGCGCCGTCGCCCTGCGGGGGTCCCCAGATCTCCTCGGCGGTGGTGCGCGGGACCATGACGGACAGGAGCAGGTCCGCCTTGCGCTCCACGTCGCCGATGATCCCCACCACGGTGAAGGGCTCGTCCCCGATGAACACGGCGGGCGCGGTGTCCAGCGTGGTGATGCCGAGCCGGGCGGCGACGGCGGCGCCCAGGACGGCGACCCGCTGGCGGGTGCCGGAGTGGTAGGCGTCGTAGAGCCGCCCCCGGTCGATCCGGGGAACGGCGGCCCGCAGGGCGCCCGGTGAGGCGGCGATGACGTCGGTCCTCTCACCGCGCGCGGCGCCGCCGACCGGGGCCGCGCGGACGGTCCCGTCGGCGGGCAGCCGGACGGTGTAGTAGACGCCCGCGTCCCGGACCCCGCCCAGCCGCTCGGTGCGGTCGTCCGCGTCGGCGGGGAAGCCGGGGCCGGTGAACTGGTCCTGGCTGCGGGCCACGTCCTCGACGGTGACCTCGGTGGCGCCGAGCACGCTGAAGCGGGCGTCGATCTGGGAGGAGGTCGTGGCCGTCAGGCCGAGGATGGCGACGAAGGATCCGACGCCGAGTACGGTGCCCAGCGCGGTCAGCGCCGAGCGGGCCGGCCGCTGCACCAGCCCGGCGAAGGCCTCGCCGAGGATGTCGCGCGGTGCGAGGCGGGTGGGCCGCTCGGGCGGGGGCAGGGGGCGCGGAGGCCTGCGCGGCAGGAGCCTCACAGCGCCGCTCCCGCGACCGATGGCCGGTCCTCGGCGAGCACGCCGTCGCGGATGCGGACCGTACGCGCTCCCCTGGCCGCCACCTCCGGATCGTGGGTGATCACCAGGACGGTCATGCCGTCCGCGTGCAGTTCGTCGAGGAGCTCCAGCACCGTTCCCGCGTTCTCCGAGTCGAGATTGCCCGTCGGTTCGTCGCACAGCAGCAGCGAGGGGCGGGTCACCAGGGCCCGGGCGATGGCGACCCGCTGCCGTTCGCCGCCGGAGAGCCGGGTGGGCAGGGCGTCGACGCGGTGCCCGAGGCCGACCCGCAGGAGGGCTTCGCGGGCGCGCGGTGCGCGTTCCCGGCGGGGGAAGCCGTTGTAGAGCATCGCGAGGGCCACGTTCTCCAGGGCGGAGCGGTGGGAGAGGAGGTGGAAGGACTGGAAGACGAATCCGATGCGGCGGCCCCGCAGCGCCGCCCGGCCGCTGTCGGCGAGCGCCCCGGTGTCCACCCCGTCCAGCAGGTACGTGCCGGTCGTGGGGGCGTCGAGCAGCCCGGCGATGTTGAGGAAGGTGGACTTGCCCGATCCGGAGGGCCCGACGACGGTGACGAACTCGCCGCGGCGCACCACCAGATCGCAGCCGGTGAGCGCGGCGACGGGCGGCGGGCCCGGGTAGGCGAGCCCGACGCCCCGGAACTCGATGACCGCCTCGCCGGGTCCGCCGGTACGGTCCTGCGGCCCCGGGCCGACAGCCGCCCCTGCCGGCTCCTCCCCCGCCGGGGTCACGGCGTCTTCCCTCCGCCGCCCCCGCTCAGGCCCGGGTTGACCCCGGTGACGACGTTGTCCCCTTCGGAGAGCGCCCCGGCCCCGGTCGGCTTCACCTCCACGTAGCCGTCGCCCGTCGTGCCCGCCTGGACCTCCACCTGCCGCCGCTTGCCCGCGGAGTCGACGACGGACACGCTGGTGCGCCCGTCGGCGCCCGCCGAGACCGCGCTCACCGGGACGACCAGCGCGTCACCGGAGGTCGCGGCCGCCTCCACGGTCAGCCGTACGTCCTGTCCCGCGAGCGCGGGGTCCAGCGGGCTGTCGGGCTCCACGACCATGGCGTAGCCCGGGGCTCCCGGCGGGGCCTGCTGCTGGCCGTCCCCGGTCCCGCCCTGCGGCTGCGCGGCCGGGGCCGCGGCCGTGTCGGCCACCGAGGCGACCTTGGCCGTGGCCGTCACCCCGCTGACCTCGGACCTGATCTCCACGCGCTGGCCCGCCCGGACCAAGCCCTTCTGGTGTTCCTGCAGTTGGCCCCGGACCACCAGCGCCCCGGCGGACAGCGTCAGCGCGGGACCGGTGGCCACGGAGCCGACCCTGGTGTTGACCGTGGTGATCCGCGCGGGGAATCCCTCCAGGAACACGACCTCGCCGGCCGGGAGCATCGGACCCGCGACCTCCTGCGCCTCGGTGAGCTTGCGCCGCGCCTTGGCCAGGTCCTCCTCGGCCCGGCGCACGGCGCGCGAGGAACCCGGGTTCGAAGCGGCTTCCACGGCAGGGGAGTTCGCCGTCGAGCCGGCGGCGCCGCCCTTCGCCCCGCCGGCACCGCCGGCACCGCCTGCCCCGCCGTCCCCGGCTCCCGCCCCGGCCCGTACGTCCTCCAGCGCCCGCCGGGCCGCGGTCACCGCCTCCTCCGCGGCCTCCACCGCCTCTCCGCCGTCGGCGAGCGCGGGCAGCGCGTCGTAGCCGATCGAACGGTAGAAGGCGGCGAGTGCCGTTTTGGTGCCGGCCCCGAAGGTCCCGGCCTTGTCGGCGCCCGTCGGGTGTCCCCGCCCGGCCAGCGCCTGCTGGAGCTGTCTGACGTCCTCCCCGGTGGCCCCCGGCTTGAGGTCCCGGTACACGGGCAGCTTGCCCGGCAGGACGAACACCGGCCGCCCCGACACCTCCAGCAGCACCCGCCCCGCGTCCACCGCGCTCCCGGCGGTGGCCGCCACCTTGGTGACCACCGGCGCCGCCGCGCCCTCGGCCCGCGCGGTCGGCGTGACCTGCACGGTCTGGGTGGCGGTCGCGGTGCCGCGCAGGACGACGGTGTCGCGCAGCACCCGCTTCTCGACCCGGGCCACCAGGACGTCCATCGGGGGCGGCCCCGCGTCGGCCGCCACCTGCGCGGGGGACTTGATCACCGCCGAGGCGCCGACTCCGGCGCCCGCGAGCAGGACCGCCCCGCCGGCCACCGCGAAGACCCACTTACGGTGCTTCGCGCTCATCCACCCACCACGCCCGAGGACGAACCCGCCGGGGCCTTCTCCGCGCACTTGAGGAGGGCGGCAGCCGCCTTCGGG
Organism: Streptomyces sp. NBC_00335; assembly: GCF_036127095.1. Lineage (GTDB taxonomy): Bacteria > Actinomycetota > Actinomycetes > Streptomycetales > Streptomycetaceae > Streptomyces. Next base: position 3,544,072 of record NZ_CP108006.1, read on the forward strand.
TCCGTCTTGAGCCCGGCGTCGACCCCGGAGTCACCCGTGACCGGGTCGGGGTCGGGGAAGTCCCGGGCCCCGTTCGCGCGCATGCACGCGGTGAACTCCTTCGCCTTCGCGAGCGTCGCCGCGTCCGCCTGGGGCTGCACCCGCTTGGCCGCGCAGGCCGTCTCGGCCGCCCGCACCTTGGCGGGGTCGGCCTTGGCCGGGTCCACGACCTGTATCCCCGAGGGGGTGTCCTTCATCGGCAGCCCCTGGTCCTTCAGGCAGGCGAAGAACGCCGCCAGCTTGGGATCGGCGGCGTCCTTGCCGGTCGGAGCCGGCGAGGTGGCCGTCGGCGTACCCGTACCGGTGGCTCCGGACGGGGCGGCGCCCCCGGCGTCCGGCTCTCCCCCCGAGCAGCCGGACACCAGGAGCACCACCGACATCAGGGACGCCAGGGACAACAGCACCGGCGCGGAAGCGGACCGGACGCGTGGAGATGACACAGGAATCGACCCCTTCGTACGCTCCCGCCGCGAGCCGGCTCCGGAGCGGGCGCCGTACGGCAACAGGGCGCCTCCGCCTACACCGTAGGAGTCACCCACCCCAGACGTAACTGGCCCGAAGGCTAGTTGTCGCCCCGGCCCGGACCCCGTTGACTCAGCCCGGTCCGATGGGCCCATCACCTGCCGGATCCGGTGTCTGCAGGCACTCGCCCGGTACCGACGCTGTCAACGTCCACGCTCCCCACGGAAAGGCACAGCCATGCGCTCTCGCATCGTCATGCGCGCCGCCGTCACAGCAGCGCTCGCCCTGTCCGCCGTAGGCCTCTCGCTCGGCTCGGCCTCCGCCGCCGAGAAGGACGGCTGGATCACGTCCGGCGAGTTCGGCCTCTTCTGCTTCCAGAACCAGGGCAACTCCGTGTTCGACCTCGTCCTCGACGACGTCAACTTCGCGGACGACTACTTCAAGGGCTCGCAGTCCTGCGCGGGTCACACCACCAACGACTGGACGGAGTCCTACCGCAACCTGGACTCGTTCACCTGGGACGTCTACACCGACTGGAACCGCGGCGGCTCCCACGGGACCCTCCCCGCGGGCTACGCGGGCAACGCCAGCGCCACCTTCAAGAACCGCATCTCCTCGGCGTACTGGGTCCGCTGACACCACGTCACTCATGCGCAGCACAAGCGCCGCTCCGCCCGCAACCATCGGGCGGAGCGGCGCGCCCACATCTTCTCATCTCCCTCCGGAGCCCACATGCCCTTCTCCCGCCGCTTGCTGCGACCTCTCGGCGTCGCCTTGTTGCCCCTGGCCCTCGCGGGGTGCGGCGGCTCGGACCCGGACGGCGGTCCGTCCGCCGAGGAGCCCCCGACCGGCGCCGCGCCGACCCTGCTGGCCAGCGCGGACCTGCGCTTCCCGCTCGACGCGTACGTACCGACCGGGGAGCAGAACTCCCAGCTGACGAAGGCCCAGGACAAGCTGGTCGACCAGTGCATGCAGCGCTACGGGTTCCGGTACGAGTCCCCGCGCGCCGGGTCCGCGGCGCAGCCGCGCGACGAGAGCAGGCGCTACGGGCTCTCCGACGCCTCGGTAGCCACCCGCTACGGCTACAACAACCCGGTGCTGGAGAACCGTCCGCCCAAGCCGGTGGCGAAGCAGCTCGGGCCGAACGAGAAGCTCTTCCTGCACGGTGAGGAGCAGGTGGATCCCGCGAAACCCATCCCCATGAGCCAGGAGGAATCCGAGAAATCCGGGCTGGGCTCGCTGACCGTCGACGGAAAGAAGGTTCCGTCGGGCGGCTGCCTGCGGGAATCCTTCCTCAAGCTCTACTCCCCGGTGAAGAACTCCGTGGACATCATGGTCCCGCAGAACTTCGGATTCGACGCCTACGGGCGCTCCCGGCAGGACAGCCGGGTGGAAAAGGCGATCAAGGAATGGTCTGCCTGCATGGCGGAAAAAGGTTTCTCGACCGACAATCCGGTCAGCCCCGAACTGGGATTCAACGACGCCACCCTGGGATCTCCGCAGGCGGTCACCGCCGCGCAGCAGGACGTGGCCTGCAAGCAGCGCACCAACCTGGTGGGCATATGGTTCACGGTCGAAGTCGCCTACCAGAAACGGCTGATCGAGCAGAACGCCGAGGTACTGGCCCTGGCCAAGACGCAGTTGGAGGAGCGGATGCGGCTCGCCGCCCAGCTCACCTCCGCCTGATCCACGACACGCTGCGAACGACTCGGCTCTGACATGACGAAACACCGCTCCACCCGCCGCCGGCCCGCACGGCTGGTCCTGCCGCTCGTGCTCTGCTCGGGGGCCGCCGTCGCGGCGGCCATGGCGGGGATCCTGCCCCAGGCCTCCGCACCCCGCGCGGACCTCTCCGCCCCGCAGCCCCCGCCGTCCGGGCGGACGGCCGCGCTCGACCCCGTGCCCGTACCCACACCCACGCCCTCGCCCACGTCCGTACCGGCGCCCACGCCCACGCCTCCCCCGTCGCCGACGCCCACCCCGAGCCCCCCGGCCGTCCCGGAGACGGGGCCCGGCACCTTCCGGGCCTCCACCGTCTCCGGCCCCCGCCACGGCTCCGGACCGGTACGGCGCTACCGCGTCGAGGCCGAGGACGGCTCGGGCATCGATCCGGACGAGGCCGCCCGCGCGGTCGACGCCGTGCTCGGCGACCCGCGCGGCTGGACCCGCGACCCGCGGTACGCGTTCCGGCTGACCGGGTCCGGCCCGGTGGAGTTCACGGTGCGCATCGCCACCCCGGCCACCACGGACCGGCTCTGCCAGGTGGTGACCCCGGAGCTGAAGGGGGAGGCGAACTGCCGCAGCGGGCACCAGGTGATCGTCAACCTGCGGCGCTGGCAGCTCGGTTCGCCCCAGTTCGACGGCTCGCCCGCCGAGTACCGGGCGCTGATCATCAACCACGAGGTGGGCCACGAACTGGGCCGCGGCCACGAGACCTGCCCCGGCCCGGGCCTGCCCGCGCCGGCGATGATGCAGCAGCTCAAAGGGCTGCTGGGGTGCCGGTCCAACGCCTGGCCGTTCGACTCGCGCGGGAATTACGCGAGGGGACCGCTCGTCCCTTGATCGGCCACACACACCGGATCATCACAGTTCTGACCGAAACCAGCCATTCCCCCCTCCAGCACTGCAGTTACAATGAAAAATCGATCGAAACATCCCGGGGGGGATCATGGAAATCGACAACGGCATGACCATCAGTCTGCCAGGCACGTTCCAGTCCGGTCCGGAGTCCGGCAGCGACTGCGGACCGCGGGAAGAAATTCAGCTCACACGCCAAGAGTCGGTCGTATTCATCAATTTATGCACGGGTGCGAGCAACTCGGAGCTGGCGAAGAAGCTCACGCTGTCCGTCGGCACCGTCAAATTCCACGTGTCCAACATCCGCGAGAAGCTGGGCGGGCTCAGCCGCCTCCAGGTCTGTCTGCTGTCCGCCCTCACCCAGACGGAATCCGCCGAGCTCAGCGCCGGCGGTGGAGCAGTCTGCCGCCGATGACCGTGGCCACACAGGTCGTCGGGCCCTCCACCAGCAGTTCCACCGGACCGGCCACCGCGAACACCGCGAACCGCGCCGGGGCGCCCGGCTCCAGGACGCCGTGGAAGGCCTGCCCGGCCGCGGTCCGGCCGGCGAGCGGGTCCAGGGAGGCCGGACCCTCGTAGGGAGCGGGCGGGACGACGGTCAGCCCGGAGCGGACCACGGCCGTACGGACGGCCGGGCTGGTGAAGCGGCCCGCCACCGCGACCACCCCGCGGGCGAGCAGCTTCTGCGTACCGCGCCGCGCGCTGTTTCCCCAGCGCGGCTCCGTCATCTTCAGGTCCGCCAACGCCGCCGCGCCGCTGATCGGTTCGGCCCCGAGCTCGGTGATCTCGTACGGGTCGTCCGGATAGTACGTGCGCTCCAGCAGCTCGTCGCCGCCGCGCACCAGCAGCCCCGGGGTCAGCACCCCGGGCCAGCTGCGGGCGCGCGCGTGCGGATAGGCCGCGGCGAGCTCCTCGTACGGGCCCACCCGGGCGATGCGGTCGCCCTCGACCAGGACCGCGCCGCCGGGCAGCGGCGCCGGTCCCGGGCCGGGTCCGGCGGCGAGCCCCGTGACGAGGAGTTCGGCGGTGTGGATCGTCAGCACGGGCGCTCAGTTCGAGGAGATGAGCTTCAGCTCGGGGTGGGCCGTACCGCCCTCGATGGCGGTGGAGGAGATGTGCGAGACCACGCGGTCGTCGACCGGGTCGTTCGCCGGGTCCTCGTGCACGAGGAGGTGCTCGTACGTCGTGGCGCGCTGCGCCGGGACGCGGCCCGCCTTGCGGATGAGGTCGATGATCTCCATGCGGTTGGAGCGGTGCTTGGCACCGGCCGAGGAGACCACGTTCTCCTCCAGCATGATCGAACCGAGGTCGTCGGCGCCGTAGTGCAGGGAGAGCTGGCCCGCCTCCTTGCCGACGGTGAGCCAGGAGCCCTGGATGTGGGCGATGTTGTCGAGGAAGAGCCGCGCGATGGCGATCATGCGCAGGTACTCGAAGACGGTCGCCTGGGTGCGGCCCTTGAGGTGGTTGTTCTCGGGCTGGTAGGTGTACGGGATGAAGGCGCGGAAGCCGCCCGTACGGTCCTGGGTGTCCCGGATCATCGCGATGTGCTCGATGCGCTCGGCGTTGGTCTCGCCGGTGCCCATCAGCATGGTGGAGGTGGACTCCACGCCCAGCTTGTGGGCGATCTCCATGATCTCCAGCCAGCGCTCGCCGGACTCCTTGAGCGGGGCGATCGCCTTGCGCGGCCGCTCCGGGAGCAGCTCGGCGCCGGCGCCCGCGAAGGAGTCGAGACCGGCGGCGTGGATGCGCTGGATGGCCTCCTCCGCAGACACCTTGGAGATGCGGGCCATGTGCTCGACCTCGGACGCGCCGAGGGAGTGGATGACCAGCTGCGGGAAGGCCTGCTTGATGGCGGAGAAGTGGTGTTCGTAGTACTCGACGCCGTAGTCCGGGTGGTGGCCGCCCTGGAACATGATCTGCGTGCCGCCCAGCTCGACGGTCTCCGCGCAGCGGCGCAGGATGTCGTCGAGGTCGCGGGACCAGCCCTTCTTCGCGTCCTTGGGGGCCGCGTAGAAGGCGCAGAACTTGCACGCCGTCACGCACACGTTGGTGTAGTTGATGTTGCGCTCGATGATGTACGTCGCGATGTGCTCGGTACCGGCGTAGCGCAGCCGGCGGGCCGCGTCGGCGGCCTGTCCCAGCGCGTGCAGGGGCGCGTGACGGTAGAGGTCGAGCGCCTCTTCCTTGGTGATCCGGCCCCCAGCGGCGGCTCGGTCGAGGACTGACTGGAGAGCGGCCTGGTCGGTCACCGGTGCGTCACCTTTCGGCTGTGTCGTTCGGCTGGCGCCCGGCTGCGGTCGAAATTCCCGGACCGATCCAGCCTACGCCAGCCCCTCCGGCTCCCGGTCTGGCCCCCTGCGGGATGTCCCGAAGAGTGCGGATCCCGGACCCGGCCCGGGAACCCGCCTCACGGGACCCACCTCACGGGACCCACCTCACGGGACCGGCTCACCTGCTTACCTGCTCGCCTGCTCGCCTGCTCGCCTGCTCGCCTGCTCACGGAACCGGGCCGGCGCCCAGGACGGGGCCCAGCCCCAAGTCGGGCCCCAGCCCCAGGCCCGCGTAGATCACGCCCGCGAGGGCTCCGGCGGCCATGAACGGGCCGAAGGCGATCGAGCTCCCGCGCTCCACCCGGCGCAGGGCGAGCCGGGCGTACCCGTGCACGGTGGCCGCGAGGAACGCGGCGAAGGTGCCCGCGATCAGCTCGAACCACCCGTACCAGCCCAGGACCTGCCCCACGGTCAGGGCCAGGGTGACGTCGCCGAACCCCATGCCGGGCGGGTGGATCACATGCAGGACGAGGTACACGGTCCAGAGGGCGAGTCCCCCCAGCAGAGCGCGCGTCCAGGATCCGCCGGCGCCCGCGAACAGGGCGGCCACGCCGAGTGCGGCCGCGGTGGTGGCGGCCAGCGGCAGGGTCAGTACGTCGGGCAGCCGGTGCACGGCCTGGTCGACGAAGCAGAGCAGGACGGTGATCGGCGCCAGCAGCAGCCAGGCGGCCAGTTCGGGCCGCGCCCCGACCCCGGCCCCGAGCGCGAGGCAGACGAGGGTGGTGGCCAGCACCGCTCCGGCAGCGGGGGCGTAACCACCGCGCCACCGGCCAGCGGGCACGCACCGGGGGCACACCGCGCGGCCCAGCCAGCCTCGGGCGGGGCCGGTCAGCGGGTGGCCGGCCGGGCAGGCCGAGCGCCAGGGCAGGCCCGCCTCGACGGAGAGGCGGTAGGCGGCCCGGGGCAGGAAGAGACCGGCCGCCGCGCCCCAGAGCGTGACCCCGGCCACGAACAGCGTGATGCCCACGTCAGCCCGCCACCGCTGCCCGGCGGCCCGGAGCGGCTGCCCGTAACCGGATCCTCATCCCACGCCCCCGCCCCAGCCCCGCGCCCCATGACTTGGCGACGCACGCTAGCAGCGGCCACGGCCCCCCTCAAGGCCTGTGGATGCGCCACCGGGCACCCCCAGGGGGTGTCTTGCCGATCAGGCCGGGCCCGCGGGTTCGAACCCGGCCAGCATCTGCTCCAGCGCCTGCTGGTCCGGGCCCACGAAGGGGTCGAGGCCCGGGGCGAGGCCCACGGTGTCGAGCATCCGGGCGATGAGTGCGACCCCGGCGGCCGGCGGCAGGTGGGTGGAGAGCACGAGCTCGGGGTCCATCTCCCGGAGCGGCCGGACCGTGGCGAGGAACTTCTCCCGGTCGGCGACGGTCACCCAGGGGCTGTCCAGCGAGGCCCAGAACAGCTGGGCGGCCCGCAGGTCCTCGGGCCCCACCGCCCCGGCCTCGCCGCCGGCCGCGAGGTCGCCGTCGGGGAGGGGGGCGCCGAAGCAGTCGGAGCTGAAGCAGGCCCGCGACCGGTCGTCGTAGAAGCCCACGGTCGCGGGGTTGTCGAAGAGGGGCGGCCGGAAGGCGGTGAGGGAGCGGTCGCCGACGTCGAGCCGCTGGCCGGGGTTGAGGAAGTAGACCCGGTCCATCGGCAGCGGGCGCTCCGTGGTCATCTCGCCGGCGCCGAGGAAGGTGGTCACCACGCGGGCCTCGGGGGCGGCCTCCAGCAGGGCGAAGATCCCGCCGGTGTGGTCCCGGTCCGGGTGCGTCAGCCAGATCCACCGCACGTCGGCGGGGTCGACGGCCTCGGACAGGGTCTTCAGGAAGTCACGGTCGGGCAGGCCGAGGCCGGTGTCGACCACCACGGGCTCACGGGCGTGCAGGACGAAGGCGTTGACCGGGATGAAGCCGACCCCGGGCGCTTCCAGGGCGTCCCCGAGGACCGTGATGTCCCGGCCGAGTGTGCGTGTGGTCATGGCGGAGCTCCGATGGCCCCCTGGATGAGCACGCTCGCGACCGCCCGGGCTCCCCCCGGCCCGCCCTCCCTCTCATCGTGTCCCCGCAAGGCCCCGTACGCACGCCCGCGCGGGCGAGGTGAAAGGACAACGCATTCCCGGTGAACGGCGGGCATTCGCCTTTCCGCCCCTTATACCCGGGCGGAAAGAAGCGGAAGGCGAATACCCCCATAAACCTTGCTAATGACCCGGCACGGCCACCGGCAGGAGCTCCACGTTCACATCGGGCGCATAGCCCGTCGTGAGTCCCGTCCGCCGCGCGAATTCGCGTACGCCGGCCAGTTGGTCGGGGCCGAAGCGGAAGTCGAGCGTCGTGAAGTAGCGCTCCAGGAGTTCCGCGTCGAAGGCCTCCCAGCGGGCCGCCTGCTCGGCGACCTTGCCGACCTCCTCCAGGGAGACGTCACGGGAGGCGAGGAAGGCCTCGTGGACCTTCCGCACCACCTCCGGCTCACGCTCCAGGTACTCCTTGCGGGCGGCCCAGACGGCGAAGACGAACGGCAGTCCGGTCCACTCCTTCCACATCGCCCCCAGGTCGTGGACGGTGAGCCCGAGCCGGGGCGCGTCGTGCAGCGAGGCGCGCAGCGCGGCGTCGCCGATCAGCACCGCCGCGTCCGCCTCCTGCATCATCAGCCCCAGGTCGGGCGGGCAGGTGTAGTAGTCGGGCCGTACGTCGTACTTCTCCGCGAGCAGCAGCTGGGCCAGGCGCACGGACGTTCTCGACGTGGATCCCAGAGCGACGCGGGCGCCGTCCAGCTGGTCCAGGGGGACCTGCGAGACGATCACGCAGGACATGACGGGACCGTCGCAGCCGACCGCGAGGTCGGGGAAGGCGACGAGCTCGTCCGCGTTGCGGAGGAACTCCACGAGGGTGATGGGACCGATGTCCAAGCCGCCCTGGACGAGGCTCGCGCTGAGCTTCTCCGGAGTGTCCTTGGTCAGCTCCAGGTCCAGCAGCGTGCCGGTTCTGGCCAGCCCCCAGTAGAGGGGCAGGCAGTTCAGGAACTGAATGTGGCCGACACGGGGCCGGCTGCGATAGGCGTCCACATCGCGAGACTAGCCCCCGTGTCTCCGTCAGCCGTCTGGCGGGTCTCAAACGTCCGAGTGACGTGATCTTTCCCTCTGGTCTCGGCCGGGATGTGCGTGCTAGGCTCGACGCAAGTTGCAGTTTGGTTTCCCTTGCAGTACGAGGCCTGCGGAGAATGTGACCCGCAGGCTTTTGTAGTTTTCAGACTTCTTAGCAGGTTCTGGAGCAGGGCGACCCTTTGGCCCATAGGAGGGCTCATGGCTACCGGAACCGTCAAGTGGTTCAACGCTGAAAAGGGCTTCGGCTTCATCGCCCAGGACGGCGGCGGCCCGGATGTCTTCGTCCACTACTCCGCGATCAACGCCGCCGGCTTCCGCTCCCTTGAGGAGAACCAGCTGGTGAACTTCGACGTCACCCAGGGCCCGAAGGGCCCGCAGGCGGAGAACGTCACCCCGGCCTAGTCGCCTGGGCCAACCAATCGCGGTTGGATATGCAGTACCCAAGGAGCCCTGTCTTCTCTGCGCGAGCAGAGTCGACGGGGCTCCTGCCTTTTCCCTGGCCGGGTCGTCGGACCGGACCAGCGGCGCAGCGCCCCCGGCACCCTTCGACGGTGCCGGGGGCGCTGCGCCGTATCCGACCGTGACATATCCGGCAGCACGGAGCGAAACGGCCCCCTCTCCTCCTCTCCTAGGCCCCCTAGGGTCATACCTAGGACTCCTAGGTATAAGTTGTGGGGACTGAGCAACGGGAGGGGCACATGGTGCGGATGGGGTTGACAGCCGAGCGGGTCACCGTGGTGGGGGCCGAGGTGGCGGATGACGTGGGGCTGCACCGGGTGACCATGGCGCAGGTCGCGCGGCGGCTCGGGGTGCAGGACGCGAGCCTCTACGCGCACGTCCGCAGCCTGGAGGACCTCCGCGGGCGGATCGCGCTGCTGGCGGCGGACGAGAAGACGCTGCTCATCGCGGAGGCGACCGCCGGGCTCGCGGGACGGGACGCGCTCGTCGCGTACGCCAACGCCTGGCGGGAGTACGCCCACCGGTTCCCCGGCCGCTACGCGGCGACGCAGGCCCCGATCAAGATCGACCCCGAGCTGGCCGCGAAGGCCCCCGGGCCGCGCCGCGCGGTCGCGCTGACCTACGGCATGCTGCGCGGCTACGGACTGGCGGAGCCCGATCTGACCGACGCGGCCCGGCTGCTGCGCAGCACGTTCCACGGGTTCGTCGCCCTGGAGGCCTCGGGCGGTTTCGCCCACGCGCGGACGCCGCAGGCTTCCTGGCTCTGGTCCCTCGACTCCCTGGACCTCCTGCTGAAGCACCGCGCCGCTCCCCGCAGGGGAGCCTCCGCGTGAGCGCCCCGACCACCGGCAGCCTGCGCGTGCCCGGCGCGACCCTGTACTACGAGGTGCGCGGCCGGGGCCCGCTCCTGCTGCTGATCCCCGGCGGGACCGGTGGGGCGGCCGCCTTCGACGGCGTCGCCGACGCGCTGGCGGCCGAGTACACCGTCGCGTCCTACGATCCGCGCGGCATGTCCCGCAGCCCGCTGGACGAACCGGAGGCCGTGCAGAGCGTGGCCGAGCACGCCGAGGACGCGCTGCGGCTGCTGGACCTGCTGTCGCCGGACGAGCCCGCCCGGGTGTTCGGCTCCAGCTCGGGCGCGATCGCGGCGCTCCACCTGCTGACGACCCGGCCCGAACGCCTCGTACGCCTCGTCGCGCACGAGCCCCCGGTGGTGGAGGTGCTGCCGGACGCTTCCGCGCACCGCGCGTTGCTCGTACGCGTACGGGACACCCTGGACGCGGAGGGGCTCATGCCGGCGATGGCCGTGTTCGCGGCGGGGCTGCGGAAGGACGGCGACGCGCCTGCTCCGGGCCCTGCCCGGGCCCCGGCCCCTGCCCCGACGGCCCTTCCGCCGCACGCGGCGGCCCGGGCCGAGCGGACGATGGCCGACCTGCCGTACTTCCTCGGGCGGATCGTGCCGGGCTTCATGGCGTACTCCCCCGACCTCCGGCGGCTGGAGGCGGTCTCGGACCGGCTCGTGCTCGCCGGCGGCCGGGACTCGCGGGGCGAGCTCCCCTACCGGCCGGCCGCGTTCCTCGCCGAGCGGTTCGGCAGGGAGCTGCTGCACTTCCCCGGCGGGCACACCGGCCTGACCACGCACCCCGCCGAGTTCGGCGGGGCGCTGGGGCAGGCCTTCGGGGACCAGGTCGAGACGGACTAGCTCTTGCCGGTCGGCTGGTCGGTCGCCGGGGGCTCGGTGACCGGGGGCTCGGTGACGGTGATCTCCAGGAAGAGCACCACCTGGTCCGAGATCCGCACGCGGAGCGTGTAGGTGCCCGCGGCGACGCCGGTGGTGGACAGTTCCGGCAGGTCGATCTTGCCGTCGGCCGCCGTCGCCGGGAGCGCCAGCTCCGTCAGCTTCTTGCCGTCCTTGTCCAGGAAGTACGGGGTCTCCCCCGCCTTGGCCGGGTCCGCGGGGACCCACTTCCCGTCCTTGTCCTTGGTGCCGAGCCCGGCCGTGGCCTTGGCCTCGGCGACCGGCTTGTCCTTCGCCGTCGCCAGGAACTGCACGCCCTTGATCGCGGTTCCGGCTTCCGCGGTGAGCGCCTTGCCGGCGTTCGCGTCGCTGCGGACGAGCTTGTCCGCCTCCGGGACGGGTACCGGCTTGGCCGGGGTGACCTTGGCGCCGAACCGCACGGAGACCTCGGCCGAAGCGGCGTAGGCCGTGGCGCGCAGGGTGAAGGTGCCCGCCTTGAGGCCGGCCTTCAGCTTCGGGACCCTGACCAGGCCCTTGGCGTTGGTGCGCAGGACCGCGAAGTCCTTGCCGTCGGCCGCGAAGACGGTGCGGCCGGTGGTGTCGTCGTCGACCGAGAACACGATCGCCTGGTCGACGGCCGGCATGCCGTCGGTCAGCACGGCCTTGATGAGCGGGAGGCGCTCGAACTCGGTCCCGGCCTCGGCCGTGACCTCGGCGGTGCCGATCCGGACCAGCTTGCCCAGGGTCGGCTTCGGGGTGGGGGTCGGCGTGGGAGTCGGCGGCTTCGGGGTCGGCGTCGGCGTCGGGGTCGGCGCGGGTGCCGGCGCGGGCGGCGGCGCGGGCAGGGTCGGCGGGTTCGGCGTCGGGTAGTTGCCGGACGGCGGGTTCGGTACCGGGGTCGCGCCCTGACCGGCCTGGTACTGGCGCATGTAGCCGAGCACCGTGTTCACGTACTCGCGCGACCTGTTGTAGCTGAGGATCGCCTTGTCGAGGTCGCCCGCGTCGGAGAGGTTGCGCTGGCCCGCGCAGAGGTAGAGGCCGGCGCCCAGTGCGGCGTCGTAGATGTTGTTCGGGTCGCGCTTGCCGTCGGCGTTGCCGTCGGCGCCCCAGGTCGACCAGGTGGAGGGGATGAACTGCATCGGGCCGACCGCGCGGTCGTACTCGGCGTCCGCGTCCCACTCGCCCTTGTCGGTGTCCTTGATCTCGGCGAAGCCGTTGCCGTCCAGGCGCGGCCCGCGGATCGCCTTCTCGGTGTACCCGTCCGCCTTGAGCCCGTAGCCGGAGGCGTGCACGGACTCCACCCTGCCTATGCCCGCGAGCAGTTGCCAGGGCAGGTGGCAGCCGGGAAGCGCGGCGGCCACCGAGATCCCGGCGCGCTTGTAGGCGTCGAGGGCGGTCGCGGGTATGCCGGCGGTGGCCCCGTCCGGGCTGGCGGCGCCGGGGGGCGCCGGCGGCGGGTCGGCGACCAGGTCCGGGAGCTCCAGCCGGGCGTCACCGCGATCGGTGGCCTGGGGGCTGTCGGGGGTCGGCTCGGCTTCCCCCGCACCCGCGATCGGTGTGTTGGTCACGACCGCGGCGGTGGTCAGGCTGGCCGCGAGGGCGGCCGTGCACATGACCTTGCGCGAGGTGTTGACGAGGTGACGGTGAAGTGGCTTCACAGTGCGGCGATCCCCCCAGAGCGGGGGCCGGTCCGGCCCCCGTAAAACGTAAAAAAAGTCATATAACGCTCCGCACGCCCCGAAACATCCTCGCGCGGACGGCCGATCGGGCCGTTGAGGTTAACTGTCTATCAGTTCTTCGCGCGCGACTCACCGCCGCCCCGGGAGATGTGCCCCACCCTTCGCCGGGCCTTCACAGGACCTTTCACGGGAGCTCGCCCGGAACCGGACAAAGGACTTAAGTCCCCGCCCGATTCGTACCAATGACACCTACTTGAGTGCTCTACGGTCTTTATCCTTGGGGAATGGCAAGCAGCAAGAAGGACCAGCGGCGCGCGGCCCGCGACCGGATGCGCGAGGAGCGCGAGGCCCTGGCCCGACGCGAGAAGCTGCGCGGGCGCGTGCTGATCGGTGGCGCGCTGGTCGCCGTACTGGCCCTCGCGGTCGGCATCGGCATGTACGCGGCGAACTCCTCCGGCTCCGCGGACTCCGCCGACGAGGGGGCCGGCAAGCCCTTCGTCCAGCCGGCCAACACCACCGGCAAGGACGGGATCGTGATCCCGTACGGCAAGGCCGACGCGAAGAACGTCCTCTCCGTCTGGCTCGACCCCCGCTGCCCCTACTGCGCGGGCGTCGAGACCGGCCTCGGCACGACCATCAAGGAGCAGGCGGACGCGGGCACGTACCGCGTCGAGTACCACTTCGCCACGTTTCTGGACAAGGCGCTGGGCGGCGGCAAGGGCTCCAAGCGGGCGGTCAACGCGCTGGGCGCTGCGGTGAACGAGGGCCCGGAGAAGTTCATGGAGTACCTCCAGGTGCTCTACAAGAACCACCCGGAGAAGGAATCGGACGACAAGTTCGGCTCCACCGCCACCCTGCTGGAGCTCGCGGAGCAGGTCCCGGGCCTGCGGACGCCCGCCTTCAACCAGGCGGTCAAGGAACTCACCTACATGCCGTGGGTCGAGAAGGTCGGCCAGGCCTTCTACGACCAGGACATGCAGGGCACCCCGGACGTCTCCATCAACGGCAAGAAGCTCACGGTGAACTCGGGGCAGGGCATCGACTCGATCACCCCGGACGCCTTCAAGAAGCTGATCTCCGAGAACCTGAAGTAGCCGGACGGCGGCCGGCGGTCAGGCCGGCTCCGCCGCTCCGGCCGCCGCCACCCGCGGCCCGGCGCCCTCTTGGGCGAAACGGCCGTGCGCGCTGCTGCGTGGAAGTACGTTCAGATGCAGCTCGTCATGGGTCCTGGACGAGGGATGCGGGAACACGGGGGTGGGTGCGAGGTGCTGGCCGAATCATTGGCGGCGTTGGCCGCGGCGGGAGGCGCCGCGGTCGTACAGGCCGCGACGACGGACGCGTGGACGGAAGTCCGCGACCGGGTCGCGCGGTGGTTCGGCCGGGGCGACGGTGAGCTGGAGCGGGTCCAGCTGGAACGCCTGGACCGGAGCGCGGCCGAACTCGTGGCCGCCGGCGGGTCGGATCAGGAACAGGAGCAGGCCCTCCAGGCGAGGGTGTGGCGGACCCGTATCGAAGACCTCCTGGAGAGCCTGGACGACGACGCGGAGCGGGAGCAGGCGGCCACCGAGCTGTGCGCCCTGCTGGAGGACACTTCAGCAGCCGGCGGGGTCTCGGCCGGAACCGGCGGCGTGGCCGCAGGACGGGACGTCAGCGTGAAGGCCGAGGGCGGCTCGATCGCGGCGGCCGTCCTGCACGGAGGCGCGCACATCGGCCCCCCTCCGGTGCCGGATCCGTCCCGGGGCTGACCGGACCGGCGTTCCCAAGCCTCCCCACGCCACCGGTCGGTGGCGTGCAGGTCCACGCCGCGCAGGGAAGCATGGCTGCGTACCGCGTCGACCACATCACCTACCAGGCCGCTCCCCGGCATGCCGTCTCCTGGCCGCACCAGGTCGGGGTGATCCCCCGCCGGGCCGGTTCGTTCCAGGACCGGGCCGAGGTGCATCACCTGCGCTCCGCCGTGGAGGGCGGGGGCGCGGCGGTCCCCTGCCAGGTCCTGGCCGGGATGGGCGGGGTGGGCAAGACCCAGCTCGCGGCCGACCACGCCCGCCACGTCTGGGCCGACGGACAGGTCGACCTGCTGGTCTGGATCACCGCCGCCACCCGCCAGGCCGTCATCGACGCCTACGCCCAGGCGGCCGCCGACATCCTGCACACGGACCCCGCCGACCCGGAGCGGGCCGCGCGGGCGTTCCTGGCCTGGCTCGAACCCAAGCCCGTACCCGGCCCCCGCTGGCTGATCGTCCTGGACGACGTCGCCGACCCGGGCGACCTGCGCGACCTGTGGCCACCGGCCCATCCACACGGCCGGACCCTGGTCACCACCCGCCGCCGCGACGCCGCCCTCGCCACGCACGGCCGTCTGGTCCCGGTGGGCCTGTTCACCCCGGCCGAGGCCACCGCCCACCTCCAGCAGGCCCTGGCCGCCCAGGGCCGCCGCGAACCCGAAGCGAACCTCGCCGCCCTGGCCCACGACCTCGGTCACCTGCCGCTCGCCCTGTCCCAGGCCGCCGCCTACCTCACCGACACCCACATCACGGTCGCCCGCTACCGGGCCCGCCTCGCCGACCGCGCGCGCCGCCTGGCCGACCTGCTCCCCGAGCCCGGCGCCCTGCCCGATGACCAGCCGACCCCCGCGGCGGCCGCCTGGTCCCTGTCCGTGGACCGCGCGGACGAACTCCGCCCGGCCGGACTGGCCCGCCCCATGCTCGAATTCGCCGCGATGCTCGACCCGAACGGGATCCCGCACCGGGTCCTGACCTGCGATCTGGTCCTCAGGTGCCTCACGGTCCAACGATCCCTCCGCAACAGCCACGGCCCCGCCCAGGAACTCCCCGCGGGCACCGAGGAGGAGGCGGTCACCGAGGAGGAGGCGGTCGACGCCCTGCGGGCCCTGCACCGGCTGAGCCTGATCGACCACTCCCCCGCCGAAGCCCACCAGGCCGTACGCGTCCACCAGCTCGTCCAGCGGACCGTCCGCGACCCCCTCGACCCCGACCACCGGGTCCTGCTCGCGCACATCGCCGCGCAGGCCCTGACCGACACCTGGCCCGACACCGAGCTCGACGCCGGCCTGGCCAGCGCCCTGCGCGCCAACACCACCGCCTTGATGGCGTGCGCCGGAAGCGCCCTGTACCAGCCCGTCGTCAACCCGGTGTTGTACCGCCTCGGTGAAAGCCTCGGAGAGTCCGGGCAAGTGGCCGCGACCATCCGCCACTTCCAGCACCTCACGGACACATCCACCCGCCTCGTGGGCCCGGACGACCCCGGCACGCTCGCCTGCCGGTCCTACCTCGCCACGTGGCGCGGGGAAGCGGGGGACACCGCCGGGGCCGCGGAGGCGGCCGCCCTCCTGCTGGAGGACGAGCTGAGGGTTCTCGGCCCCGACCACCCCAACACCCTCGCCACCCGTTCCAGCCTCGCCGGTCTTCAGGGAAGGGCGGGGGATCCGGGCGGAGCCGCGGCCGCGTTCGGCGCCCTGTTGAAGGACCAATTGCGGGCCTTGGGCCCGGACCACGCCTCCACCCTCGCCGGCCGGAGCAACCTTGCCCAGTGGCTCGGCGAGGCCGGGGACGCGACCAGGGCCGCGGCCGCGTTCGCCGACCTCGTGCAGGACTACCTGCGGGTACGGGGCCCGGACCACCGCGGCACCCTCACCATCCGGAGCAACTGGGCGAGCTGGCACGGTCACGCGGGTGATCCGGCGGGAGCGGCGGCCGCATTCGCCGACTTGCTGGAGGACCGCCTGCGGGTACTGGGCCCGGACCACCCCGACACCCTCTCCACCCGGCACAACCTGGCCAACTGGCACGGGGAGGCAGGCAATCCGAGCGGGGCCGCCACCACACTCGCCGTCCTACTGGAGGACTACCTGCGGGTACTGGGCCCGGACCACCCGCACACGCTCACCACCCGGGCCCAACTCGCCGAATGGCAGGGGGTGGCAGGGGATCCGGGTGGGGCCGCCGAGGCAACCGCGGCACTCCTGGAAGACCAGCTGCGCATATTGAGCCCGGACCACCCGGAAACCCTCACCACCCGGCTCCAACTCGCCTGCTGGCAGTTGACGGCGGGGGATACGGAAGCGGCCGTCAAGGCGACCATGGCACTCCTGAGGGACCAGCTGCGCGTACTGGGGCCGGACCACCCCGACACCCTCGCGGTCCAGGCCCTGGTCGCCGACTGGCGTCGTGCGGCGGGGGTTGCGACCGGGGAGCTCTGAGGGTCGCCCGCACAAGGCGGACACCGTCCCGGTGTTGCGCGGGCATCGGCCGCGACTGCGCTCCCCGCCCTCACAAGCACGCCCACACCGTCTTCCCCGGCCCGCCCTGCGCCCTCGGCGTGACGCCCCACTCCCGCGCCAGGGCCCGTACGAGCACCAGCCCGCGCCCGCCCTCCGCCGACCAGGGGTCCACCGCCGCCTCCCCCTCGGGCGGCAGCCGGTCCCCCCGGGCGTCGCTCACCTCGATCCGGACCCGCAGCCCGTCGTAGCCGAGCCGCACCTCGAAGTCCCGGCCGGACACCCGCCCGTGCAGCACGGCGTTCGCGGCCAGCTCCCCCACCACCAGCTCCGCGTCCTCGGCGAGGCCGCAGCCGTGCGGGATCCCCCAGGCGGCGAGCTGCACCCCGGCCAGCCGCCGGGCGAGCCGGGCCCCGCGCGGGGTGGCGGAAAGGCGCTGCCGGAACTCCGCCGGTGCCATGTCACTCAATTCGGTCGTCACCTCACCGAGCGTGGCCGGTCCGCCGTACGCTTTCCAGCAACGGCGGCGCTACGGGGAACCCCCGTAGGACCGGCGGCGGTTGCGTGTACGGCCCGTACGGACGAGGGCGGATCAGCCTATGAACGACCTGTCGGAGCGCGAGGAAGAGCCGGAACGACCCGTGGAGGTCGACGGCACCGCGTACCTCTTCAAGGCGCTCGGCAAAATCATCAAGGTGCTGCGGGAACGGGCGGGCCTCCAGCAGAAGGAGCTCGCGGCGCTCGTACACGTGGGAGAGGACCTGGTGTCCTCCATCGAGCGGGGCGTACGGACACCCCAGCCGGACTTCCTGAAGAACGTCGACAAGGCGCTCGGCGCCGAGGGCGTCCTGCTCGCCGCCATCCCGGACGTGACGGAGGCGTTGAAGCGGGCGCGGACCCGGCATCCGGACTGGTTCCGGAAGTTCGCGGACGCGGAGGCGGGGTCAGTGGCGCTGCACTACTACGCCGCTCAGGCCATACCCGGACTGCTCCAGACCGAGGCATACGCGCGGGCCGTATTCCGGCATCGCCGGCCGGTACTGGACGAGGGAACCATCGAGAAGCGGGTGTCAGACCGACTAGCCCGACAGGCAATCCTTGAACAGTGGCCTGCCCCCACGTTCAGCTTCGTCCTTGAACACTCCATCCTGCTCCGCCTCACGGGC
Source organism: Streptomyces sp. NBC_00335 (assembly GCF_036127095.1). GTDB lineage: Bacteria > Actinomycetota > Actinomycetes > Streptomycetales > Streptomycetaceae > Streptomyces. Next base: position 3,561,841 of record NZ_CP108006.1, read on the forward strand.
GGACCGGAGGTCCGGCGGGAGCAACTGCAGCGCCTCCTCCAGATCGGCCGGCTCCGCACCGTGCACCTCCAGGTGATGCCGACCGAATTGGACGAACACCCGGGCCTGGAAGGTGCGTTCACCCTTCTCCGACCCAAAGGACGCAACGAGGTTGCCTACACGGAGACCTACGGCCACGCGAACCTCATCACGGACCCCGAACGGGTGCGGATCTACACCGAGCGCTATGGGATCATCCGGGCACAGGCACTCACGCCACACGAGTCACTGGCCCTGATCGAGAAGTTGCTGGGAGAACTATGAACACCACACACCTGGCCTGGTTCAAAAGCAGCTACAGCGGCGGCGAGGGTGGCGAGTGCCTCGAAGTCGCCTTCGACTGGCGGAAGTCGAGCTACAGCAGCGGCGAAGGCGGCCAGTGCGTCGAGATCGCCGCGTGCGCGGACTCCGTCCACATCCGGGACTCCAAGGTGACGGCCGGCCCCCAACTCGCCGTCGCCCCCGGCGCCTGGGCCGCGTTCCTCGGCGGGGTCACGGTAGGGGCATAGGACCAGGGGGCCACCGCACACGCGTGGCCCCCTCGCCTTCCGCTTCCCGCTCAGGCCAGCAGGGCCTTGACCGCCGCGATCACCGGAACTCCCGCTTCCCCGACGAGTGTCGCAATTCCGGAGAACGTCCCGAGGATTCTCCTGAATCTCGCCTCGGGGGGATTGGTCTGGAGCTCTTCCACCGCAGCGTCGATTTCCGCCCGGTCCATGTCGTCCAGGTGCTGCCTCATCGCCTGGACTTCCTCGATGAGCTTTTCCACCTCCGAAGCCTCCGGCGGATTTCCGCCGACGTATTTGCCTCCGGCCACGATGTCTCCGGAGCCCGAATGCTTGGCGCTTCCGATGGCCCCGGCACCGGTCACCCTGTACTGATCGCCGGCCATCATCGGCCACCTCCCCTGATGTCTCCCGCACCGCTGTGCTGGGCCTGGCCGATGGCCCCGGCTCCGTAGACCTTGAACTGGTCTCCCATCACCGCTTCCTTGATGTTGATGGTCACCGGGGCGGCGTCCGGCCGGCCGATGGCCTTGGTGATCTCGTATACGAGGTTCTCGATCTCGGCGCGGTCCAGTGACCACACGGCGTCGCGCTGGGTGCCGGAGGTGTTGAGGACGAGGCCGTACACCGGGGGCGTACCGATCACCTTCACGAGCTGCCAGATCAGCAGCCCGAAGACGGCGACCGCGATGACCCCGGCGACGTTCCCGAAGATGGCCACCGCGATGGCGCCGATGACGATGCAGAGCGCCGCCCGGCCGATGAACCTGCGCCAGGCCGCACCCTTGTCCACCTCCAATACACGCTGCCCCACGTGGGAGATGTTGTGCAACGGATAAGCCTCACCGTCGACCCACAGCACGCCCTCTTGCACACGGACTTGGACCGTCGAATTGTTAACCGCCATTTCGCGCCCCCCTGGCTCTTTTTGGCGTTGACGGCACGAAGTGTAGAGCGGGTAAGACCGGTCAAGTAGGGATTGGACCATTTCGACGTAGTCATGATCCATTCCGGATTCCGCTTGACATTCCCGGCGGCGGAATCACTGCTCCCCCGGGCGATTCCGGTCGTCGCGCACGGCCGCCTCCCGGCAAGCGCGCGTGCGCCATGCTGCCGGTACCGGATCTGGCCGCAGCCCCCGTACCGGCCCACCCGAGGATGCGCGGATGGGGGCCAGTGACGGGCTGCTGATCCTGGGGCTGGTCGCGGGAGGCGTGCGTGTGGTGCGGCGGCGCGAGGACCAGGGAATGCGCCGTGCACCCGCACGGCCACGCCGGCCACGCCGGCCACGCCGCAGGCCCGGGCGGCCACGCGGGGTCAGCCGCGCGGTCGTACGGCAGGCCCATCGGCTCCGGGAAAGCGCGGCGCAGCTCCGCGAGGACCACCGCCGTGCGACGGCAGCGGTGGTGGAGGCCCGGCGCCCGCTCCACGACGCGCAGGTGTACGGATCCCCTAGTCGGGCGGCCGCCGCCGAGGAGTGCGCCGAGGGCGTCGTACGCCTCGACGCGGAACACCCGGGACCGGACACCATCGCTCTGCTGCGTGCACTGCACGTCCTCGTGGTCGCGGGGCCACAGGCGCGCAGAGCGGTCGAGCGGGCCCGGGCCCTCGGCTACCGCCTCACACCCGAGCTGATCGCCACCGCCGCACCCAGCAGTCGGCCGGACCCGCTCAGCCGAGGCCCTGCTCCTGCGCGCAGGCGGTGTCGAAGGCCGTCAGCCCGAGCGTGCCGTGGATTTCCTGGTACTCGGCGACGATCCTCCAGCCGCGCTGCTCCAGGAGCACCCTGGACTCGTACACCTTGCCCTTCTTGTCCTTCTTCTGCGTCTTCTTCCCGGCGTCCTTCCAGTCGCGCCTGCCCAGCTCGCGCACCGTGTCATCGAAGCGGGCCAGGTCGGCCGGAATGGCCTCGGTGAAGAACCCCCTGAAGGAGACGACGCACAACCCGGAAGCACTCTCCTCGCCCACCTTGCGCCAATCCGGGTCGGTCGCCGGCGCGCCCGCAGCCGCCGCCGAGGTGTCGATGTCCGTCTGCACGACCTCCCGCGCGAGCGGCCCGGTGCCCTCCGGCCGGGGTGACACCGGGCCGGACTTGGCCCCCGCCCCCGTACCGCTGCCGCAGCCCGCGGCTCCGAGCGCGATGACCGCTGTCACCACAACTGCCCACTTCGTCCTGATCATGGCCCCGCCCCCAGGTCAGGGGGTCGTTCGCCCCCGTGTTCGAGGGAGGGAGTCTGCCACGGTGCACCGGTGGAGCCGCCCCCGGCCCCTCCGGCAGGAGCCGGGTCAGCCGTACAGTTCCTCGATCTCGCGCGCGTACCGCTCCGCGACCGCCCGGCGGCGGAGCTTCAGGGTCGGGGTGAGGGTGCCCGCCTCGACGGTGAACTCCTCGGGCAGGACCCTGAAGGCGCGGACGCGGGCCGGGCGGGAGACCGTGGCGTTGGCCGCCTCGACCGCTCCCGCGACGAGGGCCCGTACGGCCGGGTGGTCACCGGGGGCGGCGGGGTCCAGGGTCACCGACTCGCGGGCCGCCCAGGCGGCGATCTCCTCCGCGTCCAGGGTGATCAGGGCCACCGGGTGGGGGCGGCGGTCGCCGATCATGACCGCGCGCGAGACGTAGCGGGAGCGCTGGACGGCGAACTCCAGCTCGGTGGGGGTGATGTTCTTGCCCGCCGAGGTGATGATCAGCTCCTTCTTGCGGCCGGTGATGTGGAGGTAGCCGTCCGCGTCGACCTCCCCCAGGTCACCGGTGTGCAGCCAGCCCTCCCCGTCCAGCGCCTCCGCCGTCGCGGTGCCGTTGGCGTGGTACCCCGGGAAAATCATCGGGCCCCGGGCCAGCACCTCCCCGTCCCCCGCGATGCGGACCTCGCAGCCGGCGATCGGTCGGCCCACCGATCCGTAGCGGAGCCCGTCCGGGTGGTTGAGGCTGATGACCCCGCCCGACTCCGTCATGCCGTACCCCTCGAAGACCGCGATCCCGCAGGCCCGCAGGAAGTCGAGGGTGGCCGGGGCGATCGGGGCCCCGCCCGTCAGCGCCCATTTCAGGCGGCCCCCGAAGGCGCCCCTGACCAGGGAGTACAGGGACTTGTCGGCGGCCTCGTACGCCTCACGGTCCTCGGCCGGCAGTCGGCCCTCCGCGGCCAGCACCCCGAGCCGGACCGCCTCCGCGAAGCGGGCGCCGCCGCCCTCCTGGGACTCCGCGAGGGAGAGCACCACGGAGTGCAGCTTCTCGAACAACCGCGGTACGGACGGCAGATGGGTCGGCCGGGCCTCGGCGAGCTCGCCGATGACGTCCTCGATGCGGCCGCCGAAGTAGCAGAGCTCCCCGCCCTCCAGGAGGGTGGTGAACTGGATCAGCTGGGCCAGCAGGTGGGCGAGCGGCAGGTAGAGGTACGTGGAGTCCCCCGGGCCGCCCTTGACGAGCGGGAGGGTGGCGTCCTGGATCGCGCCGAGGTTGGCGTGCGTGAGGCGGCAGCCCTTGGGCAGGCCGGTGGTGCCCGAGGTGTAGACGATGGAGGCGTCGGCCGCGGGGTCCACCGCCGCGGCCCGGGCCAGCAGCTCGGCTTCCGGCGCCGGGCCCGGGAGGGCGCGCAGCCCGTCCATCTCCACCACCGCGCGCAGCGCGGGGAGCTGCGCACGCAGCGCCTCCACCCGGGCGGCCTGCGCGGCGTCGTCGCAGACGACCATCACGGCGGCGGAGTCCGACAGCACCCAGGCGAGCTCCTCCTCCCCGGCCGTCGGGTACACCGGCACGAGGACGGCTCCCGCGGCCAGGACCCCGAAGTGGGTGTACGTCCACTCCGGCCGGGTCTCCGCGAGCACCGCGACGCGCTCGCCGGGGGCGACCCCGAGGCCGAGCAGAGCGCGCCCGGACTCCCTTACACGGGCGCGGAGTTGACCGTAGGAGACCGTGCTCCAGCCGCTGGATGCTCCCTCCCCGCCCTTGTGGCGCAGCGCCGTCTCGGCCGCGTACCGCTCGCCCGTCCACTCCGTGAACAGCGCCAGCGTGCGCGGCCGCACGGCTCCGTCCGTCTCGCTCACCGGTTCCATCGGGCTCCTCGAACTCATCGGGGTCGCCTCCCCCTCGGGTCGTACCGATGACGCTAGGCACCGGGGTGGCGTCCGCGGCATGACCGGAAGCGTCACCCCCGCTGACCTCAGCGCTCATTGCGGCTACCGTCGGACCCATGGGGAGGCGGACGGTCACCGTGCACCACGTGCGTGCCGTGCTCGCGGGGGCGCGCGGCAGCGGGCTCGACACCGTGCCGCTGCTCCAGGAGGCGCAGATTCCGCCTCTGCTGCTGGGCGACGACCGGGCGCGGGTCACGCCCGCGCAGTTCGCGCGGCTGTTCCGGGCGCTGTACCGGACGACGCAGGACGAGTTCCTGGGCCTGTCCACCGTCCCCAGCCGGCCCGGGACCTTCGCGATGATGTGCAGGGCCGCCCTGGGCTGCCGCGACCTCGGCGCGGCGGTGGAGCGCTCCGCCACCTTCTACGGACTGTTCCCGGGCGGGCCGGAGCTGGCGCTCGAAGTGGACGGCGGGCAGGCGTGGTTCGCGGTGCGCAACGATTTCGCGCGGGACGAGGAGCGCTTCCTCACCGAGTGCGTGCTCGCCATCTGGCACCGGCTGAGCAGCTGGCTGATCGGCCGGCGCATCCCGCTGGCCCACGCCTCCTTCGCGTATCCGGCGCCGCCGCACGCGCAGGAGTACGAGCTGCTCTTCGACTGCCCGGTCCGCTTCGGCGAGGCGCGCACGGGCGCGGCCGTGGCCTTCGACGCGCACTGGCTGACGGCGCCGCTCATCCGCGACGAGGCCGCGCTCGACGCGATGCTGCGGCGGGCCCCCTTCGACCTCCTGTCCCGGCCGGCGTACGGGACCACGGTCGCGGAGCAGGTCCGCCGGACCCTGACCCAGGCCCTGCGCGGATCGCCGCGGCTTCCCGAACTGGGCGAGGTGGCCGGGCGGTTGGCGGTGTCACCGGCGACGCTGCGGCGGCGGCTGCAGCAGGAGGGCACGTCCTTCCAGCAACTGAAGGACCACGTACGGCGCGATGCGGCGATAGCCGGCCTGGCGGAGAGCGGCGAACCCATCGCGGAACTGGCGGCCCGGCTGGGCTTCTCGGAGGACACCGCCTTCCACCGGGCCTTCCGCCGCTGGACGGGCACGACGCCGGGGGCGTACCGGATCGCGTCGGGGGCCGAGAGCCCGGGCTCCCCATCGGGGCCCGAGGCCCCGGGCTCCTCGTACAACCATCGGGCGGGGTGAGCGGTCTCTTCACCGGTCGGTCCAGGGACCGACCACCGACCGCATCGAAGGTTCCGAAGGTTCCGGGGGACACATGAAGAAGCGCATCCTTGCCATGCTCTGCGCGGCGACGGCCACGGGGGCCGTACTGGCCGTGCCCACGACCGCCCAGGCGGCCGACCCGCACGCGTGGGGCTTCGAGGCACAGGTGGAGCAGGAGAACGTCGTCCTGTACTTCAAGACCTTGGAGCAGCCCAAGGGCCTCAAGGTGCACCTGCGCAAGAAGGGCACGGCCGCGCGGGTCGCCACCATCACGACCTTCTCCACGCGAGACCAGTGCCACCTCGGCTGCGACATCGGAGAAGTCACTTCCCGGTACTTCCTGACCGGCCCGCTGAAGCTCGCCGCGCTCGGGGAGTACGCCGTCGACGTGGAGTACGAAGGCACCGAGGGCGAGGCCGTCCTCCGCAAGGACGCGGCGGCCCTGAACTACCGGCTCCGGCCCGTCTTCGAGAACCTGAGGACCTCGAACGGGGTGTCGCTCGCGCGGCGGGACACGGTGCTCTCGGGTGACCTCAAGATCCACGACCCGCGCAACGGCTCGCGCAAGCCCTACGCGGGCGGCGCGATCACGCCCTCGGGTGTCGTCGCCACACCCTTCAAGGCCGATGTGCAGGGGCACTTCAAGTCCAGGATCACCTTCTCGGGCAACGAGGACGTCCGCCCGCGCGTGGAGGGCGGGATCGACCTCGCGAACATCGACCTCGCGACCGAGCTGAACGGCGTCAAGGAACAGAGGTCCGTACAGGTCGCCGTGGCGTCCGCGGAAGCGCGCATCACCCTGGATTCCCCGGAGCTGACCGGCGCCTACGCGATGCGGGGCAAGGTCGGCGGAGCCGTCACCTGGAAGGCCGCCGACGGCACGTGGAAGCCGGCGCCCGCCGGCAGCTCGGTCTGGGGCGAGTCGGTCGGCACCGTCACGGACGACGCGGGCCGATTCGCCCTGTCCCCCCAGTTCCACGGGGACGGCACGTGGTCGGTCAGGGAGTACTCGGGGTGGCTGACCGCGGCCCCCCAGGAGGTGAAGGTGGACACCACGTCCGGCACCCACCTCTGGAACCTCGCGGCCACGGTCGACGCGAACAAGACCGTCAGGGTGGAGGCCGTCTTCGATCGTTTCGAGATCCCGGCCGGCATCACCTCCCTGAAGGTGGAGATCCAGCACTCGGCGGACGGCAAGACCGGCTGGACCACCCGCAAGAGCGTGGATGTCGCCACCCAGGCCGGCACCAACCCGCGCACGTACCTCGACACGACGCTGCCCTACCCGGGCGCCGGCCACATCCGGCTGCTCCACGCGAGCACGAAGGGCATCCACGGCTGGATCACCCCCACCGTGAAGGTCGCCCGGACGGAGACGGCCATCCCCTCCTTCAACGCCGCGCCCGAGCCGGTCCAGAAGGGCCGGCCGCTGACCGTCACCGGCAAGCTCAACCAGGCCGACCCCACCTGGAAGCCCTTCGCCGGCCAGACGGTCCACTACTACTTCCGGCCGACCGGAAGCACCACGTGGAAGGCCGGGGGTACCTCCAAGACCACCGCCGACGGCACCTTCACCAAAACCTTCACCGCCACCGCGACCGGCTCCTGGACCGCCCGCTACGAACAGACCGACGCGGCCCACTTCTCCACCACGAGCCGCATCGACGACGTCATCGTCAGCCCGTAACTCCGAGCCCGACCGGGGCCCGAGTCCCCGGGCTCCGCGTACAACCATCGGGCGGCGTGAGCGGTCTCTTCAGCGGTCGGTCCAGTGTGACCGACCGCTGAACCGCTCCCCGGGGGACACATGAAGAAGCGCATCAGCGCCGTGCTCTGCACGGCGACAGCCTTGGGGGCCATGCTGGCCGCGCCCACGGCCGCCCACGCCGCCGACTCCCATCCGGGTTTCGGTACCGACGCCTCCAGTTGGGGCGTCGACCTCGCGTTCGGCACCACGGAGCAGCCCAAGGGCCTCAAGGTGCACGTGCGTGCGAAGGGCGCGTCCACCCCGGTCGCCACCATCACGAGCTTCTTCCGGAAGGAGCGCTGCGTGATGTGGTGCGACAACGTAGCGCCCCTGTACGAGGATCTCTTCGCGACCGGCCCGCTGCGCCTCCCCGCACTCGGGCAGTACGTCGTCGACGTGGAGTACGAGGGGACCGAGGGCGAGCCCATCCTCCGCCAGGACCGGGCGACCTTCGACTATCAGCTGGAGCCCGTCTTCGAGAACCTGAAGACCTCAAACGGGGTGGTGTCGCTCGCGCAGCCGGACACGGTGCTCTCGGGTGACCTCAAGATCCACGACCCGCGCGACGGCTCGCGCAAGCCCTTCGCAGGTGGCGCGATCACACGCCGGGTCGACGCCGTCACCACCCCGTTCAACGCCGACGCACAGGGACACTTCCAGCACAAGGTCGCTTTCACAGGTGTCGAGAACGTTCTTGTGTCCGGGAACGATCTCGATTACGGGTCCACCTTCGCGAACATCGACCTTGCGACCACACTGAACGGCGTCAAGGAACAGCGGTCCGTGCGTGTCGACGTGTCGCCCACGTCGGCCCGCATCACCCTGGATTCCCCGAAACTGACCGGCGCCTACGGGACGCTGGGCAAGATCAGCGGCACCCTCACCTGGAAGGCCGCCGACGGCACCTACAAGCCGCCCCCGGCGGGCTTTTACGTCCAGGTCGGATCGAGGGGCGTGCAGACGGACGCCGCGGGCCGCTTCACCCGGCCCGTTTCGTTCCTCACGGACACCCAGTGGACGGTCGCCGAGTCCTCGGATTGGCTGTACGAGGCCCCCTCGCAGGTGACCGTGGACACCACGGCCGGCACCCTCTTCACCGGCTTCACGGCCGCGGCGGACAAGAACAAGACCGTGAACGTGAAGGCCGGCTTCGCCCGCGGGCAGATCCCGGCCGGCGTCACGTCCCTGAAGGTCGACGTGCAGACCTCCGCGGACGGCAAGACCGGCTGGACCACCCGCAAGAGCGTGGACGTCGCCACCAAGCCCGGCGACAACACCGCGGCGTCGATCGACACGACGCTCCCCTACCCGGGACCGGTCCACGTACGACTGCAGTACGCGGGCACCACCGCCATCCACGGCTCCGTCACCCCCGCCGTGAAGGTCGCCCGGACGGCGACGGCCATCCCGGAGTTCAACGTCAACCCCGAGCCGGCCAAGAAGGGCCGGCCGCTCACCGTCACCGGCAAGCTCAACCACGCCGACCCCACCTGGAAGCCCTTCGCCGGCCAGACCGTCCACTACTACTTCCGCCCCGCCGGAACCACGACGTGGAAGGTCATGGGCAACTCCAAGACCACCGCCGACGGCACCTTCACCAAGACCTTCACCGCCGACGTGACCGGCTCCTGGGCCACCCGCTACGACCAGACCGACGCGACCCACTTCTTCGCCGTGAGCCGCATCGACGACGTCATCGTCAGCCCGTAGCTCCAAGTCCGCCCCGGGCCCGGATCCGGGCCCGGGGCGGATGCCGGTACAGGTGCCTGTCTCGGCTAGGCCAAGCCCAGCAGCTCCAGCACCCGGCCCACCGCCTCGATGATCGGCAGCCCGATCTCGCCCGCGAGCGTCGCGATGCCCAGTACGGCCATCAGGGCCCCGTGCCGCGCCTCCGGGCCGCTCTCCGGGGAGACGATCACCGGCAGGTTGGTGTCGATCGTGCCCGCGCCGGCCGGCGTGACCTGGGGACGGAGCTCCAGGAGCAGGCGCTCCAGCTGCCGGAGCGCCTCCTGCGGGGTGACCGGAGCCGCCTGCGGGCCGACGATGGTCGGGGACTGGTTCTTGACGATGCCGATGACGCCCTGGCCGCCGTTGATGGTGACCCGGTCGCCGTACTGGATGCCGCCGTCCGCGTCCCTGCCGCTGTCCGTCACTTCAGTATCCCCTTGTTTCCGTTGCCGCCGTTGATGTTGACGGTGTCGCCGAAGTGGTAGTCCCCGAGCTTCACCTGCAGCTGGTGCACGTAGATCGAGAACTCCTTCTCGGGGTGCTCGATGGCATCGACGATGCGCCGTACCAGCCCGCGCAGGTCATCGAGGCGGGCCAGCGTCACCACCGCCAAGGGCGTCCCGGAGGTCTCCACGGCCATGGCGAACACGTTCGGCCTGGTCAGCCTCCACACGAGCTGCGCGACGAGGAGGATCATCACCAGGACGATGATGAGGGGCACTCCGCTCCCGCTGATCGACTTGGACAGCGAGGCGAGCACCAGCATGACGACCATCCACAGCCCGAACTGGAGCGCCGCCTTCGTCCGGTTGGGCTTGAGTACGAAGCTCTGCACCCGGACGACGTTGTGCAGCGGGTAGACGGCTTGCCCCACCCAGAGGAGGCGCCGGCTGACCCGCAGGGTGACACCGAATTCGTCGACCCCCTCGCCCCACCCCGGGACCTGCGACTCCGGGCCCTGCGAGTGCGCCAACGACCGCGGTACGGGAGGCAGCGCGGGAGGTACGACGGGAGGTGCCACCGGTGGCTGAGGTGTCTCCTGCGGCGGCTCCTGCGGCGGAACGGTCATGTCTTCACCACACCCGTGTTGCCCACACCGCCGTAGATGTTCACGCTGTCGCCGAGGTGGTAGCTCTTCAGGTTCAGCTCCACCTTCTCCATCCGGATGGAGAACTCCGCCTCCGGGTGGTCGATGGCGTGGACCAAGTTCTGCACTACTGCGTCCAGTTGGCTTTCGTCCTCCATCGTGACCAGCGCGATGGAGGCGCTGGTCACCTCCACGACCATGGCGTGCACGTCCGGCCTGCTCAGCCGGTAGACGAGCTGCCCCAGGAGGCAGATCCCCACGATGATCGCGACACCCCTCATCGCCTCGACGTCGGAGTCCTCGTCACCCGAGTAGCCCGAGCCGGCGTCGGCGAGCAGTGCGACCAGGACGTAGGCCGCGATCAGGACGCCCGCCCACTTCAGGAACTGGACGACGGCCTTCTCCCGGTCGGGCGTCAGCACGGTGGTCTGCACCCGGACGATGTTGTGCAGCGGATAGGCGGCCCGGCCCACCCACAACAGCCGTCGGCTGATCCGCAGATGGACGCCACGGGCCCCCGAGCCCCGCGGCAGTGGCGGCAGCGCCGGTCCCTGCGGTGGCCGCGGTGACGGCGAGGGCGGCTGCACGGGTGGCTGCGAAGGCTGCCGCGAAGGCGGCTGCTGTGGTGGCGGCGGTGCTGTGGCCCCGTTGGATTCCATGACTCCCCCAGTCGACCGCACAGGTGTGTGACTGCGCGGAGAACCATTAAGCACCCGGAGCCCTCACGGTGCGAGCGTCATTTACTCGCCAACTCGCAAGTAAATTAGTGCTGTTGGCGCCCATAAGGAACCAGTGGGACCGGTGGGGCCAGTGGGGCTGGAGGGGTCGCCCGGACCACCGGCACCACCCCAGCGCCGCCAGGTGGACGATGGTGATCCACAGCGCCGGCTTGCCGTACGCCCGGTCGCCCAGGGCGCGGGCCTCGCCCTGGTAGGCCGGCTTGCCCGAGCCGTCGCGGGCGATCTCGTCCGCGTACGCGTACGCGTACGAGTACAGCGCGCTGGTCCGCATGGCTGAATTCCGCCCTGTGTCTCGCGCGTTGGTGCCGCACCCGCGGTCACCCCGACAAGGTGGGCGGGCCGCCGAGGTGGGGCGGGCAGGGCGTGCGGCACGGCAGGGGTGCGGCCCCGGGTCAGGAAAGCTGAGCTGTGCGGTCAGCGACGTTCCTACCGGTCGGTCACTACCTTCTCCTCACCTACCACCCCCACCCGGACCCTTGGGAGAGCCGCCCCATGCGCATCCGAAGCTCAGCACTCGCCGCAGTGGCCACCCTGGCCCTCTCGGCCGCGATCCCCGGCACGGCCGACGCCGCCCAGGAGAGCATCACCACCTCCGAGGCCGCGAAGACCGCCACCGCCCGCCCCGGCGACATCGTCGGCAGCGCGCCGTCCGCGTTCCACCCGCTGCCCGGCCAGCCCACCCACACCAAGGCCTGGAAGATCCACTACAACTCCACGACCGCCGACGGAGCCCCGAACGTGGTCTCCGGCACCGTGATCGTCCCGCAGGACGGCCGCACCGGCCCGCGCCCCCTCATCACCTACGCCGTCGGCACCGTCGGCATGGGCGATTCCTGCGCGCCGAGCAACAACCTCCCGTACGGCACCGCCCTGGAGGCCAACCTCATCCAGCAGCTCACCCTGCGCGGCTGGGCCGTCGTCGTCACCGACTACGAGGGCCTCGGCACCCCCGGCGTGCACACCTACACCGTCGGCCCCTCCGCCGGCCACGCCGTGCTCGACGCCGCCCGCGCCGCCACCCGCCTGCCCGAGGCCGGGCTGTCCGCCGACACGCCCGTCGGCATCATGGGGTACTCCCAGGGCGGCCAGGCCAGCAGCTGGGCCGCCGAGCTGCAGGGCTCGTACGCACCGGAGTTGCAGGTCAAGGGCACCGCGACGGGCGGCGTCCCGGCCGATCTGCTCAAGGTGGCCGACTTCAACAACGGCTCCTACGGTTCCGGCCTCATCTTCATGGCCGCCGCCGGCCAGGACGCGGCCTTCCCGGAGCTGAAGCTCGACTCCTACCTCAACCCGGCCGGGAAGCTCCTGGTGGGCGCCATGAAGGACAACTGCGTGGCCATCGACTCCATCGCCGGCTCCTTCAAGCGGATCTCCGACCTCACCACCCGCAACCCGCTCGCGCAGCCGGACTGGCAGGCCCGGCTGAACCAGAGCAAGCTCGGGCGCACCGCCCCGGCCGCGCCCGTGTACCAGTACCACGCCCTCGGCGACGAGCTCATCCCGTACGCCGTCGGGAGCCGGCTGCGCTCCGACTGGTGCGCGCGGGGCACGAACCTCGAATTCGACACCATCTGGATCGGCGAGCACGTCAGCGGCGTGATCACGCAGTCCCTGGCGGCGGGCAACTGGCTCGCGGACCGCTTCGCGGGCCGTACGGCTCGCCCCAACTGCTGAGCTGACGGCGGCCGTTGCCGCAGCCTTGGTGCTGTTGCCCCGTCGGGAGGAAGCCGTTTCCGCGGCCTCACTCCTCGGCGGGGCAGGAGCGCGTCCCGGACGGCAGCCGGCCGTCGATCAGGAAGTGGTCCACGTACCCCTGCACGCAGCGCGAGGCGACGTATCCGGTGTGGCCGTCGCCCTTGTAGTCCACGACCACGGTGTTGCCGAGCCGCTTCGCCGTCTCCTCCGTCCACTCGTACGGGGTGGCCGGGTCTCCGCGCGTACCGACGAGCAGGATGCGCGGAACCCCGGCGGGGCGGTCGATCCTGCGGATGAAATCGGTGCCGGCGGGGCGCCCGTAGCAGGCCAGCACCGTCATCAGCTGGCGCGGGCCGAAGATCGGCGAGGCGGCCAGGAAGACCGGCCGGAGCTCCGCCAGCTCCCGCGCGACGGCCGCCGGGGAGGCCTTGGCGTCGCCGCGGTCCGGGTCATCGGCGCAGTTCACGGCGACGAGCGCGGCGGTGGCGTTGTCGGCGGGCACGGCGGGGAGGGCGTCGGCGTCGGGCTCCTCCCGGAGGGATGACGGGGGCGGAGGGGGAGGGGGAGGGGGAGGGGGAGGGGGAGGGGGAGGCGGAAGCGGTTCGTCCGGACCGCCGAGCTGCATCAGCCCCACCGGGTCACCGCTGCGCTCGACCAGCGCGAGGGCGTCCGCGAGGTCGGGCCAGGCCTTCTGCGAGTACAGGGCGGCCCCGATGGCGTCGGCCACGTCCTGCCCGGTGAAGCGCAGTCCGCCCTCGCCGGTCAGCGGCGCCGCGTCCAATCGGGTGATGAGGGCCTGGACCTTCTCCTTGGCGGTACGGGTGTTCGTGCCGTAGACGCAGCCCTGCCGGTGGGCGCACCAGACGAGGAAGTTGTCCAGCGCCCGCTGCTGGCCGACCGCCGACAGCAGGGCCTGCTCGCCGAGCGGCTCGGTAAGGGTGTCGACCCCGTCGAGGACCATCCGGCCGGTGCGGCGCGGGAACAGCGCGGCGTAGACCGCGCCGAGGCGCGTGCCGTAGGAGAAGCCGAGGAAGTCGAGCTTCTCCTCCCCGAGGGCCTGGCGCAGCAGGTCCATGTCGCGGGCCACGCTGACGGTACCGACGTACGGGAGCACCGGGCCGGAGTCCAGCGCGCAGCGCTTGGCTGCGGCGCGCAGGGCGGCGAGCTCCTCGGCGGGCCCGTCGGGGGCCGCGTCCCCGGCTCCGGCCGCTCCTCCACAGGTGAGGGGGGCGCTGTGGCCTACGCCGCGGGGGTCGAAGACGACGAGGTCGTAGCGCTTGTTGAGCTCCGCGAAGGCGTTGGGGTCGGCGGCGAGCGTGGAGACTCCGGGGGCGCCGGGGCCGCCGAAGTTCAGGACGAGGGAGCCGAGGTGTTTGCCGGTGGGTGCGGTGGCGGGGAGCTTGGCCACGGCTATCCGGACCGTTGCCTTGGCCGTGGCTTGGCCCTGGCCCTTGGCTTCGTAGTCGAGCGGCACGGTGAGGGTGCCGCAGCGCATGCCGGCGGGCACGGGCTTCTCGGGGCATGCGCCCCACTGGATCCGCGTACTCGCGGGGGCCGGAGCGGGGGCGGCGGCGAGGAGGGATCCGGCCAGGGCGGCGCCCATGGCTCCGGCGGCCATCCGGGTGCGGGCCCTCGAAGCCGAGCGGGAACGGGAACGGGAACGGTGCACTGCACCCTCCTGGAGCGGCCCCCCGGACCAGTGAGCCTCACCATAAGCGCGGCCCGCGCGGCCCGCTCCGCAGGCCCATCACCCATCCGGCCCCTTGACGCGTCGGCGCGTCACCGCTGCGCGGGGCCTGTCCCCTCCCCGCCCTTCCCCCGTTCCCCGAGCTGCGCCCGGACCCCCTGGGGCTCCGCCCCAGACCCCGCGCCTCAAACGCCGGCGAGGCTGGACTTGGCCGGCGCCTGCTCGGACCTGCGGGCAGTTCCGGCTCCGCCCCAGACCCCGCGCCTCAAACGCCGGCGGGGCTGGACTTGGCCAGCGCCTCAAACGCCGGAGAGGCTGGATTTGGCAGACGCCAGCTCGGACCTGCGGGGCATTCCAGCCCCGCCTGCGTTCGAGGCCCTGGGGCCGGCCCCAGGCGACGGCTCCGCGCGGAGCATGGCGGGTCGCCCCGGCCCGTCAGGTCCGGTACAGCGCGTCGATCTCCCGTGCGTAGTCCCGGACGATCACGCCCCGCTTCAGCTTCAGCGAAGGCGTCAAGTGGCCGCGCTCCTCCGTGAAGTCACCCGCCAGGACCGCGAACCGCCTGATCGACTCCGCTCGCGACACCAGCCGGTTCGCATCGTCCACCGCCCGTTGGAGGTCCGCCCGCAGGTCCTCGTCCCCGACCAGCTCCCTGATCGGGATGCCCGTCTTCTTGTGCATCTGCCGCCAGTGCTGGAGGCCCTCCGGTTCCAGGGTGATCAGGGCGGTGACGTAGGGCCGGTTGTCGCCGACCACGATGCACTGGCCGACCAGCGGGTGGGCCCGTAGCCAGTCCTCCAGGGGCGCGGGGGCCACGTTCTTGCCGCCGGAGGTGATGATCACGTCCTTCTTCCGCCCGGTGATCGTCAGGTAGCCGTCCGCGTCGAGCTCCCCGATGTCCCCCGTGTACAGCCACTGTTCCCCGCCCACCGCGATGCCGCTGTTCCAGTACCCCGCGAACACGTGCGGCCCCCGCAACAGTACCTCCCCGTCGTCCGCGATCCGTACCGCCGTCCCCGGCAGCGGCCACCCCACCGTGCCCAGCCGGGGCCGCAGCGGCGGGGTGACGGTCGCGGCCGCGGTCGTCTCCGTGAGGCCGTAGCCCTCGAAGACCTCGATGCCCGCGCCCGTGTAGAAGGCGGCGAGGCGCCGGCCGAGCGGGGAGCCGCCGCTGAGGATGTACCGGACGCGCCCGCCCAGTGCGGCCCGGATCCGCCGGTACACGAGCGGTTCGTAGAGGGCCCGGGCCACCCGCAGGCCGAGCCCCGGCCGCTTGCCCTCCACGACCGCGATCTCTCCGAGGCTGCGCGCGATCCGCGCCGCCCGGTCGAAGGAGGAGGCCCGGCCCATCTTCTCGGCCGTCGCCCGCGCGGTGTTGTAGACCTTCTCCAGGACGTACGGGATCGCCAGCAGGAACGTCGGCCGGAAGCCGGCCAGGTCCGCGAGCAGGTCCTCGCTGCTGATGCTCGGCGCGTGCCCCAGCTTCACCCGCGCCCGCATGCAGCCGACGGCCACCATCCGTCCGAAGACGTGCGACAGCGGCAGGAAGAGCAGGGTCGAGGCCGGGTCCTTGCTGACCGACTTGAAGACGGGGTGCAGCAGCTCCACAGAATTGTCGACCTCGGCGAAGAAATTGGCGTGCGTCAGCACGCACCCCTTGGGCTGGCCCGTGGTCCCGGAGGTGTAGATCAGCGTCGCGACGGACTCGGGCGCGCACCCGGCCCGCCGGGCCGCGACGACCTCGTCGGGCACGTGCTCCCCGGCCTTGACCAGCCGGGCCACGGCCCCCGTGTCGAACTCCCAGAGGTGGCGCAGCCAGGGCAGGTTGGCCCGTTCCGAGCTGATGATCCGCGCCTGCACCTTGTCCTCCACGGCGCAGGCCACGGCGCCCGAGTCCTGGATGATCCAACGCGCCTGGATCGCGGAGGAGGTCGGGTAGACCGGTACGGTGATCAGCCCGGCCGCCCAGCCCGCGAAGTCCAGCAGGGTCCACTCGTAGGTGGTCCTCGCCATGATGGCCAGCCGGTCGCCGGGCCGCAGCCCTTCGGCGATCAGCCCCTTCGCGACGGCGAGCACCGCCCCGGCGAACTCGGCTGCGGTGACGTCCCGCCAGGTCCCGTCCGGCTGCTTGCGCGCGAGTACGGGCTCCCTCGGCGCCTCCCGGGCATTGTCGAAGGGGATGTCCCCGAGGGATCCGCGGACCGGCACCGGCGCCAGCGGGGGCACCCACACCTCACGAACCCGGCCCTCGATCACGGTCTTGACGGGCTCGACGGCCTTCAGCGGCTTGTGTGGCTGGGCGACCCTCACCAGGCTCGATTCGGCGGTCACGGCATGCCTCCCTGGCAGGACGGAGTGTTACCGCCGGTAATTTACTTAGCGGTAACCAGCCTGAACACCCCTGTGCCCTCCTTTTCACCGATGCTCCACGCCACGCCACCCGCACCCCCACCTCACGCCCACGCCGCCCGAGCCCTTGGCGCCGGCCCTGCCCCCTGACGCTCGGGCTCACGGGTGCCGCGTAAACCCGATGCCCGAAGATCACCCGTCCGGAAGACTGCTTCCATGACCACACAAGACCCCGCCACCACCCCAGCCCCAGGGCCGGCCGCAGACCCCAAGGCGGACCTCCACTTCTACCTCCGGTCCGCCCGTGAAGCCCTCCTCTGGAAGCTGGAAGGCCTCTCGGAGTACGACGCCCGCCGCCCCCTGACGCCCACCGGCACCAACCTCCTGGGCCTGGTGAAGCACGCGGCCACCACGGAGCTGGGCTACCTCGGCGACACCTTCGCCCGCCTCTCCGGCGAACCCCTCCCCTGGGTCGCGGAGGACGCCGAACCCAACGCGGACATGTGGGCCACCCCGGACCAGTCGCGCGCGGACATCGTGGCGCTCTACCACCGCGCCTGGGCGCACGCGGACGCGACGATCGACGCACTCCCGCTGGACACGATCGGCACGGTCCCGTGGTGGCCGAAGGACGACAACGAGGTCTCGCTGCACCACGCCGTGGTCCGCGTCATCGCCGACACCCACCGGCACGCCGGCCACGCCGACATCCTCCGCGAGCTGCTGGACGGCGCGGTGGGCATGCAGCCGGCCAACAACGGCCTCCCCCAGGCCGACCCGTCCTGGTGGAAGACCCACCACGACCGCCTGGAGCAGGCGGCCCGGGACGCCGAAGCGATCGACCGGGACACCCACCCCGCCTAGGCCGTCACTTTCACATCAGGCGGCCTTCTTGATCAGGTCGACCTGGAGCGTGGCCATCCGCAGCGCGCTGCCGTTGTCCTCGCTCACGCTCGCCAGGACGTACGCCACGACATTGCCGACGCGCATGACGACGTCGGTCCTGTTCCTGCCGTTGGTGAACGCCTCGGTTTCGTCCGCGCCGGCCGCGAGCTTCGTCGGCTGGGGTGCGGGCTCGCGGCTGGCCATCTTGGCCGCCAGACCCTTCACCGCGGCGCTCGCGGCTTGTTGCGAATCGAAGGAGAAGAGGGTGAACTCGGCCCTGTCGCTGCTCGCGTCCCCCCTCACCGCGGCCTCCTTGTGGCCCGCGGCCACCACCCCGTTGCACGCGGTGCCGGTCTCTTCGGCGCAGGCTTGGCGCGCCCGCTCCCCGTCGATCACGGCCAAGTCATCTCCGACCCAGACGTCACCCAGGGCCTCATTGGTCGGGAGCGCCGACCAGAGCTGCGGCACGGACAGCGTGCCGGACTTCTTCTTGCCCTTCTCGCCGCCGCCTCCGATTCCGACGACGCCTACGGCCGCACCCGCATCGGCGTCCCCGCCACCCCCACAACCGGTCAGCGCCGCCATCAGCGCCACCCCACACACGGTCCCCCGCACGACGGACTTCACCCTGAACTCCCAACTTTTCCGCACATCTTGAAGATCCCTACTTAATCACCCGGGGCCCGTCCGACCTGCTCCGGGATGGGAAGGGGGCGCCACGGAGGCGGAAGCCGGGGGCGGGAGTGGGGAGTCGGGAGTCGGGACACGCCACCCCCGATCGAGTGCGCGCGAATGCCCCGTGGGTGACGGACCGTCAGGACTGGAGGCCCTTCGCCTTCTGCCGGGCGTAGTAGGCGCGGGCGCGGTTGCGGTCGCCGCAGTCCTTCGTGTCGCACCAGCGGCGGTTGCGCCGCGGTGACGTATCGAGGTACACCCAGCCGCACTTGGCGTCTTCGCATTGGTGGAGGCGGTCGAGGTCCTCGCGCTGGGTGAGGGTCACGAGCCCGCGGACGATGCGATCGCGGGGCGTACGGAGGCCTGCCTCCCGGTCCTGCCACTGCCAACGGCGGCCCATGCGGACCAGGTCGGCTTCGGCGATCGCCGCCCGGTACATGCTCGCGAGGTCCGCGGCGGCTTCGGGATCGCCGTCGAAGAGGACTCCGTAGGCCCTCTCGCGGGCTTCGACGACCTGCTGCCGCTCCCGCTCGGCCAGGGCGCCGTCCCGGCCGGCGAGGTCGTGCAGCACCGCGGCCTCGTCCGCGCCGAGCAGGTCGGATTCGACGCACCACTCGACGACGTCGGAGTAGGCCTTCAGGGCCTCGGTGCGTTCGGGTCCGCCGAGCCGCCAGGCAACGGTGTTCACCAGGTCGAGCATGCGGTCGCCCGCGATGTGGCCGAACCTCACCATCAGCTCCCCTCGCCGGCTAAGGCGCTCGTGCCCGCGAGGCGACTCTCATGGGCAAATCCATTATTGCATGTGAGGTGATCTTCTGGGCATCATGCCCAATCAGGCAATCACCCATGAGGTCATCACGAGGAGGACGACCGTGTCCGTGACCGCCCCCCGACCGTTCACCGCACTGTGGGCGTCCCAGGCGTCCTCGAACCTCGCCGACGGGGTGCTGCAGGCAGCCGCACCGCTGCTCGTCGCCACGCTGACCCGCGACCCGCTCGTGGTGGCGGGCATGACGGTGGTGCAGTTCCTGCCCTGGCTGCTCGCGACCCTCCCCGCCGGCGCCCTGGCCGACCGCATGGACAGGCGCCGGATCCTCGTCCTGGGCAACGGGCTGCGCGCGGCGGGCTTCGCGCTGCTCGCCCTCGCCCTGGCCGGCGGATGGCACCACGTCGCCCTTCTCTACGCCGCGGTGTTCATCGCCGGCTGCGCCGAGACGATGGTCGACAACGCCGCCCTGGCCATCCCGCCCCGGCTCCTGCCCCGCGAGAAGCTGGAGCGCGCCAACGGCAGGCTGTTCGCCACGCAGTCCGTCATCAACACCTTCATCGGGCCGCCCGCCGGCGCGGCGCTGTTCGCACTGGCCGCCTCGGCGGCCTTCTACACCGGCGCGACCGCCTTCGCACTCGCCGGCCTGGCGGCCCTGCTGCTGCCCGCACTGCGCCCCACCGGCAAGGAACACGAGCACCAGCGCTCGAACCCGACCACCCTCACCCAGGACATCCGCTCCGGATGGACCCACTTCTGGGGCCACGAACTGCTGCGCCGCGTCGCGTTCATCTCGGCGGCGATCAACTTCTTCGGTGCGGCCACCGGTGGACTCCTCGTCCTGCTGATCACCGGCCCGTACCACCTGGCCATGTCGGGCTACGGCCTGTTCATCGCCGTCCCCGCAGCCGGCGCGATCGCCGGCTCGCTGCTCGCCGAAAAGGTCGTACCCCGCATCGGAGGCGGCCCCACCACCTGGCTCGCCGCCCTCGCCCCGGCCGCCGGCTACGCCGTCCTCGGGCTGGGCCACAGCACACCCCTGGCCCTGGCGGCCATGTTCGCCGCCGCCCTGGCCACTTCACTGAACCAGATCGTCGTCAGCACCCTGCGCCAGGCGGCGGTCCCCGACGAGCTCCTCGGCCGCGTCACCGCCGCCTACCGCCTCATCGTCCTGGGCGTCGTCCCCCTCGGAGCCCTCGGCGGCGGCCTCCTCGCACGCGGCCTGGGCCTCCGCGCCACCTTCCTCGCCGCAGCCGCCGGACTCGCCCTCGCCGCGATCCCCCTCGCCTCCCGGGTCACCACCCAAGGCCTCCGCGACGCGGAAACAACCCCCTCGGCGCCGCAACCGTCGCCCTCCGCCTCCTCGCCGGATCGACGGGCAGGCTAACCGGCGACGACCCCGGTGTTCTGGCAGGCGGTGAGCAGCCAACGGCCGTCGTCCTGCTTGGAGATCACGTACAGCGGGGCGCCCTCGCCCTCCTCGCCCGGAGACAGGTACCGCTGGCGGACCTTGACCGCCGCGACGTCGGGGCGGATGAAGAGCACGTGGGCCACCTCGTAGGTGACCTCACCGTCCCAGTTCGCCGCGGGCAGGACCTTGCGGGTGAACTCCGAGATCGCGTCGAGCCCGATCAGGACCTTGCCGTGGGCCGTCGTCCAGATCGCGTCCGGGTGAAAGAGGCCCAGGAACTCCTCGGGGTCCTTGTTCCGCTGGGAATGCTCGACGGTGGCGACGAGCCGGCCGATGGCTTCGATGTCTGCCGCGTGGTGCGTGGATTCCGTGGTCATGTGAATGATCGTCACACCTCAAGCCCGCTTGAGGTCAAGTGCGCGATCGCATCACACCACGAGCCCGACCGTCAGGACCCTCCAGCGGTGCGGCGCCGGCGCGCCGGTCACCCCCGGCCTCGCCCCCACCCCCGTCCGGCGCCTTCCGCAGAACCCACCAGATGGGCAGAACGGCCATCCCCGCCGCTGCCACGATCCACTTCCGCTGATCCAACACGCCACCTCCGTAACGGACTTCGGGGCAGCCTAGCGCCACGACCGGCCGTGGGTCACCGTGTCGGCGGCGGAGCCCAGCGGCCCTCGACCCTCACGTGGCGTCAGGCCGCATGGTCGTGGCGTGGAAGATCACTGGACCGTGGGACGCGTGGCCGAGCGGGCCGGCGTGAGCGTCCGTACGCTGCACCACTTACGACGCGATCGGGGTCGTGCGGCCCCCGGCGCGGACCGCGGCCGGATACCGGGCCTACGCGCCGGGCGACGTGGAACTGCTGCGGGAGGTACTGGCCTACCGGCGCTTGGGCCGCGGATCGCCGCGCAGATCTGGGATGCGCACCACTGGGGGGATCCGCTGGCGGGGTTCCGTGAGATGCGGCGCGTGGCCCGCCGGGTGGTGGTGCTCACCTTCGATACCGACGAGCCGGGATGGCGGGACCGCTTCTGGCTCACCCGCGGCTACCTGCCCGAGTTCTCCGCCGTCCTCGCGGACTTTCCCCCGCTCGCCGGGATGGCCGAGGCGATCGGCGCCCGCGCCGAGCCGGTGCCCGTCCCCCGGGACTGCGCCGACGGCCTGTTCGAGGCGTACTGGCGCCGGCCTGAGGTGTACCTGGAGGAGCACGTGCGCCGTGCGATGTCGGTGTGGACCAGGGTCGGGCCGCAGGCCGAGCAGCGGGCGGTACGCAGCCTCCGCGACGACCTCGACTCCGGCCGGTGGGCCGAGCGCAACAGCGAACTCGTCGGCCTCGACGCGGTGGATCTGGGCCTGCGCCTGCTCACTGCGTGAACCCCGCCCCAGCGGCCGACCACCCCGACGGCGCCTGCCGGGCCTTGCCCGGCAGGCACGACCCTCGCATGATCACCGCATGGACGATACGCCGAACCAACTCCCCTCCACCCTCCCCACGTTGCGCGCCAAGGCGGTCGAGGCGGGCTTCACGATGTCGAGCGAGGACCGTACGGGCAGCTTCCTGGCGGCCCTTGCCGCGGGCCGGCCCGGGGCCCGGATCCTGGAGCTCGGCACCGGTACGGGCGAGGGCGCCGCCTGGCTCCTCAGCGGCATGGACCGCGCCTCCCGCCTGACCACCGTCGAACTCGACCCCGGCGTCCAGGCCATCGCCCGGGAACAGCTGGACGCGGATCCGCGGGTGACCTTCGTGACCGGAGACGGCGGTACGTGGCTGGAGGAGTTCGACGGGCCTCCCTTCGACCTCGTCTTCGCCGACACCTGGCCGGGCAAGTTCACCCACCTGGACCGGGCCCTGGAACTCGTCGCTCCCGGCGGGACCTACCTGATCGACGACCTCCTCCCCAAGCCCGACTGGCCACAGGACCACGAGGCCTCCGTCGCCCGCCTGCTGGCCGAGCTGGACGAGCGCAAGGACTTCCGCTGCGTCCGCCTGGCCTGGGCCAGTGGCCTGCTGATGGCGGTACGCACAACCTGAGCCGACCGCCCGCGATCCGGCCGCCCACCGGCACCCCGCGCGTGCCACAAAGCCGCAGCCCCCGCCCGGACGGGGGCGGGGGCTGCGGCGGTTGGGTGGCGGGGCTCAGGCGGTGACGAGCACCTTCGCCGGGTCGGCGTCGGCGTCGGCATCGGCGTCCGTGGACGCGGGCTTCACCGGGGCCGGCTCGTCCAGCAGGGACGAGGAGGCGGTCGCGTAGGCCGCCTTGTCCAGGATGCCTTCACGGGCCGCGACGATGACCGGGACCAGCGCCTGACCGGCCACGTTGGTGGCGGTGCGCATCATGTCCAGGATCGGGTCGATCGCCATCAGCAGGCCCACGCCCTCCAGCGGGAGGCCCAGCGTGGAGAGGGTCAGGGTCAGCATGACCGTGGCGCCCGTCAGACCGGCCGTGGCGGCGGAGCCGATGACCGAGACGAAGGCGATGAGGAGGTAGTCGGTGATGCCGAGCTGCACACCGAAGATCTCCGCGATGAAGATCGCGGCGAGCGCCGGGTAGATCGCGGCGCAGCCGTCCATCTTCGTGGTGGCGCCGAACGGGACGGCGAAGGAGGCGTACTCCTTCGGGACGCCGAGGCGCTCGGTGACCTTCTGGGTGACCGGCATGGTGCCGACGGAGGAGCGGGAGACGAAGGCCAGCTGGATCGCCGGCCAGGCGCCCTTGAAGAACTGGAGCGGGTTGACCTTGGCGACGGTCCACAGGAGCAGCGGGTAGACGCCGAACATCACGAGCGCGGAGCCGACGTACACGTCGACCGTGAAGGTGGCGTACTTGCCGAGCAGGTCCCAGCCGTACGTGGCGATCGCGGTGCCGATCAGACCGACGGTGCCGATCGGGGCGAGGCGGATGACCCACCACAGGGCCTTCTGGAGCAGCTCCAGAACGGACTCGGCGAGGTTCAGCACCGGCTGGGCCTTGCTGCCGAGCTGGAGGGCGGCGATACCCGCGACGGCGGCGAGGAAGACGATCTGCAGGACGTTCAGCTCGGTGAACGGCGTGATGATGTCGGTCGGCACGATGCCGGTCAGGAAGTCCAGCCAGGACCCCTCGCGCTTCGGCAGCTTGCCGTCCTGCGGGGTGAGGCCGGTGCCGGAGCCCGGGTTGGTGAGCAGGCCGATGGCGAGGCCGATGGCCACCGCGATCAGCGACGTGACCATGAACCAGAGCAGCGTGCGGGAGGCGAGCCGCGCGGCGTTGTTCACCTTCCGGAGGTTGGTGATCGACACCAGGATGGCGAAGAAGACGAGCGGGGCGACGGCCAGCTTCAGGAGCTGGACGAATATGTCGCCGATCTGCTCCAGGGTCGTACCGAGCCAGCTGATCTCCTGGCTGCGGGAGACCCAGCCGAGCAGAACGCCGAGCACGAGGCCGGTGACGATCTGGGCCCAGAAGGGGAACTTGAACGACGAGGACTTCTTCGCCGGGGCGGGGGCCTCTACGGGGGCCTCGGCGGCAGGGGTCTGCGGTGACGCGGACACGGACACTCTCCGGGTGGTTCTGCGGTTTCTGCGGTGGGGTGGTGGTGCGGTGCGGCAGCACCCGGAAAAGCCAAGAGCCGGGCGGGCGGGACCGCTGCTGTGCCAGGGCTGGTCGCGGGACTCAGCGACAGCAGCAACAGGCCGCGGACGCGCGGCGGCAGAGGTCGACGTGCAGGCGCGCCACGAGCGGAACGCTCGGGGTCATCTGGTGCGCGGCTGTCGTCAACATGTTGAACACGCTAACACTTCACCTTTGGGAATCTCAAAGCCTCCCTTTGGGTCAACTGGGCCGCCGCAGGCCCGAAACCCCCCGAACCCCCCGGTGGACCCCCCTGAGAAACGCCGAAAGCCCCGGCATCACGGGTGGCGAACCCGGTGCCGAGGCATTTCGGTGTGTGATGAAGCTAACTGCCTTGCCAACTGCCTTGCTAACTGGCGCGCGCGGCCTCGTCGACCGCGTCGTCCTCCTGGCTGCGGTTCGCGGCGAGCTTGTCCTTCGCGCCCGCGACGCGTCCGGCGATGACCGCGGACATCTCGTCGCGCTGCTTGCGCAGCAGCACGAAGGAGAGCGGAGCGGAGAGCACGAGGGCGAGCAGCACGACCCAGGCGGGGTTGGCGTCACCCAGACCGGAGGGCACCCAGCCCAGCCGGACCAGACCGGCGACGAGGACGAGGCACCCGACGAAGATCCCCAGGCGCATCGCGGTGTATCGGATCGTCGCGCTCGGCTTGAGGGACACGGTGACCCCTTCTCTCTCGTCGTCCTACGGCGGTACGTGCCCGTCCAGTGAAGCACGCCGGACCCCCTCCCCGGCCCGCCGGGGTCGCGCCCCGCGGGGTCCCGCAGGTCAGTACAGCGGCAGCAGCATCGTGATGTCGTCGCGGTCGTCACCGGGGGCCACGCGGACCGCGCCGGGGACGCGGCCGACCTCCTTGTAGCCGCAGGACTCGTAGAAGCGTTCCAGGCCCATCCCGCCCCGGCAGCCGAGGCGGATCGCCTCGATGCCCTCCATCGTGCGGGCGGCGTCCGCGACGGCCTCCATCAGCGCGCGGCCGGCGCCGTGGCCCTGGAGGGCGGGGTCGACCATGACGGTGTAGACCCAGACCCAGTGCGCGTCGAGCTGCTGCCGGTTGAGCGCGATGACGGCGGTGGCGCGCACCCGCCCTGCGGCGTCCCGCCCGACGAGCAGCCGACTGCGGCCCTCGGAGGCCGCGGCGAGGTGCCCGTCCAGTTCGGGGCGGATGTCCTCGATGGTGACGGGCGGTACGAAGCCCACCGCGCCACCGGCGTTGGACACGTCGGTCCAGAGTGCGGCGAACTCCTCGACCAGGGCGGGGTCGACGACCGGATCGAAGGCGTAAGTAAGGGTCATACTGTTAGTTTAGCTATTACTTGATGGAGTGCGCAAAGAGCCCCGGCCCCCCGCCAGGGGGAACCGGGGCCACACAGCACAGCACGGCGCACCGGACGCCAGGCGTCAGGCGTCAGGCGTCAGAGCCGCATCGCCTGCGGCGTCTCGCGGAGCTCCGCGTCCGGGCCGGGGTACTCGCGGATGATCTCGTAGCGCGTGTTGCGCTCGACCGGGCGGAAGCCCGCCTCGCGGATCAGTTCGAGCAGGTCCTCGCGGCCCAGCTTGTTCGGGGTGCCGTAGTTGTCCGCGTCGTGCGTGATCTTGTACTCGACGACCGAGCCGTCCATGTCGTCCGCACCGTGCTGGAGGGCGAGCTGGGCGGTCTGCACGCCGTGCATCACCCAGAAGACCTTCACGTGCGGGACGTTGTCGAAGAGCAGGCGGGAGACCGCGAAGGTCTTCAGCGCCTCGGCGCCCGTCGCCATCGTCGTGCGCGCCTGGAGCTTGTTGCGTACCTTGCCGTCCTTCATGTCCACGAAGTCGTGCTGGTAGCGCAGCGGGATGAAGACCTGGAAACCGCCGGTCTCGTCCTGCAGTTCGCGCAGCCGGAGCACGTGGTCCACGCGGTGGCGCGGCTCCTCGATGTGCCCGTAGAGCATCGTCGCCGGGGTCTTGAGGCCCTTGGAGTGCGCGAGGCGGTGGATGCGCGACCAGTCTTCCCAGTGGGTGCGGTGGTCGACGATGTGCTGGCGGACCTCCCAGTCGAAGATCTCGGCGCCGCCGCCGGTGAGCGATTCCAGGCCCGCGTCGATCAGCTCGTCCAGGATGTCGGAGGCCGACATGCCGGAGATCGTCTCGAAGTGGTGGATCTCGGTCGCCGTGAACGCCTTCAGCGAGACGTTCGGCAGCGCCTCCTTCAGCGCGGAGAGCGAGCGCGGGTAGTACCGCCACGGCAGGCTGGGGTGCAGGCCGTTGACGATGTGCAGCTCGGTGAGGTTCTCGTTCTCCATGGTCTTGGCCAGGCGAACGGCTTCCTCGATGCGCATCGTGTACGCGTCCTTCTCGCCCGGCTTGCGCTGGAACGAGCAGTACGCGCACGAGGCCGTGCACACGTTGGTCATGTTGAGGTGGCGGTTGACGTTGAAGTGGACGACGTCGCCGTTCTTGCGCGTGCGCACCTCGTGGGCGAGGCCGCCCAGCCAGGCCAGGTCGTCCGACTCGTAGAGGGCGATGCCGTCCTCACGAGTCAGCCGCTCGCCGGAGCGAACCTTGTCCTCCAGCTCACGCTTGAACCCAGCGTCCATGCCGGTCCTCTCCTCTGTCCTCATGCCTGCCCTGCCCGGTACGCGGCGCGGTACGCGCGCCCCACGACCGCGTCCCCAACCGTACTCTCAGCGCCCTCAGGCCTCCTCCGGCAGGCCCCCGACCCGGTTCTCCCACTTGGTGGAGAGCACGATCGTCGTGCGGGTGCGCGAGACGCCCTTGGTGCTGGAGAGCTTGCGGATGATCCGCTCCAGCCCGTCCACGTCACCGGCCCGGACCTTGAGCATGTACGAGTCGTCGCCGGCGATGAACCAGCAGTCCTCGATCTCCGAGAGGTCGCGCAGCCGGCGGGCCACGTCCTCGTGGTCCGCGGCGTCGGACAGCGAGATGCCGATCAGCGCCGTGACGCCGAGGCCGAGCGAGGCCGCGTCCACGGTCGCGCGGTAGCCGGTGATGACTCCGGCCGTCTCCAGCCGGTTGATCCGGTCGGTGACGCTGGGGCCGGAGAGGCCCACGAGCCGGCCCAGCTCGGCGTACGAGGCGCGTCCGTTCTCACGAAGTGCCTGGATGAGCTGCTTGTCCACCGCGTCCATGTACCTGGAACCTTCCATTATTCGGCATTCCCTCAAGTTTACGTATAGAATCAAAGGCGCACAGGGTCGACACCCTGTGAATCTTTCAACAGATCAAAGACGATCTGACAATCTTCAGGAGTGGTTCACCGTGTACACGATCGAGATGGCCTACGCGCACATGCGACAGCTCCAGGAGCTGGCCAACCGATCCCGCACCGACCAGCCCGTCGCCGCGCACCGCGTCGACAAGATGCGCAAGCCGGGGCGCGCCAAGAAGCGCTAAGCGCCACCGCTTGCCTCCCGGGGACGGGAGCCTCCGAGCTCCCCTTCCCACCGGCGGTACAGCCCGTGCGGCACCCCTGCCGCGTCGAGCACCCGCCCCGCGACGAAGTCCACCAGATCCTGGATGTGCGTCGCACCCGCGTAGAACGCCGGAGAGGCGGGCAGCACCACTGCGCCCGCCTCGTCCAGGCTCACCAGATGCTTCAGCGTCTGCCCGCTCAGCGGGGTCTCGCGAACCGTCACCACCAGCCGTCGCCGCTCCTTGAGCGTCACGCTCGCGACCCGCTGGAGCAGGTCCTTCGACAGCCCGAGCGCCACCCCGGCCACACAGGCCGTGGACGCGGGCACGATCAGCATCCCCAGAACCGGATACGAGCCGCTGCTCGGCCCGGCCGCCAAGTCGCCCGCGGGCCAGTAGCGCACGCCGTCCAGGTCCGGGCGCGCGAAGGTCGCGGGCTTGCCGTCGGCCCCCCGCTCCAGCCACTCCCCCAGGTCTTCCCGCCAGTGCGCGTCGCGGAAGGCGATCCCGGTCTCGTCCAGCAGGGTCAGCCGGGACGCCCGGCTCACCACCAGGTCCACGCTCTCGCCCGCCGCCAGCAGCCCGCGGATCACCGCGGCCGCGTACGGCGTCCCGGACGCCCCGGAAACCCCGACCACCCACGGGGTGCGCTTGCCCTCAGTCATACCTCCGAGACTATCCGGCCACCGCCGACGGGCACTGACTAAGGTGTGCGCACGTTCAAGGGGTGGACACGGCGGAGCAGGGGGCAGGGGCGTCATGAGCGGAAGCGGCGGGAGCGGAACCGGTACGGGCACCAGCGCGGGCACGGGCCGGTGGAGCCGGACCGGCCGGGTCACGGCGGCGGCGAAGCTGATGCTGGGCTGGGTGGCCCTGCTGTGGCTGATCGAGGCCGTCGACCACGCCACCGGCCACGCGCTCGACTCCTACGGGATCACCGCGCGGGAGGCCGACGGGCTGAGCGGGATACCCCTGGCGCCCTTCCTGCACTTCGGCTTCGACCACGTCGCCTCCAACAGCGTCCCGCTGCTGGTCCTCGGCTTCGTCACCGCACTGAGCGGCATCGGCCGCTTCCTGGCCGTCTGCGCGGCCATCGTCCTGGCCGACGGCTTCGCCGTCTGGCTGATCTCCCCGCCCCACAGCATCACGGCGGGCGCCTCCGGCCTGATCTTCGGCCTCTTCGGCTACCTGCTGATCCGCGGCTTCGTGGAGCGCAGCCCGCTGGGCGTCGCGGTCGCCGTGGTCATCGCCGCCGTCTGGGGCACGACCTTCCTGGCCGGAGCCCTCCCGACGGACTCGATGGTCAGCTGGCAGGCCCACCTCTTCGGCCTCCTGGCCGGCGCGGCGGTCGCCCTGATCGCCCGCCCCCGACCGGAGGTCGCGGCGCTCTAGCCCGCGGCGCCGGGGTCGACGGGGAGGGCCGACGTGTCCAACGAGACCTCGCCGATGCCGGTACGCACGGTGACCTTCTCCCCGTACGGGAACACGTCGCGCCCCCGGTAGCCGTCGGGCCCCGGATTCCAGAGGGTCGTGCACTGCGCCTTGTACGGGTCGAGGATCAGGTAGTACGGGATGCCGCGCCGCGCGTAGGCCCGGTCCTTGACCTCGTAGTCGTTGCGCACGCTGCTCGGGGAGACGACCTCGATGACGAGTTCCACGAGGTCCGGCGGGTAGGCGCTGAGGTTCTTGTCCGCCTCCACACCGGGGATGACGGCGAGGTCGGGACAGAACTCGTTGTCTCCGTCGAAGGGGACGGCCACGTCGCTGATGAACCCCCACTCCGGCGGAATCTGGTCTTCCAGCGTGTTCCACAGCAACCGGATGGTCCTGGCGTGGTGCGGCTTCAGCGGACTCATCACGATGGCGCCCTCGACAATCTCCATCCGGTAACCGGGGAACATGTCCTCGAACCGGCTGAGCTGTGAGTGCAGGCGCTTGGTCTCCGAGACGGTCACGTCGGCCTCCCTGTCCATGCACTCGATGGTATGCCGCACGCTAGCCACCGGGGCAGGGCGCGAACCGCCGGTTCAGACGGGGCACACACGATCGAGCTACAGCGACAGTCCCCGCACCACCAGGTCCAGCAGCGCGCACACGAACAGCGCCATCCCGATGAAGCCGTTCACCGTGAAGAAGGCGCGGTTCAGGCGGGACAGGTCGTGCGGGGTGACGATGGTGTGCTCGTAGACGAAGGCCGCCACGACGATCAGCAGGCCGAGCCAGAACGGCCAGCCCGCGTCCGTCGCCACCGCGTACCAGGCCAGCAGGCCCGTGGTGACGACGTGTGCGCCGCGCGCGCCCCACAGGGCGGCCGGGATGCCGAAGCGGGCCGGGACGGACTTGACGCCCTCCGCGCGGTCCGCGGCCACGTCCTGGCAGGCGAAGATCAGGTCGAAGCCGCCGATCCACACGCCCACCGCGAGGCCGAGGATCACCGCGTCCCAGGACCACTCGCCGGTGATCGCGATCCAGGCACCGACCGGGCCCATCGCCTGGGCGATGCCGAGGATGGCGTGCGGGAAGTTCGTGAACCGCTTCCCGTACGGGTACACCACCATCGGCACCACGGCGACCGGCGCCAGCATCAGGCAGAGCGGGTTCAGCAGCGCCGCCGAGCCGAGGAAGACGGCCAGGGCGATCCCGGCCCCGGTCCAGGCGGAGCGGACCGAGACGGCGCCCGTCACCAGCTCGCGCCCGGCGGTCCGCGGGTTCCGCGCGTCGATCTCCCGGTCGATGATCCGGTTGGCGGCCATCGCGAAGGTCCGCAGCCCCACCATGCAGACGGTGACGAGCAGCAGCTCGACCCAGTGCATCCGCTCGTCGAGCGTGTACATGGCGGTGAGCGCGGCGATGTAGGCGAAGGGCAGCGCGAAGACCGAGTGCTCGATCATCACGAGCCGCAGGAACGCCTTGACCTTGCCGTTGGCCTGCGGCGCGGGACCGGATCCGACGACCTCGTCGGCGGTGGTCATCATGCGAGGGTTCTCCGGAAGTCTTCGAGGTCCGACAGCAGGTCTGCCGTGGGGAGCGTGCCGAGCTCCAGGGTCCACGGGCCCGCGTCGTGACCCTCGGGCGGGGTGACGTGGGCGGTCAGCTGCCAGGTGGTGGGAGACGGGCGCGCCTCCAGGCGCAGGAAGTTCCCGGCCTCGGCGGTGAACGGCTCGCCCGCGACCAGGGCGCGCTGGAGCTGCTCCGCGAAGTCGTCCGCCTCGATGTCCCGCGCGCCGGGCAGCTCGAAGCCGTCGCCCTCGCCGTCCTCGTCGAGCATCAGCGCCCAGACGTTGCCGGGGCCGGCGAACTCTTCCGGCGAGACGCCCGCCTCCGCGGCGGCCTCGCGGACGCCCGGGTCGGCCGGGTCGAGCTCCGGACGCACCAAGGCCACGTAGACCTCATCTGTGCCGATGAAGAGGGCGGGCCCTCCCGTCTCGATGTCGCTCACTGGGAGCCTCCTAGGGCAGAAAATGCCGTTTTGCCCCCAGGGCAGAACGCCACCGGGTAGCGTGCGTGTCGTGCGTTGCGAGAACCAAGCGCGTACAACGTGTCGCGCGAGAACCAAGCCGGCACGGCAACCTCCACAACTGCATACACCCGGGCTGGTTTCAACCCGGCTGGTGTTGATCGCGGAAGACTCGGTCGCTCGCTGAGCGACCGAGCGGCGTGAGCCAGGAATCCCCTTTCTTCGGTCAGGGGAGGATTCAAAGTCCGTATTCCTTCCAGCGGCGGTCCACGAGGGCCGCCGTTGTTGGGTCGGACTCGACCATGTCAGGCCAGCCGCCGTCGCGGGTGTAGCCCTCCGTCGGCAGCTTCTTCGTGGCGTCGATGCCCGCCTTGCCTCCCCAGAACTGCTGGTAGGAGGCGTGGTCCAGGTGGTCCACCGGGCCCTCCACGACGGTGAGGTCGCGGGCGTAGTCCGTGTTGCCGAGCGCGCGCCAGGAAACCTCGTGGAGGTCGTGGACGTCGCAGTCCTTGTCCACCACGATGATCAGCTTGGTCAGCGACATCATGTGCGCGCCCCAGATGGCGTGCATGACCTTCTGCGCGTGCTTCGGGTACTTCTTGTCGATCGAGACGATCGCGCAGTTGTGGAAGCCGCCCGACTCGGGGAGGTGGTAGTCCACGATGTCCGGGACGATGATCTTCAGCAGGGGGAGGAAGAAGCGTTCCGTCGCGCGCCCCAGCGGGCCGTCCTCGGTCGGCGGGCGGCCGACGACGATCGACTGGATCAGCGGACGCTTGCGCATCGTCACGCAGTCGATCGTCAGCGCGGGGAACGGCTCCTGCGGGGTGTAGAAGCCGGTGTGGTCGCCGAAGGGGCCCTCGGGGAGGGTCTCGCCGGGCTCCAGCCAGCCCTCGATGACCACCTCGGCGTTGGCCGGGACCTGGAGCGGGACCGTCTTACAGTCCACCATCTCGATCCGCTTGCCCGCCACGAACCCGGCGAACAGGTACTCGTCGATGTCGCCCGGCAGCGGCGCGGTCGAGGCGTACGTGACGGCCGGCGGGCAGCCGAAGGCGATCGCGACCGGCAGCCGCTCACCGCGCGCCGCGGCCACCGCGTAGTGGTTGCGGCTGTCCTTGTGGATCTGCCAGTGCATGCCGATGGTGCGCTTGTCGTGGCGCTGGAGGCGGTACAGGCCGAGGTTGCGCACGCCCGTCTCCGGGTGCTTGGTGTGCGTCAGGCCGAGGTTGAAGAAGGAGCCGCCGTCCTTGGGCCAGGTGAAGAGCGCCGGCAGCTGGTCCAGGTCCACGTCGTCTCCGGTGAGGACGACCTCCTGGACGGGCGCGGCATCGCCCTTCACCTTCTTCGGCGGCACGTGCACCATCGAGCCGAGCTTGCCGAAGGCCTCGCGGACGCCGATGAAGCCCTGCGGCAGCTCCGGCTTGAGCAGGCCGCCGATCTTCTCGCTGATCTCGGCGTACGACTTCAGCCCGAGGGCCTTCAGCAGGCGCCGGTCGGTGCCGAAGACGTTCATGGCCAGCGGCATCGCCGAGCCCTTGACGTTCTCGAAGAGCAGCGCGGGTCCGCCCGCCTTGTTCACTCTGTCGACGATCTCCCCGACCTCTAGGTACGGGTCCACTTCGGCCTTGATGCGCTTGAGGTCGCCCTCCCGCTCGAGGGCCCGGAGCAGCGAGCGGAGATCGTCGTAAGCCATGCGGGCAATTGTGGCATCCCCGCTCAGAGCCCGAACCGCGGCGGGCCCTCTACCCTGGAAGAGTCCACGGCGGGCCCGCCCGGCCCGCACCGTTCTTCTGGGGGTCGGTCCCACACCGTGCTGCGCTATCTGCCGTTCCTGCTGATCATCGCGCTGACCATCTACACCTTCATCGACTGCCTGAACACGCCGGAAGAAGAGGTCAAGCACCTTCCGAAGGTCGTCTGGGTCCTGATCATCCTGCTCTTCTCGATCGTCGGTCCGATCGTGTGGCTCTTCGCGGGCAAGAAGCGGGTACCCGGCGGCCCCGGCCGGCCGCGCCCGGGCCGCCGCACGTGGGTGGCGCCCGACGACAACCCGGAGTTCCTGAAGTCCCTGCGCGAGGAGCAGGACGAGAAGGACAAGGACAAGGAGTAGGGCCGGGTCCTACGGGGCTCCCGCGCCCGGCCGCGCCGGCGCCCGCTGCGCCGCCCGCTGCGCCGCCTGCGCGAAGGCCCGTACGGCGCCGGTGTCCTCGCCCGCGCGCCAGACCAGCCCGTACCCGACCGGCTCGGCGTCGGCCACCGGTACGTGGGTGATCCCGGGCCGGGCGTGGTAGGCCGCGGCGTGGGCCGAGGTCAGCAGGGCGCCCTGACCGGCCGCGACCAGCATCAGCGCCTCCTGCAGGTTCGTCACCTCCGGGCCGCGCCGGATCGGCCGGCCGCCCGGGGTGCGCGCCGGGGCCTGGTGTTCGCGCAGGTACGCGGGCAGGTCCCCGGCGACGCTCAGCAGCGCGACCCCCGCCAGCTCCTCCAGCGTCACGGAGTCCCGGGCGGCCAGCGGATGCCCGGCGGCCACGGCCAGCGCCCGCGCCTCGGTCAACAGCGCCGGCCCCTCCCCCAGATCGGGTTCGCGTACGGGGAACTCGGCGAAGGCCACGTCGAAGGCCCCGCCGCGCAGTTGCCCGTACGGGTCCGAGAGCGGCACCTCGCACACCTCGACGGTGATCCCGGGGTGCGTGGTGCGCAGGGCCTGCGCGGCGCGCAGGACGAGCTCGCCGGCGGGCGGGGTGGTGAAGCCGACGTGCAGCACCCCGTCGGCGGCGCGGGCCGTCGCCGCGGCCCGGTCCAGGGCGGCGGCGATCCCGCGGTGGTGGGGTTCCAGGTCGGCGCGGAGCTGGGCGCCGAGCGAGGTGAGGGCGACGCTGCGGCTGGTGCGCAGGAAGAGCGGGGCGCCGACGCGCCGTTCGAGGCGCTGCACCAGCTGGCTGACGCGGGCCCGGGAGAGCAGCATGCGCTCGGCGGTGCGGCCGAAGTGCAGTTCCTCGGCCAGGATCAGGAAGCAGTCCAGCTCATCGCGATCGGTAAGCATGGCTGAACGAACGTTGAGATCTTCGCCGTTGTTCCCGAACGGGCGGCAGGCGAGGGTGGTTGAGCCGGCAACTTCCCGCTCTTCCTTCCCTTGCTCCTCCTTCCGTTCTGCGAGGTCTCTCCATGGAAACCATCCGCGGGCGCCGACTCGGCGTCCTGCTCGTCCTGTGCGGCGCCATCTTCCTCGAAGGCATCGACGTCGCGATGCTGAACGTGGCCCTGCCGTCGATCCGCGCCGACCTCGGCCTCGAAACCGGCACGCTCCAGTGGGTGATGAGCGCCTACGTGCTCGGCTACGGCGGCTTCATGCTGCTCGGCGGCCGGGCGGCCGACCTCTTCGGACGCCGCCGGATGTTCATCGGCTGGCTGACGGTGTTCCTGCTCTTCTCCGGGCTCGGCGGATTCGCCACCGAGGGCTGGCAGCTGATCGCCGCCCGCTTCGTGACGGGGGTCGCCGCCGCCTTCATGACCCCGGCGGGCCTCTCCATCATCACCACCGGCTTCGACGAGGGCCCCCAGCGGGACAAGGCGCTGCTCGTGTACTCCGGCACGGCGGCGGCCGGGTTCTCCGTCGGGCTGGTCGCGGGCGGGCTGCTCGCCTCGGTGGGCTGGCGCTGGGTGTTCTTCGCTCCCGTGGCGCTGGCCGCGCTGATCCTGGCGGGCGCGCTGGCCTTCGTACCGAAGGAGGCCGGTTCCGAACGGGCCGCGCGCCGTGAGCGGGGCCGGATCGACGTGTGGGGCGGAGTGCTCGTCACCGCGGGCGTCGTACTGCTGGTCCTCGGCGTGGAGGAACTCGCGGCGCTGCCGGTGGTGGCGGGGCTGGCCCTGCTCGGGGCGTTCGCCCTCGTCGAGCGGCGCACTCCCGAGCCGCTGGTCCGGCTCGGCATCCTGCGCTCGCCCGGGCTGCTGCGGGCCAACGCGGCCGCGCTGCTGTTCTCGGCCGCGTTCTTCGGCTTCCAGTTCTTGGTGGTGCTCTACCTCCAGGAACTGCGCGGCTGGTCCACCCTGCAGACCAGCCTCGCGATGCTGGTGATCGGGATCGACGCGGTCCTCTCGCCGACCGTGGTGCCGAAGCTGCTGGCACGGTACGGGAACGGCCGGCTGATCTTCGGCGGCCTGCTGCTGGCGGCGCTGGCGTACGGGCTGTTCCTGCCGCTCGGCGCCGACTGGTCCTATCTGCTGATGCTGCCGAGCCTGATCCTGCTCGGCCTGGCCTTCGCCCTGGTCTACGGGCCGCTGACCATCGTCGCCACCGAGGGGGTCGCGGAGGAGGAGCAGGGCCTGGCGGGCGGTCTCCTCTACACCGCGTTCCAGTTCGGCGCGGCGCTCGGGCTGGCCGGGGTGACGGGGGTCGCCGCCGGCGCCGCCGACCCCCTGGAGGGGTTCCGGGCGGCGCTGATCGTCCCCTTCGTGGCGGTGCTGGTGGCCGCGGCCGTCAGCCTGCCGGGGCTCCGGCGGGGCTCACACCGCCCAGGGCAGGGGGCGGGTGCCCTCGGTGCCGGGTACGGAGACGAGGCCGTCGGCGCGCATGGCGACGTACACCTCGGTGTCGGCGAGGGCGTGGACGTGGCGCAGGAGGTCCGGGGGTAGCACCACGGCCTCACCTGCGGCGACCGTCTCGGTGCGGCCGCCGCAGGTGACGTCCAGGGCGCCGACGGTGACCGTCCAAACCTGCTCGCGGCTGACGGAGTGCTCGGGGCCGGTGATTCCGGCGGGGATGGCGGCGTGCCAGGTGCTCAGCTCGGCGCTGCCCCGGCTGGGGGAGGCGAAGCCGGTCATGGTCGCGTTCGGGGTGGTGATGACCTGGTCGGGGGACGGGGTGATGACGCGCACGGCGGGCCCTTCGCTTTCTCCGGCAGAGTGAGTCAAGCTGCTTTACTCACACGAGTAAAGCAGCTTGACTCACTTGTGTCACCATGTTTCCGTGACCGACCAAGACATCGCCGCACCGGACATCGAGCTGACCTTCCTCCTCGGCCTCGGCTTCCAGCTCCTTCTCGGCGAGTTCACCCGCCGCCTCGACGAAGCCGGGTACGCCGACGGCCTGCGCCCCCTGCACGGCATGGCCTTCCAGGCCCTGGGGCCCTCCGGCGCCACCGCGACGGAGCTCGCCGAGCGGCTCGGGGTGACCAAGCAGGCCGCCGGGCAGCTCGTGGACGACCTGGAGCGGCGCGGCTACCTGCGCCGCACCCCGCACCCCGAGGGAGGCCGCCGCAAGCTGGTGGTCCTGACCGAGGCGGCGACCGCCCACCTGGGGGCCGCCGGCCGGGTGCTGCACGCACTGGAGGCCGAGCTCGGCCGCGGCAGCGTCGACCTCGGCGCCCTGCGCACGGAACTGGGCCGCCTGGTCCACACCCTGAACGGGGACGGCCCCCTCCCGCCGCTGCGCCCCGCCTGGTGACGGAACGCCGGAGGGGCCGGGCCGCCTTTCGGCTGCCCGGCCCCTCCGGCGTTCCGTACGACCCGCGTCAGACGCCCGCGTACGAGTGCTTGCCGCTCAGCAGGATGTTCACGCCGTAGTAGTTCCAGATCCAGCAGGCGAACGCGAAGAGCGCGAGGTACGCGGCCTTGCGGCCCTTCCAGCCGGCCGTGGCACGGGCGTGCAGGTAGCAGGCGTACGCCACCCAGGTCACGAAGGACCAGACCTCCTTGGGGTCCCAGCCCCAGTAGCGGCCCCACGCGTCGCCGGCCCAGATCGCGCCCGCGATGATCGTGAAGGTCCACAGCGGGAAGACGGCCGCGTTGATGCGGTACGAGAACTTGTCGAGCGAGGCCGCCGACGGGAAGCGCTCCCAGACCGAGGTGGCGAACTTGCCCGGCTTGTCGCCGCGCGCGAGCTTCGCCTCGTAGGAGTCGCGGAAGAGGTACATGACCGCGCCGGCCGCGCCGATGTAGAAGACCGCGCCGCAGATGATCGCCGTGGAGACGTGGATCAGCAGCCAGTACGACTTCAGCGCGGGGACCAGCTGGTCGCTGTCGGTGTAGAGCACCGTGGTGGCGATGCCGAGGTCCAGCAGGACCGTGGTGACCAGGAACAGGCCGAGCCAGCGGACGTTCTTCTTCAGCGCGAGGAGCAGCAGGTACGCGCCGACGGCCACCGTGGAGAAGGTGATCGAGAACTCGTACATGTTGCCCCAGGGGGCCCGCTCCACCGACATCGCGCGGGCGACGACCCCGCCCGCGGCGAGGAGGAAGCCGAGGGTGGTCAGCGAGATCGCGATGCGCCCGTACAGGTCGCCCTGGACGGTGCCGCCGGCCGCGCCGGGGCCGTCCGGGACGTCACGGGTGCCGGAGGCGCTGCGCGTGACCACCTTGGGCTTGTCGAGGACGGCGGTGCCGGCCTTGCCCCGCACCTGGACGGCGGGGGCCGCGGCCGCGGCGGACGCGGGCCCGGAGCTGGTGAGCGCGGCGGCCGTACGGGCCACCTTGCTGCGGCTGCCGAAGATCCACTCGGCGATGTGGGCGAAGAAGGCGAGGGTGTAGACCGCCATGGACGCGTAGATCAGGTTGTTGCTGAGGTGAGCCAGACTCTCGTTGGCTGCGGCCGCGAGCTGCATCACGCGCGCTCCCCTTCGACTTCTTCGGCTTCTTCGGCAGGTTCGGGTTCGGGGTCGGTATCGGCGGCAGGTGGCGCGGGCGCCGCGCTCGGCGCCCGCTCGTGGAGCGCGCCGGCCAGGACCGCCAGCTCCTCCGGCACCTTGGCGGACTCGCTGCGGCCGAGGCCCGCCATCTCGACGACGGTCACGCCGTCCTCGCCGCGGACCGCACGCACCCAGACCCGGCGGCGCTGGATGAACAGGGAGCCCGCGAGTCCGGCGATGGCGGCGACGGCGCCCGCGAGGGCGAGGCCGCTGCCGGGCTGGTGGGTGATCGAGAAGGTCGCCCAGCGCTCGATGCCCTCGAACTTCACGGTGCCCTGGCCGCCGGGCAGTTCCATGGTCTCCCCGGGCAGCATCCGCTTGGCGAGCGGCTGGCCGTCCTCGGTCTTGAACTGCTGCATCTTGGAGGTGTCCAGCTGGTACACGTTCTGCGGCAGGCCCGAGTCCACCCCGAGGCTGCCGTGCCACGCGTTCAGCGCGAGCGCCGGGAAGTCCAGCTCCGGGAACTGCGAGAACATCGTGCCCTGGCCGGCGCCCGCGAAGGTCGGAACGAACATGGCGGCGAAGCCGAGCTGCGTCGTCTTCCCGTCCTTGTCCTTGTAGCCGTCGGTGACCTTGACGGCGCCGGTGGAGGTGAGGTTGCCGTCCTGCGGCAGCATCGGCACGGCGTCCTTGTAGACCACCTTGCCGGTGGAGTCGGTCACCGAGATGACCGGCGCGTAGCCGTGGCCGAGCAGGTAGACCTTGGAGCCGTCCACCTCCAGCGGCTTGTTGACCTGGATCTCGCGCTTCTCCGGCTTGCCGTGCGCCCCGTTGCTGAAGGTGACGTACGCCTTGAAGTCGCGCGGGGTGCCCTTCTGCGGTCCCGTGCGCTCGAAGGTGGCGTCGAACTTGTCCAGGGTGAAGGAGAAGGGCGGCAGGTCGTCAGGGTCGAAGAGGCCGCCGGCCTTGAAGTCGTCGTACTGGGTGAGCGTGTTCGAGAAGCCCTTGCCGCGCAGGACGAGCTTGCCGCCCTCGGACTTGAAGTACTGGCCCCAGGCGAAGGCGATCAGCATGACGATCAGCGCCACGTGGAAGATCAGGTTCCCGGCCTCGCGCAGGTAGCCCTTCTCCGCCGAGACCGATCCGGCGCCGGTCTCCGTACGGAAGCGGCGGCGGCCGAGCAGGCCGTGCGCGGTGGAGAGCACCTCGTCCGGGGAGACGTCCGTGCGCCACGTCGTGTACGCGGGCATCCGGTCCAGCCGCTTGGGCGCGGCCGGCGGCCGGCCGCTGAGCTGGCCGACGAACTGCCAGGAACGCGGCAGGATGCAGCCGATCAGCGAGATGAACAGCAGCAGGTAGATCGCGGAGAACCACACCGAGCTGTAGACGTCGAAGAGCTGGAGCTTCTCGGCCACGCCCACCCAGGAGGCGTGTTCCTTCTTCCAGGCGGCGACCTTCATCAGGTCGACCTGGTTCTGCGGGACCAGCGAGCCGGGGATGGACGCCAGCGACAGCATGAAGAGCAGGATCAGCGCCACCCGCATGGAGGTGAGCTGACGCCAGAACCAGCGGGCCCAGCCGAGCACCCCGATGCCCACGGGGCCGCCGGGGGCGTCCTCCAGGGGGGCGGTGGACAGCTGCGCGCCGGCGGCCGCCTCGGCCGTGGCTTCGGCTTCGGCGGAAGCGGAATCCTCGGACTCCGGGGCATCGTGCGGCGCCTCGGTGGACGCCTTGTCGGTCGTACTCATGTCCGTGTAGTCCTCAGATCCCCACCGTGAAGCCGCTGGTCCAGCCCTGCATGTCGCTGACGATGCTGCTCCAGATTCCTGTGACGAGCAGCAGACCGGTCAGGATCAGCATGCCGCCGCCGATCCTCATCACCCACGCATAGTGCTTCTTCACCCAGCCGAAGGCGCCGAGCGCCTTGCGGAAGGCGAGGGCGGTGGCGATGAACGGCAGCCCCAGCCCCAGACAGAAGACCACGGTCAGCAGCGCGCCGCGGCCGGCGGTGGCCTGCTCGATGGAGAGGGTGCCGACGGCGGCGAGGGTCGGGCCCATGCAGGGGGTCCAGCCGAGGCCGAAGAGCACGCCGAGCAGGGGTGCGCCGAGCAGTCCGACGGTCGGCTTCTTGTGGAAGCGGAACTCGCGCATCGTCAGACCGGGGATGGCGCCCATGAAGAACAGGCCGAGCAGGATCACCAGGCCGCCCAGGACCCGGGAGATGACTTCCTTGTTCGCGTCGAGGGTCTGCCCGAAGTAGCCGAACAGCGCGCCGGTCGAGACGAACACGGCCGTGAAGCCGAGGACGAACAGGCTCGCGCCGCCCAGCATCCGGCCGCGGCGGGCCTCGGCGAGGTCGGCGCCGCCGATGCCGGTCACGTAGGAGAGGTAGCCGGGGACCAGCGGCAGCACGCAGGGCGAGAAGAAGGAGATCAGCCCGGCGAGCAGGGCGATCGGCAGGGCCAGCAGCAGGGCGCCGTTGAGGACGGTCGTGTTCACGCCGGTCGCTTCGGCGGCGAGCACGGACCCTGAGAGCGCGGAGAGCTCGGTGACCACTGGGTCACTTCTCCGCGAGCAGCGGGTCGATCATCGAGCGCAGTTTCGCCTCGCTGAGCGCGGCCAGGGTGCGGGAGGCGATCTTGCCGTCCTTGTCGAGGACGAGCGTGGAGGGGATGGCGTTCGGGTTGAGCGTGCCCTTGGGGAACCGGAGCATCAGCTTGCCGTCCGGGTCGAAGAGGCTCGGGTAGGTGATCCCGTAGGTCTCTTCGAAGGAGAGGGCGTTCTGCTTGGTGTTGTCGCGGGTGTTGATGCCGACGAAGGCGACGGGCTGGCCGGCCGCCTCCAGTTCCTTGGCGACCTTCGCGAAGGACGGGGCCTCGGCCCGGCACGGCGGGCACCAGGAGCCCCAGACGTTGAGGACGACGACCTTGCCCTTGAGGGTGGTGGTGTCCAGGGTCTTGCCGTCCACCGTTTCCCCGTCGAGCTTGGGGGCGTCGGTGCGGTCGGCCTTGGCGACGGTGGAAATGCCGCTGGAGCCCGTCACGTAGTTGCCCCCGGCGGAACCGGAGGTCTTGCCGCCGTCGTCCCCGCACGCCGTGAGGGTGAGGGCGCCGGTGAGGGTCACCACGGTCAGCAGGGTGGCGCGGCCGCTGATCGAGCGGCTCCGAGGGGCGCGGCTAAAGCTCATGTGAAAAGTTTCGCATGAGCGCTTTGCGGATCTTCCGCGCCCCCCGGGGGGTGTGCTAAGCCGCTGGTCAGGCGCTGGCGAGATACGTGCCCCAGCCACCGGTCGGTGCCTGGCCGGGTCCGAGCGTGCGCAGTTTGGCCAGAACCTTGGGGTCCTGGACGTCCAGCCAGTCGGCGAACTGCCGGAAGGATACGAGGCGTACGTCCTTTTTGTCCGCCATGCCCTTGAGGGATTCCTCGACGGCGTCCATGTAGATGCCGCCGTTCCACTCCTCGAAGTGGTTGCCGATGAACAGGGGCGCGCGGTTGCTCTCGTAGGCCCGCTTGAAGCCGCCGAGGTAGGCGGCGGTGGCCTGGGTGCGCCAGGCCGGGTAGTTGGAGGGGACGCCCTTGGTGGTGTTCTTGGACTGGTTCGCGAGGATGTTGTAGTCCATCGACAGCACCTCGAAGGAGTGCCCGGGGAACGGCAGCG
The DNA here is from genome assembly GCF_036127095.1 of Streptomyces sp. NBC_00335. GTDB lineage: Bacteria > Actinomycetota > Actinomycetes > Streptomycetales > Streptomycetaceae > Streptomyces. Next base: position 3,603,211 of record NZ_CP108006.1, read on the forward strand.
ACTGCAGCGGCAGGTCCCACAGGCCTCCGCGCTTTTCCGGCCACTGCTGGAGGCCGCCGGGCGAGCTGGAGTCGTAGCGCCAGCCCAGCTTCCGCGCGGTGGGCAGCAGGTTGTCCCGGCCGAGCAGGCAGGGGGTGCGGGCGCCGGTCAGCTCCTTGCGGTAGTCGAAGGGCAGTGGTTCGAGGTCCGTCCAGCCGGTGTTGGTGCGCCAGTTGGTGACGAAGGACACGGCCTGGTCGATCTCGCTCTGCCAGTCCTCCGGAGTCCACTTGCCGACCGAGCCGGAGCCGCCGCAGAAGTGCCCGTTGAAGTGGGTGCCTATCTCGTGGCCGTCGAGCCAGGCCTCGCGCACGTACTTGAGGGTGTTGCGGACGTTCTCGTCCTTGAGGTAGCCGATGTCGGAGGCGCCGACGGGGTTGTTCGGGGGCCGGTAGAGGTGCTTCTTCGACTCGGGCAGGAGGTAGATGCCGGAGAGGAAGAAGGTCATCGCCGCGCCGTGGTCCTTGGCGAGCTTGAGGAACCGGGGGAAGAGGCCGTTGCCGATCTCGCCCGCGCCGTCCCAGCTGAACACCACGAACTGGGGCGGGGTCTCGCCCGGCTGGAGGGGTACGGGGGCGGCCGGCTGGTGCGGCTGCGGCCCGGTGTCGGCGGTGGATCCGTCGCCGATGGGCTTGACCACCGGGCCGGACGGCAGGGCGGGTCCGGTCGGGTTGGCCGGGCCCGGGTTGCCCGTTTCGGACGGGCCGCCGACGCTGCAGCCGGCGATGCCGGCCGCCGCGGCGGCTCCAAGTCCGAGTCCGAGTACTCCCCTTCGGCTGAAGCCGCGCATATCGCTCATGTAATTCATACAAACGGACATTTCGACGATGTCTAGGGGCGACACGACCGCGTCCGGCAACTTGTATGAAATTAGGCAGAGTCTTGACCAAACGGGCACGGCCCGAGGGCTTGCGCCTCGAACCGGGATGCGCCCCGGGACTCACGACTCCGGGCCCGGCCCCCAGGGGGGACGGGCCCGGCCATCGGTACCGCGCGGCCGGGGCTTAGGCCCCGAACGCCTTGGACTTGCCCTTCACCGGCTTCGCCCCCGCGAGGAGGTGCGCCGGGACCAGGTCCCGGGCCGGCTCGCTGTAGCCCACCGACACCAGCCGGTCGCCCTGGTACGTGAACGAGGTCAGCGAGGCCAGCGTGCACTGGCGGCGGCGCGGGTCGTGCCACAGCCGCCGCTTCTCCGCGAAGCTCCGTACGATCCAGATCGGCAGCTGGTGGCTGACCGCCACCGCCTCGTGGCCGCGGGCCGCGTCACGGGCGGTCTCGATCGCGCTCATCATCCGCACGACCTGCTCGACGTACGGCTCGCCCCAGGACGGCTTGAACGGGTTCGTCAGGTGCTTCCAGTTGTCGGGCCTGCGCAGCGCGCCGTCGCCGACCCCGAAGGTCTTGCCCTCGAAGACGTTGCCCGCCTCGATCAGCCGGCCGTCGGTCGCCAGCTCCAGCCCGTGCGACTTCGCGATCGGCGCCGCCGTCTCCTGGGCCCGCTCCAGCGGGGAGGCCACGACGTACGTCACGTCGCGGTTCTCCAGGTGCTCCGCGACCCGGTCCGCCATCTTGCGGCCCAGCTCGGAGAGGTGGTAACCGCCGCGGCGGCCGTAGAGGACCCCGTCCGGGTTGTGCACCTCGCCGTGGCGGACCACGTGGACGACGGTGATCTCGTTGCCCTCGGCAGGAGCCCCCGCGCTCGCTCCGGCACTCGCTCCGGCGCTCATGCGGTGGCCTCCGCGGCGGCCCGGGCGGCGGCCGGCAGCGCGGCCGCGATGCGCTCGATCGCCTTGTCGTCGTGGGCGGTGGACACGAACCACGACTCGAACGCCGACGGCGGCAGGTAGACGCCCTGCGCCAGCATCGAGTGGAAGAAGCCGTTGAAGCGGAAGGCTTCCTGCTTCTTCGCGTCGTCGTAGTTGCGGACCTCGTCCGCGGTGAAGAACACCGAGAACATGTTGGAGGCGGTCTGCAGCCGGTGCGCGACGCCCTCCTTGGTGAGCGCCTCGGTCACCAGCCCCTGGATCTGGAGCGACACCGCGTCGACCTTCTCGTACGCCGCCTCGTCCAGCAGCCGCAGCTGCGCGAGACCCGCGGCCGTCGCGATCGGGTTACCGGACAGCGTGCCCGCCTGGTAGACGGGACCCGCGGGCGCCAGGTGGCCCATGACGTCCGCACGGCCGCCGAACGCCGCCGCCGGGAAGCCGCCGCCCATGACCTTGCCGAAGGTCATCAGGTCGGGCTTGACCCCGTCCACGCCGTACCAGCCGGCGCGCGAGGTACGGAAACCGGTCATGACCTCGTCGGAGATGTACAGGGCGCCGTTCGCCCGGCACAGGTCGGCGAGCCCCTGGTTGAAGCCCTCCCCCGGAGTCACGACGCCCATGTTGCCGGGCGCCGCCTCGGTGATCACACAGGCGATCTCGCCGGGGTGCGCGGCGAAGGCCGCCCGGACCGATTCCAGATCGTTGTACGGGAGCACGATCGTGTCCCCGGCCTGCGCGCCCGTCACCCCCGGGGTGTCCGGCAGCGCGAAGGTCGCGAGCCCGGAGCCGGCGGCGGCCAGCAGCGAGTCCACGTGCCCGTGGTAACAGCCGGCGAACTTCACGATCTTGGCTCGGCCGGTGAACCCGCGGGCGAGACGGATCGCCGACATGGTCGCCTCGGTCCCGGAGGACACCAGACGCACCTGCTCAACGGGCTCGATCCGCGCGACGATCTCCTCGGCGAGCGCGACCTCGCCCTCACCGGGAGTACCGAAGGAGGTGCCGCGGACGACGGCGGCCTGGATGGCCTCCACCACGGCCGGGTGGGCATGGCCGAGGATCATCGGCCCCCACGAGCAGACCAGGTCGACGTACTCGCGCCCGTCGGCATCGGTCAGGTACGGACCGGTACCGGACACCATGAACCTGGGCGTTCCGCCCACGGCGCGGAAGGCGCGCACGGGAGAGTTCACGCCGCCAGGCGTCACGAGGGACGCGCGGTCAAAGAGAGTCTGCGAGACTTTGGCTTCATACGGGTACGGGTAGCTCACACCAGCCATGGTCTCATCAGGCCGCGACTGACTTGCGGACGGGCGTTTCACCGCGCCGCCCCGGGGGAGGTCACTGCCATGATGATCAGGCTGCGTGGCGGGGGTCACGGGGCCGGGGCAGGCAAGACACGTCGGGTGGAGATATGCAACGCGGTGGTGGACCGGGCGAGGGCACGGACGGCCTGGACCCGCAGCGCGCCCGCGAACGGCGCCGCGGCAAGCACCGCCGTCGTGCCACGGACGCGGCAGAACACGTACCGGGCCCCACGCAGGACCCCGACGGCCTCCCCAGGGGCCGCGGCATGGGCGTGACGTATAAATACTTCGGCGCCCCCGACGGGGCCACGGCCGCGCGCGTCCCCGTGACGATGCGCCCCGAGGAGCTCGGCGGCGACGAGCTCGGCATGGGCGGCATGTTCTCCAAGATCAAGCCAGAAACGGTCGCCGCGATGGTCCTGACCGGCATCGAGGGCATACCCCTGCACAAGGTGCCCCCGCTGGAACTGGTCGTCCTCCACCCCGACTACGCGGTCGTCAAACTCCCCATGACCGTCGTCGACCCGCTGCGCGGCATCGGCGAGGAATCGGTCGGCGCCGCCGCCTTCATCTGGTCCACGGTCCCCGACCGCGGCGGCCCCCGCGACGCCTTCAACGTCTACCAGCTCCTCCACGAGTGGCAGGACTTCAGCCACCGCCTCCACGAGGCGGGCCACCAGCCTTACTGCCTGGTCTGGCCTTAGGGGCCGCCCGGGGCTCACGGGCCCCGGTCGAGGTGCGCGGGCCCTGGAGCCGGTCGGTCAGGACACCGTCAGGATGATGCGGCCTCGGGAGCCGCCTTCCGACAGGCGGGCGTAGGCCTTCGGCGCCTCGGCCAGGGGGAACGACTCCGCCGTCCGCAGCGTGAGCTCCCCCGCGTCGACCAGCTTCACCAGCTGCGCCAGGTGCGCGCCGTCCGCCGCGACCTCCTGTTCCACCACGCGGACGCCCCGCTCCGCCGCCGGGGCCGCGCCGGGGATCAGGCCGATGTAGGCGCCGCCGTCCCGGACGAAGGCCAGGGCCGGTGCGCCGAGGACCGCCGTGTCCACGACCCCGTCCACCGCGGCGGCCGGAGCCGAGCCGCGCGGGACGAAGTGGGCCGCGCCCAGGGAGCGTACGAGGGCCTCGTCATCGGGTCCCGCCAGGGCCGTCACCACGTAGCCGGCCCGCGCCGCCAGCTGGACCGCGAGTCCGCCGACCGCTCCCGCCGCGCCGGTGACCAGGACCGAAGCCCCCGGGGCCAGGTCCAGCAGGTCCACCGCGCGGGCCGCGGTCAGGCCGCTCAGCGGCAGCGCCGCCGCCGCGACCCGGTCGACCGTGACGGGGGCCGGAGCGAGCGCCGACGCATCGAGCACCGCGTACTGCGCGTGCGTACCGAGCGGCTTGACCGTCCCGTAGTGCAGGCCGACCACCCGGTCGGACACCGCCCAGCCGTCCGTGTCCGCGCCGAGCTCGTCGATCTCGCCCACCAGGTCCCAGCCGAAGCCGAGCCGCTGCCCCTCGCCGCCGAAGACCCCGGCCAGTACCGCACCGTCGACCGGGTTCAGGCCGGCCGCCCGGACCCGTACGCGGACCTGCCCGGCGCCCGGCTGCGGGATCGCCACCCGTACGACCTCGATCCGGTCGGGGCCGCCGAAGCCCTCGGCCACTGCCGCCGACATCGTCGCCGGGCCGGTGGTGGTGGTGCTGGTGCTGGTGCTGGTCATCGCCATCGCCTCTTCCGCAGGTTCGCTCACTCGTTCGTTCTTTCCGGTGTTCCCGGTGAGAACTAACCTAGGGAGAGTTACTCTCGAATCGTAAGTACGTACTTCGGAGTGCGTACCCGACCCGGAAGTGGGGCACCCATGGCCACCCGTACCGCCGAGGCCCGCCGCGAAGAGGCCCGCGAGGCCTACGACGCCTTCCTCAAGGAGTGCCCCACCAGCCAGCTCCTGGCCCGCATCAGCGACAAGTGGGTCGGCCTCATCGTCAGCGCACTCACCCAGGCCGAGGACCGGACCATGCGCTACAGCGAGCTCGGCCGCAGGATCCCCGGCGTCAGCCAGAAGATGCTGACCCAGACCCTGCGCTCCCTGGAGCGCGACGGCCTCGTCGCCCGCACCGTCACACCCACCATCCCCGTCCGCGTCGACTACCGGCTCACCGACCTCGGCGGCAACCTCGGCTGCCTGCTCAGCTCGGTGAAGGAGTGGGCCGAGAACCACTTCGACGAGGTCAACGCCCACCGCCGGCTCCACGACGCCGCGACCGCGGCGACTGCGGACGCGTAGGGCCCCGCCCCTCGGCGCCGATCACCGGCGCCGGCCCCGGCCTCGCCCCCGGCCGTACGGGGACCCGCGCGCGCGGCCGCGTAAATCCGCGGCCGACCACCACCCCGCGATGGCATGCTGGCCCGGTGAACGGACCCGGCATTCAGCTCACCCTCGCCCCCGAACTGCACGTGTTCGCCGCGCCCGCGCGCCGCGGCACCCGCGTACCGACCACCACCGACGGCGCCTCCAGCCTCGGCCACGTCGTCGAATCGGCCGGCGTCCCCCTCACCGAAGTCGGCAGGATCCTCGTCGACGGCGCCGAGACGCCCCTCGCCCACGTGCCCCGAGCCGGCGAGTCCGTGGAGGTCTTCGGCGTCGACCGCCCCCAGCACCTCCCCGGCGTCCCCGGGGACACCCCGCTGCGCTTCCTCCTCGACGTCCACCTCGGCACCCTCGCCCGCCGCCTGCGGCTGCTGGGCGTCGACGCCGCGTACGAGAACGAGGACATCGGCGACCCGGCCCTGGCCACCCGCTCGGCCGCCGAGCAGCGCGTCCTGCTCTCCCGCGACCGCGGACTGCTGCGCCGCCGCGAGCTGTTCGCCGGCGCGTACGTCTACAGCGACAACCCCGACGAGCAAGTCCGCGACATCCTGGGCCGGTTCGCCCCGGCCCTCGCACCCTGGACCCGCTGCACCGCGTGCAACGGCACCCTGCGCGAGGCCGACAAGGACAGCGTCGGCGACCGGCTGGAGGGCGGCACGCAGCGCTCGTACGAGGTCTTCGCCGAGTGCGCCGCCTGCGAGCGCGTCTACTGGCGCGGCGCCCACCACGCCCGGCTGGAGCGGATCGTCGACGAGGCCGTGGCCGAGTTCGGCGAAGTCGGCACCCCGTAGCAGCGCATGCGTACGGGGCCGCACGCATGCGGCCCCGACTGCCCCTCCAACCCCGAAGGCCCCTCCGGCCCCGACAGGTCAGAACGCGTACGTGTCCCCCGTGTCCAGCGCCAGCACCACGTGCTCGTTGTTGGTCCGGTTCCGGTCGGTCGCGCCGCCGTTCCACCACGTGTCGACCCGCACCACCACCTCCGCGGCCGGCTCCTTCAGCCGCAGCGCCAGGCCGATGTGCCGCCCCCGACCGTGCAGCGGCAGTTCCCCGGTCTCGCACACCACCTCGCGCAGCCCGGCCCGCGCGCAGCCCTCCGCCAGCTCCTGCCGGTCCGCGAGTTCGGCCGACAGGCGCAGCCGTACGGTCGCGTTCGCCAGCGCGGACGGCCCCTCGTTCTCCGGGACCAGCAGGATCCGCAGCCGGCCCGCGGTCAGGGCGACCCGCCCGTGATAGGCCACATCGGCCTCGGCCTCGGGCCCGAACGCAGCCCCGTCCCCGGCCCCGGCGCGGGCGTTCCCCACACCGCTCCCCAGCCCGCCGAGCAGCACCAGCAGCCCGGCCATCACCACACTCCGTACGGCACCTCGGCGCACCGCGACCACCTCCACGCGCGGACGCTAGCCCTCCCACCCATCCGATGGTCGGACCATCACACGAACGAGGGCGAGCCCTCCTCCCCCACTCGCGCATTCGCCCCGCATAGGGTTCCGGCCATGCTCATCGCCCGTTCCGCCGCCCTCTTCGCCCTCGCCGCCCTCCTGGAGATCGGCGGCGCCTGGCTCGTCTGGCAAGGCGTCCGCGAGCACAAGGGCTGGGCCTGGATCGGCGCCGGAGTCATCGCGCTCGGCCTCTACGGCTTCGCCGCCACCCTCCAGCCCACGGGCGACTTCGCCCGCGTCCTCGCCGCCTACGGCGGGGTCTTCGTCGCCGGATCCCTCCTCTGGGGCGTGCTCGCCGACGGCTACCGGCCCGACCGCTGGGACATCGCGGGCGCCCTGATCTGCCTCGCCGGCACGGCGGTGATCATGTACGCCCCGCGCGGCCGGTGACCTGCGCCGCGACCCGCCTATGCTGGCGAGTACTCACCCGTACGAACGCACGAGGAGCCAGCATGAGCACGGCCACCCGAACCGCCGTAGTCACCGGCGCGAGCAGCGGCATCGGCGCGGCCACCGCCCGGCAGCTCGCCGCGGCCGGCTACCACGTCGTCCTCACCGCCCGCCGCAAGGACCGCATCGAGGCCCTCGCCGCCGAGATCACGGCCGCCGGCCACGAGGCGACCGCCCACGCCCTCGACGTCACCGACCGCGCCGCCGTCGACGCCCTCGCCGCCTCCCTCGACCGCTGCGACGTGCTCGTCAACAACGCCGGCGGTGCCATCGGCGCCGACCCCGTCGCCACCGGCGACCCCGCCGACTGGCGCACGATGTACGAGGTCAACGTCATCGGCACGCTCAACGTGACCCAGGCCCTGCTCCCGGCCCTGACCGCCTCCGGCGACGGCACAGTGGTCGTCCTCTCCTCCACCGCCGGCCACGCCACGTACGAGGGCGGCGCCGGCTACGTGGCCGCCAAGAACGGCGCCCGCGTCCTCGCCGAGACCCTCCGCCTGGAGATCGTCGGCCAGCCCGTCCGCGTCATCGAGATCGCCCCGGGCCTGGTCAAGACCGAGGAGTTCGCGAAGACCCGGTTCCGCGGCGACGCGGAGCGGGCGGAGAAGGTGTACGCCGGCGTGGCCGAGCCCCTCTCCGCCGACGACGTGGCCGACACCATCACCTGGGCGGTGACCCGTCCCAGCCACGTCAACATCGACCTCCTGGTGGTCCGCCCCCGCGCCCAGGCCTCGAACACCAAGCTCCACCGCGAGCTGTAACCCGTACGCGCCTACGGCACCAGCCCGGCGCTCTTCAGGTGCGGCATCAAGGCCGCCGGCTTCAGCCCGGCGGCCTTCGCCGCGTCCAGGGCCCGCTTCAGGTCCGCGCCGAGCGTCGGCGTGAAGTGCAGCAGCACGATGTCACCGGCGTTCAGCTGCGGCGTGGCCGGCGTCTCGCTCCACGTGGTGAAGTCGTGCGTCCACGTGATCAGCGCCTTGACCCCGCACGCCTTCGCGGCCAGCCGCACATCGTCGTTGACGGCCCCGTACGGCGGCCGCAGCAACTTCGGCTCCCGCCCGAACGCCGCGGCGACCTGCTCCCCGGCCCCGCACACCTCGGCGTCCTTGCCGGCGGCGTCGAGAGCGGTCAAATCGGGATGATTGACGGTGTGGTTCTCCACGTTCACCGCACGCCCCTGCGCGACCAGCCCGGTGAAGTACTGGGCGTCGTACGAGAACGCCCCCGGCAGCAGGAACAGCGAAGCGGGCACCCGCTGATCCACGAGCGCCTGTGCGACGGCGGGATCGTGCGCCCACCCGTCATCGATGGTGATGAACACGACCTTCTCGCCGGTCGGCACGTGCGACACGACGGGCGGCAGCCCGACGGCCCGCGACCCCGCGGCAGCGGCCGGAGCGGCCGGAGCAGCAGCCCCGGACCCGACGGCATCGGCCGCCTGAGCGGCACCAACGGTGAGCGACAACGACGCGAGCGCGGCAAGCACCGCACGGGATCTCCACATGCGGCACACCTTGGTCTAGACCAACTCCCGCCGTCAATCCCCTAGTAGGGAGTTCCTTTCGCGGAAAGCAGCTCCGCACCACGGGAGTTGACGGTCACCACATCGGCCGGCCCCTGCGCCGGAACCTCGATCACAGCCGTCACCGACCAGCGCCGGTCCGCGACCGTCCAGTGCCGGGAACCGCCCAGCATCCGCTCGACGTCGCTGCCCTTCTTGAACGCGAACCACCTCGTCCCCGGCTTGTTCTCCGAGTGCTCGGTCATCACGTACGTACAGGTCACCAGCGAAGCGCCGCCCGCCAGCCGCACCACCGGCAGGTCCCCGCCCGTGGGTGCGTAGGCCAAGCTGTTCCGCACCAGCCCGTCGACGAGCTCGTCCCTCGCGTTGTACGCGTCGACCACCCCACCCGTGAGGGGCCCCTGCACGAAGTGCTCGCTCGCACGCTCGCCGTTGGGGGCGGTGAAGCTCAAGTAGTCCCCGTACCGCCCGCACGCCTTGCGGTCCTCGGCGGCCCGCGACGAGAACACTGCGCCCGCGACCACCTCCGTAGCCGGGGCCTCGATCCCCTTCTCCCGCATAAGGAGGTTCTTGCCCTCCAGATACCGGGCCGGGGACGCCCCCGCCTTGACCGGCCCCCCGTACACCCAGGAGGTGGCGGCCGCCTTCCACGCACCCCCGGGCCCGTCCTGCACGAAGTGGTGCACCGCCGTCGCACGATCCTCGACATACGCATCGACCTTGCTGAACACGACGAACGAACGCGGATACCCCGGCTGCTCACGCTCCGTCGGGATCACGAAGACGGGCCGGGCGAAATCGGTGTCCCCGTCCCTGACGATCGAGTGCAGGTTCTTGCGCGCGTGCCGCGCCTTGCTCTCCTCCAGCAGCGCACCGGTCTGGATCTTGGAGATCGCCGCGAAGTCGGCCTTCCCCTCGGCCACCGAGTTCGCCCACCCGAAGTGGTTGAACACCTTCTCGGCATCGGCGACGGAAATCACGCGCGACAGCACCACGGGCGCGGCCGAAACGGACGCCGGCGCAGCCTTCGCCCCGCCCTCCCCCTTCGCACCCGAGCACCCGGAAACCCCCGCCACCACCACAACGGCGACCCCGAGCCCCCACCACCGACCAGCAACGCCACGTACCACGACAGATCCCCCCACGGGACTGGACAACCGGAACACCGCAGATCACATCACACCCGCAAACACCCGCCCCCGACTCCCCACCCGAAAGGGAATGTGACACCCCACCATGCGTTCGAGTGAAGCCACCCCAAAGCCCCGATAGCACCCCGAACCCCTACCTAAGTTCGGTGACAACACAAACGGCCCCCGCCCGGGATGGCAGTCCCGACCGAGGGCCTCACCGACAAGGAAGAGTGACTTCCCCATGGCTGACCAGGACCCTAGCGCCCCCGTGCGCTTCATGGACCTCGAAGACCCTCGCTACGCCTACATGTTCGGCTTCCTGCAGGCCGACGGGCACCTCGCGCAAGGCAGAGGGCAGAAGGGGCGACTCACCACCGAGATCAACGTTCGCGACATCCACATCCTCCGCGAGTTCCAGAAGCTCACGCCCTACTACAGCTCCATCACCGAGCGCGTCCGGAGCACGAACTTCGCCGAAAGGCATCACTCCGCGACCTGGTCCGTCAGCTCGCTCGAAGCCCGGACCATCGTCAACGAACTCGGCATCCCCTACGGCAAGAAGTCGCAGACCATCAAGCCACCACGCACGGACTTCTCACGTCCCGACTACCTCCGCGGAGTCATCGATGCCGACGGGTCCCTCGGCTGGACTGCCCAGGGATGGCCCTTCCTCTCCCTGGTCTCGGCCAGCACAGAAATCGCCGCCTACCTGTGCAAGTACGGCAAGGACCTCACAGGAACAGAGCGCACGACCTCACGCAATACGCGAGACGCCGTCTACAACGTCTGCTACTACAAGGAGACGGCGCAGCAGCTTGCCGCGCACCTCTACTACGACGGCTGCCTCGCCCTCGACCACAAGAAGGCCAAGGCGAACGCGATCCAAGGCTGGGTCCGTCCCGCGGACATGAAGATCGCCCCGCCGCGACGCCGCTGGACAGTGCAGGACGACCAGGAACTGGTCCGCCTCAACGACCCAGCCGCAGCAGCGGTCGCCTTGGACCGGACCGAACAGAGCTGTGCGATGCGTCTCTGGCGGTTCCGCACCGGACGCGTCCCCACCCCACCGCAGTAGACGAGGGCACCGCGAGAGGGGCACCGCATGTGCGGTGCCCCTCTCGGCTTCACCCCTTGATGCAGACGACCTGCCGGAGCTTGGCGACGACCTCCACGAGGTCCCGCTGCTGCTCCATGACCTGCTCGATCGGCTTGTACGCCGCCGGGATCTCGTCCACGACGCCCGAGTCCTTACGGCACTCCACGCCCTTGGTCTGGTCCGCCAGATCCTGCGCCGTGTACCGCTTCTTCGCCGCCGTCCGGCTCATCCGCCGTCCCGCGCCGTGCGAGGCCGAATTGAACGCGGCCTTGTTGCCGAGGCCCTTCACGATGTAGGTACCGGTGGCCATCGAACCCGGGATGATCCCGTACTCGCCGCTGCCCGCGCGGATCGCGCCCTTACGGGTGACCAGCAGGTCGACGCCGTCGTACCGCTCTTCCGCCACGTAGTTGTGGTGGCAGCTGATCTCCTGCTCGAAGGAGACCTTCGCCTTGCGGAACTGCTTGCGCAGGACCTCCTTGAACAGACTCATCATCACGGCACGGTTGTACTTGGCGTACTCCTGCGCCCAGTAGAGATCGTGGCGGTAAGCAGCCATCTCCGGAGTCGCAGCGAGGAACACGGCCAGGTCCCGGTCGACCAGCCCCTGGTTATGGGAAAGCCCCCGCGCGATGCCGATGTGATGCTCAGCCAATTGGTTGCCGATGCCTCGGGATCCGGAATGCAGGGTCAGCCACACTGCGCCCTGATTGTCCAAATTGAGCTCAATATAGTGATTTCCGAGGCCGAGACTCCCCATTTGCCGCAAAGCCCGCTCCCGCCGGAACTTCACCGCATCCGCGACATAGTCGAACCGCTCCCACAGATCCCCGAACCCCCGCTCCGAGAACCCGTACAGCCGCCCCGGATCCACCGCCTCCCGGTGCATCCCCGCCCCCACCGGGATCGCCTTCTCGATCTGCGAGCGCAGCCCCGACAGGTCCCCCGGGAGGTCGTTCGCGGTCAGCGACGTCTTGACCGCCGACATGCCGCAGCCGATGTCCACGCCCACCGCCGCCGGGCAGACCGCGCCCTTCATGGCGATGACCGAGCCGACCGTCGCGCCCTTGCCGTAGTGCACGTCCGGCATGACGGCGAGGCCCTTGATCCAGGGAAGGCCGGCGGTGTTCTGGAGCTGGCGCATCGCGCTGTCCTCGACCGACGCCGGGTCGGTCCACATCCGGATGGGAACCTGCGCCCCGGGAACTTCTACGTACGACATTTCACCCTCAACACCCCGTCAACACCACAAAAGTCTGATAACGCAAAAGCCTCGCTCATGGCCCTAAATACGACAGAGGACCGGCGCCGGCACCAGCGTGTGCGATAGACATTGTGTCCAGCCGCGCCCCAGCCGCGGCAACGCATTTTCCCGAAGGGAGCCGGTGGAGCGTGCAGCGCAAGACGGTACGAGTACGTGGAGTCCTGCCAGCCATCGCGATGCTCACCGCCCTCGCGGCCGGGCTCACCGCCTGCACCGACGGCGACGGCGGGATCGGAACCAAGAGCGACTCGAAGCCCGGTACGAACTCCGGCACGCTCGCCCAGCCCGGCAAGTACCGCATCCTGCCCATGCCCTGCAAGGCCGCCGACGAGAAGAAGGTCAAGGCGATGCTCCCGGCCGCCGAGGGCCTCGCCCCCGAGGCCCTCGAAGCGCTCTACGCCGGGGTCGCGGACGCCTCGTACGACGCCGACCGGCGCGTCGGCTGCCGCTGGACCGCGCAGACGCCGACCGAGACCCGGCTGCTGTCGGTGGGCTTCGAGCGCGTGGTCTCGTACGACCGGGCCACCACCAGCGACGACGACAAGGCGCGGCAGGTCTACGGCAGCCAGCTCACCGCCGCCAACCTGCCGCCCACCCCGGGGCCGTCCGCGAGCCCGACCCCGACCCCGTCCGGGTCCGGGGCACCGGCATCCGGGGCCCCCGGCGCGACGCCGAGCCCCGCACCTACTCCGAGCACGGGGGCGAGCACGGGCACGGGCACCAGCCCGGCCACGAGCACCAGCCCCGGCGCGTCCACCAGCCCCTCCGCCCCGCCCGAGCTCGGCTCCCGCGTCCTCGAAGGGCTCGGCGACGAGGCCTTCCTCGACGACAAGCTCGCCGCCGCCGGGGCCACCGCCGCCCAGGCGCGCACGGTCCGCATTGTGTTCCGTACCTCGAATGTCATCGTCACCGTCGAGTACAGCGTCCAGCCCGCGCTGCCCGGCACGGTCCCGCCCAGCGGTGAAACCCAGGACAGGGCAAGGCAGTTGGCGCAGGCCCTCGTGGAGCGGTTCAACGACTAGCCGGTCCCGTCCCAGGGGGGCGTACGGGACCGCCGTGACGGCGCGCACAGCAGCCGGGCGCCGGGTCGGGCTACGGTTGCTCGGGTCCCGCGCCCGCAAGAGGGACCGAACGAGCCCGCACGAAGACCCACAACGTCTGAAGGAATCATGCACCGATCAGCCTCGCGCCTCACCCGCGTCCTCGCCTGCGCAGCCGTCCCGGTGATCCTCACGGTCGCCGGCTGCTCGTCCGACTCGGGCGAGAAGTCGGGTGCCGACAGCGGCAAGAAGTCCGGCGCGTCCTCGTCCGCCAAGCCGAGCGCCAAGCCCTCCAAGGAGGCGCTGGAGAAGGCCGTGTACGCCACGCTGCCGGAGCCGTGCAAGGCGGTCGCCGCGAAGACCATCGAGACGATCGTCCCGAAGGCGAAGGACGCGAACGGCACCGCCGCCAAGTCCAACGACCTCACCAGCCGTGCCACCTGCACCTGGAACGGTCTGGACGAGGCCGGCCTGAAGGGCTCGCAGTACCGCTGGCTCTCGATCTCCCTGGTCCGCTACGACTCCCTCGCCTCGGTCGGCACCGGCAGCAAGCGCGCCGAGGACGAGTACGCCAAGCAGGTCGAGAAGGCGAAGGCCGTCGAGGGCGCGGAGAACGTGAAGCCGGAGGAGGCGGGCGGCATCGGCGACCAGGCCGCCACCGTCACCTTCACCACCAAGAAGGACGGCGACTTCTTCAACACCTCGGTCATCGCCCGCACGCACAACGTGGTCATCACCCTCGACTACAACGGCACGGCCTACGAGGGAGCGACCGCTCCCGACCAGGCCAAGCTGCTCCAGGACGCCATCGCGGCGACGAAGGAGACCGTGGCCTCGGTCGCGGCCGCCAACGAGGCGAAGCAGCCCGAGCAGTCGGGTCAGCCGGAGCAGTCGCCCTCGCCTTCGAACTCCTAGGACGTCTTGCCTTCGAACGCCTAGGACACCCCGCCTTCGAACTCCCAGGACCCACCGCGCCGTCGGCGGACCGGTGCCCGGAAGCCCCGGGTCCGGACCGCCGACGTCCCCTGGCCCGTACGCGCGTACGCTGTGCCCTGCCGTAGCTCGACAAGGGGAGGGGATCGCGGGTGGCCGCGATGCAGCTGACTCGTACGCACCGGATATTGATCGGTGTGGTGGTCGCCGGAGCCGTCGTCATCGCGGGGATCGGTTTCGCCGGTTCTTACTCCGCCGTGCGCGCCCTGGCCTTGCAGAAGGGCTTCGGTTCCTTCTCGCTGGTCTTCCCGATCGGCATCGACATGGGCATCTGCGTCCTGCTCGCGCTGGACCTGCTCCTGACGTGGATCCGGATCCCGTTCCCGCTGCTGCGCCAGACGGCGTGGCTGCTGACGGCGGCGACGATCGCCTTCAACGGCGCGGCCGCCTGGCCCGACCCCCTCGGGGTCGGCATGCACGCGGTGATCCCGATCCTGTTCGTGGTCACCGTGGAGGCGGCCCGGCACGCGGTGGGCCGGATCGCGGACATCACCGCGGACCGGCACATGGAGGGCGTCCGCATCACGCGCTGGCTCCTGTCCCCCGTCCCCACCTTCAAGCTGTGGCGCCGGATGAAGCTGTGGGAGCTGCGCTCCTACGAGCAGGCCGTCGGCATGGAGCAGGACCGGCTGATCTACCAGGCCCGCCTGCAGGCCCGCTACGGCCGCGCCTGGCGCCGCAAGGCCCCCGTCGGGGCCCTGATGCCGCTGAAGCTGGCCCGGATAGGCGTCCCCCTCGCGCAGACCGCCCCCGAGGGCCTGGCCGCGGCGGGCATCGACCCCCTCCTCATCCCCCCGGCCCCGAGCCCGGACCCGACGGCCCCGGCCCTCACGGCGGGCGCCGAGGCCGCGCAGCAGCCGGCATCGGGCACGGCTCCGGGCACCGCGCCGGGCACGGCCGTGGCGGTCGCGGGCCCCGGCCCCCTCCCCGCCGACGCCGGGCAGCCCCATCAGCTCGCCGGGCCGGATCCCCAGTACGCGCAGGTGCCGGGCGGGGCCTCCATGGCTGCTCAGGGTCATCCCGACGCCGCGCCGTTCGTGGTGGACCCGACCGCGATGCCGGCCGCGCACAACAGCGCGTGGTTCGCGGCGCCCCGCGCGCCGCAGGCCGCGTACGAGGGCGGCTACAACCCGCAGTACGTCGAGGGCCTGGAGCCGACCCCGGTCATGCCCCCGACGGGCCCGGAGCAGCAGGAGCCGGAGCAGGCCCAGGTGCAGGCCCCGGTGCAGGCCCACGAGCCGCAGGAGCTGCCGATACCGGGTCCCCGCCAGGAGGAGGCCTTCTTGGAGGGCGAGCCGCCGAGCGACGACGACGTGAAGTTCGCGGAGGCGGCGTACGAGGTCTTCCGTTCCCACCTGGAGGAGAACGGCGAGGTCCTGACCGCGGAGCAGCTCGACATAGTGCTGGCCGACCGGTACGGAGTGGTGCATCCGCGCAGCGCCTCGCTGATCCGCAAGATCTTCCCGCAGCTCAAGCAGCGCTACCAGACCGAGCTGGAGAACGAGCACATCGCGTAGCCCCGTGCCCCCGGGCCCCGGAGAGGGGCATGGGAAGGGCCCGCACCCCCGAGGGGTGCGGGCCCTTCCCGCGTCCGTGGGGAGCCTCAGCCGGCGAGCAGCTTGCGCACCCGGTCCGCCCCCACCGCGAGCAGCAGCGTGGGCAGGCGCGGCCCGGTCTCCCGGGTCACGAGGAGCCGGTAGAGCAGCGCGAAGAAGGTGCGCTGGGCGATCTTGAGCTCCGGCGTGGGCTTGGCGTCGGGTTCCAGGCCGGCCATCACCTTGGGCACGCCGTAGACGAGCGTGGTGAGCCCGTCGAGGGACCAGTGCGAGTCGAGTCCGTCGAGGAGGCGGCGCAGGGACTCGCGTCCTTCGTCGTCCAGGGAGGACAGGAGCTCTGCGTCGGGCTCCTCGCGCACGAGGGTCCGCTGGTCGGCCGGGACCTGGGTGGTGATCCAGTTCTCGGCGCGGTCCAGGCGCGGGCGGACCTCGTCGAGGGAGGTCAGCGGCCGCTCCGGCTCCAGGTCGCTGAGGATGCGCAGGGTCTGCTCGTCGTGTCCGCCGGTGATGTCGACCACCGAGGCGAGCGTCCGGTACGCCATCGGGCGCGGGGTGCGCGGCAGCTCGTGCGCGGCGACGCGTACGGCGCGGGCGTGGGCGGCGGCGTCGGCGGGCAGCACGGAGCCGTCGGCGACCTTGGCCTCCAGCTTGTCCCACTCGTCGTAGAGCCGCTGGATCTCCTGGTCGAAGGCGATCTTGAAGGACTGGTTGGGCTTGCGGCGGGCGTAGAGCCAGCGCAGCAGCTGGGGCTCCATGATCTTCAGCGCGTCGGCCGGGGTCGGGACCCCGCCCTTGCTGGAGGACATCTTGGCCATGCCGCTGATGCCGACGAAGGCGTACATCGGGCCGATCGGCTGCTCGCCGCCGAAGATGCCGACGATCTGGCCGCCGACCTGGAAGGAGGAGCCGGGCGAGGAGTGGTCGACGCCGGAGGGCTCGAAGATCACGCCTTCGTAGGCCCAGCGCATGGGCCAGTCGACCTTCCAGACCAGCTTGCCGCGGTTGAACTCGCTGAGCTTGACCGTCTCGGTGAACTCGTCCTCGGTGCAGACGTAGGTCAGCTCGGTGGTCTCGTCGTCGTAGGACGTCACCTTGGTGAAGTCCTTGCCGCACTCAGCGCAGTACGGCTTGTACGGGAAGTACTCCGTACCGTCGGCGCTGCCGTCGTCCTCGGCGGCCGCGCCGGAGCCTTCGGCGGCTTCCAGCTCGGCCTCGTCGACCTGCTTCTGCTGGGGCTTCTTGCCGCCGGGCTTCTGCTTGGTCCGGTACTGGTCGAGGATCGCGTCGATGTCGCCGCGGTGCTTCATCGCGAACAGCACCTGCTCGCGGTAGGTGCCGGCGGTGTACTGCTCGGTCTGGCTGATCGGGTCGTACTCGACGCCGAGCTCGGCCAGCGCCTCGACCATGGCGGCCTTGAAGTGCTCGGACCAGTTCGGGTACGCGGATCCCTCGGGGGCGGGCACGGCGGTCAGCGGGCGGCCGATGTGCTGGGCGTGCGATTCCTCGGTGACGCCGGGGATGCCCTTGGGGACCTTGCGGTACCGGTCGTAGTCGTCCCAGGAGATGAGGTGGCGGACCTCGTGGCCGCGGCGGCGGATCTCGTCCGCGACCAGGTGCGGGGTCATGACCTCGCGGAGGTTCCCGAGGTGGATCGGGCCGGAGGGGGAGAGGCCGGACGCGACGACGATCGTTTTGCCCGGGGCTCGGCGCTCCGCCTCGGCGATGACCTCGTCCGCGAAACGGGAGACCCAGTCGGTCTCGGTGCTGCTCGGGGCGCTCTGACCCACGACACGTCCTTCTCTCTCGAATGCTGGCTTCTCGCCATTCTCCCAGACGGAAGGGAGCACTCCGAGGTTTATCGGCGCGGCCCGATCCCCGGTATATCCCGGGATGTGGACAGCCCTCGCGTGGGATACTCGGCACTTGTCGGAACGCCCAAGTGCACCCACCGGCACAACGTCAGGCACGACCTCACAGGAACGGCAGCTCATGGCCTCGGTCCCTTCCCTCGCTTCTTCCGTCAACCAGCGCGTCGCCGACGCACTCGCCTCCGCCCTGCCGGACGCCGGTGCGAGCGACCCGCTGCTGCGACGAAGCGACCGGGCCGACTTCCAGGCCAACGGCATCCTGGCGCTCGCGAAGAAGGCCAAGGCCAATCCGCGCGAGCTGGCGACGACCGTGGTCGAGGGCATCGACACCGGTGACCTGATCCGGGAGATCGAGGTCTCGGGTCCGGGCTTCCTCAACATCACCATCACCGACCGGGCGATCGTCGAGACCCTGGCGGCCCGCGCCGCGGACGACCGTCTCGGTGTGCCGCTCGCGGCGAAGCCGGGTACGACGGTGATCGACTACGCGCAGCCGAACGTGGCCAAGGAGATGCACGTCGGCCACCTGCGGTCCGCCGTGATCGGTGCGGCGATGGTGGAGATCCTGGAGTTCACCGGCGAGAAGGTGGTCCGGCGTCACCACATCGGCGACTGGGGCACCCAGTTCGGGATGCTCATCCAGTACCTGCTGGAGCACCCGCACGAGCTGGACCACAAGTCCGAGGACGGCGCGGAGGTCTCCGGCGAGGAGGCCATGTCCAACCTGAACCGCCTGTACAAGGCCTCGCGCACGCTCTTCGACTCCGACGAGGAGTTCAAGACGCGGGCCAGGGCCCGGGTGGTGGACCTCCAGGCGGGCGAGCCGGAGACGCTGGCGTTGTGGCAGCGCTTCGTGGACGAGTCGAAGATCTACTTCTACTCCGTCTTCAACAAGCTGGACATGGACATCCAGGACCCGGACGTCATCGGCGAGTCCGGCTACAACGACATGCTGGTGGAGACCTGCAAGCTGCTGGAGGACTCGGGCGTGGCCGTCCGTTCCAACGGCGCGCTCTGCGTGTTCTTCGACGACGTCAAGGGTCCGGACGGCAACCCGACCCCGCTGATCGTCCAGAAGTCCGACGGCGGCTTCGGCTACGCCGCGACCGACCTCTCGGCGATCCGCGACCGGGTGGGCACGCTGGGCGCGACCGAGCTGATCTACGTGGTGGACGCGCGGCAGTCCCTGCACTTCAAGATGGTCTTCGAGACGGCTCGCCGGGCGGGCTGGCTGAACGACGAGGTCAAGGCCGTGCAGCTGGCCTTCGGCACCGTGCTGGGCAAGGACGGCAAGCCGTTCAAGACCCGTGAGGGCGAGACGGTGCGGCTGGTGGACCTCCTCGACGAGGCCGTCGACCGGGCCACGGCCGTCGTCCGGGAGAAGGCCGAGAAGATCGGTCTGAGCGAGGCGGAGATCGTCGAGAACGGCCAGTACGTGGGCATCGGCGCCGTGAAGTACGCGGACCTGTCCACCTCGGCCGCGCGCGACTACAAGTTCGACCTGGACCAGATGGTCTCGCTGACCGGTGACACGTCCGTGTACCTCCAGTACGCGTACGCCCGCATCAAGTCGATCCTGCGCAAGGCGGGCGAGGCGGGCGACCGCAAGCCGGTCGCGCACCCGGAGCTGGAGCTGGCGCCGGCCGAGCGCGCGCTGGGCCTGCACCTGGACCACTTCGGCGAGCTCATCGCCGAGGCGGCCGCGGAGCACGCCCCGCACAAGGTGGCGGCGTACCTCTACCAGCTGTCCTCGCTGTTCGCGACGTTCTACGAGCAGTGCCCGGTCGTGAAGCCCGAGCCCGAGCTCGTCGTCGGCGAGAACCGCCTGTTCCTGTGCGAGCTGACCGCGCGCACCCTCAGCAAGGGCATGTCCCTCCTCGGCATCCGCACCCCCGAGAAGCTCTGACCCCGGGGCTACGGCGCAACGGCGGCCCCCGTCTCCCCCACCGGGAGACGGGGGCCGCCGTACGTGCGGGCGTCGCCCGGACCCGGTTCACCCGTACGGTCCGATTTCAGCCACACCTGCCGGGTAGGGGACGGCCCGTCCATCCCCTACCCACCCCCACGGAGGGCCCCGTGCCCGACATGAACGGCCCCTACAAGGCCGGCACCCCCTGCTGGATCGACCTGATGGTTCCCGACCAGCAGGCCGCCATCGACTTCTACTGCGACCTCTTCGGCTGGCAGGGCGAGGTCGGCCCGCCCGAGACCGGCGGGTACGCCGTCTGCACCCTCAAGGGCAAGCCGGTCGCCGGAATCATGAAGGCGATGAACCCGGACGGCACGATCCCCGACCCGATGCCCCCGACCGTGTGGACCACGTACCTGGCCACGGACGCCATCGACGCCACCCTCAAGTCGGTCACCGACGCGGGCGGCACGGTCATGATGGGCCCGATGGACGTCATGGACCTCGGGCGGATGGCCGTCATCGTCGACCCGACCGGCGCCGTCGTCGGCCTGTGGCAGGCCGGCACCTTCGACGGAGCGGGCATCGTCAACGAGCACGGCGCGCTCATCTGGAACGAGCTGACCACCGGCGACGTCCCCGCCGCGGTCGCGTTCTACACCGCCGTCCTGCCCGTCACCACCGCCGAGTCCTCGATGCCGGGCGCCGACGGGTACACGGAGTTCCAGGTCGGCGGCCGCGCGGTCGGCGGGATGATGAACATGGACAAGCTTCCGCCGGGGGTTCCGCCGCACTGGATGCCGTACTTCCACGTCGATGACGTCGATTCCGTCCAGGCGGCCGCCGTCCGCGCCGGGGGCACGGTCATGGCTCCCGCCTTCGACATGGTGGCGGGCCGGATGGCGGTCCTCGCCGACCCGCAGGGCGGCGGCTTCTCGGTCATCACGGCGACCGCCCCGGAGCAGCCCGCCTGACCGGGCCGCCGCCCGCCTCCTGATGTGACGGGGCTCACGGGGGACGTTTCCCCCGTGGGCCCCCTCCTCTGTGTGCCGGAGCGTTGCCGGAGCGTTTCATCACCGAGGGGGCACACCATGAAGGACACGACACGCCTACGCACCGGGCGCGTGCTCGCCGCGCTGCTCGCCGCCGACGGGCTGGTCCACCTGTACTGGGCCACCGGCCTGACCTGGCCCGCCCCCGACGAGCGGACCCTGTCCCTGGCCGTGCTCGGCTCCGAGGTGTCCTTCGGCCCGCCCGTGGTCCTGCCGCTCGCCGCGCTCACCCTGACCGCGGCCGCCGCCGTACTCGCGCACGCGCACGGCCGGGCCGGGCGGCCCGCCCGCCTGGTGACGGCCGCCGTCGCCGCCGGGCTGGCCGTACGGGGCCTCGCGGGCCTGGGCTGGGCCGCCGGTCTCCTCGACAGCCCGGCGGACGGCCCGTTCCGTGCCCTCAACCTCGCCCTGTACACCCCCGCCTGCCTCGGCTTCGGCTGGGCCGCGGCCCGGCTGGCCCGGGCCCGGTGAGCATGCACGGCAGCCCCGCCGCGGGTCCCCTCACCCCCGCCGCCCGCGACCGCGGAGTCGCCCTCGCGCGCGCGGCCCGGGCCGGAGACACCCTCGCGCTGCACGACCTCCTCGACCACCTGACCCCGTACGTCGCCCGGATCTGCCAACCGATCGCCCTCGCGGACGGCCCCGACGCCACGCAGGAGGCGCTGCTCGCGGTCTTCCGGTCCCTGCGCTCGCTCCGAGACCCGGAGGCCCTGTACGGCTGGGTCCGGTCCATCGCCGTCCGCGAGGCCGTCGGCACCGCCCGGCGCGCCTCCCGCGACCGCCCGGCCGAACTGGCCGACGTACCCGCCCGGGACGATCCGCAGCTGGCCGCCGACATCGAGGACGTCCTGGCCCGCCTCTCCCCCGCCCACCGGGCCGTCCTCGTGCTCCGCGACGTCGAAGGCCTCGACGAGGAGTCCGCCGCCGCCCTGCTCGGCGTCCCGCCGGGCACCGCCAAGTCCCGGCTGCACCGGGCCCGTACAAGCTTCAGGAAGGCGTGGTCCGCATGACATCCGAACACGAAGTGGATCCGGTCGCCCGCCTGCGCATCATGGCGGCCGGCGTCCCGGGAGCCCGGGTCGTCGAAGCGACCCTCCCCGCCCCCCTGGAGGCCGTCTGGGCGGTGATGTCGGACCTGGAGGGCGAGTTCGGCCGCTTCCAGCCCGACATGCGCACCGTGCGGGTCCTCCGCCTCGACGGAGACCGCGTGGAGGCCCTGGCCCGCAGCACGTACGGCCTACGGGCCCACTTCCACGGCGTCCTGCGCCCGGGCTGGTGCTGGCTCCAGAGCCGCTTCCTGATCATCGGCATGGCCGCCACCCCGGAGCCCGGCGGCGGCACCCGGGTCGCCCTGACGGGCGGCCTCCGCGTCCCGGGCCGCGCGGCGATCGTCCCGCTGGGCGCGGAGCGGGAACTCCGCACGGCGATGGCCAGATTGGCGGTACGGCTCAGCGCCTGAGGCGGTCCCACCAGCGCCGGGGCGGCCGGACTTCGGTGAGCACAGCGAGCCGGACCGCATCGGCACACGCTGCTGCTTCCCCTTCGCCGTCGCCCGCAAGGGCGAACAGAGCGGCCGCCCGGTCGAGGGCTTCGACGGACTCGGCCCGTCGCCCCAGGCCCAGCAGCGCGGCTCCGCGACCCAATTGCGCCTGGGCTTCGCTCCTCCACTGCTCCGTGTCGGCCAGGAGGGACGCAGCCCTTTCGTACGACTCCAGCGCTTCCGTGAACCGGTGCTCCAGCAGGCAGATCGCGCCCAGGACGCCCGTCGTCACCGCTTCGCCCTGTTGGTCCCCGGTGGCCTCGAACAGGACCAGTGCTTCCGCGTAGCGCACGCGCGCTTCAGTCGATTGCCCGTCTTCCAACAGCGCTTTGCCCAGTTCCGTGAGCACATGCGCCACGGTTGTGCTGCGCCCCAGGCCGCGCAGCATCGAGAGCGTCTCTTCCCATACGGCCTGGGCCTCCTCCCGCTCCCCGGCCCCCCACAGCACTTTCGCAAGAAGCTGCGATCCGGAGGCCTCGCGGTGCCGGTCGCCGGTCTCGCGCATGCAACTCACCACCTGTCTGCACATTTCGACGGCCTCGGCCTGCTCCCCCAGGTCGTCCAGAGCGTTGGCGAGATGGAACAGGGCGAAGCCCTCCCCCTGCCGGTTCCCCAGCTCGCGGAAGATCTTCAGGGCCTCCTCGCTCCTTGCCCTGGCCTCTTCGAGTCGCCCCGTCTTCCGGAAGACGGCAGACAAGAGGTCCAGGACATTGGCCTCCCCTTCCCGCCCCTCAGCCTCACGGAAGACGGCGAGAGCCTCCGTCAACGGTCCGATCGCCTCCTCGGCCCGCCACGATTCGTTGAGCGCGCTGCCGAGGTTCGCCAGCATGCTTCCGGTCAACCAGCGATCACCGGTTGACCGTGCCACTTCGAGAGCATCCCCCGCCACCATCACCGCGTCCGGTGCATGACCGTAGACGGCGAGGTAGGGGCCCAGCGCGTCGGTCAGCGCGAAGACGGCCTCGGGCCAACCAGCCTCTGCGGCCCACCCCACGGCGGCGACCAGCACGGCGCGTTCCGCGTCCATCCAGTGAAGCGCCGCGGCCATCGGGGGAAGCTTCTCGTCCTCGGCCTTCGCGGGGCCGATGCCCAGCACGCGGACCGCCTTGCGGGTGGTGCCGAGGAAAGCGGCCATGAGTCGCTCGGCCGCCACTTCCCGGCCGTCCTCCTGCGCGCACTCCTCCGCCCGGTCCCGCGCGTACAGCCGCACCAGGTCGTGCATGCGCCAACGCCCCGAACCGACCGGCTGCTCCGAGAGGAGGCTCGCCCCCGCGAGAGCGGCCAGGGACGGCCTCACCTCGGCGTAGCCCTCGACCGAGGGCAGTCCCTCGTACCCGGCGAGCAGCCAAGCGAACGCGGTGGAACAGTCCGGCCCCGGCGCCACCGTCAGCAGCCGGAAGATCCGCGCCTGGTCCGCAGGCAGCCTTGCGTACGAGAGGTCGAACGCGGCCCGGACCCCGACCGGCACGTGGCCCTCGACGTGCAGCGTCTCCAGCCGGGTCCTCGCCTCGGCCAGTTGCCGCGCCAACTCACCCGCCGCCAGCCCCGGATCCCCCGCCAGCAGCGCCCCCGCCACCGTCAGCGCGAGCGGTAGCCGCCCGCAGAGGTCTGCCACCCGCGCCAGCGCCTCGGGCTCCCGCGCCGGGCGCGGATCCTCCGGCCAGGTCCGCCGCAGCGCACCGGCGATCAGCTCCGCCGCGGGCCCGGCCGACAGTTCGTCCAGCCCGACGACCCTCGCGGCGAACCCCGGCGCGACCAGCCGGTGCCGCGAGGTCACCAGTAGCCGATGCGTGCCGTCCGGCGGTACGAGGTCCTGCACCTGGGACACCGCCCCCGCGTCGTCCGCGACGATCAGCACCCGTTGCCCGGCCCGCGCCAGCGCGGCCAGCCGGGCCCGGTACAGCGCCACCTGCCCCTCGGGGGACGGCGGTACGTCCGCGTCCCCGACGCCGAGGTACCGCAGCATCTCCCGCACCGCCTGCGCCCCGCTCACCGCGCCGTTCGGGGCGTAGCCGTGCAGCTGGAGGAAGAACAACCGTTCCTCGAACCACCCGTACTCCAACGCCCGATGGGCCGTCGCGACGGCCAGCGCACTCTTGCCGACCCCCGGAAGCCCGGCCACGACGGTCACCGGAGCCCCGCCCTCGTCGAGCAGGTCCGCCAGCACCTTGACCGGCCCGTCCCGCCCCACGAGCGCGGCAGGCGGAGCGGGCAGCCCCGGCGCCGCCGGCGGCTGGGGTACGGGACCGGCCCCGGGCCCCGGGGCAGCGGTGTAGTCCCCAAACACCTGAATGACCGTCGAGGACCCCTCAGCCTGCGCCCGTTGCTCGACGCTCACGGAGCAGGTTCCGGATCCGGCTGCTCACCGCCGCCGGCGGCCGTCTGCTGGACGCGGGAGTCCCCGTCGGCGCGCGCCCGCTGGTCCACCGGGCCGGAGCCGCCGCCCCCGGTCTGCGTGACCTGGCTGGTGCCGGAGGCCCGCGCCCGTTGCCTCAGGGAGTTCTCCCCGCCGCCGCCGCCGGCCCACCACCCGCCGACCAGCGCACACACCGCGGCCATCGCCCCGCCGAATCCTGCGGCGGCCGACACCCGGTCGGAGTCCTTCTCCGGCAGCCAGCCGAACGGGTCCCACACCCCCAGCCGGAAGCCCACCAAGAAGGCGATCCCCGTCCCCACGACGACCACAACCCACCGCAGTGGACGCGACATTGATCCCCCTCGGCCAGGATTTCCCGAGAGTCGAAGCTAGCAGCCGGCCCCCCGGAATTCGCACCAGACGACCTTCCCCGGCGCCCGGGGCAGCACCCCCCACGCGTCGGCCAGCGCCCCGACCAGGAGCAGCCCCCGCCCGGCCGTCCGTTCCCCGATCCGCGACAGTCCGGGCCCGCTGTCGTGCACCTCGATGCGGACGGTCCCGTCGTACGTGAGCAGTCGCAGCAGGTAGCCCCGGCCGCGCGGGACCCCGTACCGCAGCGCGTTGGTCGCGAGCTCGCTCACGCAGAGCAACAGGTCGTCCCGCCGGGAGGCCCTGCCCCACGCGTCCAAGGTGTCACGTGTGAAGTGGCGTGCGGCGCGGATGGTTTGGGGTGAGCGCAAGTAGAGGCGCTCCTGCACCAGGGCGGGTTGAGTATGAAGGTTCACCCGCCGATCGTCGCGTTACGTGACTAGCGTGGAGCAGTACGGCAACCCGTACTCGTAATCAGTACGGGTTGGTACGGGTACTTCACCGGCGCAGGTGGGGAGTTCACATTCATGCCACCAAGGAAGCGGGCACGGCCCAATGCGACGGCGATGCGGATGGTCGGCGAGCAGCTCGCCGTCTGCCGGATCGCCAAGGGACTGACCCAGAAGGAGCTCGGCAAGCTGGTCGGACTCCAGGAGGAGAGCATCGCCTCCATCGAGCAGGGCAGACGACCGCTGATGCCGGACGTGGCCGTTCTGCTGGACCAGATCCTGGGGCTTCCCGGGGTGTTCGCGGTCGCCGCGCACAAGATGCCTCAGATCGACGTGATCCCGCCCTGGGCGGAGCCGCTGATCAACCTGGAGCAAAGGGCCGTCGCGCTGTCCTCGTACGAGAACCAGGTCATCCCCGGTCTGCTCCAGACCGAGGCGTACGCACAGGCCGTCTTCCGCAGCCGCACACCTCGTTACACCGAGGGCGAGATCGCGGACCAGACGGCGGCCCGGCTCGACCGCCAAACGACGCTGCGCCGCGAGAAGCCGATGCAAGCCAGCTTCGTCATCTGGGAACCCGCCCTCGCCTGCCCACTCGGCGGCCGGGCGGTCCTGCAGGAGCAACTCCGCCACCTGCTGACCTGCTCCGAATGGCGCGGCGTTTCGATCCAGATCCTGCCACTGGACCGTACCGGCCATCCAGCACTGGACGGTCCGTTCGTCCTGCTGGAGACCCCGAACTACCAGCACATCGCGTACGTCGAAAGCCAGCGAGGCAGCCTGGTCGTCTCTGACCTGGATGAGGTCAGCATCCTCGCCCAGAGGTATGCCATGCTGCGCACACAGGCCCTCAACCCCGAGGAAACCAGGGACCTGTTGAACCGGCTGCTAGGAGATCCATGAGCACCCACCTCACGTGGTTCAAGTCCAGCTACAGCGGCAGCGACGGCGGCAACTGCCTGGAGGTGGCGGTCGCAACCTGCGCGACCCGGATCCACGTCCGCGACTCGAAGGTCCCGCACGGTCCGGTGCTAAACCTGACCCCCGCCGCTTGGGCCACCCTCACGGAGTGGACCGCTCGCTGATCAGCGCGGCCAGGCCGTCCAGGATGCGGTCCAGGCCGAAGCGGAACTGGAAGTCCGGCTCGTCCGCGCCCGTGAACGCGTCGGACTCCAGCAGGCGCGTCACCGCCGGGTGCGTGTCCGGGGCGGTCATCAGGCGCAGGGTGCGTACGTACTGACCCAGTACCTGGTCCGGTGAGACGCCCGACTTCACGATGGCGGCGATCATGTCCGCGACCATCGTCGCCTCGTTGCGGACCAGCCCGCCGATGAGGATGATCGCCGAGACCTTCTCGCCCTCCCTCAGGGCGGTCCCGGCCATCGCCGCGAGCCCGCGTTCCATCCAGGCGAGCTGGTTGGGGCTGACCGGCGCTCCGCTGAGCGGAATGCGCACGATCCAGGAGTTGGCCATCAGGACGGCCCGCTGCGCGTAGGCCCACTCCGACAGCAGCTCCCGCCAGCCCGAAACCCCGGACGGCTCCGGCGGGGTGCCGACACCCGCGTCCGCCATCAGGATGTAGAGCTCTTCCTTCGCCGTGACGTACCGGTAGAGGGACATCGTCGAGACGCCCAGCTCCTTGGCGACCCGCCCCATGGAGACGGCGTCCATCCCCTCCCCCGCGGCGAGAGCGACCGCCGCGTCCACGATCCGCTGGAGCGTGAGGGTGGGGCGCGGGCCCTTGCCGGGCCGTTCGCGCAGGCCCCAGGCCATCGCCAGGCTCGCCGGGAGCCCGGTGCCGTCGTCGTCCGCTTCCTTCACCATGGCCGCTCCCTCCCCCGTCCGTCCGTCATGAGTCGTTGACGCACATCCTAGTTCTGTGTATTACTTACGCAATGGCGCGTAACCCATACGCAGAACGCAGAACGGAGTCCGCCATGGACGACCTCGGCATCCACGCCACTGCTCTGACCAAGTCCTACGGCGCCCTGCGCGTCCTCGACGGCATCGACCTCGCCGTCCCGCGCGGCAGCGTCCTCGCCCTCCTCGGACCCAACGGCGCCGGGAAGACCACCACCGTCCGGATCCTCGCCACCCTCACCGAGCCCGACTCCGGCACCGCGCGGGTCGCGGGTCACGACACCGCGTCCGAGCGGGCCCGCGTTCGCCGCTCCATCAGCCTCACCGGGCAGTCCGCGGCCGTCGACGAGCTCCAGACCGGCGCCGAGACCCTCCGCATGATGGGCCGGCTCCACGGGCTGCGGCCCCGCGCGGCCCGGGCGCGGGCCGACGAGCTGCTGGAACGATTCGGGCTCGCCGAGGCCGGCGGGCGCACGGCGAAGTCCTACTCGGGCGGCATGCGCCGCCGCCTCGACCTCGCCGCGAGCCTGGTCTCCCGACCGGAAGTGATCTTCCTGGACGAGCCGACCTCCGGGCTCGACCCGCGCAGCCGCCAGGACCTGTGGAACCTCGTACGGGAACTGCGCGCCGACGGCACCAGCGTGCTGCTCACCACCCAGTACCTGGAGGAGGCCGACCGCCTCGCCGACCGCGTGGCCGTCCTGGCCGGCGGACGGATCGCCGCCGAAGGCACTCCCGGGGAGCTCAAGTCCCGCGTGGCGGGCCACCGCCTCGACCTGACCCTCGCCAGCCGGACCGCCTACGACGCACTGGCCCCGCGCGCGCTCCGCCTCTCGGCGGGGGAACCCGCGGCCGTCGCGGAGGGCCTCACCCTCGCACCGGAGGAGCTCGGCCTCAGCCTGCCCACCGACGGCAGCGCCGCCCACGTCCGGTCCCTGCTCGACGAACTCGACCCCGACCACACGGCCGTGGACCGCTTCTCGGTCCGCGGCGCCACCCTCGACGACGTGTTCCTCACCCTGACGGGAGCCGCTCCGTGACCACTTCCACGACCACTCCAGCGACCACGTCCGCCCCCGCTTCCGCACCCGCTTCCGCTTCCGCGTCCGTGACGACCCGCCCCGGCGTCATCGCGGCCGCCCACACCCTCACCGGGCGCAGCCTGCGCATCAGCCGCCGCCAACCGGACGTCCTGATCACGGCGTTGATGCTGCCGGTCATGCTGATGCTGATCTTCGTCTACTTCTTCGGCGGAGCCATCGACACCGGCACGACCTACGTGACCTACGTGGTTCCGGGAGCGATGCTGCTCTGCGCCGGCTTCGGCGCGGCGAGCACCGCCGTCAGCGTCGCCACCGACATGAAGGAAGGCGTGATCGACCGCTTCCGGTCCCTGGACATCGGCGGCGTCCCGATCCTGGCCGGGCACGTCGCCGCCTCGGTCCTGCGCAACCTGGTGTCCACCGGCCTGGTCCTGGCCGTCGCCCTCGCCATCGGCTTCCGCCCCCAGGCCTCGCTGCGCGGCTACCTGGCCGCGGCCGCGCTCCTGGTCGCGTACATCACCGCGATCTCGTGGCTGGCCGCGACGCTCGGGCTGCTCGCCAAGACCCCGGAGGCAGCGGGCGGCTTCACCTTCCTGATGATGTTCCTGCCGTACCCGTCCAGCGCGTTCGTCCCCATCGACACCATGCCCGGCTGGCTCCACGGCTTCGCCGACCACCAGCCGCTGACCCCGGTGATCGAGTCCCTCCGGGCCCTGCTCCTGGCCCGGCCGGCGGGCGACGCCCCCTGGGTGGCCCTGGCGTGGTGCGCGGGCATCGGCGTGGTGTCCGTGGCCCTGTCGGCCGTGCTCTTCGAACGGCGGACGCGGTAGGCGGCGGACGGCGCGGGCGGGCGCGGTGCGCCGACACGGCACACCGCGCCCGCATCCCGACGCGTCGCTCAGTGCAGCGGGTACGAGTGCCGCCCCGTCGCCGCGTCGATCTCCGAGTGGGCCTTCTGCAGCATCTGGGACGCGATGTCCATCAGTGCGCGAGCGCCCGCGATCTCTTCCCCGACCCTCAGCTGCTCCGGGTCGGAGGGGTGACGCATGGCATAGCCGTGCGCCCGTATCTCGGAGCCGTCCCCGAGTCTGACCAGGGCCGCCGCACTGGTTCGGTGGCCCTCCTCGGTGAATTCGAGCTCCACATGCCACCCGACGAGCGTGGTCATGGCGCATCACCTCCGGGTTCGGTGCACCCTGTCTCCAGGGTGCACCTGCGCGGGAGGCGATGCGAATCGGCTCAGCCGGCGGTCTGCGTACGGCGGCGCGAGCGGCCGAAGCGGCGTACGAGCGGGGTCTCGACCCAGGCGAAGAGCCCCCAGGACATCAGGAGCGTGGCCGCTCCGACGCCCGCCAGCAGGCCCAGGGTCACGGGGAGCGAGTACATCTGGTCCTCGCCGAGCGCCCAGCGCAGCGAACACATCGTGATGTAGTGCAGCAGGTAGAAGGCGAAGGAGATCTCGCCCAGCCAGACCATCGCGCGGTGGCGGAACACACTGGGCCGCCCCTCGATGTCCGCGCTCGCGGCGGCCGCGATGAGCAGCACGATCGGCACGATCAGCACGGCGCGCTGGCCGTAGAGGTAGGGCACGTGGAAGGTCAGCCAGTAGCCGGCGGCCAGCAGCAGGCTCGACCGGATCATGCCGATGTTGCGCCAGCGCCCGTGCTTCACGGCGAGCGCCACCAGGATGCCGAGGGCGAAGTCGGCCATGCGGACCGGGGGCAGCACGTAGCTGAACCAGTACTGGGAGACCGAGCTGTCGTGGCCGCTGGGGATGCGGTCGCCGCTCGGGAAGAGGGCGTACGCGAGGGCGGGGGTGGCCACCACCGCGGCGATCGTGCCGGTGATCCAGTACTTCAGGCGGCCGGGGTCGATCCGCCGGAAGCCCGCCAAGAGGGCGGGGAAGCAGAGGTAGAACACCGCTTCCACGGCCAGGGACCAACTCGGTGCGTTCACACTGAAGTTGGTCATGAACTCGGGCCACCAGACCTGCACCATGAACAGGTTGGCCACCGCGACGCCCGCGGAGGTGTAGTACAGCGCGAACAGGGACAGGGCGAGCGCCCAGGTGACCACGTAGTTCGGGTAGATCTTCACGAACCGGCGCCGCCAGAACCCCGTCGTGGTGTCCCGGTCCCGGGCCGACCAGGTCAGGACGAACCCGCTGAGGACGAAGAAGAAGGTCACCCCGAGCCCGCCGGCCTGGGTGAACCAGCCGGCCAGCCGGTACTCGGTGGCGTCGTCCGCCAGCAGCCGCAGCGGGGGTATGGGGAGG
This sequence comes from Streptomyces sp. NBC_00335, assembly GCF_036127095.1. GTDB lineage: Bacteria > Actinomycetota > Actinomycetes > Streptomycetales > Streptomycetaceae > Streptomyces. The sequence continues at coordinate 3,633,897 of NZ_CP108006.1, forward strand.
AAGGCGTGATGGGCGAAGACCAGCAGCGCGGCGGGGAACCGCAGGCCGGTGAGCGAGTCGAGCCGGGTCGTACGGGGCGGCGGTGCGTCGGTACGGGGCGGCGCCGTTCTGGAGCGGGTCGGCGCAGAACCGGTCGAGATCTGGTCAGTGGCCATGGGCTTCCTTCGGGGATGTGGTCCTGCGGTGCGGCCCTGATTCGGCAGGTGAGCGCCTTTGTACCGGCGCCCGCTCGCGGCCCGCTCAACACGTCCGGCGGGCCGGTTCCGGCCGCTCCCCGTCGGCGCACGCGAAGGGGCCCGGGCATCCCCGCCCGGGCCCCTCCTCCGCCTGCTCGGACCTACCGCTCAGCCTGCAGCCACTGCGCGACCTCTGTCGCCCAGTACGTCAGGATCGTGTCCGCGCCCGCCCGCTTGATGCCGAGCAGGGTCTCCAGGATCGCCCGGTCGCGCTCGATCCAGCCCTTCTCCGCCGCCGCCTCGATCATCGCGAACTCGCCGCTGATCTGGTACGCCGCCACCGGGACGTCCACCGCCTGCGCGACCCGGTAGAGGATGTCCAGGTAGGGCCCGGCCGGCTTGACCATCACCATGTCGGCGCCCTCCTCCAGGTCGAGGGCGAGCTCGCGCAGCGACTCCCGGGCGTTCGCCGGGTCCTGCTGGTAGCTCTTGCGGTCGCCCTGGAGCGAGGACGCGACGGCCTCGCGGAAGGGACCGTAGAAGGCGGAGGAGTACTTGGCCGTGTACGCGAGGATCGAGACGTCCTCGTGGCCCGTCTCGTCCAGCGCGTCGCGGACGACGCCGACCTGGCCGTCCATCATCCCGCTCGGACCCACCACGTGGACGCCCGCGTCGGCCTGCACCTGCGCCATCTCGGCGTAGCGCTCCAGCGTCGCGTCGTTGTCCACGCGGCCGTGCTCGTCCAGGACCCCGCAGTGCCCGTGGTCGGTGTACTCGTCCAGGCACAGGTCGGACATGATCACCAGATCGTCGCCCACCTCCGCCTTCACGTCGCGGATCGCGACCTGCAGGATCCCGTCCGGCTCCGTGCCCGCCGTGCCCCGCGCGTCCTTGTTCTCGTCGGCCGGTACGCCGAAGAGCATGATCCCGGAGACCCCGGCCTCGACGGCCTCCACGGCGGCCTTCCGCAGCGTGTCCCGGGTGTGCTGGACCACGCCCGGCATCGCCGAGATGGCGAGCGGCTCGCTGATGCCCTCCCGGACGAACGCCGGGAGGATCAGGTCCGAGGGGTGCAGCCGGTACTCCGCGACCATCCGCCGCATCGCCGGGGTGGTGCGCAGCCGGCGGGGCCGCGAGCCGGGGAAGGATCCGTACGTGCTCATCTTCTAGTCGCCTCTTCGAGCTTCGACAGCAGTCGGGACAAGCCTAGGCGGTGTCCCGTCGATCGGGCCGGGGTCCGACACGGGCCCGAACATGCCACAGGGCCCGGGCGCGCATCGCACCCGGGCCCTGCCCACTAACACCGCTAAGGCGGCCATCAGGTCGTACGGCGCCTGCGCGCCCCCGGCCGCCGCTCGCTCGGCCGGTACACGTTCTCCCCGGCCTCCTTCGCGGCCTCGCGGCGCGCGGCCCCGTACTCCGCGAGGGCCTCCGCCAGCTTGCCCACGCTCGGCTCGGGCGACAGCACGTCGACCCGGAGCCCGTGCTCCTCGGCCGTCTTGGCCGTGGCCGGGCCGATGCACGCGATGACGGTGACGTTGTGCGGCTTGCCGGCGATGCCGACGAGGTTGCGCACGGTGCTCGACGACGTGAAGAGCACGGCGTCGAAGCCGCCGCCCTTGATCGCCTCACGCGTGTCCTGCGGCGGCGGCGAAGCGCGCACGGTCCGGTAGGCGGTGACGTCGTCGACCTCCCACCCGAGCTCGATGAGCCCGGCGACCAGGGTCTCGGTGGCGATGTCGGCGCGCGGCAGGAAGACGCGGTCGATCGGATCGAAGACCGGGTCGTACGGCGGCCAGTCCTCCAGCAGACCGGCAGCGGACTGCTCGCCGCTGGGCACGAGGTCGGGCTTGACGCCGAACTCCACCAGCGCGGCGGCGGTCTGCTCGCCGACGGCGGCGACCTTGATGCCGGCGAAGGCCCGGGCATCGAGCCCGTACTCCTCGAACTTCTCGCGCACGGCCTTGACGGCGTTGACGGAGGTGAAGGCGATCCACTCGTAGCGGCCCGTCACCAGGCCCTTGACCGCCCGCTCCATCTGCTGCGGGGTGCGCGGCGGCTCCACGGCGATGGTCGGCACCTCGTGGGGCACCGCACCGTACGAACGGAGCTGGTCGGAGAGCGAGGCTGCCTGCTCCTTGGTGCGCGGGACGAGCACGCGCCAGCCGAACAGCGGCTTCGACTCGAACCAGGACAGTTCCTCGCGGCGCGCGACGGCGCCGTGCTCACCGACCACGGCTATGACGGAGCGCGCGCCCTCGGGCGAGGGGAGGATCTTGCCCTGCTTGAACACCTGGGCGATGGTGCCCAGGGTCGCGCTCCACGTCCGCTGGCGGGTCGTCGTGCCGGCCACGGTCACGGTGAGCGGGGTGTCGGGCTTGCGCCCCGCGCCGATCAGCTCGGCCGCGGCCGCCGAGACGGTCTCCAGCGTCGCGGAGACGACGAGGATGCCGTCGCTGGCGCCCACCTCGGTCCAGCAGCGCGCGGAGGCGGTCCGCGCGTTCACGAACCTCACGTCCGCACCCTGCTTGCCGGCCAGCGGAACACCGGCGTACGCGGGCACGCCGACGGCGGTCGCGACGCCGGGGACGACCTCGAAGGGGATGCCGCCGGTGGCGCAGGCGAGCATCTCCTCGGCCGCGTTCCCGTCGAGCCCGGGGTCGCCGGTGACGGCACGGACGACCCGCCTGCCGGAGCGCGCGGCCTCCATGACAAGATTGGCGGCGTCTCGGATGACCGGGACACCGGCGGCTGCTGACTTCTCGTCAGCAACCGTCAGCTGTGGCGTGTCCACCCCCGCGCGCGCATGCGTACGTACGACTTCGAGCACCTCGGGCTCCGCGATCAGTACGTCCGCGGCGGCCAGGGCCTCCACGGCGCGAAGCGTCAGCAGTCCCGGGTCGCCCGGGCCGGCACCGAGGAAGGTGACGTGCCCCTGGACGGCGACGGACGGACACGCGGAGGTGGTTGGGCTTGTGGGGTTCAAAGCGACCGCTCCCCCATCAGACCGGCCGCGCCCTTGGCCAGCATCTCGTCCGCGAGTTCGCGGCCGAGCGCCATGGCCTCGTCGTACGACTGGGGCACGGGACCGGTGGTGGACAGCTGCACCAGCGTGGAACCGTCGAGGGTTCCCACGACTCCCCGCAGGCGCATCTCATTGACAATCTGCCCGTCGGCCAGCAGGTCGGCGAGCGCGCCCACGGGGGCGCTGCAGCCGGCCTCCAGGGCGCCGAGCAGGGCGCGTTCGGCGGTCACGGCGGCCCGGGTGTACGGGTCGTCGAGCTCGGCGAGCGCGGAGATCAGGTCCGTGTCGGACGCCAGGCACTCCACGGCCAGGGCGCCCTGGCCGGGCGCGGGCAGCATGTTGTCCACGGAGATCAGGTCGGTGGCCTCGTCGCCGCGGCCGATCCGGTTGAGCCCGGCGGCGGCCAGCACGACGGCGTCGAGCTCGCCGCTGCGCACGAACCCGATCCGGGTGTCCACGTTGCCGCGGATGGCGACGGTCTCGATGACCTTCCCCAGCGACTTGGCGTAAGCGTGCAGCTGCGACCTGCGCCGCGGCGAGCCGGTGCCGATCCGCGCACCGTCGGGCAGCTGCTCGAAGGTCAGGCCGTCGCGGGCGACGAGCGCGTCGCGCGGGTCCTCGCGCTGCGGCATGGCCGCGATCACGAGGTCGTCGGGCTGCGTGGTGGGCAGGTCCTTCAGCGAGTGCACGGCGAAGTCGACTTCGCCGCGCACCAGGGCCTCGCGCAGGGCGGTGACGAAGACGCCGGTGCCGCCGATCTGCGAAAGGCTCTCGCGGGACACGTCACCGTAGGTCGTGATCTCCACGAGCTCGACGGGCCGGCCGGTGATCGCCCGTACCGCCTCGGCGACATGCCCGGACTGGGACATGGCCAGCTTGCTGCGCCGCGTGCCGAGCCTCAGCGGCTGGTCGAGACGTGGATTCATGATGCCCGTCCTGAGTCGTGGTTCTTGTCAGCCTCGTCGGCCCGGCTGACGGAGGCCACCGTCTGCGGGTCGAGATCGAAGAGTTCGCGCAGCGCCTCGGCGTACCCGGCGCCGCCGGGCTCGCTCGCGAGCTGCTTGACGCGCACGGTGGGCGCGTGGAGGAGCTTGTCGACGACGCGCCGCACGGTCTGAGTCACTTCAGCCCGCTGCCGCTCGTCGAGATCGGGCACCCGTCCGTCGAGCCGCGCCACTTCCATGGCGACGACCTCGGCGGCCATGGCGCGCAGGGCGACCACGGTGGGCGTGATGTGCGCGGCCCGCTGAGCGGCCCCGAAGGCGGCCACTTCCGCGGCCACTATCGCGCGTACGGCGTCGACGTCGGCGGCCATGGGCGCATCGGCGCTCGCCTCGGCCAGCGACTCGATGTCGACGAGCCGCACGCCCGGAATCCGGTGCACGGCGGCATCGATATCGCGCGGCATGGCCAAGTCCAGCAGCGCGAGCCGTACGGGCTGCGCGTCCACCTGGCTCCGTACGCCCTTGCGCGGCTGCTGCCGCTGCGCGGCGGCCTCGCCCTGGTCGGCCCAGGTCCCGTGCAGCTCCAGCGACCCGGCGTCCACCCCGGCGAGCGCGGCCCGCCCATCGGCGGTCCGCCCAGGATCGGAAGCCAGCGCCTCGAGCCCCACAGGACACCCGTCCCGCTCCTCGACGACCACCTTGCTCCGCACGGCCCCGGCATCGGCAATCCGCCGCCCCTCCCCCGCCAGCACGGCAAGCCGCGCGACGAGAGCGGCGTCGACGGAATCCAGCCCCGCGACATCCTGCCGCTCAGCCGAATCCAGCCGCACGGACGAACCGGCCGCAGCCAAATCCAGCCCCGCCGGCGTTTGAGGCGCGGGGGTCCGGGGGCCGGCCCCCGGGAACGGCGCCGCACCCGCATCGGGTCCGGGGCGAAGCTCCGGGGAACGGTGGAAGGGCGGGTAGGGGACAGCCCCCGCAGGGCGCTCCTCCATGGCCGCGGCCACGTCATCCCCGGTCAGCACCAAGCCGGTGGCCCCGGTACAGGACACGACGACATCGACCCGGGCCAGCTCATCGGCGACCCCGGACATCGCAATGGCCGAAGCCGCCACCCCGGTGCCCGAGGCAACCAGAATCCCGGCCAACCGCTCCGCCCGCTCGGTGGTCCGGTTGGCGACCACGACCTCGGCGACGCCGACCCGCGCCAACGTCGCCGCCGCCAGCGAAGACATCGACCCGGCCCCGATGACGAGCGCCCGCTTCCCCGCGGCCCACTCCTCCACCGGCACCCGCACGGCGAGCTGCTCCAGCCCGAAGGTCACCAGCGACTGCCCGGCCCGGTCGATCCCGGTCTCGGAGTGCGCCCGCTTCCCCACACGCAGTGCCTGCTGGAAAAGATCGTTGATCAGCCGCCCGGCCGTATGGAGCTCCTGCCCCAGCGCCAGCGCGTCCTTGATCTGCCCGAGGATCTGCCCCTCGCCGACGACCATCGAGTCCAGCCCGCAAGCCACCGAGAACAGATGGTGGACGGCCCGGTCCTCGTAGTGCACGTAGAGATAAGGAGTGAGCTCCTCCAGCGCGACACCACTGTGCTGCGCCAGCAGCGTCGACAGCTCGGCGACACCGGCGTGGAACTTGTCCACGTCGGCGTACAGCTCGATCCGGTTGCAGGTGGCGAGCACCGCCGCTTCCGCCGCAGGCTCGGCGGCCAGCGTGTCGTGCAGCAGTTTGACCTTGGCATCGGCGGCCAGCGAAGCGCGCTCCAGCACGCTCACGGGCGCACTGCGGTGGCTCAGCCCAACGACGAGCAGACTCATGCCGGCATCACCGCCGGGACGTCCCCCTCGGGGCCGCCCTTCCGTGCGACGGCGGCGGCCCGTCCGGCGGGCGGCACGACGGCGGCGGCCGGAGCCGCACCGGTGCCGGTGCCCGGGGCGGGAACCCCGGCGGCAGCGGCGGCGGCCGCTTCCTCGCCGGCCTTGCGCTGCTCGTGGAAGGCCAGGATCTGGAGCTCGATCGACAGGTCGACCTTGCGCACGTCGACGCCCTCGGGGACGGACAGCACGGTCGGCGCGAAGTTCAGGATGGAGGTGACACCGGCGGCGATCAGCCGCTCGCTGACCTGCTGGGCGGCCCCCGCCGGGGTCGCGATGACCCCGATCGAGACGCCGTTCTCCTCGATGATCTTCTCCAGCTCATCGGTGTGCTGCACGGGCATGCCCGCCACCGGCTTGCCGGCCATGGCCGGGTCGGCGTCGATGAGCGCCGCCACGCGGAAGCCGCGCGAGGCGAAACCGCCGTAGTTGGCCAGCGCGGCGCCGAGGTTGCCGATGCCGACGATGACGACCGGCCAGTCCTGGGTCAGCCCGAGCTCGCGGGAGATCTGGTAGACGAGGTACTCCACGTCGTACCCGACGCCGCGGGTCCCGTAGGAGCCGAGGTAGGAGAAGTCCTTGCGGAGCTTCGCGGAGTTGACTCCGGCGGCCGCGGCCAGCTCCTCGGAGGACACCGTGGGCACCGATCGCTCGGAGAGCGCGGTGAGGGCACGCAAGTACAGCGGAAGCCGGGCGACAGTGGCCTCGGGAATACCTCGGCTGCGGGTCGCCGGTCGGTGAGTTCGGCCAGTTGCCACGATGCTCCTGCGGGATGAGCGGGGCTGCAGGTGGCCACTTGTCCCAGGACCACCCCGTCGAATGCAGGCTATGTCTTTGTGAACGCGTGCACAAAGATTGTGTCCGCTTTGTCCGACCAAAGTGACCGGGGTCACGCGCCTTGGGCGTATGGACCGGGAACCAACGACACGCCGAACCCGTTCAATTCCCGAAGGGGGCAAAACGGTACACACTCCTCACCAATACGCCCCCGAGACCCCATAAATCGCCCATGATGGTAACCGCCCGACGGCTCAAGCCTGCAATGCCCGTCGGAGCCGGTCAGGGTTCACCCTCCAGAAGGTGTGCTGTTCACCATCCACCAGCACGACCGGAATCTGCTCCCAGTGCAGCCGGTACAGCTCCTCATCCTCGGAAATGTCCTTCTTCTCCCACTGTGCGCCCGTCTCGGCGCACACCTTCTCCACCACTTCCTGGGCGTCATCACAGAGATGGCACCCCGGCTTCCCGATGAGCGTGACCACCCGCTCCTCGGGACGCTTCTTTCCGGCACGGCGCAGCAAAGGACTCATGCACCCATTCTCCCGCGCCGGCAGCTCGGTCACTCACTCGAGTGAGGTTCCAGTGTTCTAAGGATTGATGCGAGATCGGGCTCTACGTTGGCGTGATGGCGGCAACAACGGCGGCGGTGGCGGAGGGTGCCAAGGTTGCTCGGTTCACCTACCGGCTTCGTGTGTCATCGGCTGCGCTCGCCTTGCTGGTGGCCGAGTGGGACCGGTGCCGGTGGGTCTGGAACGAGTGCGTGGCCAAGTCCAAGCAAGTCCACACCGCAAATCGGGCCCTCCCTGAAGGCGTGACGAAGCAGACGTGCGGCCCGGCACAGCTCGACAGGATGCTGACTGATGCCCGCGCCCACACGCTGTGGCTGCGGAAGGGTGCGAGTGTCCCTCAGCAACAGCTGATCCGGGACTTCGGAAAGTCCCGGGCAAGAGCTCAGAAGGACATCAAGGACCGGTTGCCGGTGTGGCAGCGGGCCGGTCTGCCCCGATGGAAGAAGAAGCGCGATGCGGATCCGAGCCTGAACTACACCAAGCGCGGGTTCCGGATCAAAGATGGCCGCCTACATCTGGCGGGCGGGATCGTACTCACGGTGGTGTGGTCGCGCGATCTCCCAGGTGATCCGTCGTCGGTGCGCGTGTACAGGGACAGCATCGGCCACTGGTACTGCTCGTTCGTCGTGCCCACAACCACTGACTCCCTGCCCACCACCGGGCGAGTGATCGGAATCGATTGGGGAGTGACCGAGACCGCTACGACCACTTGTGACGCCCACGATCTGCCGCACCCGCAACACGGCAGGAGGGCTGCCGCGAGGTTGGCGCGATATCAGCGGGTGATGGACCGCCGCCATTCCCCGAAGGGCAAGAAACAGTCCAGGGGCTACCGGGAGGCGCGACGCCAGGCGGCGAAATTGCACAAGAAGGTCGCACGTCAGCGGCAGGACACCGCTCGCAAGTGGGCCAAGCGTGTGGTCCGCGACCACGACGCCCTGGCCGTCGAGGACTTCCGCCCCCAGTTCCTCGCCAAGTCGACCATGGCCAGGAAGGCCGCTGACGCCGCCATCGGCGCCACCAAGACGGCTCTGATCGAGATGGGCCGCAAGCACGGCCGCGCCGTGCATCTGGTCCACCCCGCGCACACCACGATGGATTGCGCGCAGTGCGGAGCGAGAGCCAAGCACACACTGCCGCTGGGTATGCGCACCTACACCTGCAACGCGTGCGGAGCTGTGTCCCCACGGGACAAGAATTCCGCACGCGTAATGCTCATCCGGGCAGGTCTGAACCCGGCCGGCGCCGAGAGCGGAAGACCTGACGAACCGCCGGTTCGTCGGGCAGCTTGAGCCGAAAATCCCCACATAGCCCGGGAGGCGCGGGAGTCCCGTTCACCTTCCAGGAGGGGAGCATTCAAACCACCGATTCCCATCGGTTCGGGAACTCCCGAACACAGTGGCTATGCTCGCGTCATGGCCGCTCTGGGATGGCTCACCCCCCGTAGGCGCTCCGCCACCGCGCGGAGCGTGCTGGCAGGCGAGGCCTCGGCCGAGGCCGCCCGCAAGACCGCGCTGGCCGACGAACCACACGGCGGCCCGGACTTCACCGGAACCACCGAAGCGGAACGCGCGGCGCAGGCGGAGCCCGAGGCTCCGCAGGAACCCGCCGTACCCGAGTTCCCCGTCGCCGGCGACGACCTGGCCGCCGCCTTCTTCGACCTCGACAACACCGTCATGCAGGGCGCCGCGATCTTCCACTTCGGCCGCGGCCTCTACAAGCGGGAGTTCTTCCGCCGCCGCGAGCTCGCCCGCTTCGCCTGGCAGCAGGCCTGGTTCCGGCTCGCCGGGGTCGAGGATCCCGAGCACATGCAGGACGCCCGCGACAGCGCGCTGTCCATCGTCAAGGGACACAAGGTCTCCGAACTGATGTCCATCGGCGAGGAGATCTACGACGAGTACATGGCGGTGCGGATCTGGCCGGGCACCCGCGCCCTGGCCCAGGCCCACCTCGACGCCGGACAGAAGGTCTGGCTCGTCACGGCCGCCCCCGTCGAGACCGCCACGATCATCGCCCGCCGGCTCGGCCTGACCGGAGCCCTCGGCACCGTCGCCGAGTCCGTGGACGGCATCTACACCGGCCGCCTGGTCGGCGAGCCGCTGCACGGCCCCGCCAAGGCCGAGGCGGTCCGCGCCCTGGCCGCCGCCGAGGGACTCGACCTCGAGCGCTGCGCCGCGTACAGCGATTCGCACAACGACATTCCGATGCTGTCACTGGTCGGACATCCGTACGCGATCAATCCCGACACAAAACTGCGCAAGCATGCCCGCACCAACGACTGGCGCCTGCGCGACTATCGGACCGGCCGCAAGGCCGTGAAGATCGGCGTCCCGGCCGCCGCGGGCGTCGGCGCGATCGCGGGCGGCACGGCCGCCGCGATCGCCCTGCACCGCCGCCGCAAGTAGTGCCTACGGGGCCCTGCCCGGCCTCCCGCCCCACCACGCCCGGCGCCCACCCATGCCCGGAGCATTCGCTCACCTCTACCCGCGCCCCCGGCGCGGCACTCCGCCCTGCCCTACTCGGTCGCGAGCCACCGTGGAAGCAGGCATTCCGCGCATCCAAGTGATCAAGAATCGATCACCATCCGTGCCTGAATATGCCCTCGACACGCAACAGAAGTGTCGTAACCGGTGATTTGAGCAACTGGGTGTAGCGCTGCCTGTACGAAGCGTTATTCTCCTCAAACGCATGCCACCGCCATCTGTCGCCACGACGGGTGAACGGTCCCGCACTGCACGTGATGGAAGCTCTGCCTCTGGGAGTCCCGTGTACCCACCTGTCGGGGTTGACGCCTCGGGCCTGGCTACGCTGCGCGCAACGGTCCTCGACCAGCTGCGCGGCTTCGTCCCCACCGCGTACACCGCCCCCGCATTCGCCACCGCGGTCCCCGCCGGACTCGGCCCGGCCGGTCCTTGCTACGCCCTGACCGACGGCGGGGCAACGGTGGGCAGACGCGGTCGCGCCGGCGGCTCGTCCGCCGGGGGCGCAGCCGCCGGGACCACCGCGCCCGCCGCCCGCCGTCCCACCGCGGACAGCGACCAGGCCCGCATGATGGACCTGGTCGAACGCGCCCAGGCCGGCGAAGCCGATGCCTTCGGTCGCCTGTACGACCAGTACAGCGACACCGTCTACCGCTACATCTACTACCGCGTCGGCGGCAAGGCGACCGCGGAGGATCTCACCAGCGAGACCTTCCTGCGCGCGCTGCGCCGCATCTCCACCTTCACCTGGCAGGGCCGCGACTTCGGCGCCTGGCTCGTGACGATCGCCCGCAACCTGGTCGCCGACCACTTCAAGTCGAGCCGCTTCCGCCTGGAAGTCACCACCGGCGAAATGCTCGACGCCAACGAGGTGGAACGGTCCCCCGAGGACTCCGTCCTGGAGTCCCTCTCCAACGCGGCCCTGCTGGAAGCCGTACGGAAACTCAATCCGCAGCAGCAGGAGTGCGTGACCCTGCGCTTCCTGCAGGGCCTCTCGGTCGCCGAGACGGCCAGGGTGATGGGAAAGAACGAGGGTGCCATCAAGACCCTCCAGTACCGGGCGGTCCGCACCCTGGCCCGCCTGCTCCCCGACGACGCCCGCTGACGCCGCCCTCCTCTCACATTTCGGTACCCCTCCCTGATGACCTTGATGACACCGACGTCACTGACGCCACGCACGACACCGACATCAGTGACGAATCCAACGACGCTGTGGTCCGATCATCCTTCGTCCGTAACCCAAGTGCCGCGCCGCTCGTTGTGGGGAATGCAGGCTCCCTGTGGACAAGCCCTGCCCGAAGCCGCTCACTCGAAAGTGTGGATGTGCTCAAGGAAGGCAACCTTCCGGACACCTTGGGGAGTCGATCGTCATGACGAGAGGAGGTGCCGCCAGTGATCGCGAACGTGACTCCGCACCGGCGGGCGAACGCCTTCGCCCAGGCCCTGGAGGAGCGGACCCCGTCCGACCTTTCTGAACCGGACCCGGCGGCCGAGCAGTCCGAGGCACCTGCCGAACCTGCCGACCACGACCGGTTGTTGGCCCTGGCGAGCGTGCTCGGCGAAAGAATGCCGCGCCCGGTGCTGGACCCCGAGGTCAAAGTGGTGCAACGAGCCCAGCTCATTGCCGCCATGGAAGCCAAGGTGATGGAAGAGAGGGCCGGGGGCGGCGTGGCCGCCGACCCTCAAGTGCCCGAACAGCGGACCGGCCGCGGCGCCCACCGGGCGACCTCGCTCCGGAAATTGCGGCCCCGCTCCCGCTGGTCCAAGGGCATCGCGGCAGGCGGTCTCACCGTAGGTGTGGCCGCGGGGGCCTTCAGCGGAGTGGCCGCTGCCAGCACGGACGCCCTGCCGGGTGACCACCTGTACCCCGTGAAGCGGGGCATGGAGGACATCCGGCTCGGGATGGCCGACGACGATTCGGACCGGGGCGAGCTCTATCTCGACCAGGCCTCGAACCGCCTGTCGGAAGCCCGCCGGCTCATGGAGCGCGGCCGTCTCGGCGCACTCGACCACGAGTCCCTCGGCGAGATCCGCCGGGCCCTCGCGGGCATGAAGCACGATGCCTCGGAGGGCCACCGGCTGCTCCAGGCCGCCTACGAACGGGACGGCTCGCTCGGCCCGATCCAGGCGCTGTCCTCGTTCTCCCGCTCGCACCGGGACGCGTGGGCCAAGCTCCGGGGCAATCTCCCGGCGCAGCTCACGGACGTGGGCGGTGAGGTGGAATCGGTCTTCCAGGCCATAGACCATGACGTGGCGCCGCTCCAGAGTCTGCTTCCAAAGCCTCCGGAACAGACCCGCGGCTCCGGGCCTTCCACGAAGCCGAGCGCCCCGGCGGGCAAGCAGCAGGCGACGCCCTCCCCGGGCGCCCCGTCCGCGGCCCCCAACCCGCCCACGGACCAGACGTCGGGTTCCCCGAAGGCTCCGCCTCCGGGCGGCGGCCTCCTGGGCGGTACGGGCAATCTCCTGGACCCGCCCAAGGGCGAGTCCACCCCGTCCGAACCGGGCGCCACCCCGACGCCCGCCCGCCCCGACATCACCCTCCCGCCCCTGCTCCCCGGCCTCCTCCCAGGCCTGGGCATCAGCGCGGAAGACGCCGACTAGGGCCGAACGACGAAGAGGCCGGCGGGGCTGGAAATCCAGCCCCGCCGGCCTCTTCGCTGCACCGACGCGTCATGCACGGGCCCGTCAGAAGAAGACGGACCTCCGCTGCACCAGCAGCTTGTACAACGTGTGCTGGATCTGCTCCCGCACCTGATCCGTCAGGTTGAACATCAGCATCGGGTCCTCGGCGGCCTCCGCCGCGTACCCGTCCGTCGGAATCGGCTCCCCGAACTGGATCGTCCACTTCGTCGGCAGCGGCACCGCCCCCAACGGCCCCAGCAGCGGGAACGTCGGCGTGATCGGGAAGTACGGAATCCCGAGCAGCCGCGCCAGCGTCTTCGAGTTGCCGATCATGGGGTAGATCTCCTCCGCCCCCACGATCGAGCAGGGCACGATCGGCGTCCCCGCCCGCAGCGCGGTCGACACGAACCCACCCCGCCCGAACCGCTGGAGCTTGTACCGCTCCCCGAACGGCTTCCCTATCCCCTTGAAGCCCTCGGGCATCACGCCCACCAGCTCCCCGGCCTCCAGCAGCCGCTGCGCGTCCTCCGCGCACGCCAGCGTGTGCCCGGCCTTGCGCGCCAGCTCGTTCACCACGGGCAGCATGAACACCAGGTCCGCCGCCAGCAGCCGCAGGTGCCGCTGCGCCGGATGCTGGTCGTGCACGGCGACCTGGAGCATCAGCCCGTCCAGGGGCAGGGTCCCGGAGTGGTTCGCCACGATCAGCGCGCCGCCCTCCTTCGGGATGTTCTCTATGCCCTTGACCTCGACCCGGAAGTACTTGTCGTACAGCGGCCGCATCAGGGACATCAGGACCTGGTCCGTCAGCTCCTTGTCGTAGCCGAAGTCGTCGACCTCGTACTCCCCGGTGATCCGGCGCCGCAGGAACGCCAGCCCGCCGGCGATCCGCCGGTCCCAGCCGTCCTCCGCCGCGGGCTCCGGTACGGCCTCCACCACCGGCTCCGCCGCCGGCTGCGCGACGGGCGCGAGCGGCGCCTCCGGCGCGACCCGTACCCGCCGGGCGGGCGAGGACCGCCGTCGCGGCCGGTCCTCGTCGAACGGAATGACCTTGGCGTCCGCCACTATCGCTTCGCTCCATCCATGTCCACGTCCAGCAACCCGGCCACCCGGTCCACGGCCCGCCCCACCCGCTCCGGCGGCAGCAGCCCGCCGCCCCGGCTCCGCGTGAAGTCGGCGAAGGTCTCGGCGGTCGTATACATCGGCTCGAATCCCAGGACCTCTCGCATCTGCGTGGTCTCCACGACCCGCCCGTGCGTGAGGAGCCTTATCTGCTCGGGCGAGAAGTCCGTCGCCCCGACCGCCCGCAGCGCCGAGCCCAACCAGGTCACCGCGGGCAGCAGCAGCGGCACCGTCGGCCGTCCCAGCCGCCGCGCGCACTGCGACAGCAGCAGCACGCCCTCGCCGGCGATGTTGAAGGTCCCGCTGAGCCCGCCGGGCCCACTGGTCTGCGAGGCCAGCCGCAGCACGTCCAGTACGTCGTCCTCGTGGACGAACTGCAACCGCGGGTCGTAGCCCAGCACGGTCGGGATCAGCGGCATCGAGAAGTACTCGGCGAGCGCCGAGTCGGCGAAGGGCCCCAGGATGTTCGCGAACCGCAGCACGCACACCGCGACGTCGGGCCGCCTGCGCGCGAAGCCCCGTACGTACCCCTCGACCTCGGTGGCGTCCTTGGCGAAGCCGCCCGACGGCAGCGACTTCGGCTGCGTGGTCTCGGTGAAGACGGCCGGATCCCGCGAGGTGCCCCCGTACACACTGGTACTGGACTTCACCACGAGCCGCCGTACCGTCGGGGACTTCTGGCAGGCTCCCAGGAGCTGCATCGTCCCGATGACGTTGGTTTCCTTGACGGTGCTGTACGAGCCGGAGCCCGCGCCCGTCGCCGCTCCCCCGGTGACCGCGAGGTGCACCACCGTGTCGACGGCGTTCTCGGCCAGCACCCGGGCGATGGCCGACTGCCTGATGTCCGCACGGACGAACTCGGCCGAGCCGAGCCGGTGCGGCGGGGTCACCGCGTCGACCGCGATCACCCGCTCCACTTCCGGGTCCCGCTGGATCCGCCGCACGAAGCGGCCTCCCAGTTGCCGGGCAGCCCCGGTGACCAGCACGACCTTCCCCACGAGCTCAGCGCCTCCCTCGAAGAAGTCCCCCGGCTGCACCACAGCCCCTCCACCAGAATGGTGGAGGGGCTGCGGTAAACACGTACAGCTGCCGTTTACTTCTTGTTACGGCGCTGGACGCGGGTGCGCTTGAGCAGCTTGCGGTGCTTCTTCTTAGCCATCCGCTTGCGCCGCTTCTTGATAACAGAGCCCACGACTACCCTCGCTCACTTCTCTTCATTCGGTGCGGGGCGTCGGGGCCCACACGACCTACGTCGGCCTAGCCTACCCGCCCGAGCTCTGAGCTTGTAATCCGCGTGCCCCCGAGGGGCAACCGCGGGCTCCCGACCCTTGCCCTCAGGCCGATTCCACCCCCACGAAGGACTCGCGGAGGTACTCGTGCACCGCGTTTTCCGGGACCCGGAAGGACCGGCCCACCCGGATTGCGGGCAGATGTCCGTTGTGCACCAAGCGGTACACGGTCATCTTCGACACTCGCATCACCGAGGCGACCTCCGCCACGGTCAGGAACTGAACCTCACTGAGAGGCCTCTCGCCAGCAGCCATGACACACCTTGACCTTCCGCGCATGACGGGCACCGGCTTCCCCTCCGGTTACGCCCCGTCGTCGCACGCTCACTCACCAGAGTAGGGGCGTGTGATACGAGTGGGGAAGAGGAGCTACGCCCACTCCTGCCGACCCGACAGACTCGCCCGATTGAGTACATAGCGAGTGAGCGGTCTGTAGTAGTCCGCGCGCACCGCGTCATCAAGCGGAACCGCCACCGACACCTGCCCCTCGGCTTCCCCCACGAACAGCGCGGGATCATCGGTATCGGCCAGCCCGATCGCCTCAACACCGAGCTGACCTGCACCGCAGACCCACCCGTGGTCCCCCACCACCAGCTCCGGCAACGGCCCGCCGGCCTCCGCCAGCGCCCCGAGCGCGATCCGAACCGGCAGCGGCGAATGGGAGTGCGCGCCGGTGTCACCCCCGTCCGGCCGCACGCCGTCTTCTCGCACCAGTGCGACCCCTCGTACGTAATCGATGCGGTGCGTGCGTACGCCGAACCGGGTCTGCACGTCGACAGGTACCCCCCGCGCCGGGGTGAGGACTTCACATCCCGCCGCCGACAACGCCCCCGCCAAGGTGGCGTAGAACCCCAGGAGCCGGTGCGGGTGCCCGGTCCCGAACAACACCGGGGCCCGCGCCTGCGCCACCGCCCGCAGCCTCCTCGCGAAGGCCTCCAGCCCCGCCACCGTCAGCTCGGGATCGATCACGTCCGGCCCGCTGACGTGCGCGGGATCCGCCGAGACCCCGCACTTCTGCGCCATCAGCCGCAGCAGATCACCCTCGCCCCACCCCCACGCGGGATCCAGCCCCAGCAGCACCCGCGGATCCCGCGCCGCGAACAGCCGGTAACTGCGCAGGCTCTTCTCCCGCGAGGTCGCGACGGGCCCGGCCAGTCGGGCGGCCAGCAGATGCGCACGCAACGCGCCGGTACTCAACACCCTCCCGATGCTCCCGCACCAACCCTGACCCCTCACCAGTTCCGGCCATTCCCCCACCCGTTGGCCCAACGCAAGTCCGGCCCACCAGTCCGCAGAACCGGCACATCCAGTCCAACGCCGGCCAAATCCAGCCCCGCCGGCGTTTGAGGCGCGGGGTCTGGGGCGGAGCCCCAGAGGGGTCCGGGCGCAGCCCGGCCCCCCTCAGCCCGTCCGGCGCTTGAGGACCGGGTCAGGGCAGGCCCTGGGAACGGTGGAAGGGCGGGTAGGGGACAGCCCCGCAGGGCCCACCACCCAGGCCACTCAGGCCACCCGGGCCACCCGGGCCACCCACGGCAGGCCTAGGCCAGCAACCCCCGCAGGGGGAACACCGCCCGCCGCGTGGCGAGCACGGCCTGGTCGATCCGATCGGCAGGGTCGTAACCACCCTCCCAGTCCCGCCACATCGGCACCCGCCCATCCGTCATCCGCCCGGGCGCCACCTCCCGCGTCCGCGCATACACCGCATCCCGCCAAGACCCCGGCACAGCCGTCTCAGGATCGATCGGCCGATGCCCGGCAATCGCGACCAGGTGCGTCCAGGACCGCGGTACGACATCCACGACGGCGTACCCGCCCCCGCCCAGCGCCAGCCACCGCCCGCCCTCCACCCACGCGTGCGCCAGCTCGTGGCACGCCTCCTGCACCGCCCGCTGCGCGTCCAAGGACACCGCCAGGTGCGCCAACGGGTCCTCGAAATGCGTATCGGCCCCGTGCTGAGTCACCAGCACCTGAGGCCGGAAGTCCTCCAGCAGCTCCGGCACCACCGCGTGGAAGGCCCGCAGCCACCCCTCGTCCCCGGTCCCGGCGGGCAGCGCGATGTTCACCGCCGAACCCTCCGCCGCCGGCCCGCCCGTCTCCTCGGGCCAGCCCGTCTGCGGGAACAGCGTCCGCGGATGCTCGTGCATCGAGATCGTCAGCACCCGCGGGTCGTCCCAGAACGCCGCCTGGACCCCGTCCCCGTGGTGCACGTCCACATCCACGTACGCGACCCGCTCGGCCCCGAGCTCCAGCAGCCGCGCGATCGCCAGCGACGCATCGTTGTAGACACAGAACCCCGCCGCCCCGCCCGGCATCGCGTGGTGCAGCCCGCCGGCGAAGTTCACGGCGTGCCCGGCCTCCCCGCGCCAGATCGCCTCGGCCGCCGCCACCGACTGCCCGGCGATCAGCGCGGACGCCTCGTGCATGCCGTGGAACGCCGGATCGTCCGCCGTCCCCAGCCCGAACGAGCCGTCGGCGACCCCGGGGTCGGCGGACACCTCGCGCACGGCCGCCACGTAGTCCTCGCGGTGGACGAGCCGCAGCGTCGACTCCCCGGCCGGCCGGCCCGCCCGTACCTCCAGCTCCCGGTCGAGCCCGAAGGCCCGTACCAGACCCATGGTCAGCTCCAGGCGCACCGGGTCCATCGGATGGCCCGGCCCGAAGTCATACTTCGTTACCGCCTCGTCCCACATCAACAGCCCGGTCACCGGTTCGCCGCTCATGCCGGACACCGTATCGGGCGGGCTCCGCAGCGAACGAGCGGGCATAGAAAAGAGTGACGAGGACCAGCACCATCGGCACCAGCATCGCTCCGCGGTAGCTCCAGGCGTCCCCGATCCCGCCCACGAGCGGCGCCCCGATGAGGAAACCGACGTAGTTGAAGATGTTGAGCCGCGCGATCGCGGTGTCGGAGGATCCCGGGAACAGCCGGCCCGCCGCCGCGAAGGTCTGCGGCACGATCACGCACAGCCCGAACCCCAGCAGCGTGAAGCCGAGCATCCCCACCCACGCCCCGGGCGCCGCCGCGACCACGGCGAACCCGCCCGCCGCGACGACCGTCCCGATCCGTACGACGGCCACGGCCCCGAAGCGCCGCACCCCGAGGTCGCCCACGGCCCGCCCGAGCAGGGTGGTCACCATGTAGACGTTGTAGGGGACGGTGGCGAGCTGCTCGGAGCTGCCGAGCACGTCCTGGAGATACTTGGCGCTCCAGTTCGACACCGTCGAGTCCCCGATGTACGCGCACGCCATCACCAGGCACAGCGGCAGCAGCAGCTTGAACCCGCCCGGCCCGAGCCCCTTGGCCTCGGCGGCGCCCGCCTTGGCGTCCTGGTCCACGTAGAACCGGCTGGCGAGGAGCGCGAGCGGCAACAGGACCACCACGGCGGGCAGATATGAGCTGAACAGCGACAGGTGCCAGTGCGCCCCCGCCCACGCGGCCGAGGCGCCCAGGATCCCGCCGAGACTGTAGGACGCGTGGAACCCGAGCATGATGCTGCGCCCGTACGCGCCCTGCAGACTCACCCCGAGCATGTTCATGGAGGCGTCGAGCGCCCCCACGAACAGCCCGAACGCCCCGAGGGACAGCGCCACGTGCCACATCTCGCTGCCGGCGCCGACCCCCAGCAGTGCGAGCAGCACGAGCGGCTGCGCCCACCGCAGTACGGTGCTGGGCGCGACCCGCTTCACCAGGTGCTCGGTGGCCACGCTGGACACACCGGCGAGGATCGGCACGGCGGCCAGGAAGGCGGGCAGCAGTGCGTCGGATATCCCGTACCGGTCCTGAATGGCGGGGATCCGCGTCACGAGCAGCGCGAAGGCCACGCCCTGCACGAAGAAACTGAACCCCAACGCCCCGCGCCCGCGGCTCAGCCGCACGTCTGCCGTCATGGCGGCTCAGCGTAGGCCCCGGTGCTACCGGTGGGTAGAGCGATCACATATCGATTGGGTCAGTGCGAGAACCCGCCGCTGTATCCCGTGTATCCGGACCCGGCGCCCTCGGCCAGCCCCAGCAGCCCGGCCAGCTGGTTCATGTCGCCGAAGTATCCGGTGGCGCCGGGCAGCCGGTCGGCGGGCACCATCGCGGTGTACCCGAGCACGTCCATCCCCGCGGCCAGCGCGGCCTGGACGCCCAGCGGGCTGTCCTCGACGACCACGCACCGGCCGGGTGCCACACCCATCTGGTCCGCGGCGTGCAGGAACAGATCGGGGGCGGGCTTGCCCTTGCCCACGTCCTCCGAGCTGAAGATCCACTCCTCCTCGAACCATTCGTCGAGCCCGGCCGCCCGGTGGCCGACCCTGATCCGCTCGTGGCTCCCGGAGGACGCGAGGCAGTACGCGGTCCCGCTCTCGACCAGAGCCGCCAGCACCCCCTCGACCCCGGGCACGGGCTTGAGCTCCCGCTCGAAGGCGGCGAAGGTGCGCGCGTGCAGCGTGCTGTCGAAGTCGGCCGGCAGGTCCTGCCCGGTCCGTTCGCGCACGAGGTCGTGGACCCGGTGGACCGCGGCCCCCATGTAGTCGCGGAGCGACTCCTCGTACGAGGTCGGGTGCCCCAGCTCGGTCAGGTACCCGGCGAGGATGCTGTTGGCGAGCGGCTCACTGTCCACCAGCACGCCGTCGTTGTCGAAGATGACGAGGTCGTAGCCCATGCGACAACCCTACGAGCCGTCAGGCCCAATCCATCCGGACCCCATGCCGGGCATCCGCAGGACATCCAAAGATCCTGACCCGCCCGCCCTCACCCTCAGCTAGGTTTTGGCCCAGAACGCAGAAAAGCCCCGTACCGGTTACCCGGTACGGGGCTTTCTACAATGATTGTTCGGCGGCGTCCTACTCTCCCACAGGGTCCCCCCTGCAGTACCATCGGCGCTGAAAGGCTTAGCTTCCGGGTTCGGAATGTAAACCGGGCGTTTCCCTAACGCTATGACCACCGAAACACTATGAAGTTAACCAAACCGGATATGACACAGTTCGTTACTTCAGAACTAACACAGTGGACGCGAGCAACTGAGGACAAGCCCTCGGCCTATTAGTACCAGTCAGCTCCACCCGTTACCGGGCTTCCACATCTGGCCTATCAACCCAGTCGTCTACTGGGAGCCTTACCCTCTCAAGGAGGTGGGAATACTCATCTTGAAGCAGGCTTCCCGCTTAGATGCTTTCAGCGGTTATCCCTCCCGAACGTAGCCAACCAGCCATGCCCTTGGCAGGACAACTGGCACACCAGAGGTTCGTCCGTCCCGGTCCTCTCGTACTAGGGACAGCCCTTCTCAATATTCCTACGCGCACAGCGGATAGGGACCGAACTGTCTCACGACGTTCTAAACCCAGCTCGCGTACCGCTTTAATGGGCGAACAGCCCAACCCTTGGGACCGACTCCAGCCCCAGGATGCGACGAGCCGACATCGAGGTGCCAAACCATCCCGTCGATATGGACTCTTGGGGAAGATCAGCCTGTTATCCCCGGGGTACCTTTTATCCGTTGAGCGACGGCGCTTCCACAAGCCACCGCCGGATCACTAGTCCCGACTTTCGTCCCTGCTCGACCCGTCGGTCTCACAGTCAAGCTCCCTTGTGCACTTACACTCAACACCTGATTGCCAACCAGGCTGAGGGAACCTTTGGGCGCCTCCGTTACTTTTTGGGAGGCAACCGCCCCAGTTAAACTACCCATCAGACACTGTCCCTGATCCGGATCACGGACCGAGGTTAGACATCCAGCACGACCAGAGTGGTATTTCAACGACGACTCCACAACCACTGGCGTGGCCGCTTCAAAGTCTCCCACCTATCCTACACAAGCCGAACCGAACACCAATATCAAACTATAGTAAAGGTCCCGGGGTCTTTCCGTCCTGCTGCGCGAAACGAGCATCTTTACTCGTAGTGCAATTTCACCGGGCCTATGGTTGAGACAGTCGAGAAGTCGTTACGCCATTCGTGCAGGTCGGAACTTACCCGACAAGGAATTTCGCTACCTTAGGATGGTTATAGTTACCACCGCCGTTTACTGGCGCTTAAGTTCTCAGCTTCGCCACACCGAAATGTGACTAACCGGTCCCCTTAACGTTCCAGCACCGGGCAGGCGTCAGTCCGTATACATCGCCTTACGGCTTCGCACGGACCTGTGTTTTTAGTAAACAGTCGCTTCTCGCTGGTCTCTGCGGCCACCCCCAGCTCACGGAGTAAATCCGATCACCAGTGATGGCCCCCCTTCTCCCGAAGTTACGGGGGCATTTTGCCGAGTTCCTTAACCATAGTTCACCCGAACGCCTCGGTATTCTCTACCTGACCACCTGAGTCGGTTTAGGGTACGGGCCGCCATGAAACTCGCTAGAGGCTTTTCTCGACAGCATAGGATCATCCACTTCACCACAATCGGCTCGGCATCAGGTCTCAGCCTTATATGAGGGACGGATTTGCCTACCCCTCGGCCTACACCCTTACCCCGGGACTACCACCGCCCGGGCTGGACTACCTTCCTGCGTCACCCCATCGCTTACCTACTACAAGTCTGGGTCACCGGCTCCACCACTTTCCTTTCCCCGAAGGGTCCGGAACGGCTTCACGGGCTTAGCATCGCCTGATTCGATATTGGGCGTTTCAAAGCGGGTACCGGAATATCAACCGGTTGTCCATCGACTACGCCTGTCGGCCTCGCCTTAGGTCCCGACTTACCCTGGGCAGATCAGCTTGACCCAGGAACCCTTAGTCAATCGGCGCACACGTTTCTCACGTGTGTATCGCTACTCATGCCTGCATTCTCACTCGTGAACCGTCCACAACTAGCTTCCGCTGCTGCTTCACCCGGCACACGACGCTCCCCTACCCATCACAGCGGGCGTTGGCCCTATTGCTGCAATGACACGACTTCGGCGGTACGCTTGAGCCCCGCTACATTGTCGGCGCGGAATCACTTGACCAGTGAGCTATTACGCACTCTTTCAAGGGTGGCTGCTTCTAAGCCAACCTCCTGGTTGTCTCTGCGACTCCACATCCTTTCCCACTTAGCGTACGCTTAGGGGCCTTAGTCGATGCTCTGGGCTGTTTCCCTCTCGACCATGGAGCTTATCCCCCACAGTCTCACTGCCACGCTCTCACTTACCGGCATTCGGAGTTTGGCTAAGGTCAGTAACCCGGTAGGGCCCATCGCCTATCCAGTGCTCTACCTCCGGCAAGAAACACGTGACGCTGCACCTAAATGCATTTCGGGGAGAACCAGCTATCACGGAGTTTGATTGGCCTTTCACCCCTAACCACAGGTCATCCCCCAGGTTTTCAACCCTGGTGGGTTCGGTCCTCCACGAAGTCTTACCTCCGCTTCAACCTGCCCATGGCTAGATCACTCCGCTTCGGGTCTAGAGCGTGCAACTCAATCGCCCTATTCGGACTCGCTTTCGCTACGGCTTCCCCACACGGGTTAACCTCGCTACACACCGCTAACTCGCAGGCTCATTCTTCAAAAGGCACGCAGTCACGACTGTATGTGCGAAGCACATACAGCGACGCTCCCACGGCTTGTAGGCACACGGTTTCAGGTACTATTTCACTCCGCTCCCGCGGTACTTTTCACCATTCCCTCACGGTACTATCCGCTATCGGTCACCAGGGAATATTTAGGCTTAGCGGGTGGTCCCGCCAGATTCACACGGGATTTCTCGGGCCCCGTGCTACTTGGGAGATTCTTAAGCAAGCCGCTGATGTTTCGTCTACGGGGGTCTTACCCTCTACGCCGGACCTTTCGCATGTCCTTCGACTACATCAACGGTTTCTGACTCGCCGACCGGCCGGCAGACCGATCAAAAGAATTCCCACAACCCCGCATGCGCAACCCCTGCCGGGTATCACACGCATACGGTTTGGCCTCATCCGGTTTCGCTCGCCACTACTCCCGGAATCACGGTTGTTTTCTCTTCCTGCGGGTACTGAGATGTTTCACTTCCCCGCGTTCCCTCCACACTGCCTATGTGTTCAGCAGTGGGTGACAGCCCATGACGACTGCCGGGTTTCCCCATTCGGACACCCCCGGATCAAAGCTCAGTTGGCAGCTCCCCGGGGCCTATCGCGGCCTCTCACGTCCTTCATCGGTTCCTGGTGCCAAGGCATCCACCGTGCGCCCTTAAAAACTTGGCCTACAGATGCTCGCGTCCACTGTGTAGTTCTCAAGCAACGACCAGTCACCCATCACCCTCACCCATAAGGCGAAGTTCACTGGGGCCGGCATCGCGAAGATAAGACCTTTCGGCCGTACCCTCAGATACCCAACAACGTGCCAAGCACGATCCCCGCCACTCAAACCGTTTTCCACGCCGAAGCAGTACTCACAGAAGGTTTTGGAAACCGTGCCAACTAATCAACGTTCCACCCTGAGCTGACCGTGCAGAACGTTTGTCTGCAATCGGTACTGTGCTCCTTAGAAAGGAGGTGATCCAGCCGCACCTTCCGGTACGGCTACCTTGTTACGACTTCGTCCCAATCGCCAGTCCCACCTTCGACAGCTCCCTCCCTTACGGGTTGGGCCACCGGCTTCGGGTGTTACCGACTTTCGTGACGTGACGGGCGGTGTGTACAAGGCCCGGGAACGTATTCACCGCAGCAATGCTGATCTGCGATTACTAGCAACTCCGACTTCATGGGGTCGAGTTGCAGACCCCAATCCGAACTGAGACCGGCTTTTTGAGATTCGCTCCACCTCACGGTATCGCAGCTCATTGTACCGGCCATTGTAGCACGTGTGCAGCCCAAGACATAAGGGGCATGATGACTTGACGTCGTCCCCACCTTCCTCCGAGTTGACCCCGGCGGTCTCCTGTGAGTCCCCATCACCCCGAAGGGCATGCTGGCAACACAGGACAAGGGTTGCGCTCGTTGCGGGACTTAACCCAACATCTCACGACACGAGCTGACGACAGCCATGCACCACCTGTATACCGACCACAAGGGGGGCACTATCTCTAATGCTTTCCGGTATATGTCAAGCCTTGGTAAGGTTCTTCGCGTTGCGTCGAATTAAGCCACATGCTCCGCTGCTTGTGCGGGCCCCCGTCAATTCCTTTGAGTTTTAGCCTTGCGGCCGTACTCCCCAGGCGGGGAACTTAATGCGTTAGCTGCGGCACCGACGACGTGGAATGTCGCCAACACCTAGTTCCCAACGTTTACGGCGTGGACTACCAGGGTATCTAATCCTGTTCGCTCCCCACGCTTTCGCTCCTCAGCGTCAGTAATGGCCCAGAGATCCGCCTTCGCCACCGGTGTTCCTCCTGATATCTGCGCATTTCACCGCTACACCAGGAATTCCGATCTCCCCTACCACACTCTAGCTAGCCCGTATCGAATGCAGACCCGAGGTTAAGCCTCGGGCTTTCACATCCGACGTGACAAGCCGCCTACGAGCTCTTTACGCCCAATAATTCCGGACAACGCTTGCGCCCTACGTATTACCGCGGCTGCTGGCACGTAGTTAGCCGGCGCTTCTTCTGCAGGTACCGTCACTTTCGCTTCTTCCCTGCTGAAAGAGGTTTACAACCCGAAGGCCGTCATCCCTCACGCGGCGTCGCTGCATCAGGCTTTCGCCCATTGTGCAATATTCCCCACTGCTGCCTCCCGTAGGAGTCTGGGCCGTGTCTCAGTCCCAGTGTGGCCGGTCGCCCTCTCAGGCCGGCTACCCGTCGTCGCCTTGGTGGGCCATTACCCCACCAACAAGCTGATAGGCCGCGGGCTCATCCTTCACCGCCGGAGCTTTTAACCCCCGCCCATGCAGGCAGGAGTGTTATCCGGTATTAGACCCCGTTTCCAGGGCTTGTCCCAGAGTGAAGGGCAGATTGCCCACGTGTTACTCACCCGTTCGCCACTAATCCACCCCGAAGGGCTTCATCGTTCGACTTGCATGTGTTAAGCACGCCGCCAGCGTTCGTCCTGAGCCAGGATCAAACTCTCCATGAATGTTTACCGGTAATCCGGTGCACACGCACTTAGAGCGGGACAGTCATGTCGGAATAAGACCGACCGTCCACTGCGTCCTCGCTGTGTAATTGCCTGCAAGCGTCAGGGCCGAAGCCGCGACCTCACAGGTCTTTTTCAAAGGAACCTCATCCACCGAAATGGACGGGGTATCAACTTTTTGGCGTTGATTTTTGGCACGCTGTTGAGTTCTCAAGGAACGGACGCTTCCTTTGTACTCACCCTCAGTAACAATTACTGGGGCTTTCCTCCGGGCTTTCGTTCTGTTCTTGCGTTTCAGACTCTATCAGAGTCTGTCTCGCTTGTTTTCCGCCTTCCGGTTCTTCGCTTTCGCGTTTTCCCTTTCCGGCGATTTCGACTCTATCAGATCCTTTCGGGCCTGACTCCCAGTCAACGGGATTTGCCGTTCGGGCTGTTGGGCCCTTGCGACGAGTGAGACAGTAGCGGATTCCTTGCCCCCGAACCTAATCGGCGGCTGCGTCCGTGGACGCGGATTCCTCATTCGCAAATACGCATGAAAACGGGACGACAAAGTGAGTCGTTCGTTCGAATGTGTGGTGCGGGATGGCTGTCCGGGGACCGACCGGGGTCGGATGCTCACTTCGGACAACTCGAAGAACCTTACGGATCGGGCACAGGTGTGTCAACCCCTGGCTGACCAGCCCCGCCGGGCGCGCAAACCTGACGCCCTCCTCACGCCTCAGGGTCTAGCCTCTCCCTCATGACTACGCGTGCGCTCACGCTCGACCTTCGTTGGTGGGCCGCCTGACGGCGGCCGACCATCCACGCGAGCACGCACGCGCTCGACGGCCGCCGATCTCGGCGGCCGTTTCTGTTTCTCCCCTCCCGGGAGTGGCTCGGCCGCCCGACGCGGTGGCGTCGACGCCCACACCGACACGAGCAGGGAGCAGGGACATGACGAGGATCTTCAGCGGGGTCAAGCCGACGGGGCATCTGACGCTGGGGAACTACCTGGGGGCCGTACGGCAGTGGGTCGCCGCCGAGCAGGAGCCCGACGAGGCGCTGTTCTGCGTGGTCGATCTGCACGCCCTGACCGTCGAGCACGATCCGGCGCGGGTGCGCCGGCTCAGTCGGCAGGCGGCGACGCTGTTGCTCGCCGCCGGGCTGACTCCCGAGAAGTGCACGCTGTTCGTGCAGAGCCACGTGGACGAGCACGCCCGGCTCTCGTACCTGCTGGAGTGCACGGCTTCGGACGGGGAGCTGCGGCGGATGGTGCAGTACAAGGAGAAGGCGGCGAAGGCACAGGCCTCGGGGGAAGGCGTACGGCTGTCGCTGCTCACCTATCCCGTGCTGATGGCCGCCGATATTTTGGCGTACCGGACCGGTGAGGTGCCGGTCGGGGAGGACCAGCGGCAGCACGTCGAGCTGACCCGGGATCTGGCGGTGCGGTTCAACCAGCGGTACGGGTACACCTTCACCGTGCCCAAGGCCACGCATCCCGTGGTGGCGGCTCGGGTCATGGACCTGCAGGACCCTCGGTCGAAGATGGGGAAGTCGGGGGACGCGGGGCCCGGGGTGGTGTTCATCCTCGACGAGCCCGAGGCGGTGCGGAAGAAGGTGATGCGGGCCGTCACCGACAGCGGGGACGGCGGGGTGGTGTACGACCCCGCCGCGCGCCCGGGGGTCTCGAACCTGCTGGACGTCCTCGCCGCCTGCACCGGCGGTGATCCGGCCGCGCTCGCCGACGGGTACACCGGGTACGGGGCGCTCAAGCGGGACGTGGCCGACGCCGTCGTGGAGCTGCTGCGGCCGGTCCGCGTACGGCACGCGGAGCTGGCGGCCGATCCGGGGACGGTGGAGGCGGTGCTGCGCGCGGGGGCCGGGCGGGCCCGGGCGATCGCGCGGCCGGTGGTCGATGCGGCGTACCGGGCCATCGGGCTGCTGGAGCCCTGAGGGGAGAGGGAGAAGGGCTGGTCGTCGTCGTTACGGGGCTGCGCGCGCAGCCCCGTAACGGACGGTCGGTGTCAGCTGTTGCCGGAGGCGAGCTCGCGGCTGCGGTCGCGGGCCGCTTCGAGGGCGGCGATCAGGGCCGCTCGTACGCCGTGCTTCTCCAGCTCCACGATCGCGTTGATGGTGGTGCCGGCCGGGGAGGTGACGGCTTCGCGGAGCTTGACCGGGTGTTCGCCGCTGTCGCGGAGCATGACGGCGGCGCCGACGGCGGCCTGGACGATGAGGTCGTGGGCCTGGGCGCGGGGCAGTCCGAGGAGGATGCCGGCGTCGGTCATGGCCTCGACCAGGTAGTAGAAGTAGGCGGGGCCGGAGCCGGAGAGGGCGGTGGCCGCGTCCTGCTGGGATTCCGGGACGCGCAGGGTCTTGCCGACGCCGCCGAAGATCTCTTCGGTGTGCGCGAGGTGCGCGCCGGTGGCGTGGCTGCCGGCCGAGATGACGGACATGGCCTCGTCGACGAGGGCCGGGGTGTTCGTCATGACGCGGACGACGGGGGTGCCCTGGGCGAGGCGCTCCTCGAAGAAGGAGGTCGGGATGCCGGCCGCGCCGCTGATGACCAGCCGGTCGGCGGGGACGTGCGGGGCGAGCTCTTCGAGGAGCTTGCCCATGTCCTGCGGCTTCACGGTGAGGATGAGGGTGTCGGCGCGCTTGGCGGCCTCGGCGTTGGTGACGGCCTCGACGCCGTAGCGGGTGCGCAGTTCCTCGGCGCGTTCCGGGCGGCGGGCGGTGACGAGGAGCTTGGAGGCGGGCCAGCCGCCGCGGATCATCCCGCTGAGCAGGGCCTCGCCGATCTTGCCGGTACCGAGGACTGCGACTGTCTGGGTCATGCCCGATTCACCTCGCCGAACTGTTCGTGCACGCATGCATGCATGGTTTGCGTCCTCATCCTTGCACTCGTGCGCGGATGCGCGACGGGCTGTCCGCAGTCCGGTCAGGCGGCTCCGGTCAGGGCGTGCGGCGGCGGAGGGTGGCGGCGCCGAGGGTGAGGACCAGGAGGGCGCATCCGGCGACGATGCCGGCGTCGCGGACGAAGTCGGCGGTCATGTCGGTGTGGGTGAGGACCTGGTTCATGCCGTCGACGGCGTAGGACATGGGCAGGACGTTCGAGATCGCTTCGAGGACGGGCTGCATGGTGTCGCGGGCGGCGAAGAGGCCGCACAGCAGGAGCTGGGGGAAGATCACCGCCGGCATGAACTGGACGGCCTGGAACTCGGACGCCGCGAAGGCGGAGACGAAGAGGCCGAGCGCGGTGCCGAGCAGGGCGTCGAGGAGGGCCACGAGCAGGAGCAGCCACGGGGAACCGACGACGTCGAGGCCGAGGACCCAGAGGGCGACACCGGTGGCGAGCAGGGACTGGACGACCGCCATGGCGCCGAAGGCGAGGGCGTAGCCGGCGATGAGGTCGCCCTTGCCGAGCGGCATGGCGAGGAGGCGTTCGAGGGTGCCGGAGGTGCGTTCGCGCAGGGTCGCGATGGAGGTGATCAGGAACATCGTGATGAGGGGGAAGATCCCGAGGAGGGACGCGCCGATGCCGTTGAAGGTCCGCGGGTTGCCGTCGAAGACGTAGCGGAGCAGGACCAGCATCAGTACGGGGACCAGCAGCATCAGCGCGATGGAGCGCGGGTCGTGGCGGAGCTGGCGCAGGACGCGGGCTGCGGTGGCGACGGTGCGGGCGGTGCTCATCGGGTGCTCCCCTGGGGTGCGCTGGTGGTGGCTTCCGCGTTGGCGGCGTCGACGAGGTGGAGGAAGCCCTCTTCGACGGTGTCCGTGTGGGTACGGGTGCGCAGTGCCTCGGGGGTGTCCTGCGCGAGGATGCGGCCCTCGCGCATGAGGAGGAGGTCGTGGCAGCGCTCGGCTTCGTCCATGACGTGGGAGGAGACCAGGAGGGTGGCGCCTCGGGTGGCTGTGATCTCGTGGAAGAGGTTCCACAGGTCGCGGCGCAGGACCGGGTCGAGGCCGACGGTCGGCTCGTCGAGGACGAGGAGCTCGGGGCTGCCGAGCAGGGCGACCGCGAGGGAGACCCTGCTGCGCTGGCCGCCGGAGAGGTTTCCGGCGAGGGCGGTGGTGTGGGTGGCGAGGTCCACGTCGGCGATGGCCCGGGTGACGGTCTCGCGGCGGCGCTCGGCGGCGGCGCGGCCGGGGTCGAGGATCGCGGCGAAGTAGTCGAGGTTCTGCCGGACGGTGAGGTCGTCGTAGACGGAGGGCGCCTGCGTGACGTAGCCGATGCGGGAGCGGAGTCCGGGGTGGCCCGCGGGGTGGCCGAGGACGTCGAGGGTGCCGGTGACGTGGGCCTGGGTGCCGACGACGGCGCGCATCAGGGTGGACTTTCCGCAGCCGGAGGGGCCGAGGAGGCCGGTGATGCGGCCGCGGGGGACGTCGAAGGAGACGGCGTCGAGGACCGTACGGCGGCTGCGGCCGGTGCCGCGGCGGACGGTGAGGCCGTCGGCGCGGACGGCGGCGGCCGCTTGGTTATTCATCATGTGATGAATAATGCTCCCGGCTGTGCCACGGCGCAAGGCTCACGGTGGTGGGGCCGGGCGGGGTGGGGCCGGGCGGGGTCGGGTCGGGCCCGGGGCCGGGGTCGGCCCGTGGCCGGGGCTACTTCTTGCGCTTGGGGCGGCGGGCGGCCGGGTTGCCGGTGCGGGAGCCGCGGCGGCGGGCGAACTCGACGGAGGCGCGCTCGTACTCGGTGCGGCGCAGCTTCTCGCCGGGGGCCTCGACGAAGCAGCGCAGGAAGTACGCGATGAGGCTGCCGATGAAACCGATCGCCTTCAGGCCCTTGAGGGCCGTCTCGTCGGAGGACGGGGGCAGGCGGCGGCTGAAGGATTCCCAGGTCTTGACGAACGCGATGGAGCTGGCGATCGCGAACAGGATGACGACCGAGATGCTCAGGAAGGCGCCGACGTTGCCGATCTCCAGGCCCTCGTAGGAGAAGCGGAGCAAGAAGGCGCTGATGACGGCGAGAACCAGCGCACCGGCTGCCACGCCGACGCGGCGCGCGCCGTAGCCGCCGTCGTGGTCCACCCAGGTGGTGCCGAAGAAACGGATCGGCTCGGGCTCGGGGCCGGTGGGCACCGCGGGGGCCGGCTCGGCGGGGGTCTGGTCTCGCTGGTCGTCGCTCACACCAGCGATTATCCCCCGCCGGGCCGGGCGGGCCCGGGGTGTCTCACGGGGCGGGCCGCGGGATGGCCCGGATGGCGTCAGCCGCAGCGGCTGGTGATGTAGCCGTCGCTGCCCGTCTTCACATAGGCGTCGGAGATGAACTCGCCGTTGCCGATGCAGTCCCAGAGGTCCGTCGTGCCGTACGGGCCCGAAACGGTCATGCCTTCGCACTGGCAGCGGATGCCGACGGTGGCACCGAGCGGGAGAACGCGGACGATCGAGTAGTTGGTGCCGGGGCCACCGCGGACGTTCACGCGGTAGCCGGGCGCCACGGGGAACGTCGGGAATCCCGAGCCCCCGACGGCGGCTGCCTCACTCGCCCCCGCGAGCATGAGCGCGGGCACCGCGGCGATCACGGAGCCGCCCAGGCCGAGCACGCGTCGTCGACTGATCATTTCGTTCCTTCCGCGTGTACTCAGGCGCAGCGGGTGGCGACGTAGCCGTCGCTGCCCGTCTTCACGTAGGCGTCGGAGACGAAGCGGCTGTTCCCGATGCAGTCCCAGATGGATGTCGTGCCGTACGGGCCGGTGATGGTCGTCCCCTGGCACTGGCAGCGGATGGCGACCAATGCGCCGAGCGACAGAGTGTCGACGATCGAATAGTTGGTGCCGGGGCCACTGCGGACGTTCACCCGGTATCCCGGTGCGACCGGGAACGTCGGGAATCCCGACCCCGAGGTCAGGCTCTCGACTTGGCTTGAATCGCTCTCAACGGACATACGGAATAACCCCCCTAGGGCGTTGCCCTGCGCAACTCGCGCAGGGTAGCAGGACCTTGGAGATTCGCACGGACCATCGACTAGGCTCCGGCGGGGGTGGTGAGCGGTGCGTTCAGCACGGACGGACTACGCGGGTTTTCCGGAGTACGCCGGGCAGTACCGGCTTGAGTCCGTGCTCGGTTCCGGCGGCATGGGTGTCGTCCACCTGGCCACCTCCGAGTCGGGGCTGAAACTCGCCGTCAAGATCGTGCATCCGCAGCACGCCGTGGACCCGGAGTTCCGGGCGCGGTTCCGGCAGGAGGTCGCGGCCGCGCGGCGGGTGAGCGGAGCGTTCACGGCGCCCGTCGTGGATGCGGATCCCGATGCCGAACGGCCTTGGATGGCCACGCTGTTCATCGATGCCCCGACTCTCTCCGAGCGGGTACGGGAGCACGTGCTGGAAGCCAGGGAGCTCGCGCGGCTCGCCGCCGGGCTTGCCGAGGCGCTGAGGGACATCCACCGGGCGGGGGTCGTCCACCGGGACCTGAAGCCCAGCAACGTGCTGATGGCCCCGGACGGGGTGCGGGTCATCGACTTCGGGATCTCGCGGCCGGCGGACAGCGATCTGCGGACCGAGACGGGGAAGCTGATCGGGACCCCGCCCTTCATGGCGCCGGAGCAGTTCCAGCGGCCTCGGGAAGTGGGGACCGCGGCCGATGTGTTCGCCCTGGGTGCGGTGCTCGTGTACGCCGCGACCGGGCGGGGGCCGTTCGACTCGGACAGCCATTACCTCGTGGCGTACCAGGTGGTGCACAGCGAGCCCGACCTGACCGGTCTGCCGGAGCGGCTCGTGCCGCTGGTCGCGCAGTGTCTGGCCAAGGATCCGGCGGAGCGGCCGAGCGCGGACGCACTGATCGTGGCGCTGCGGGCGGTGGCGTACCCGACGGATCTGGACACCCAAGCCTTCGTCCCGCGGCCGAGGCAGCCGATGGCCGACGAGGAGGTCACGCACCGTCGGGAGCAGGCCACCGTCCCCCCTCGCGACCGCGGTCGGCGGGTCAAGCCCGCGGTGCTGGCGGCGGGACTCGGGCTGCTGCTCACGGTCGGGGCGGCCGGCGGGTACCTGGCGTTCGGTTCGTCCGCCCGGCCTGCCGAGCGGATCGCCGCGAAGGGAACGGGATCGCCGCCAACGGCGACGAAGGGCGCCACCTCGTGGTCAGTGGCGCTGGTCGAGCGCTCCGCATCCTGCTCCTGGGCATCCGCCGCCCTGTACTGCTCGGGGCCCGGCCTGACCGCCGCCCGGATCTCTCCGGCGGACGGTTCCGTGCTGTGGACCGTCCGGCCACCTGTACCCGGCACCAAGCCCACGACTGACAGTCCCCCTTCCCACGCGGCAGGCCTGGTTCTCGCCGTGGCGCCGGGCAGCGAAACGCTCCAGGCTCTGGACACCCGGACCGGCGTGGAGCGGTGGAGGCAGAAGCTACCGAGCGGCACACAAGTAGTGGTGGCAGGCAGCCAGGTACTGCTGGTCCGCGCAGCGGAGGGAAGGGCCACCGTCGTGGACCCGGCCAGCGGCAACGTTCGCTGGACGAAGCAGATCGGCGGGCCGGGATCCATCTGGTGGAGCGGCCCGGAGGAAGCCGACCAGGCCGTGCTGTACGTGGCGACCCCCGACAAAGGTGGGAGCTCGACGCGCGTTTCGGCCGTGGACCCGGTGAGCGGATCAGTGTCTTGGCAAATCCACACCACGGGGAAACTGAAGCCGGTCGGCACGGCCCGAGGCGGCCTGTACCTGCTGAGCATCGAGGAGCCGGCCAAAACGTCCACAGTCGTACGGGTGGACCTGGCGACCCGCACCCCACGGCGCGTGAAGCTCGCGTCTCCGCTGTACGAGGCGCAGGCGACCGTGGGACCCGACGGGGTCCTGTACGTCTTCGGGGCGACCGGCGCGCTCGCTGCCGTGGGCGCCACGAAGGAGGAGTGGCGGCTGGAGACGGGGGTGGCCGTGGCCTCCCGGCCGACACTCGCCGACGGGCGGGTCTACCTGAGCGCCTCCGACGGGCGGCTGCTCGCCATTGACGCGCGGGCGGGGAAGCTGCTCGGGCAGACCAAGCCCCGCATGGGCTCCGGGAAGGACACCTTCGCGGCGAGTCTGCCCGCGCCCGTCGTCGGGGACGGGCGGGTGTACGCCTCGGCGCCGGACGGGACCGTGTTCGCGGTGGCCGCCGGGGATCCCGCCGGGTGGTGAGACGGCGACGGCCCCGCCCGCGGGTGTCGGGCGGGGCCGGAGCCGGTGCGTGCGTGGGGGTCAGCGCTCCAGGAGGCTGACGTCGCGGACCGCGCCCTTGTCGGCGCTGGTGGCCATCGCCGCGTAGGCGCGCAGGGCCGCGGAGACCTTGCGCTCGCGGTTCTTCGGGGCGTAGACGCCGCCCAGGGCCGCGTGGCGGGCGGCCAGCGTGGCCTCGTCGACCAGGAGCTCGATGGAGCGGTTCGGGATGTCGATGCGGATCCGGTCGCCGTCCTCGACGACCGCGATGGAGCCGCCCGAGGCCGCCTCCGGGGAGGCGTGGCCGATGGAGAGGCCCGAGGTGCCGCCGGAGAAGCGGCCGTCCGTGATCAGTGCGCAGACCTTGCCGAGGCCGCGGCCCTTGAGGAAGGACGTCGGGTAGAGCATCTCCTGCATGCCGGGACCGCCGCGCGGGCCCTCGTAGCGGATGACGACCACGTCGCCGGCCTTGATCTCCTTGCGGAGGATCTTGTCGACGGCCTCGTCCTGCGATTCGCAGACCACGGCCGGGCCCTCGAAGGTCCAGATCGACTCGTCGACACCGGCGGTCTTCACGACGCAGCCGTCGACCGCGATGTTGCCGCGCAGGACGGCGAGGCCGCCGTCCTTGGAGTACGCGTGCTGGACGGAGCGGATGCAGCCGCCCTCGGCGTCGAGGTCGAGGGTGTCCCAGCGCTCGGACTGGGAGAAGGCGGAGGCGGAGCGCTGGCAGCCGGGGCCCGCGTGCCACAGCTCCATGACCTCTTCGGGGGCCGTGCCGGAGCGGGCGTCCCACTTCGCGAGCCACTCCTCCAGGTTGGCGGAGTGGACCGTGGTGACGTCCTTGTTGAGCAGGCCGCCGCGGTGGAGCTCGCCGAGCAGGGCGGGGATGCCGCCGGCCCGGTGGATGTCCTCCATGTAGTACGTGCCGCCGGGCGCCACGTTCGGCGCGACCTTGGCGAGGCACGGGACCCGGCGGGAGATCTCGTCGATGTCCGTGAGGTCGTACTTCAGGCCTGCTTCCTGCGCGGCGGCGAGGAGGTGCAGGATCGTGTTGGTGGAGCCGCCCATGGCGATGTCGAGGGCCATGGCGTTCTCGAAGGCCTGGCGGGTCGCGATGTTGCGGGGCAGGACGGACTCGTCGTCCTGCTCGTAGTAGCGCTTGGTGATCTCGACGATCGTGCGGCCGGCGTCCTCGTACAGGGCGCGGCGGGCGGTGTGCGTCGCGAGGACCGAGCCGTTGCCGGGGAGGGCCAGGCCGATGGCCTCGGCGAGGCAGTTCATCGAGTTGGCGGTGAACATGCCGGAACAGCTGCCACAGGTGGGACAGGCGTTCTCTTCGATGCGCAGGACGTCTTCGTCGGAGACGCTGTCGTTGGAGGCGTCCACCATCGCGTCGATCAGGTCGAGCTTGCGGACGGTGCCGTCCACGAGGGTGGCCTGGCCGGCCTCCATCGGGCCGCCGGAGACGAAGACGACCGGGATGTTGAGGCGCATGGCGGCCATCAGCATGCCGGGGGTGATCTTGTCGCAGTTGGAGATGCAGATCAGCGCGTCGGCGCAGTGCGCCTCGACCATGTACTCGACCGAGTCCGCGATCAGGTCGCGGGAGGGCAGGGAGTACAGCATGCCGCCGTGGCCCATGGCGATGCCGTCGTCGACCGCGATGGTGTTGAACTCGCGGGGGACGGCGCCGGCGGCCAGGATCGCGTCGGAGACGATGCGGCCGACCGGGGCCAGGTGGGTGTGGCCGGGGACGAACTCGGTGAAGGAGTTGGCGACCGCGATGATCGGCTTCCCGATGTCCGCGCTCGCTACGCCCGAGGCGCGCATCAGGGCACGTGCGCCTGCCATGTTGCGGCCGTGGGTGACGGTGCGGGACCTCAGCTCGGGCATCGGGTTCTCTCCCCATGTGTGCGGTGACGCGAGCGTCTGCCGCGACTGTGGATATGGCTCGGTTACGAGGCTACGCCCCCTGCCCGGGATCCGGACGGGCTGTCCGGATCCCGGGACGGGCGGCTCAGTAATTGGGCACGGAGCGGAGATTACGGGGCTGCGCGCACGGGCGCCTCATCCGTCACTCCTCGGTGAGGTAGCGCTGGAGGGTGGGGGCCACCAGGTCGATGATGGTCTCCGGGTCCGCCGATGCGAGGGGCTCGACCTGGACGACGTAGCGCAGGATCGCGATGCCGACCATGTGGGAGGCGGCGAGCTCGGCGCGGAAGGTCGGGTCGGGGACGTTGAGGTCGGCCGCGATCCGCTCCAGCAGGCGGTGCAGGATCAGCCGCCGGAGCACCTTCGCGGCGGCCTCGTGGGTGAGGGCCGAGCGGATCACGGCGAGCAGCGGGGTCCGGGTGACCGGGTTCTCCCAGACGCCGAGGAAGTAGCGGGCCAGGCGTTCGCCGATGCCGTCGGGGCCCGCGCCGATGATCTTGGGGAGGACGAGGGCCGGCTCCATGCTGAGCTCGATCGCGGCGGCGAAGAGGTCGTCCTTGCTGCCGAAGTAGTGGTGCACCAGGGCCGGGTCCACGCCGGCCGCCTTGGCGATCCCGCGGACCGAGGTCTTGTCGTAGCCGCGCGCGGCGAACTCCGTACGGGCCGCGAGGCGGATGCGCTCCTGGGTGCCGGGGCCGTCGTCGGCCTCGTCCTGGCGGGGGCGGCCGGGACCGCGGCGGGGCTTGGCGGGGTCCGGGGCGGGGTCCGGCAGGCGGGCGGTCACGGGTGCGGGGTCCTGGGTGCCGGGCCGGGGGCGGTCGCGAGGTGCAGGCGGGTGAAGGCCAGGGCCTCGGCGAGGTCGGCCTCGCGCTCGGCGGAGGACATCGCGCGGCGGGTGTTGACCTCGATGACGACGTGCCCGTCGAAGGAGGTGGCGGCGAGCCGCTCCAGCAGTTCGGCGCAGGGCTGGGTGCCGCGGCCTGGGACGAGGTGCTCGTCCTTCGCGGAACCGTTTCCGTCGGCGAGGTGGATGTGGGCGAGGCGGTCGCCCATCCGGTCGATCATCGCGGTCGCGTCGGTGCGGGCGGTCGCGGTGTGCGAGAGGTCGACGGTGAAGTGGCGGTAGTCGTCCTTGGTGACGTCCCACTCGGGCGCGTAGGCGAGCATCTCGCGGTCGCGGTAGCGCCAGGGGTACATGTTCTCGACGGCGAACTTGACGTCGGTCTCGTCCGCCATCCGCCAGATTCCGGTGACGAAGTCGCGGGAGTACTGGCGCTGCCAGCGGAACGGAGGATGCACGACGACCGTGCTCGCGCCGAGCTTTTCGGCTGCCGCCTGGGCGCGCTGGAGTTTGGTCCAGGGGTCGGTGGACCACACGCGCTGCGTGATGAGGAGGCAGGGGGCGTGGATGGCCAGGATCGGGACCCGGTGGTGGTCGGAGAGACGGCGCAGGGCGTCGATGTCCTGGCTGACGGGGTCGGTCCAGACCATGACCTCGACGCCGTCGTAGCCGAGGCGCGCGGCGATCTCGAAGGCGGTCGCCGTGGACTCCGGGTAGACGGAGGCGGTGGAGAGGGCGACTTTCGCGGTCGGGATCCGGACTGGTTTTGCCACGGGGACAGGGTATCGGGGTCCCCGTGACCCCGAACCCGCCCTACGAAGCCCCCGACGGGCCCGCCCTCCGGGGCGGCCGCCCCGGAGGGCGCTGCGCGCGGCTGTCCCCTACCCGCCCTTCCCCCGTTCCCAGGGCTCCGCCCTGACCCGGTCCTCAAACGCCGGACGGGCTGAAACAAAGGAGCCCCGGGCTGCGCCCGAACCCCTGGGGCTCCGCCCCAGACCCCGGTCCTCAAACGCCGGACGGCTGAAAAACCCAAACCCCGGGCGGCTGAAAAGGCCAAACCCCGGCCGGGGTCGGGAGGTGCGGCAGGGCGGGGACGGGGACGGGGTGGGGTGTTGGCCTGGACGTAGAGCGTGATTTGTGGCGCGAGAGCAGGCCGGGCCCTGTCAAAGTCGAGGGCAGGGCGCCTAAATCATGCAGTCCAGGCCAGCACCCCACCCCGGCCCCGGCCCCGCCCCACCCCACGCAGCAAACAGCGCACCGGCACACCCCAGCCCCGCCGGCGTTTGAGGCGCGGGGGTCCGGGGGCTGGCCCCCGTGCAGCGGCGGGGAGCGGGCGCAGGGCGGGCGGCACGGCCCCAGGGCTCAGGGCTCAGGCCCCGACGGGGCTGGACCTTCCGAGGTGGTCCAGACGGCGGAGGATGACGCCTTCGCGGAGGGCCCAGGGGCAGACTTCCAGGGATTCGACGCCCAGGAGATCCATCGCGCCCTCAGCCACCAGCGCTCCCGCGAGCAACTGGTTGGAGCGGCCCTCGGAGACGCCCGGGAGGGTGGAGCGCTGGGCGGTGGTCATCGCCGCCAGCCTCGGAACCCACTCCTCCAGGGACTTCCGGGTCAGGTCCCGCTGGATGTAGAGCCCTTCCGCGGAGCGGGCCGCGCCCGCGATCCGGGCCAGCTGCTTGAAGGTCTTCGAGGTGGCCACCACCCGGTCCGGCGGGCCGAAGCGGCTGAACTCGCCGACGGTCCGCGCGATCTGGGCCCGTACGTGACGGCGCAGCGCCCGGACGTCCGCCTGGTCGGGCGGGTCGCCCGGGAGCCAGCCCGCCGTCAGGCGTCCGGCGCCCAGGGGGAGCGAGACGGCCGCGTCCGGGTCCTCGTCGATGCCGTACGCGATCTCCAGCGAGCCGCCCCCGATGTCCAGGAGCAGGAGCTTGCCCGCCGACCAGCCGAACCAGCGCCGCGCGGCGAGGAACGTCAGGCGGGCCTCGTCGTCGCCGCTGAGGACGGGGAGGTCCACGCCCGTCTCGGCCTTGACCCGCGCCAGGACCTCGTCGGCGTTCGTGGCCTCCCGTACCGCGCTCGTCGCGAAGGGGAGGACGTCCTCGCACCCCTTGTCCTCGGCGGCCTGCACCGCGTCCCCGATGACGGAAACCAGCCGCTCGACGCCCTCGGGCGTCACCGCGCCGTGTTCGTCGAGCAGCTCCGCGAGCCGCAGCTCCACCTTGTGCGAGTGCGCGGGCAGGGGGCGTGCACCGGGGTGCGCGTCCACCACCAGCAGATGGATCGTGTTCGAACCCACATCAAGGACACCGAGTCTCATGAGGGGAAACGCTACTGGTCCAAAGGCGTAGGGGTGGAGTAAGGGGCGCTTAGGCTGGGGTTTGTGCCAAATACGAAGAAGGCCAACAAGTCCAAGACCAAGGTCGGCAAGGCCGCCAAGGGTGCCAAGGCCGCCGCCAAGGCGGACGAGAAGGGGCTCGATTTCCCGCGGGCCTGGGTGGAGTTCCCGGACCCCGCCGACGAGGAACAGGTCTTCCGCTGCGACCTGACCTGGCTCACTTCCCGCTGGACCTGCATCTTCGGCAGCGGCTGCCAGGGCATCCAAGCGGGCCGCGCCGACGACGGCTGCTGCACGCTCGGCGCGCACTTCTCCGACGAGGACGACGAGAAGCGGGTCGCCGAGAACGTGGCGCGGCTGACGCCGGAGCTGTGGCAGTTCCACGATGTCGGCAGCGAGACCGGGTGGACGCAGCACGACGACGACGGGGAGAAGCAGACCCGTCGCTGGGACGGTGCCTGCATCTTCCTGAACCGGCCCGGTTTCCCGGCGGGCGCCGGCTGTTCCCTGCACATCCTCGCGGTGCGCGGCGGCCAGGAGCCGCTGGAGACCAAGCCGGACGTGTGCTGGCAGCTGCCCGTCCGGCGGACCTACGACTGGATCGACCGGCCCGACGACACCCGCGTGCTGCAGGTGTCGATCGGCGAGTACGACCGGCGCGGCTGGGGTCCGGGCGGCCACGACCTGCACTGGTGGTGCACCTCGGCCACCTCCGCGCACGGCGCCGGCAAGCCGGTGTACGTGTCGTACCGCGCCGAGCTGACGGAGCTGATGGGCAAGGAGGCGTACGAGGAGCTCGTACGGCTCTGCGAGGCGCGGCTCGCCTCGCTGCTGCCGATGGCCCCGCACCCGGCCGACCCCGCGCCCGCGCCCGAGTCGTAGGCCGCAGCGCTACGGGGCAGGGGCCGGTGTCGGCTCCGGCTCCGCCGTGGCCCCGTCCGAGGGGCTCGGCGTCGGGGTCGGCGTGG
This sequence comes from Streptomyces sp. NBC_00335, assembly GCF_036127095.1. Lineage (GTDB taxonomy): Bacteria > Actinomycetota > Actinomycetes > Streptomycetales > Streptomycetaceae > Streptomyces. The sequence goes on from NZ_CP108006.1 coordinate 3,672,908, forward strand.
GAGTCGGGGTGGGTGTCGGCGTCGGCTCGGGGGTCGGCGTCGGAGTCGGCGTGGGTGTCGGAGTCGGGGTGGGGGTCGGGGTCGGCTCCGGCCCGGGCGGGGTGGGTGCCGGGCGGCCCCGGCCCCGGATGGAGATCACCGCGCCGCCCGGGTCCACCCCGACCCGGGCGCTCCAGGCCCCTACGGGCTGGGCTGCGGAGTCCAGGGTGATCCGTAGGGTGACCGATTCTCCTGGCGCCAGCCGGCCCGAGGTCGTACTGGCGCGGAGCCACGGGGCGTCGGACCACAGCCGCCAGTCGACCGGGGCGCCGCCCGATGCGGTGAGGGTGAGCAGGGTGGTGGCTCCGTGGGTGGAGGCGGCCGCGGTGAGCCGGCCCGGTCCCCCGGGTGTGGGGCTCGGTGCGCCGCTGCTGATGACCTCCACGGAGACGTCGGGGTCGGCTGCGGACGGGGCGAAGCCGGGGCCGTCGGTGGTGACGGCGGCATTGCCCGCGTTCTCGTACGCCGTCAGCGGGCGGCCGTCGGTACGGGCCTGCGGGAGTTCCGCGTCGCTCGCCGAGATGCGCGTGGAGCCGTTGCCCACGGGTTCCCCGGTGCTCGGGGCGCCCCGGTAGGCCGCCCACAGCGCCAGCACCGGGGCCGCGACGACGGTGGCGACGACGGTGGTGGTCACGGCGCGGGCCCGCAGCCGCTCGCGGCGGGCCGCGCGGTCCTTGGGGTCCATCGGGAACCCGGTGCGGTCGAAGCGCGGGCCGGCTCCGGCGCCCCGGCGGCCGCCGGAGCGGAGCATCGCGGCGTGCACGGCGGTGCGCGGGGCCGGGACCAGCGGGAGGGCGGCGGTGTTGATGCCGCCCGAGCCGGGCCAGGGGCCGCCGGCGCCGACGCGTTCGGCGACGCGGCGGCAGCGCGGGCAGTCGTCGACGTGGCGGACGAGCTCGGCGCGCAGGGAGGAGGACAGGAGGAGGTTCCCGTCTCCCCCGCCCTCCCCGTCGTCTCCGGTGAGCCGGGACACGGTCGGGCAGTTGCCCGTCTCCACGACGGCGAGGGCGGCGCGGGTGCGCTCCACCTCGCAGGCGGCGCCGGTGAGCAGCTCGCGGGCCGCTGCCGGGGGCGTACCGAGGACGGCGGCGAGTTCGGGGACGCCCAGGCGGTGGCGGACGGCGAGTTCGAGTGCCTCGCGCTGCTCGGGGGTGGTTCCGGCGGCCTCCGGCCAGGCGAGGCGGGCGAGCTCGGTGCGGCGGTAGGCGTACACGTCGAGACCGCCGTGACCGGTGGGGGCGGCGGGGCCCGCGGAGCCGGCCTGGCCGGCCACCGCGGCGTTCGCCACCGCGTTCGCCGCGTTCGTGTCGGCGCTCGCCGTCGCGGGATCCGGCGCACGGCCGGCGTCCGTGTGCTCCGGTGCACGCCGGGCGGAATGCGCTCCCCCGTACCCGTAGCGCGTGCGCCGCCGCTCGGCCAGCCTGCGCAGGCAGGCCCAGCGGGCGAGGGCGTACAGCCAGGCCCGCCGGTGCCCCTCGTCGGGGCAGCGGCCGGGATGCCGGTCGGCGACGGCGAGGACGTCGCCGAGCACGTCGGTGGCGTTGTCGTGGTCGCACAGGACCGAGAGGCAGTACGTGAACAGCCCGTCCAGGTAGGGCTCGTACCGGAACGGTGGCGGCTGCTCCACCCTGGTCGCCTCGGGGGGAGTGCGCCCGTGCGCCCGGTGTGCGCCGGTGCGCGGTGCGGGGTGTCCCCGGTTGCTGCTGGTCACTTGGTGACCGTAGGCGGCGCGCCGGTGGCGCTCCGGAAGCCTTCACCAGTTTTAGCCCTTACGGGTGAACAGATCGGCGCCGTGCTGACGGCGCCCCTGACGGTGCACGCCACGGCGTACACGCCGGGACGGACGGAGGACCGTCCCGGGGGCCGTCCGGGGAGGGCTGTCGGTGGCGGCGGCTACCGTGGGCCGCATGGCTGCCCGTACATCTCGTTCATCCGCCAAGGACCGGCCGTCCTACCGTTGTACCGAGTGCGGGTACTCCACCGCCAAGTGGCTCGGCCGGTGCCCCGAGTGCCAGGCCTGGGGCACCGTCGAGGAGCTCGGCGGCGCCCCCGCCGTGCGGACCACCGCGGCCGGCCGGGTCACGACGGCCGCCGTGCCGATCGGGCAGGTCGACGTGCGGACGGCGACCGCGCGCAGCACGGGCGTGAGCGAGCTGGACCGGGTGCTGGGCGGCGGGCTGGTCCCCGGCGCGGTCGTCCTGCTCGCGGGCGAGCCGGGCGTCGGCAAGTCCACGCTGCTGCTCGACGTCGCGGCGAAGGCCGCCTCCGACGAGCACCGCACGCTGTACGTCACGGGCGAGGAGTCGGCGAGCCAGGTGCGGCTGCGGGCCGACCGGATCAACGCGCTCAGCGAGCACCTCTACCTGGCCGCCGAGACCGATCTGTCCGCCGTCCTCGGGCACCTCGACGCCGTGAAGCCCTCGCTGCTGATCATGGACTCCGTGCAGACGGTCGCCTCCCCCGAGATCGACGGCGCGCCCGGCGGCATGGCGCAGGTCCGTGAGGTGGCCGGGGCGCTGATCCGGGCCTCCAAGGAGCGCGGGATGTCCACGCTGCTGGTCGGCCACGTCACCAAGGACGGGGCGATCGCCGGTCCCCGGCTGCTGGAGCACCTGGTCGACGTCGTACTGAGCTTCGAGGGCGACCGGCACGCACGGCTGCGCCTCGTGCGCGGGGTGAAGAACCGGTACGGCACCACGGACGAGGTCGGCTGCTTCGAGCTCACCGACGAGGGCATCAACGGCCTCGCCGACCCGAGCGGACTGTTCCTGACCCGCCGCGCCGAGGCCGTCCCCGGCACCTGTCTGACGGTGACCCTGGAGGGCAAGCGCCCGCTGGTCGCCGAGGTGCAGGCGCTGACGGTGGACTCGCAGATCCCCTCGCCGCGCCGGACCACCTCCGGGCTGGAGACCTCGCGCGTCTCGATGATGCTGGCGGTGCTGGAGCAGCGCGGGCGGATCACGGCCCTCGGCAAGCGGGACATCTACACCGCCACCGTGGGCGGGGTGAAGCTCACCGAGCCGGCCGCCGACCTGGCCGTCGCGCTGGCCCTGGCCTCGGCCGCCAGCGACGTACCGCTCCCGAAGAACCTGGTGGCCATCGGCGAGGTCGGGCTCGCGGGCGAGGTCCGGCGCGTGACGGGGGTGCAGCGCCGGCTCGCGGAGGCGTACCGGCTGGGCTTCACCCACGCACTGGTGCCGACGGACCCGGGGAAGGTGCCGGCGGGCATGAAGGTGACCGAGGTCGCCGACATGGGCGACGCCCTGCGGGTCCTGCCGCGCGGGCGGTCGCGTACGCCGGCCAAGGAGCGGGCCACCGACTGACGCCGGCGGCCGCCGAAGGCCACCGGCGGCCACCGGCGGCCACCGGCGGTACCGAAGGGCGCCGAAGACATCCACGGGCGTCGCTCACCCCCACCCTGGACCCGAGAACAGCAGGTCAGCGGGGACGGACGGGGTGCGCGCCGGCCCGGCCGGGCCAAGGCACGACGGGCGCCGGGGCCGCGCCGGTAGACTTCGGGATGGTCCGCCCGGCCGTACGCAGGCGGTACATCCCGCGACCGGAGGAGTGCAGTGGCAGCCAAGGACGGGGCAGCAGCATCCGGAAAGTCGGGCGCGAGCTCCAAGCAGGACGCCATGATGCGCGCCTCGCTGAGCGCGGTCGCACCTGGTCAGCCCCTGCGTGACGGGCTCGAACGGATCGTTCGCGGCAACACCGGAGGGCTCATCGTCCTCGGCATGGACAAGTCCGTCGAGGCCATGTGCACGGGCGGTTTCGTCCTGGACGTGGAGTTCACCGCGACCCGGCTGCGCGAGCTGTGCAAGCTCGACGGCGCGCTGATCCTGGACAAGGACATCACCAAGATCCTGCGCGCGGGCGTCCAGCTGGTGCCCGACGCGTCGATCCACACGGAAGAGACGGGCACCCGGCACCGGACCGCGGACCGGGTCTCGAAGCAGTGCGGATTCCCGGTGGTGTCGGTCTCGCAGTCGATGCGGCTGATCGCGCTGTACGTGGACGGCGAGCGGCGCGTGCTGGAGGAGTCCGGGGCGATCCTGTCGCGGGCGAACCAGGCGCTGGCCACGCTGGAGCGGTACAAGCTCCGCCTGGACGAGGTCGCCGGAACGCTGTCCGCGCTGGAGATCGAGGACCTGGTGACGGTCCGCGATGTCACGGCGGTGGCGCAGCGGCTGGAAATGGTGCGGCGCATCGCGACGGAGATCGCGGAGTACGTGGTGGAGCTCGGCACGGACGGCCGGCTGCTCTCGCTCCAGCTCGACGAGCTGACGGTAGGGATCGAGCAGGAGCGGGAGCTCGTCATCCGGGACTACGTGCCGGAGCCGACGGCGAAGCGTTCCCGCACGGTGGAGGAGGCACTGCCGGCGCTGGACGCGCTCACGCATCCGGAGCTGCTGGAGCTGGCGATCGTGGCGAAGGCCCTCGGGTACACGGGCTCGCCGGAGACCCTGGACTCGGCGGTGTCGCCCCGCGGGTACCGGCTGCTGGCGAAGGTTCCGCGGCTGCCGGGCGCCATCATCGAGCGGCTCGTGGAGCACTTCGGCGGGCTGCAGAAGCTGCTCGCCGCCTCGGTGGACGACCTCCAGACGGTCGACGGCGTCGGCGAGGCGCGTGCGCGCAGCGTGCGCGAGGGGCTGTCGCGGCTGGCGGAGTCCTCCATCCTGGAGCGCTACGTCTAGGCTGCGGCCCCGCTCCGGGATGTCCGGCCGAGCGCCGCTCCCGGGGCGCCTCCCCGGACCCCGCTCCTCAACCGCCGGAGGGGCTGACCTTGCCCTGCGGCAATCCAGCCCCGTCCGGGGAAAACGCGCCGGCTACTCCGGCTTCAGGACGAACGAGGTTCGGGCCACCGGCATGCCGGGGGACTTGACCTCGACCACGTACGTGTCCGCCGCCGCCACCCCCGCCGGAGGCGTCTGGCACTGGGTCGCCTCGCTGAAGTGGCGGTCCCACTCCAGGGCTTGCGTGGTCTCGCCCTGCGAGGGCACCCGGTAGAAGACGTTGCCCGCGCCCGCCGGGCAGTCCGCCGAGGACCAGACCGGCTTGGCGTTGCTCGCCTGAGTGATGGTCAGAACCGCCTGCTTCGGGCCGAGATCGACCTTGCAGGTCGTTCCCGAGACATTGCGCGCGACGAGTTCGAGACGCGGCTTCTCGTTCGCCTCGTACTCGTTCTTCACGCTCTTGACCTCCCACTGCAGCGCACCGGGCGCGCACGTGGGCACCGGCGAGTCCGCCGGGACGGCCTGGCTCCCTCCGGAGCCGCCGGATCCGTTCGCCCCGCCCTGGTCCGCGGTGCCGGGCTCGGCGCCCGGTTCGCCGTTCTTGCCCGTGCCGGGGCTCGCACCGGGGCCGGAGCCCGTGCCGGTGCCGGCGCTCGTACCGCCGGAGCCGCCCGAGCCCGAGTCCCCGCGCCCGCCCGGGGCCTGACTGATCGCCGGACCGGAGCCCGAGGGTCCGGGGGTGATCTGGGTGACGGGACCGGAGCCGCCCTGGCCCTTGCCGTTGGTACTCGACTTGCCCGCACCGGAACTGACGGTCCATACGGCGAGCATCGCGAGGAGCGCGGCAACGGACGCCAGCACGGCCCTCCGTCGCCAGTAGATGGAGGAGGGGAGCGGCCCGACCGGATTGCGCAGAGATCCCACGGAGGGAACCTTACGAGAGTTCCCGGCGCGATCAGTGCCCCACATGCCGCACACTCGGCTTGTTTTGCCGATGATCATCCTGCGGGGTGATCCGGAGCGCCGAAATTCGGCCCGGAGACTCTGGAGACTGATGAGGACGTTATTCCGATTTAGGTACCTTCAGTGACCATGGACAGCTCCGGCCTCTACCTCGACGTCACCGATTTCGCCCACTCGACCCCCACCTGGGTGCAATCGGCGTTCGAGTTCTGGACCGAGTACGGGCTGCTCGTCTTCGGCGCCCTCTTCATAGCCGTGTGGTGGCGATCACGTGGCGCCCGCGACCCCCGCACGGTGGCGCTCGCGGTGCTCGCCCCCTTCGTCACCGCCCTGGCCTACGTCGCCTCCGAGCTGGTGAAGTCCAGCGTCGACGAGGAGCGCCCCTGCCGGGCCGTGGCCGGGGCGGCGGTCTCGCTCGTCAAGTGCCCGGCCACCGGCGACTGGTCCTTCCCCAGCAACCACGCCACCATCGCGGGCGCGGGCGCCGTGGCCCTGGCACTCGCCGTGCGCAAACTCGTGCTGCTGACCGTGCCGCTGGCCCTGCTGATGGCCTTCTCCCGGGTCTTCGTCGGCGTGCACTACCCGCACGACGTGGCCATGGGCCTGCTGCTGGGCGCGAGCCTCGCCGCCCTCGCCGGCCTCGCGCTCGCCGGGCCCGCGACCAGGGTCGTCTCCGCCGTGCGGACGAGCGGCGGCCGCACGGCCGTCCTGATCACCGGCCCGGACCCCGCCCGCTGACACCCGCCCCGGCCTGGCGCCGGGGAGCGACACGACACCCCGCGGGCCCGAAACGTGCCAGGATGCCGTCTGCCATGACTGCAACCATTCCCACCACCGCGCTGCACTCCCCCGTCATCGCGTGGTTCGAAGCACACGCCCGCGACCTGCCCTGGCGCCGCCCCGAGGCCGGCCCCTGGGGGGTGATGGTCAGCGAGTTCATGCTCCAGCAGACCCCCGTCAACCGGGTCCTGCCGGTCTACGAGCAGTGGCTCGCCCGCTGGCCCCGGCCCGCCGACCTCGCCGCCGACGCCCCGGGTGAGGCCGTCCGCGCCTGGGGCCGCCTCGGTTACCCCCGGCGGGCCCTGCGCCTGCACGGCGCGGCCGTCGCCATAACGGAGCGGCACGGGGGCGACGTACCGCGCGAGCACGCACAGCTGCTGGCCCTGCCCGGGATCGGCGAGTACACGGCGGCCGCCGTGGCCTCCTTCGCGTACGGGCAGCGGCACGCGGTCCTCGACACCAACGTGCGCCGGGTCTTCGCGCGCACCGCGACCGGGGTCGAGTACCCGCCGAACGCCACGACCGCCGCCGAGCGGCGCCTGGCGCGGGCCCTGCTGCCCGAGGACGAGGACACCGCGGCCCGCTGGGCTGCGGCCTCCATGGAGCTCGGGGCTCTGGTGTGCACGGCCAAGAGCCCGGACTGCGGGAGCTGTCCGGTGGCCGGGCTGTGCGCGTGGCGGCTGGCCGGGAAGCCCCCTCACGAGGGACCGCCGCGGCGCGGGCAGACGTACGCCGGGACGGACCGGCAGGTGCGCGGCAAGCTCCTCGCGGTGCTGCGCGAGGCGGTCGGCGCCGTGCCGCAGTCCCTCCTGGACACCGTCTGGGACGAGCCCGTACAGCGGGCCCGCGCGCTCGACGGGCTGGTCTCGGACGGGCTGGTGGAGCCGCTGCCCGGACTCATGTACCGGCTCCCGGCCGCCCCCGCCAAGGCTCCCACCGACCCGGCCACCGCAACTCCCTGAAACTGACTCAGGGATTCCGTTTGGCCGGAGAAACCGCAGCTCACGGGCGCTGTTACATAACCTATGGGTGTCCGTGCGTCCACCGAAGGCTCACCCGCACAGGGTCGTGACAACGCCTCCGTACCGTCGAATCCGTAAGGCAGCGGATGAGCGGTTGGTCGGAACGGAGGCGGTCTGAGATGGCGCACGGCGAGGTACTCGAATTCGAAGAGTACGTACGCACCCGGCAGGACGCGCTGCTGCGCAGTGCCCGTCGCCTGGTTCCGGACCCGACCGACGCACAGGACCTCCTGCAGACCGCGCTCGTGCGCACCTACGGCCGCTGGGACGGCATCGCCGACAAGTCCCTTGCCGACGCGTACCTGCGCCGTGTCATGATCAACACCCGTACCGAATGGTGGCGGGCCCGCAAGCTCGACGAGGTTCCCACCGAGCAGCTCCCCGACGCCTCCGTCGAGGACGGTTCGGACCAGCGCGCCGACCGCGCCCTGCTCATGGACATCCTCAAGGTGCTCGCGCCCAAGCAGCGCAGTGTGGTGGTGCTGCGACACTGGGAGCAGATGAGCACCGAGGAGACGGCCGCGGCGCTCGGCATGTCGGCGGGAACCGTGAAGAGCACTCTGCACCGCGCACTGGCCCGGCTCCGGCAGGAACTGGAGAGCCGGGACCTGGACATGCGCGCGCTGGAGCGCGGTGACCACACCATCCGGTACGAGGGGCGTGAGCGGTGCGCGGCCTGATTGGCCCAAGACTGAGCGGCAAGAGCTCGGTGGTACTCATGTCGGCGGGGACGATCGTCCTCGTCGGCACCGTGCTGTTCGCGGTCGGCTGCTCGACGGGGGGCACGGGGCTGCGGGACGGCGGCCCGGCCCGTACGGAGTCGGTGGCCAAGACCGCGGCCCCCTCCTCGGCGCCCTCGGAACACGACGCGAGCGCCGCCACCCCCCTCACCCCCCGGGCCTCCGGCAAGCCCGCCGCCAAGGTCGACCCGATCGCCCTGGTCAAGGCGGACCCCAAGGTCAGCTCCGAGGTCAAGCGGGACCTGAAGCCCTGCTCCGGCAACGAGTACCCGGTGGACGTCAGCTACGGGAAGATCACCGGCGGCCCCGAGGTCGACATCGTGGTCAACGTCCTGTCCTGCGCCGACGCGCTCGGCCGCGGATCGTTCGTGTACCGCGCGGACGGGGCCTCGTACGAGAATGTTTTCTCGGACGAGCAGCCGCCCGTCTACGCCGAGATCGACCGGGGCGACCTGGTCGTCACCAAGCCGGTCTACGGGAAGAGCGACGCGCTCTCCTACCCCTCGGGCGAAGACCTGATCACGTACCGCTGGAACGGGGAGCGGTTCACCGAGCAGGACCGGGTGCACACCGACTACAGCAGCGTGGTCGACGGCGGGACGGCCCCCGCCCCGGCCGTCAGCCCAAAGGGCTGAACCACCCGAAGAGCCGGACGAAGAACCACCCGAAGAGCCGGGCGACCTGAAGAACCCGGCATCCGAAAGACCGAAGCACCGAGCAACCGAAGCACCGAGTACCGAGGCGAGGCGAGGCTCCCGATGGCCGAGACCCATGTGCTGTTCGTGGAGGACGACGACGTCATCCGTGAGGCCACGACCCTGGCGCTGGAACGCGACGGGTTCGTGGTCACGGCCATGCCCGACGGGCTGTCCGGTCTGGAGTCCTTCCGGGCCGACCGGCCCGACATCGCGCTGCTCGACGTGATGGTGCCGGGGATGGACGGCGTGAGCCTGTGCCGCCGCATCCGCGACGAGTCCACCGTTCCCGTCATCATGCTGTCGGCGCGCGCCGACTCCATCGACGTGGTGCTGGGCCTGGAGGCGGGCGCCGACGACTACGTCACCAAGCCCTTCGACGGCTCCGTCCTCGTGGCCCGCATCCGCGCGGTGCTGCGCCGCTTCGGCCACGCCGGCGGCCCGCAGGGCGGCGGGTCCGAGGAGGACGCCGGCGAGCGCGGGGTGCTGCTCTTCGGCGACCTGGAGGTCGACACGGAGGGCATGGAGGTGCGCAAGGCGGGCGTCCCGGTGGCACTGACCCCCACCGAGATGCGGCTGCTGCTGGAGTTCTCCACCTCCCCCGGCACCGTGCTCTCGCGCGACCGGCTGCTGGAGCGGGTCTGGGACTACGACTGGGGCGGCGACACCCGCGTCGTGGACGTCCACGTCCAGCGGCTGCGCACCAAGATCGGCCAGGACCGGATCGAAACGGTCCGGGGATTCGGATACAAGCTCAAGGCCTGATGCCTTGAGGAGGACGAGCACGGGGGACGAGCGCGGGAATGAAATCTGAATGAAGCGGTTCACCCTGCGGACCGGGATCCGCTGGAAGATCACGCTCGCCATCGCGTCGGTGGGCGCGCTGACCGCCATCGCACTGAGCCTGGTGGTGCACAGCGCTGCCCGCGTATCGATGCTGGAGAGCGCGCGCGAGGTGCAGCTCGACCGGGTGCAGTTCATCTCCCGCATCGCCGAGGCCGGCCGCAAGCCCCTCATGGGCGCCAAGCTCAACGACCCGGACCTGCCCGGTGAGCTGCGCGAGAAGGCCCGGTCCGGGCGGCGCGGCACCTACGTCCAGGACAACCCGCGCGGGCTCCCCGAGGTGTGGGCGGCCGTACCGCTCGGCAACGGGCAGGTGCTGTCGCTGCACACGCAGTTCCGGGAGAGCGCCAACATGGTGCGCGACCTGGACCGGGCCCTGGTCATCGGCTCCCTGGCCGTGGTCATCGGCGGCTCTGCGCTCGGCGTGCTCATCGGCGGCCAGATCTCGCGCCGGCTGCGCAAGGCCGCGGCCGCCGCGCAGCGGGTGGCGCACGGGGATCCCGAGGTACGGGTGCGGGACGCGGTCGGGGGCGTCGTGCGCGACGAGACCGACGACCTCGCGCGGGCGGTCGACGCGATGGCGGACGCCCTCCAGCAGCGGCTGGAAGCGGAGCGGCGGGTGACCGCCGACATCGCGCACGAGCTGCGCACCCCGGTGACCGGCCTGCTCACGGCCGCGGAGCTGCTCCCGCCGGGCCGGCCGACCGAGCTCGTGCGGGACCGCGCGCAGGCGCTGCGGGCGCTGGTCGAGGACGTGCTGGAGGTGGCCCGGCTGGACAGCGCGTCCGAGCGGGCGGAGCTCCAGGAGGTGGCGCTGGGCGAGTTCGTGCAGCGCCGGGTCAGGTCGCTGATGCCGGAGGCGAGGGTACGGATCGTCGCCGACGAGATCGTCAGCACCGATCCGCGCCGCCTGGAGCGGATCCTCGGCAACCTGCTGGCGAACGCCGCGCGGTACGGGCGGGCGCCGGTCCAGGTGGATGTCGAAGGCCGGGTCGTACGGGTCCGGGACCACGGGCCGGGCTTCCCCGAGGCCCTGCTCCAGGAGGGCCCGAGCCGCTTCCGGACCGGGTCCACGGACCGGGCCGGGGTGGGGCACGGGCTGGGGCTGACCATCGCGGAGGGGCAGGCGCGGGTGCTGGGCGCCCGGCTGACGTTCCGCAACGTGGCGGCCCCCGGCGGCTTCGACCAGGGCGGCTCTGCGGCGGGGGCGGTGGCGGTGCTGTGGCTGCCGGAGCACGCGCCGACGGCGACGGGGAGCTTCCCGATCGTCCGCCGGGAGGACTGAGCGGGACGGAGCGGGACCGGGCGGGACGGAGCGGCACCCGGGCGGGACCGGGCAGGACCGGGCGGGGGGCCGGCGCCCGTACCGCCCGCGATCGGTGTCGTATCGCGACACTCGGCTGTTCGATTGAGGACGCCGATGTTTTAGCATCCGAACCATGACTGACGGTACGGATCGCCCGCACAGCCCCCAGCCCGAGCCCGCGCCGGAGAGCGGCGGCTACGGGTTCCCGCCGGGGATACCCGCGCCGGGCGGCTACGGGTTCCCGCCCGGCCGGCCCGAGCAGCACGACCCGCAGGACCCGTACGGCCAACACGAGCAGCACGGCCGGCAGGATCAGTACGGGCAACAGGACCAGCAGCCGGGCCCGCCCGCGCCCGGCGGCGGCCACGGCTACGGCTTCCCGCCCGGCCGGCCCGACGAGACCGCGCCCGGCGACGGCCAGGGCTACGGCTACCCGCAAGCCGGTGGTTACGGCTACCCGCAGGGCGGCGGCTACGGCTACCCGCCGAGCCCGCCCGCGGCCGGCGCCTTCGGTCCCCCGATGCCCTTCTTCGAGGAGCCCGGCCACAACGGACCCGGCCAGGACCTGCCGCCCGTGGCCTTCGGCGATCAGCCCGACTGGGAGGCGATGGCCGACCGGTCGGCCTCCGAGCGGCGCAAGAAGCGGCTGTGGATGGTGGGCGCAGCGGTGACCGTCGTCCTGCTGCTCGCCGGCGGCGGCACGTTCTTCGTGCTGCGGGACGGCAAGGCGGGCAAGAACGACGTGGCCGACAACGCTCCCGCCACGTCCGCGTCCCCGTCCCCGTCCGGATCCGGGTCGCCCGACCCCGACGCCTCACCGTCGAAGAGCTACTCCCCGACCGTGTCGAGCGACGTCTCCCTGCTCAGGGACGGCGTCGGCAAGACCAACATCCGCATGGGCCCCGATGCCGCGGTGCCCAAGGTGGACACGCGCTTCGAGCTCACCCTCAAGGGCAATCCGAACTCGTACGCCCAGGCCACCGAGCCGGGGGTGGACACGACCAAGAGCTTCTCCCTCTCGGCCCGCGTCAACAACGCCTCCACGGCGAAGGGCGCGCACATCGTGATGAGCCAGGGCACCGGGGATTCGTTCGCCTTCGAGCTCGGCGCCGACGAGGTGAACGGCAAGCAGGCCTGGGTGTTCCGCGTGCGGACCAACGAGAAGGGCGCCACGCCCACGGTGGTGACGGTCTCCTCCCAGGGGAGGAAGACGGTCAAGACCTGGGCGGTGCTGACGGCCGTCCACGACGCCGAGAAGAAAATGATCTACCTCTACGTGGAGGGCAAGAAGGCCGGCGAGGCCCCGGTCCCGGGGATCTGGCAGAACTCCGGCCCCCTGCAGCTCGGCCGGGCCCGTCACCAGGACGCGTGGGCCGGTGCGTTCAAGGGTGCGATGAACTACATCCGGATCTACGAATCGGCCTTCACGCCCGAGCAGGCCACCGCCTACCGCAAGGGCCAGCTGGACGCCGCGGCCCGCGCGACCGCGACCCACGCCTGGGTGACCGGCTGATCAGATGGTGACGCCGACCGTACGCAGGAAGGACACCGGGTTCACGGCCGAGCCGTAGTTCGGGGTGGTCCGGATCTCGAAGTGGAGGTGCGGGCCGCTCGAATTGCCGGTGTTGCCGGAGAGGGCGATCTGCTCGCCCTTGGAGACCTTCTCGCCGATCTTGACCTGGATCTTCGAGAGGTGCGCGTACTGGGAGTACGTGTTGTTCGCGTGCTTGATCACGATGGCGTTGCCGTAGGCCGGGCCGTCGCCGCCGCCGTTGGGGCCGGCCTTGACCACGGTGCCCGCCGAGACGGCGTCGACCGGGGTGCCGACCGGGACGGCGAAGTCCTGGCCGGAGTGCTTGTGCGACCACATGGTGCCGCCCTTGCCGAAGGTCGCGGAGAGCGTGTACTTCGACACCGGCTTCTCCCACAGGGCGGCCGGCTTCGCGGCGATCGCGGCCTGGGCGGCGGCCTGCTCGGAGACCAGCTGGACCGTACCGGTCAGCTCGGCCTGGGGCACCTCGTCGGCGAAGGCGGCGGTCGTTCCGGCACCGAGGGCCAGGGCCGCACCGAGGGCGGTGGCGCCGATGGCGATACGGGTACGACGGATGCTGACGCGCTTCGCGGACATGAAGGAGACCTCCGGGCCGGGGACGGGGAACGGTGCTGCGGGGTGCTGCGGAGTGCTGCGGGCAAGAAAGGACCCGGCACGCTGAGCAGGTGCCGGGCTTGCTTGCTCATCCTTGGTAACCCGGGCACCCCGGCTTCCCCAAACCTCCCCGGTACTACCCGGGCTCGTAGGTGCGGAGGGGGCTGTCAGCCCTGTTGACCGCCTCCCCACTGGCCCAGCGGTAGGGCAAATGGGACATGGATCTCTACGAATGCTCCTAGTAGGTCCGATTTGCCCTGTGCGGCTTGTCACCGGCCCGGGACCTCCGCCGACCCCCCGCCGGGACCAAAGCCCTGCGACCCACGTCACGCCGAAGCTACGCTCCGGCTCGTGGACGCATCCGTGATCGGGATCCGGCTGGCCTCGGGGTTCGTGGCCCCCCTCGTGAAACAGCTTTTCCGGGCGGAGGGAGCGGGCGCCGGCCTCGTGGACCGGCCCGTGCGGATCTCCGCGTACGTCTCCCTGCACGAGCAGCGCGTGCTGTCCCGGTACGACCTGCGCCGACTGGCCGACAAGCTCGTCAGGGGGGCCTTACGGGCCCCCGGCGAGGAACCGCTGCCGCCGGGCGAGGAGGCGGGCGTCGCGGCCGCGCTGGCCGCCACCCTGTACTCCCTCGGGACCCTGTCCCTGGAGGACGCCCAGGCGGTGGAGATGGGCGCGCGGGCCTTCGCCGCCGAACTGCGCAGGGCGGCGCCTGCCACGGGCCTGGGCCGGGACGCCGAGCTCTTCCACGACCGCCTGCTGGAGACCACCTGCCTGCACATCCTGCAGTTCTTCACGACCCGCTCCACCTACATCCCGAGGGCCCTGGTCGAGCAGGCCCGCCGCCTGGCCGAGCTGATCGCCAAGATCGACGTCCTGCTGGACCGGATCCCCCGCCAGGACGGCCGCGACGCGGAGTTCGAGGCGAGGTACCGGGAGTACCTCGCCCGACGGCACGGCACCCTGACGATCTTCGGGCTCGACCTGCCGCCCGGCTCGGCCCGCTGGCCGCTGGAGGCGGCGTACGTGAGCCTGGAGCTGGTCGCCCCCGGCCCGTCCTGGGGCGCCCTGGGCGCGGGGGGCGGCCTGTCCTTGACCGCGACTCCCCGGGGGCCGCACGCCGACTTACGCGCTTCCTCGGACCCGTGGATGGCCGAGGGCTTACGCGTCCTCCTGCGCGGCGAGGCCGGGTCCGGCAAGACCACGCTGATCCAGCAGCTCGCCGTCTCCGCCGGCCGGGAGGGGGGCGGGGCCGACGTCGTCCCGTACGTACTGCCCCTACGGACCCTGAGCAGGCACGAGGCGCCCCTGCCCGCCGCCAAGGACTTCCTGGCCGCCACCTCGCTCAAGGGGCAGGCTCCGGAGGGCTGGGAGGACCGGGTCCTGCGCGCGGGACGCGGCCTGGTCCTGGTCGACGGCATCGACGAGATCCCGGAGGGCGAGCGGGCCCGGGCCCGGGACTGGCTCGTCGACCTCTTCGCCGCCTACCCCGGCAACCGGTGGCTGGTCACCTCCCGGCCCTCGGCGGTCCGCCAGGACTGGCTCGCCGGCGAGGAGTTCGCCGAGCTGGCCCTCGTCCCCATGAACCGGGCCGCCGTGGCCGCCTTCGTCACCCGCTGGCACGCGGCGGCCGAAGCCGGCGAGCACCTCCGCGACCAGCTGCTGGAATCCCTGGCCACCAAACCGGAGCTGGCCCGGCTCGCCACCAACCCGCTGCTGTGCGGGCTGATCTGCGCCCTGCACCGCGAACGCCGGGGCTTCCTGCCCTCGGGCCGCAGGGAGCTCTACACGGCCGCCCTGTCGATGCTGCTGTACCGCCGCGACCGCGAGCGGGAGCTGCGCCTGCCGGAACTCGCCGAGGAGCCGCAGCTCCAGCTCCTCCAGCGGCTCGCGTACTGGCTGATCCGCAACGGCCGCACGCAGATCTCCCGGAAACGGGCCGAGGAGCTGATCGCCGCCGCGCTGCCCGCCGTACCCGCCGCGCAGGTGCTCGGCGACGCCCCGGCCGTACTGCAGCACTTCCTGGAGCGGACCGGGCTCCTGCGCGCGCCCACGGAAGACACCCTGGAGTTCGTCCACCGCACCTTCCAGGACTTCCTCGGGGCCCGGGCCGCCCTGGACGAGGGCGGTCTCGGCGAGCTGACCCGGCACGCGGACGACGATCAGTGGGAGGACGTCATCCGCATGGCGGTCGCCCAGGGCCGCCCCCACGACCGCGAGGCGATCATCGGCGACCTGCTGGTCCGCGACTCCGACCGGTCGGTGCTGCTGGCCCTCGCGTCACTGGAATACGCGGCCGAACTGGAGCCCGGTCTGCGCCAGGACGTCCACAAGGCCGCCCTGCGCCTCATTCCCCCGAAGAACGAGGAGGCGGCGCGCTCGCTCGGCCGGATCGGGCCGCTGGTCCTGGAGCTGCTGCCGCCCACCGGGAAGACGGTCCGCATCGCCCGCCTCTCGGTGATCGCGGCGGCGGAGACGCGGGCCGAGGCGGCGGTCGGCTACCTCGCCGGCTACTGCCTGCACCCCAACGAACAGGTCCGCGCGACACTGACCAAGGCCTGGGAACGGTTCGACAGCGAGCACTACGCGGCCCAAGTCCTCGCGCGCATGGTCCCTCCCCCCGGCGATCTCGTCATCACCCGGGACGCCGATCTCGCGGCGCTGACGGGCTTCACCGGCCCGCCCGGCCTGTACGTCAACCACGAGGTGAGCCGGGACGCCCTGACCCGCTTCCTGGCCCGCCAGCCCGTGTCGGGCCTCGTCCTGCGGCGGTTCTCCGGCGGGGCCGACGCCGGGTTCCTGCGCGGCCAGTCCTCGCTGCGGTCGCTCGAGATCACCGTATGGCCCGAGCTGCGGGACCTGAGCGCGCTGCACGGGCTGCCCCTGGAGGACGTGACCCTCGACCTCGGCAACGACGTCCCCCTCGGGCCGGCGCTCGCCGCCTGGCCCCGGCTGCGTGCGTTCACCCTGCACTCGGGGCAGGGTCCGTGGTCCTTCGCCGACTTCTCCCCCGAGGCCCCCCTAGAGGCGCTCCACCTGGACGACGCCGACCCGGACCTGGCCGGCCTGGGACGGCTGACGAGCCTGCGGCGGCTGTGGCTCGGCCGCGGGTGGCGCCCGAGCGGCAAGGCCGCGTGGGCCGAGCTCTCGGCGCTGGCCGGCCTGGAGGAGATCGCCGTGCACACCGCGGCGCTGGCCGGCCTCGCCGCGTACGCGCACCTGCCCGCACTCCGGACCGTCATGGTCTACGACGACGAAGCGTGGGACTCGGCCCTGCGGTCGCAGGTGGCCCGCAGTTTCCCGGAGGCGGCACTGAAGCCGGTGACGCAGGCCTACGAGGGCGCCTACGAGGAGTGAAGGGTGCCCACGGCAAAGGGGCGGCCCCGGAACCTTTCGGTCCCGGGGCCGCCCCTTCGTACCGCTGTGAGCGGCTAGCGCTTACGCACCCTTGGTGAGGTCCGGGCCGGAGCCCGACGCCTCGATGGGGGGAAGGTCCGAGATCGGAGTCTTCTCCTCACCGCGGAAGGTGAACTTGGCTTCGTCGCCCTCACCCTCCTTGCCGACGACCACGATGTGACCGGGGCGCAGCTCGCCGAAGAGGATCTTCTCCGACAGGATGTCCTCGATCTCGCGCTGGATCGTGCGGCGCAGCGGGCGGGCACCCATGATCGGGTCGTAGCCGCGCTTGGCCAGCAGTGCCTTCGCTTCCGTGCTGAGCTCGATGCCCATGTCACGGTCCTTCAGGCGGTCATCGACCTTGGCGATCATCAGGTCGACGATCTGGACGATGTCTTCCTCGGTGAGCTGGTGGAAGACGACCGTGTCGTCGACACGGTTGAGGAACTCGGGCCGGAAGTGCTGCTTGAGCTCTTCGTTGACCTTCGCCTTCATCCGGTCGTATCCGGTCTTGGTGTCTCCCTGGGCCGCGAAGCCGAGGTTGAAGCCCTTCGAGATGTCCCGGGTACCCAGGTTGGTCGTCATGATGATGACCGTGTTCTTGAAGTCCACGACCCGGCCCTGGGAGTCGGTCAGGCGACCGTCTTCCAGGATCTGGAGAAGGGAATTGAAGATATCCGGGTGGGCCTTCTCGACCTCGTCGAAGAGGACGACGGAGAACGGCTTCCGGCGGACCTTCTCGGTCAGCTGGCCGCCCTCTTCGTAGCCCACGTAGCCGGGGGGCGAACCGAAGAGACGGGAAACCGTGTGCTTCTCGCTGAACTCCGACATGTCGAGGGAGATCAGCGCGTCCTCGTCGCCGAAGAGGAATTCGGCGAGCGTCTTGGAGAGCTCGGTCTTACCGACACCGGACGGGCCGGCGAAGATGAACGAGCCACCGGGACGCTTCGGGTCCTTCAGACCCGCACGGGTGCGGCGGATCGCCTGGGAGAGCGCCTTGATGGCGTCCTTCTGGCCGATGACGCGACGGTGGAGCTCGTCCTCCATGCGCAGGAGTCGCGAGGACTCCTCCTCGGTCAGCTTGAACACCGGAATGCCGGTCGCGGTCGCCAGGACTTCGGCGATGAGCTCGCCGTCGACCTCGGCGACGACGTCCATGTCGCCGGCCTTCCATTCCTTCTCGCGCTTGGCCTTCGCCGCCAGCAGCTGCTTCTCCGAATCACGGAGGGAAGCCGCCTTCTCGAAGTCCTGGGAGTCGATGGCCGACTCCTTGTCGCGACGCACGTTCGCGATCTTCTCGTCGAACTCGCGGAGGTCCGGCGGCGCGGTCATCCGGCGGATGCGCATCCGGGAGCCGGCCTCGTCGATCAGGTCGATCGCCTTGTCCGGGAGGAAGCGGTCCGAGATGTACCGGTCGGCCAGGGTGGCCGCCTGCACGAGGGCCTCGTCCGTGATGGAGACGCGGTGGTGGGCCTCGTAGCGGTCGCGCAGGCCCTTGAGGATCTCGATGGTGTGCTGGAGGGAAGGCTCCGCCACCTGGATCGGCTGGAAGCGGCGCTCAAGGGCCGCGTCCTTCTCAAGGTGCTTGCGGTACTCGTCGAGCGTCGTGGCACCGATGGTCTGGAGCTCACCACGGGCCAGCATGGGCTTCAGGATGCTGGCGGCGTCGATCGCGCCCTCGGCGGCACCCGCACCCACGAGGGTGTGGAGCTCGTCGATGAACAGGATGATGTCGCCGCGGGTGCGGATCTCCTTGAGCACCTTCTTGAGGCGCTCTTCGAAGTCACCGCGGTAGCGGGAACCGGCGACCAGGGCACCCAGGTCAAGCGTGTAGAGGTGCTTGTCCTTGAGGGTCTCGGGAACCTCGCCCTTGACGATCGCCTGGGCCAGGCCCTCGACGACGGCGGTCTTGCCGACGCCGGGCTCGCCGATGAGGACCGGGTTGTTCTTGGTCCGGCGGGACAGCACCTGCATGACCCGCTCGATCTCCTTCTCGCGCCCGATGACCGGGTCGAGCTTGGATTCGCGAGCAGCCTGCGTGAGGTTGCGGCCGAACTGGTCCAGGACGAGCGAGGTCGAGGGCGTGCCCTCGGCCGGGCCGCCGGCCGTGGCCGACTCCTTGCCTCCGCCGGAGTAGCCGGAGAGCAGCTGGATGACCTGCTGCCGGACTCGGTTGAGATCGGCGCCCAGCTTCACCAGGACCTGGGCGGCGACGCCCTCGCCCTCGCGAATGAGGCCGAGCAGGATGTGCTCGGTGCCGATGTAGTTGTGGCCGAGCTGGAGGGCCTCTCGGAGCGAAAGCTCCAGGACCTTCTTCGCCCGCGGGGTGAAGGGGATGTGGCCGGAAGGGGCCTGCTGCCCCTGTCCGATGATCTCCTCAACCTGCTGGCGAACAGCCTCGAGCGAAATCCCGAGGCTCTCCAAGGCCTTAGCGGCGACACCCTCACCCTCGTGGATCAAGCCCAGGAGGATGTGCTCGGTGCCGATGTAGTTGTGGTTGAGCATCCGGGCTTCTTCCTGAGCCAGGACGACAACCCGCCGCGCGCGGTCGGTGAACCTCTCGAACATCGTTTATCGCTCCTCAGAGCGGTCGGGCAGTTCGGGGTCGGTCCCCGCCCTGTCCTTCCGCATGCTAGTCCCGCGGGGCGGGACAGCTCATTCCAACTGCCGACATCCGTCCGCGGCTCACCCTCACGTCCGTGGGAAAACCCGGCTGTAAGTGCCGACAACTGCTCCAACCCGATGGTGCGAGACGATGTTCCCGCAGGCCAGGCAGATACCCGTCACACGTGTACGCCGATGGCGAACGGAAGGCGGTCTCGGACCCTGCAAAACAGCGTGTCGCCCCGATCCACTAGGAATGTCTTACCCGTAAGAGCGGACAGTTCACGCTGGTGAACGACTGTTCCCTCCGCTACGGGCGAACACGCTTCCGTCCTGAATGTGAGACTCCGAGCACTCGGACGTTTACGTTCCGCATTGATGCGAGTGCGCTGCGTCACATCCCGCGTCCCCTCCCGCGTAACCCCGAAGCGTTTCCGCAGTTGCTCCGGACATGGCCCTCACCGCGCCGCCCCCCACCGTCCCGCTCCCCCGCGCTCCGATCGGGGCGCCCCCGGCCGGTTCCGCCACCGATGCGGCCGGAGCGCCGGCGTCCTGGTACGAACGCGTGCTCGGCTGGCCCGTGGCCGGCGGACCGCCCGGGCAGCTGGTGACCGGGGTGCGGTTCGACGTACTGGAGCTGCCTGCCGATGCCGGCGCCGCGGTGCTGCGCGGCCCCTGCGGCGGTGCCACGGGTCCGGTGGCGCTCATGGGACGCAGGATGCGGTTCCTGGTGGCCCCGGGGAGCGCCGACGAGCTGGAGGGGCTGCTCGACTGGCTGGAGTGGGGCGGGGTGGCCCTGGATCTCGCCGCCCTGGGTGCGGGTGGCCGGATCACCGCTCCGACGCCTCCGGGACACCTGGTGGGGCCCGGGGAAAACCCTCGGGGGGCCGCCGTGTGGCTGCGGCCCCCCGAGCAGGGGTGTGAGGCACTGCTGCCCGCCCTGCCCGCTGCGGGGCGGGGCTCCGGGCCCGGTCGTGGCGCGGACGCCTCCGGGCCCGGTCTCGTACGCCTGGTCGCGGCGGCGGCGACGGAATGCCACCGGGCGCGGCTGCGGCGGCGTACGGCCTCTGCGCATCGCATCGGCACCGCGGTGATGACCGGAGGTCAGCCGCGGTTCTCGTAAGCCTCGCGGATCTCCTGCGGAACGCGGCCGCGATCGTTGACGCTCATGCCCTGGGCCTTGGCCCAGGCGCGGATCTCGGCCGTGTCCGGGTTGCCGGACGTCGCGGCGGTGCGGCCGCCCTTGGTACGGCCCGCCGCGGCACGGCCACCGGTGCGGCGACCGCCCTTGGTGAACGGGTCGAGGAGGCCGCGGAGCTTTTCAGCGTTGGCGGTGGTGAGGTCGATCTCGTAGGTCTTGCCATCCAGAGCGAACGTCACCGTCTCGTCCGCCTCGCCGCCGTCGAGGTCGTCGACAAGAAGGACCTGAACCTTCTGTGCCACCGGGATTTCCTTTCATCGAAAAGCAGTACGCGGAAAGGAAACCGCTTTTGCCTGGAAAACACAAACCCCCCGTCACGGGTTCGGGTCCGCAACGGGTCGGGAAACGTGCGCGATTCGGACATAGGCCCCGGAGCCGGGGGCTCCTGTGAAATCCCCGCCGTGATCGATCAGAGGTGCAGAAGCATCCGACTGTTGCCCAAGGTGTTCGGCTTCACTCGTTCGAGACCGAGGAACTCGGCGACTCCCTCGTCATAGGAACGCAGCAGCTCCATGTACACATCGGTGTCGACCGGGGTCTCGCCGATCTCGGTGAAGCCGTGCTTCGCGAAGAAGTCCACTTCGAAGGTCAGGCAGAAAACCCGGCTGACGCCTACCCTCCGGGCGGTCTCCAGCAACTTGTCGAGCACCAGATGACCGACTCCCGCGCCCTTCAAGTCGCGGTCGACGGCAAGAGTGCGGACTTCGGCCAGGTCTTCCCACATCACGTGGAGCGCACCGCAGCCGACCACCCGGCCATCGGAGTCGCGTTCGGCGACCCAGAACTCCTGGATGTCCTCATAAAGGACGACCGGTGCTTTGTCCAGCAGGATCCGCTGCTGAACGTACTGGTCGAGGAGGTGGCGCAGCGCGGGAACATCACCGGTGCGCGCTCGGCGGATCGTCACTGTTTTTGCATGTGCAGCGGAAAACTCACCCATGCCCGGACGTTATCGCCCCGGCTCGGTGCCCGGCGCCACGGAGTCGCCTTCGGCATCGGGCGGCGCGGCCGGGGAGTCGGCGGCCTCCGGGGTCCCTTCGGGTTCCGCCGGCTGCACGATGCGTACGGCGTCCCTGAGTGCCTCGCGCTGTTCCGCGGACATCATGCCGAAGAAGGCCACGAGGGCGGCTGCGGGGTTGTCACTCGTCGACCAGGCTTCGTTCATCAGTGCGGCCGAGTAAGCGGCCCGGGTGGAGACCGCCGTATATCGATAGGCGCGGCCTTCCGCCTCGCGGCGGACCCAGCCCTTCTGATGAAGATTGTCCATAACGGTCATGACCGTGGTGTACGCGATGGACCGTTCCTGCTGGAGGTCTTCCAGGACTTCACGAACGGTGACCGGGCGGTTCCACTGCCACACCCGCGTCATGACTGCGTCTTCGAGTTCTCCCAAGGGGCGAGGCACACCAGCACGATAGTGCGGGTTGTGGTGAATTGCGCGGCTATCCGGGCGGCAAGGCGCAACAAAATCGGGCGTACGGCTGGGAAGCCGTACGCCCGTCCCCTGTCGAGGGGGCCTACTTCTGGGGCTGGGACTGGTGAGCGGCCTCGGCGCGGGCGAGCACGGCGTCCACGGCCGCGTCCTCCTTGGCCTTGTTGGCACCGCCCTGGCTCTTCACGATCGTCACGACGAGCGCGACGAAGAACACGGCCATCACGAAGGGGGGCACGAGCGCGGAAACGTAGTCCATGCC
This sequence comes from Streptomyces sp. NBC_00335, assembly GCF_036127095.1. GTDB lineage: Bacteria > Actinomycetota > Actinomycetes > Streptomycetales > Streptomycetaceae > Streptomyces. Next base: position 3,695,076 of record NZ_CP108006.1, read on the forward strand.
CCCAGCCTAGCTACCCTGCCGCGCGCCCGGCCTCCGGGGGCGGGCTGGGCTTGCGGCGCGGCGGGAAGACCTCGCCCGGGGTCGGGATGGGGCGTGCGGGGCGGTCGTCCGGGCGCGTTTCGGGCTTCGGGCGCGCGGGGTCGCCCTCCTTCTCGGTGCCGCCCTTGCCGGAGCCGCCCGTGTCGGTGCCGCCCGCGAGGGTCAGCAGCCGGGTGCGCGGTGCGGGCGCCGTGGACAGCCTGCGGCGTACGGAGCGCTCCGCGATGGTCTGGGCCCGCTCCAGCACTGCGGCGGCGACCGGGTTGGCGCGCAGCGCCCGTAGGGCCGCGAGATCGTCCGGCACCGGCTCGTAGCCGGCGGCCAGGGCGTCCTGCAGCAGCTCCAGGTAGCCGGAGAGGCTGCCGGGCAGGGCGGCTCTGTACCGCGCCAGGTCGGCCAGGAGGAAGGCTCTGAGCCTCCCCGCCTCCTGGACCGCGTCGTCCACCGACGCCGCGAGGCGCAGGCAGTCCTGGACCTCGACGGCCGTCAGTGGGGCCGTCGAGGACTGAAGGGCGTGAGCGAGCGAGCGCCTGAGCACGTGAAGCTCATCGGCGCCGAACGCCATGCCGCCGCGGGATCCGTAGGGCGTGGGCATGGGCCGAAGATACGCGCTAATCGGACAAAATCCCTTGAGTGGGCGCGGGAACGGCGCGGCGTATTTGTACTTGCCAAACTGGAAAGTGCACTCCAATCTAGAAAGAGAGCATCGGGCACCGGAGACGAGGGGGATCTCATGACCGAACACGCGGACGCCGTGGGGATGTACGAGAGCGCGGCGAAGACCGAGGCCGCCGCCCTGCGGCGGAGCGACTGGTACACGCGCTATCTATGGGTGTTCGCCGCCGGCCAGCTGGCGCTCGTCCCGCTGGCCGTCCTGTGGCACGGCCTCGCCTCGGCCCTGGCGTTCGGGCTGGGGAACACCCTCCTCGTGACGGGGCTGAGCGTGTACGCCGCGCGGCAGCGCGTGGTGCGGCGCGGGTTCGGCCTCAAGCACGGGCTGGTGATCGGCTCCTGGGCCGTCCTGTTCGCGCTGTCGGTCTCGCTCGGCACCACGGTCTTCGCGGCCGCCCCGGCCTTCGCGGCGGTCGCCGCGCCGGCATGCGCGCTGCCGCCCGCCGTGGGCGCCTGGCTCGAATCGCGGCGGGCGTCGTGACGGACGCAAAGCCGGGAAGCCATCCCCGCCACGCCCTCGCGCCACTGCTCAACGCGCCCGTACGCCTGTCGGTGACGGCGGCGCTGGCCACGGTGGACAGGGCCGAGTTCGCCTTCGTCCGCGACCTGGTCGAGGTGTCCGACTCGGTTCTCTCGAAGCAGGTGTCGGTGCTGGAGGAAGCGGGCTGGGTGGCCGTCGAGAAGGGCCGCGTGGCCCGCCGCCCCCGGACCTGGCTCTCCCTGACCCCGGAGGGCCGCACCGTCTACGGGCGCCACCTCGCGGCCCTTCGGGCCATCGCCGAGGGCTAGGAAGGGGCCGGGGAAGGGCCGGGGACGGGTTAGGCCCCGTCGGCCGTCGCCTTGACCGTCTGGAGGAACTCCGCCCACGCCGTGCGGGTGGCGGCGAGGACCAGGTGGGCCGGGTCGGCGCGGTCCGCCACGCGGACCAGGGTGCCGGGGGCTGCGCTGACGTACACGCAGTTGTCCCCCTCGCCGCAGAACGAGGACTTCTGCCAGGCGGGCCGAGCGGTCATGACGTCTCCTCCGGTCACAGGCGCTTCTGGCGCCGGGGACGGGCTCCCGGTACATGTCGTGGGGCGAAGGTAACCCCGCGGCCGCCGCGGTCCGGCCATTTCCGGGGAAATTGTCATGGCGGGCGTCAGGGCGCGGTAAAGGCGGCGGCGAGCCGAACGGGGCCCGGCCCGTGGCCCGTGGGACGCAAGCGGCCCCCGGCCTCCGGAGGGAGGGCGGGGGCCGTCGGGGCGCTCGGGCCGGCGGGCGGGGGGCGGGACCGGCGGTCCCGGCCCGGTCAGCCGAAGGCGGGCGCGTTGCGCTCGTAGACCAGCCGCAGGCCGATCAGGGTGAGCCAGGGCTCGTGGTCGTCGATGGCCTCGGCCTCGCCGAGGACGATCGGGGCCAGGCCGCCGGTGGCGATGACGCGGACGTCGTCCGGGACGCCGTTCGGGCCGGCCAGCTCCTTGGCCATGCGGTTCACGATCCCGTCGACCTGGCCGGCGAACCCGTAGACCACGCCCGACTGCATCGCCTCGACCGTGGACTTGCCGATGACGTTGCGCGGGCGGGCCAGCTCGATCTTGCGGAGCTGGGCCCCCCGTACGCCGAGGGCCTCCATGGAGATCTCGATGCCCGGGGAGATCACCCCGCCGACGTACTCGCCCTTGGCGGAGACCGCGTCGAAGGTGGTCGCCGTACCGAAGTCGACGACGATCGCGGGGCCGCCGTAGAGCTCGGCGGCGGCGACCGCGTTGACGATGCGGTCGGCGCCGACCTCCTTCGGGTTGTCCATCAGGATCGGGACGCCCGTCTTGGTGCCGGGCTCCACGATCACCGCCGGAACGTCGCCGTAGTAGCGCCGGGTCACCTCGCGGAGCTCGTGCAGCACCGCAGGCACCGTCGAGCAGATCGCGATGCCGTGGATGCCGTCGCCCAGTTCGTTGCCGAGCATCGGGTGCATGCCCATCAGGCCCTGCATCAGCACGGCCATCTCGTCGGCCGTGCGGCGCGGGTCGGTCGAGACGCGCCAGTGCTCGACGATCTCGTCACCGTCGAACAGGCCAAGGACCGTATGGGAGTTGCCCACGTCGATGGTGAGGAGCATCGGTTACACCGCCTCGCGCAGATCGAGGCCGATGTCCAGGATCGGGGAGGAGTGGGTCAGCGCGCCGACCGCGAGGTAGTCGACGCCGGTCTCGGCGTAGGCGCGGGCCGTGTCCAGGGTGAGGCGGCCCGAGGACTCCAGGGTGGCGCGGCCGGCGACCAGCGCGACGGCCTGCGCGGTCTGCTCCACGGTGAAGTTGTCGAGCAGGATCAGGTCGGCACCGGCCTCCAGGACCTCGCCGACCTGCTGCAGGGTGTCGACCTCGACCTCGATCGGGACCTCCGGGAAGGCCTCCCGCACGGCGGTGAAGGCCTGGACGACGCCGCCGGCCGCGACCACGTGGTTGTCCTTGACCAGCGCCGCGTCCGACAGCGACATGCGGTGGTTGACCCCGCCGCCGCAGCGCACCGCGTACTTCTCCAGGGAGCGCAGCCCCGGGGTGGTCTTGCGGGTGTCGCGGACCTTGGCGCCGGTGCCCTCCAGGGCCTCGGCCCAGCGGCGGGTGGCCGTCGCGACGCCCGACAGGCGGCACACGATGTTGAGGGCGCTGCGCTCCGCGGTCAGCAGGTCGCGGGTGCGCGAGCGCACCGACAGGAGCACGTCGCCGGCCTTGACGCTGTCGCCGTCCTCCGCGTGCCGCTCGACCTCGAAGGACTCGGTGCAGACGACCGAGAACACGGCCTCGGCGATGCGCAGGCCGGCCACGACGCCGTCCTCGCGGGCGACGAAGTCGGCGATCGCCTCGGCCTCTTCGGGGACGGTGGCGACGGTGGTGACGTCGACTCCGCCGTCGAGGTCCTCGGAGAGCGCCATGTGCGCGATGTCCTCGACCTCGATGGGGTCCAGGCCGGCTTCCTCCAGCAGCTCGGCGAGCGCCGGGTCCAGGCCGGACTCCTCGCCTTCGCCGCAGGCGCAGTCGTCGCCGCAGCCGCCGGCTTCGCTCTGGCCCACGAGGGGGAGCTCGGCGTGCTCGTGCTCGTGGTTGTGGTCGTGCTCGTGCGTGGTCACGGTTACGGCTCCAGGCTTTCGTTGCTGTCGGTGCTGTCTGTGGCGTCGGTGCTGTCGGTGCCGTCTGCGCTCAAGGGGACCCGTACGGACGGGAAGTCCGCCGAGTCCGTGGAGGTGACGACCAGGGCCCGCCGCTCGGTCTGCGACAGGCGCACGACCAGGTGGCGCCGCCAGTCGGTGTCGTTCCGGTCGGGGTGGTCCTCCCGCCAGTGGCAGCCGCGGGTCTCCGCGCGCCGCTGGGCGGCGGCGACCAGCACCCGGGCCACGCACAGGAGGTTGGTGGCCTCCCAGGTCTCGGTGCCGGGGACCGCCGTCTTGCCCCGGGTCTCCAGCTCCGTCAGCGCCGTCGCGTACAGGGCTTCGAGCGCGGCGGCGGCCCGGCGCAGGGACTCGGCGGAGCGGAGCACGCCCGCGCCGTCGGTCATGATGCGCTGGATCTCGTAGCGCGCCTCGGCGGGCTGGAGGGGGCCCGTGGCCGGGACGGGGATGCCGGGGCCGGTGCCCACGGGCGGGTTCCCGATGATGTCGTCGGCGATGCGCTCGGCGAAGACCAGGCCCTCCAGCAGGGAGTTGGAGGCCAGCCGGTTCGCGCCGTGCACTCCGGTGCAGGCGACCTCGCCGCAGGCGTACAGCCCGGGGACGGTGCTGCGGCCGTGCAGGTCGGTCCGTACGCCGCCGGAGGCGTAGTGCGCGGCCGGGGCGACCGGGATGGGCTCGGTGACCGGGTCGATGCCGTGCGAGCGGCAGGCCGCGAGGATGGTCGGGAAGCGCTGCTCCCACATCTCGGCGCCGAAGTGCCGGGCGTCCAGGTACATGTGCTGGGTGCCCTGCTCCTGCATGCGGCGCATGATGCCCTTGGCGACGATGTCGCGGGGGGCGAGCTCGGCGAGCTCGTGCTGGCCGGTCATGAAGCGGACCCCGTCCGCGTCGACGAGGTACGCGCCCTCGCCGCGGACGGCCTCCGACACCAGGGGCTGCTGGCCCTCGGCGTCGGCGCCGAGGAAGAGCACGGTGGGGTGGAACTGCACGAATTCGAGGTCGGAGACCTCGGCTCCGGCGCGCAGCGCCAGGGCCACCCCGTCGCCGGTGGAGACCGACGGGTTGGTGGTCGCGGAGAAGACCTGGCCCATGCCGCCGGTCGCGAGGATCACGGCGGGCGCATGGACGGCGCCGACCCCGTCGTGCTGGCCCTCGCCCATGACGTGCAGGGTGACGCCCGCGGTACGGCCCTGGGCGTCCAGGAGCAGGTCCAGGACCAGGGCGTTCTCCACCGTCTCTATGCCGGCGGCCTGGACGGCCTCGACGAGCGCCCGGGAGATCTCGGCGCCGGTGGCGTCCCCGCCGGCGTGCGCGATGCGGCGGCGGTGGTGGCCGCCCTCGCGGGTCAGCTCGATCTCGCCGGTCTCGGCGGAGGTGTCGAAGACGGCGCCCTCGGCGATGAGCCGGCGTACGGCGTCCGGGCCCTCGGTGACCAGGAGCCGGACGGCGGCCTCGTCGCACAGTCCGGCGCCCGCGACGAGGGTGTCGTCGAGGTGCTGTTCGGGGGTGTCCCCGTCGCCGAGGGCGGCGGCGATGCCGCCCTGGGCCCAGCGGGTGGAGCCGTCGTCGAGCCGGGCCTTGGTGACCACGACGGTACGGCGGCCCGCGGCGGCGCAGCGCAGCGCGGCGGTCAGTCCGGCGACTCCGGACCCGACGACCACGACATCGGCGTCCACGGACCAGCCGGGCGCCGGGGCGTGGAGCCGTATGCCGGTGCTGGTGCCCGCGGTTGCGGGGCCTCTGCCTGGGGTGCTCACGGTTGTGCTCCGAACTCCAATGGGATGTTGTCGATCAGCCGGGTCGCGCCCACTTTCGCGGCGACGGCCAGCACGGCGTGACCGGTGAAGCCGTGACCGGCCTCGGTGAAGTCCTGTGGGTCCACCAGCGCCAGGTAGTCCAGGACGAGCGGCGGATCGTGGCGGCCCGCCTCCTCCAGGACGTGCCGCGCGGCTGCCCGTACGGCCTCCGGCAGCCCGGCGCCCGCCGCGGCGACGGCGTGCGCGTCGGCGGAGGCGCGGATCTCGCCGAGCCGGGCCAGGCCCGTGGCCCGCTCGTCGCCGGCCGGCGGGGCCTGCGCCTCGGCGCGGGCGCGCAGCGCGGACTGCGCGGCGAGCCGGTCGCGGCCGGCGAACAGGGCGCGGGAGAGGGCGAGGGCGGTGCCGCGCTCCTTGGCGGAGAGGTAGCGGTTGCGGGAGGACAGCGCGAGCCCGTCCGCCTCGCGGACGGTCGGTACGCCGACCACCTCGACGGGGAAGTTCAGGTCGGTCACCATCCGCCGGATCAGGGCCAGTTGCTGCGCGTCCTTCTGGCCGAAGTAGGCCAGGTCGGGGCGGGTGAGGTGGAGCAGCTTGGCGACGACGGTCAGCATGCCGTCGAAGTGGCCGGGGCGGGTGGCGCCTTCGAGGCGGCCGCCCATCGGTCCGGCGGTGATCCGGACCTGGGGGTCGCCGCCGGGGTAGACCTCGTCGACGGCCGGGGCGAACACGGCGTCGGCGCCGGCCGCTTCGGCGATCGCCAGGTCGGCGTCGAGGGTGCGGGGGTAGCGGTCGAGGTCCTCGTTCGCCCCGAACTGGAGGGGGTTGACGAAGACCGTGACCACGACCTGGCCGGTGTGGCCGACCTGCTCGCGGGCGGTGCGGACCAGGGTGGCGTGGCCCTCGTGGAGGGCGCCCATGGTCATGACGACGGCGCGGCGGCCGGCGGTGTCCGCCTCGGTGGCGGCGCGGGGCAGCCGGTGCAGGGCGTCCGCGGTGTCGAGGAGGATCACAGCTCGCCGCCGCCTTCGTTTCCCTCGGGGCCGGGGCCGGGGCCGGTCGCGCCGTCCGCGAGTACGCCGAGGAGGTCCTCGGCCAGTTCGGGCTTGAGCAGGCCGTGCGCGAGGGCCCGGTCGGCGGTCGTACGGGCCATCGCGAGGTACCCGGCGACGGTGCCCGGGGCGTGCTTGCGCAGCTCCGAGACGTGCACGGCGACGGTACCGGCGTCACCGCGGGCCACCGGGCCGGTCAGGGCGGCGTCACCGGAGCGCAGGGCGTTGTCGAGGGCCGCGCCGAGGAGCGGGCCGAGCATCCGGTTCGGGTGCTCGACGCCGGCCTTGGCCAGCAGTTCCATCGACTGGGCGACCAGGGTGACCAGGTGGTTCGCGCCGAGGGCGAGGGCCGCGTGGTAGAGCGGGCGGTTCACCTCGGCGATCCACTCGGGCTCCCCGCCCATCTCGATGACCAGGGCCTCGGCGGCGAGCCGCAGCTCGTCGGGAGCGGTCACCCCGAAGGAGCAGCCCGCGAGGCGCTGCACGTCCACCTCGGTACCGGTGAAGGTCATCACGGGGTGCAGGGCCAGCGGCAGCGCGCCCGCACGGCGCGCGGGGTCCAGCACGGAGACCCCGTACCGCCCGGAGGTGTGCACGAGGAGCTGCCCGGGACGGACCGCGCCGGTCTCGGCGAGGCCCTCCACCAGGGACGGCAGGGCGTCGTCGGGGACCGTCAGCAGCACGAGGTCGGAGGCCTGCAGCACCTGCGCCGGTGACACGACGGGCACGTCGGGCAGCATCCGTGCGGCGCGGCGGCGCGAGGCGTCGGAAACACCGGACACGGCGACGGGCCGGTGCCCGGTCTGCTGCAGGGCACGGGCCAGCGCCGGGCCGACCCTGCCGGCTCCGACGACACCGACGGAGAGCCGGGCGGGGCGCTCCGCCTGGGGGGCTGTGTTCACGCGGGGGAGGCCTTCCGTTCCGTTCCGGTCCGCGGGGGGTACCGGACGATACGTCGCCATGCTAGCCCCTGGTGTGCGGGCCGGTCGGCGATGATCGGGGCATGAACCAGGACACGGAGCGGACGACGACCGCGGGGCCGGGCTCGGGGCCCGGCGGCGGTGCGGGGCCGGGCTCGGGGCCCGGCGGGGGTGTGGGGGCGGGGGCGGGCTCCGGCGGAGGGTCGGGCAGGCACACGGGCGTGCAGCGGATCGCGGAACCGGACGCGGCGGCGGAGCGGGCCGGGGGCCCGGAGCGTATCGCGGAACCGGACGCGGCAGCCGAACTTGCCGCGGGCCCGAACCCGGCACAAGCCCCGAACCCGGACCCGCAGCGGGGCACGGACGCGGCCGGGGAGCGAGCGGCCGGTCGGGTGACGGACCCGGGCGAGACCGCGAAACCGAGCGCGGAGCGGGTCCCGGACGACCTGGCGGCGCAGGCCACGGACGACGTGACGGCTCAGGCGGCGGACGACATGGGGGCGCAAGCCGCAGACGACCTGGCGACTCAGGCCACGGACCACGTGACGGCTCAGGCTGCGGACGACCTGGCGGCTCAGGCGGCGGACGACATGGCGGCGCGGTTGGTGGTCGCCGGGCGGGCGGCCGGGCGGAAGCTGTCGGACAGTCTGCGGGAGGCCACGGTCGGCGAGCTGCTGGCGGAGTTGGGGACGCTGGCCCCGGACCCGGACGAGCCGGGCGACATCTACGGCAACGGCATCGTGGAGCGGCTGGAGCGGCGGGTCGCGGAGCTGCTCGGCACCGAGGACGCGGCGTTCTTCCCGACCGGGACCATGGCCCAGCAGATCGCGCTGCGCTGCTGGGCCGGCCGCACCGGCAACCCGGTGGTCGCCCTGCACCCGATGAGCCACCCGGAACGGTGGGAGGGCGGCGCGCTGTCCGTCGTCTCGGGGCTGCGGACCATCCACCCGACGGGCGAACCGCGCCAGCCGACCGCGTCCGAACTCGCCGAGCTGCCGGAGCCCTTCGGGACGCTGATGCTGGAACTGCCGCTCCGCGACGCGGGCTTCCTGCTCCCGACCTGGGAGGAGCTGTCGGCCCTGGTGGACACCGCCCGGGAACGGGACGCGGTGGTCCACTTCGACGGCGCCCGGCTGTGGGAGTCGACGGTCCACTTCGGCCGGTCCCTCCCGGAGATCGCGGCGCTCGCGGACTCGGTGTACGTCTCCTTCTACAAGTCCCTCGGGGGCCTCAGCGGGGCCGCCCTCGCCGGATCCGCGTCGCTCGTGGCGGAGGCGAGGGTGTGGCGGCACCGGTACGGGGGCCAGATCTTCCGCCAGTTCCCGGCCGCGCTGTCCGCGCTGGCCGGGTTGGAGCGGGAGCTGCCGGAGCTGCCCTCCTACGTGGCCAAGGCGCGGGAGGTGGCGTCCGCGATGTCCTCGGCGCTCGCCGCGGCCCCGGAGGTGCCCTGGTTCCGGGTCCACCCGGAAATCCCCCACACCCACCAGTTCCAGGTGTGGCTCCCCTACGACGCGGACCGCCTCACGGAGGCGGGCGTCCGGCTGGCGGAGGAGACGGGCACTGTCCTCTTCCGCCGCTGGTCCCCCGACGGCCCGCCGGGCCTGTCGCTGACGGAGGTCGAGGTCACCCGCCCGGGCCTGTCCTGGACGGAGGCCGAAGTCGCCACGGCGGTAGCGGACTTCGTGTCCCGCCTGTAGCCCACCCGACCGAACCCGGCCGGCCCGCGCCAAGCTGGACCAGAGCTCCCCAGACCCGGGGGCCGCGCTCCCGTGCCTCAGGCGGTTGGGCGGCGGGTCAGCAGGCGGTGGAGGGCCTCGCGCCAGAGGTGGCGGGACGGGGCGCCGTCGGGTACGGCCCGGAACTGGCCGTAGGCGCGGGCCCCGCGCAGGACGGCCACGTCGTCGCGGCCCGGCGGCGGGGGCATGGGGGTGCCGTGCTGTGAGGCCCGGTAGGTGTCGACGAGGTACTGCTCGATCGCGGTCATGCGTCCACCCTGAGCCTGGCTGCGGGTGCCGTACGCGCGGATTGACCGATGTCGTCAATCCGCCAAGCGGGGTTGCGAGGCCGCTGCGCGGGCCGGAATTCCCCGACCCGCCCTTCCCCCGTTCCCAGGGCCGGCCCTGCCCCGGTCCTCAAGCGCCGGACGGGCTGAAAGCACAAGGGCCCCGGGCTACGCCCGAACCCCTGGGGCTCCGCCCCAGACCCCGGTCCTCAAACGCCGGACGGCTGGATTGGCCCCCTGGGGCTCCGCCCCAGACCCCACGCCTCAAACGCCGGCGAGGCTGAATTCGGCGGCCCGGGTCGGGGACGGGGGTGGGGTGGGGTGTCGGCCTGGACGTAGAGCGTGATTTGTGGCGCTGGTGCATGTCGCGCCCTGTCGGAGTTCAGGAGAGGGCGCCTAAATCATGCAGTCCAGGCCGACACCCCACCCCGCCCCCGGCACCGGCCCCCATCCGCAGCCGGGCCGGACCCAGGCCAACCCCAGCCCCGCCGGCGTTTGAGGCGCAGGGGTCCGGGGACCGGTCCCCGGCAACGGCGCCGCACCAGACGACCGCCCCCGCTCCCCCGGGTGGGCGAAGGCCGCGTGCCCTGGCAGGCACAAGGGCCACGCACCGGCAGAATGATCCGATGAGCGTCACCATCGACATCACCGGGCTCCCCGCGGAGCGGATCGGCTTCGCGCCGTCCCCCCTCGCAGAGCTCTGCATGGCGTTGCACGCGCTCTCCCAGCCCGGCCACCACCCCGGGCTCACCTCCTGGACCTCCACCACCGCGGCCGCCCTCGACCCCGACCTCGCGGACCGGCTGCTGGAGGGCGATTTCATGTGGCGCAGCTCCTTCGCCGATCTGTTCATGGCCTTCGCCGGGATTCCCGGCGGCTCCGGCCGGCCCGCCGCCACCCTGGCGGGCGAGCTCGACGTGCTCGACCAGCTGGACGACGAGCGGTTCGCGACGGCCGCCCTGGAGCACTGCCGGCTGGCCCTCTACAACGACAGCACCGGACCGTCCCCGCTCTCGGATCCGCTCGCCCGGGCCAAGGCCCTGGAGACGGCCTCCGCGCGCGGGCCGCAGCAGCTGGCCTTCGCCGTGCGGGTGCTCGACGACACCGCCGGTGTCCGGGTCTGGCTGCGCCGGCTGATGGAGGACTGCGACGAGGCCTTCTTCGCGGAGACCTGGCGCCGGGTCGAGCCCCGCCAGAGCGCGGACGTGCGGCACAAGACGGAGGTGCTGCGGCGCAAGGGGCTGCCCGCCGTGCTGAAGGAGGTCTCCTCGGCGCTGAGCGTCGACGAGCGGCTGACCACGGTCACGGTGGACAAGATGGTCCACGGGTCGACGACCGCGACCGATCCCCGAATAGGCGGCGGCCTGCTGTTCGTGCCCACGAACTTCGGCTGGCCCCACCTGCTGGTGCTGCACGCCCCCGGCTGGCTCCCGGTGATCCATTACCCGCTCGGCTCGCCCGAACTGGCCTCCTCCCCGGGGTCGGTGGAGCTGTTGCAGCGGCGCATGGAGGCCCTGGCCCATCCGATGCGGATGATGCTGTGCCGCAATCTGGCGCGTGCTCCCTACACGACCGGCGAGTTGGCGGCCGCGCACGGGGTCACCGCCCCGGAGGTCTCCCGCCACCTGGCGGTGCTGAAGAAGGCCGGGCTGATCCAGACCCGCCGCCAAGGCCGGTACGTCCAGCACCAGCTGGACCTGGCGGCGGTCGCACGGATCGGCACGGACTTCATCGAGGGCATCCTCCGCTAGCCCCGCGGAGCCCAGCCGGGCCCCACGGAGCCCAGCGCGAGCGAAGAGCGGGCACTGGCCTGTTTTCGACGGCTCAGATACTCCGATATACGGATTTCACAAACCGGAATCAGTGAAAAGTCTGGCCATGGCCGCCACTTGATGTCTAACGTGCGTCCACCGCTCCCCCACTCGGCGCAACGCACCCGACCTGCGTCTGCATCCGCGTCCCCACACCCCTGCACGCCGCATCCCTGCACGCCGCACCCCCGCACGCCGCATCCCTGCACGCCATAGCCCCAACGCCGTACGCCATACGCCATACGCATGCGCACGCGCATCTGCCGTGGAAGGACTTTCATGCCCTCACGCCGTATAGCCGCAGCCACCGCCGCCCTGGCGGCCGCGGCACTCGTCTCCCCGCTGCTCCTCGCCGGGCCCGCCGGAGCCACCGGCAGCCCGCAGAGTGACGCCGCCCGGGGTGACGCGCTGGCCCGAAAGCTGGTCAAGGACGCCACCGGCAAGGGTGCCAACAACCACCTGAAGGTCTTCCAGGCCATCGCCGACTACAACAAGGGCAACCGGGTGGCGGGCTCGAAGGGCCACGTCCAGTCGGCCCAGTACGTCGAGCTCGTCATGCGCGCGGCCGGGTACAAGGTCACCAAGAACGAGTTCGACTTCGTGTTCGTCGAGACGGTCGCCGAGACCCTGAAGGTCAACGGCCCGGCCGGCCGCGACGTACCGATCAAGCTGATGACGTACACCGCCAGCGGCCCGGCGAACGGCGTGACGGCGCAGATCGCCGTCGCCCCGGTCGACGCCGACGGCACCAACGGCTGCGAGCCCGCCGACTTCGCCGCGGGCACCTTCACCGGCAAGGTCGCGCTGATCAAGCGCGGCGGCTGCGCCTTCGCGGTCAAGCAGCAGAACGCCGCCACGGCCGGCGCGGTCGGCGCGGTGATCTACAACAACGCCGAGGGCGCCCTGAACGGCACCATAGGTTCGGCCGACGCGGGCAAGATCCCGACCGGTGGCGTCACGCTGGCCGAGGGCCAGCGGCTCGCCGCCGACGCCGCCGCGGGACCGGTCGAGGTCACCCTCGACATCCGCGAGTTCCGGGAGAACCGCAAGACGTACAACGTCGTCGCGGAGACGCGGGGCGGCGACGAGAACAACACCGTCTTCCTCGGCGCGCACCTCGACTCCGTCGCGGCGGGCCCGGGCATCAACGACAACGGCTCCGGCTCGGCCGGCATCCTCCAGGTCGCGCAGAAGCTCGCGCACAGCCAGGGCAAGATCAAGAACAAGGTCAAGTTCGCCTGGTGGTCGGCGGAGGAGTTCGGCCTGCTCGGCTCCGAGGCGTACGTCGCCGGGCTGACGGAGGAGCAGAAGAAGCAGATCAAGCTGTACTTGAACTTCGACATGATCGCCTCGCCGAACGCCGCGTACTTCGTCTACGACGGCGACGACTCGGACAAGGTCGGCTCGGGCCCCGGCCCCGAGGGTTCGGCCCAGCTGGAGAAGGGGATCAACGACTTCCTCAACTCCAAGAACATCCCGCGCGAGGGCACCGACTTCTCGGGCCGCTCCGACTACGGCCCGTTCATCGAGGTCGGCATCCCCTCGGGCGGTACGTTCACGGGCGCCGAGGGCATCAAGACGGCCGAGCAGGCCGCGAAGTTCGGTGGTCAGGCCGGTGTCGCGTACGACGTGAACTACCACGGCAAGGGCGACACGATCGCGAACATCGACCAGAAGGCGCTCGACATCAACGTCGACGTCATCGCTGACGCGGTCGGTCACTACGCGTTCGATCTGGCGCCGCTGGGTCGGCCGGTCGTCTCCGAGCCGACCAATGGCGGGGGCAGTGGGGGTGGCCTCCACGAGGGCCACGACCACGTCGACGCCACGGAGTAGTCCGTCCCGAGGGGGCGGGTAGGGAGGCGGCCGCTGCGCGGCGCCGAGTCCCCTACCCGCCCTTCCTCCGTTCCCCGGGCGCTGCCCGGACCCGGAAAGACCCTGGGGCTCCGCCCCGGACCCCGGTCCTCGAACGCCGGACGGCTGAGATGGCCGGCGCCGGCCAAATCCAGCCCCTCCGGTGTTTGAGGAGCGGGGGTCCGGGGGCCGGCCCCCGGGAACGGCGCCGCGCGCGCACTCGGGTCCGGGCAGCGCCCGGGGAACGGTGGAAGAGCGGGTAGGGGATTTCGCCCCGCGCAGCGGCAGTCGCCTACCCCGGCCAGGGCCCCACCCCGACCGGCTGGACCAGCCAGCCGAAGTCGCCCAGCCCGCCCCGCGCGGTGAGTTCCGCGGCCTCCCCGGCCCCCGACAGGGCCCGTACGTACGCCGCCGGGTCCGTAGAGGCCAGTGCCAGCGGGGGCCGGGCCCCCGAGACGCCGAGGGCCGTCAGCGCGTCCCGCTGGGTCAGCAGCACCGCCCCCGGCCCCGCGCACGCGTCGAGCGCGACGTGCGCGGTGACGTCGCAGCTCCCGTCCGGCACCGGGGCGGTCTCCCGCCCGGCGCGGAAGCCGGTCAGCGTCCCGAAGGGCGGCCGGGCCTCCCGGGTGTGGGCGTAGTCCACCGCGACCGCGAGCCCGCGCTCCACGGTCGCGACGGCCGCCGCCCAGGCTTCGTCACGCGGCCGGCCGATCTCCGCCCGGCCCCCGCCGGACTCCTCGCCGGACTCCCCTCCCGACTCCGCGCCCGCCTCCGGCCACCACCGCTCCAGCCAGTCCCGGTCCGGGCCGTCCACAGGTCCGCCCGGGCGCTCCGTACCGTCCCGCGCGACCTCCACGTAGCGCCCGTCCTCCGCGAGGTCCAGCGGTACGTTGTCGAGCCACTCGTTGGCGAAGAGCAGCCCCCGGATCCCCCGGGGCGGCTCGCTCACCCAGCGGATCCGCCCGTCGAGCCCGGCGGGCCGCCCCGCGCGCTCCACCCCGTACGGCCGCACCCGCGCGGCCGTCTCCGGCGGCAGCGCCGCAAGCACCCCGGCCAGCAGCTCCCCGCGTCCGGCCCCTACGTCGACCAGGTCCAGCTCCTCCTGGCGACCGAGCTCCCCGTCCACCCACAGGAGCAGCCGGGCCACGGCCCGCGCGTAGAGCGGCGAGGCGTGCACCGACGTGCGGAAATGCCCTGCGGGGCCGGGCCCGCCGGGGCGGACGTAGAAGCCGTCGGGGCCGTACAGCGCCCGCTCCATCGCCGTCCGCCAGCGGACCGGCCCCTCGTGCTCCATGGCTTCACCCTGAGTGCTCATCGCTGAAAGGTTATGGTCGCCTCCACCTCCGGTAGTACTCGCGTCTCGCACGGATCGCCCCTCTGGTTGACTCCAGCACCTATCGGCTGTCCCTACTCTGGGTTACGTGCAGCGCCTCTACGATTTCCTCCGCAGACACCCGACGGGCGTCGACAGCTTCTGGGCTGTCCTCTTCTTCGGGTTCTCGATGGCCGTCGTCGCCTCGATGCACGAGGGCACCACCGCCGCGCTGCTCGCCACCCCGTGCGTGGTGGCGCTGAGCACCGCCGTGGCCCTGCGCCGCAAGTGGACCGTCCCGATGTTCTGGCTCACCGTCGCCACCGGCCTCTACCAACTGGCCATCGGCGCGGAGGCGAACTTCTACGACTTCGCGATGCTCGTCGTCCTCTTCACGGTCGCCGCCTCGGACGTGCCGCGCTGGGTCTCGCGCACCGCCCTGGGCTGGGGGCTGCTCGCCTCCCCGCTGTACTTCCTGCGCATCGGCGTGGACAAGGGGGTCTCGGGCGTCGAGAGCATCCTCTTCGTCATGTTCCTGATGGTCCCCTTCGCCCTCGCCTGGGTGATGGGCGATTCCCTGCGCACCCGCCGGGCCTATTACGCCCAGCTCGTCGAGCGCAACCAGCGCCTGGAGAAGGAGCGCGCGGCCCAGGCCAAGGTGGCCGTCGCCGCCGAGCGGGCCCGCATCGCCCGCGAGCTGCACGACGTCGTCGCGCACAACGTCTCGGTGATGGTGGTCCAGGCCGACGGAGCCGCCTACGTGATGGACGCGGCCCCCGAGCAGGCCAAGGAGGCCCTGCAGACCATCTCCGGCACCGGGCGCCTGGCCCTCGCCGAGATGCGCCGGCTGCTGGGCGTGCTGCGCACCGGCGAGCCGCAGGAGTCCGAGGACTACGTGCCGCAGCCCGACGTGGAGCAGATCGAGGTGCTGGTCGAGCAGGTACGGGCGGCCGGGCTCTCGGTGGACTTCGAGGTCGAGGGCGCCCCGCGCAAGCTGCCCAGCGGCGTGGAGCTGACGGCGTACCGGATCGTCCAGGAAGCGCTGACGAACACGCGCAAGCACGGCGGCCCGGCCGCGAAGGCCAGCGTGCGCCTCGTCTACTTCGACGACGGGCTCGGCCTGCTCGTCGAGGACGACGGCCGGGGCGCGGCCCGCGAGCTGTACACGGACGGCGGCGCGGACGGCGCCGGACACGGGCTGATCGGCATGCGCGAACGCATCGGTATGGTCGGGGGCACCCTCGACGCGGGCCCCCGGCCCGGTGGCGGCTTCCGGATCAGCGCCCTGCTCCCCCTGAAGAAAAGGTGACCATGTCCTTCCCCACCGGCCCCTCCATCCGCGTGATGCTGGTCGACGACCAAGTACTGCTGCGCACCGGTTTCCGGATGGTGCTCGCCGCACAGCCCGACATGGAGGTCGTCGCCGAGGCCGGCGACGGCCTGGAGGCGCTGGAGGTGCTGCGGGCCACCAAGGTGGACGTGGTGCTGATGGACGTCCGCATGCCCCGTCTCGACGGGGTCGAGGCGACGCGCCGCATCTGCGAGCCCGAGGAACACCCCAAGGTCATCATCCTGACCACCTTCGACCTCGACGAGTACGCCTTCTCGGGCCTGAAGGCGGGCGCGAGCGGCTTCATGCTCAAGGACGTCCCGCCGGGCGAGCTGCTGGCCGCGATCCGCTCGGTGCACAGCGGCGACGCGGTCGTCGCCCCGTCCACGACGCGGCGGCTGCTGGACCGGTTCGCGCCGATGCTTCCGTCGACCTCGGCGGAACCCCGGAACAAGGACGTCGAGCGGCTGACCGAGCGCGAGCGCGAGGTCATGCTGCTGGTCGCCCAGGGCCTGTCGAACGGCGAGATCGCCGCCCGCCTGGTCCTGTCGGAGGCCACGGTCAAGACCCACGTGGGCCGCATCCTGACCAAGCTGAACCTGCGCGACCGGGTACAGGTCGTGGTCCTGGCGTACGAGACCGGGCTGGTCCGCGCGGGCGGCGGCGGGGCGGCGTAGCCCCACCCCCGGCGGCGGCGGAGCGGGCTCGCCCCGCCGCCGCCCGGCGGGGCGGTCTAGAAGCGCTGCACGAACTCGCACGTGCCCGGAACGACGGCGTCGAGGGTGGCCGAGTCGGCCAGCAGCATGTCGAAGTCACCGGTGTTCTCGCCGCAGTTGATCCGGTCGTATCCGCCGTTGCGGCTGAGGACGGTGTCGTTGCCGCCCCGCCCGTCGAAGGTGAGGGTGCTGCCCGGCGAGGCGTTCCAGCCGTCCGAGTCGGTCAGCCGGTCGGCGCCGCTGCCGCCGACGAGGATGTCGTCCCCCTCCCCGCCGACGAGGTCGCTGGGGATCGCGGTGTTGTTGGTGGCCACGTCGTCGCGGTCGCCCAGCGACGCCTGGATGCGGGTCACCCCGGCCGCCAAGCCGCAGCGGACGGTGTTGGGATTGCCGAACTGCACACAGCCGAACCCTGGGGTCAGGGCGTTCGCCGCGTCGCTCACCTGGAAGAAGCCGCCGCTGATGCTGAAGGTGACGTTGTTCGACTCTCCCGGCAGCGCGGCGAAGTTGATCTGGCTGCCGTTGCGCATCACGAACGCGGGGTCCGCCGACGCGGGGCCGGCGAGGGCCAGCGTCAGCGTGAGGGCGGCCAGGGCGGGAGCGGCGACGCGTGCCGTACGGAGGATGTTCACGGGTGCTGTCCTTCGGTTGCCGCATGCGGACCGGGTCGAGGGTCCGTCGGTCCTGAGCGCTACCCAGAGCAACCGTCAGTTTCATATCATCTACACGGAGTTACCTAGACTGCCGTACACAAGACCCCGTCCGGCCGCCGCCGACCGGCCCAGCGCGGGTCCCGCGGGCCGCGTGCCCGCCCGGACCTCAGGTCATCCAGCGGTCCGGGCGGGCCGCGGCCCGGGAGGTGCGGGAGCGGGCCGCCTGCGCGTGGAGCAGCTCGGCGGCCTCGGCCGCGTCGCGCAGGCGGGCCGTGACCGTGCCGTTCGCGCCGGTGTCCACGCAGACGTCGGCCACCCCGCGGGCACGCTCCCAGGGGCCCTGGGTCAGCCGCACGCTCTGCACCTTGGCGTGCGGGACGATCTCCGTACGCCGGCACAGGCGGCCGTGGCGGGCGGCGAACACGTCCGCGTTGACGGCCAGGCCGTACCCCTTCCACCACACCGGCACCACCCAGCGCGATCCGCTCCGGGGCGAGGGCTCGAAGACCAGGCCCCCGAGGTCGACGCCGGGCAGCACCCGCTCGACGACGGCGTGGGCGTCGGCCCGGGTGGCCACCGGGACCAGGACGTTGTTCTTCGAGCCGGCCACCGCCAGCTCCACCCGGACCCAGCCGCGCCGGCGCCACAGCAGCGGCTCGACGATCCGTACGGTCTGCACCCGGCCCGGCGGCACCGTCTCGTGGGCGCGGTCGAGCATTCCGTGGTCGATCCGGAGCCCGTCCGGGGACTCGGCGACCCGCCAGTCGTACTCGGTCAGGAACCGGCCGGCGCTCCCGGCCCACATCGCGCCCAGGACCGGGAGCAGGGCGACGATGGCCACCCACGGGCTGGAGCTGAACCACCACACCAGCGAGGGACCGACGATCCCGCCGGCGAGGATCGCCCAGGTGGTCAGGGTGAGCAGCAGGGACACCACCAGATCGCGCGGCCCCACGCGGAGCAGCTCCCGCTCGGGGGCCTCGCCCATGAGCGGCGCCTCGGCCGGGGTGAAACCGGCCGCGCGGGCGAGCAGCTCGGCGCGCAGCGAGACGGCGTCCTTCTCCGAGAGGAAGGCCAGCTCGTCCTTGGCCTCGGTACCGATGACGTCGAGCCGCAGTTTGGCGACGCCCGCGAGACGGGCGAGCAGGGGGCGGGTGACGTCGACCGCCTGGATCCGGTCGAGGCGGATGTGCGCGGTGCGGCGGAAGAGGAGGCCGCTGCGGATGCGCAGTTCGGTGTCGGTGACGGCGTAGTGCGTGAACCACCAGCTGAGGAAGCCGTACGCGCCGAAGACGAGGACCAGCGCGACCAGCGCGAGGACCCGCAGCATGACGGAGACGGCCGTCACCCACTCGGTGAAGTTCTGCCCCTGCTGGGCGGCGAGGCCGATGGTCGCGGCGATCGGCACCCAGGCACGGCGCAGCGGGGTGAGGAAATGCAACCGCCGCTCCTGGCCGGGTACGGGCGCGGGCGCGGGCCCTTCGCCCGCCACGGCCCCTGCCACGGCTCCGGCTCCGGCTCCTTCACGCGCCACCGCGCCGGCCCCGTCGTCCCCCGCCGGCGGCGTCACAGCCCCGCCGACCTTGCCTCGCCGAGCTCCGTCAGCCGGTCGCGCAGCCGTTCCGCCTCCTCGGGCGCGAGTCCGGGGATCCTGGCGTCGGACGCCGCCGCGGCCGTGTGGAGCTGTACGGAGGCCAGCCCGAAGCGGCGCTCCAGCGGGCCCGAGGTCACCTCCACCAGCTGCATCCGCCCGTACGGCACCACGGTCTGCTCCCGCCACAGCACGCCCCGGCTGATCAGCAGGTCGTCCGCGCGCTCCGCGTACCGCCAGGACCGCCAGTTCCGTCCGAGCACCACCCAGCCCCAGGCCAGCACCAGCAGCCAGAACCCGCCGGCCGCCGCCCACCCCGGGCCGGCCGCCATTCCCAGTACGACGGCCGTCACCACCGTGAAGAGGGACATCCACAGCACCAGCAGCAGCCTGCGCAGAGTCAGCAGTCCTCCCGGCAGCCCCACCCACTCCGGCAGCCCCGTCCCACCCTCTGTCCCCGTGTCCATCCCCCCACCCTAGGCCGGTGCCCCCTCCTCCGGGCAGGGCCGGGACCTGTCGTCGAACTTCCGCCGGCCGCCGCGCCCCGATCCGCAATCCGGACCGAGCTACGGCTCACCCCCGCCGGCTGAGACAATGCCGCCATGACGGAGACCACGGTCGGCATCGGCGGCGCGGCGGAGAGCACCGACATGGTGCTCAACATCGGCCCCCAGCACCCTTCCACGCACGGCGTGCTGCGCCTGCGCCTCGTCCTGGACGGCGAGCGCATCGTGAGCGCCGAGCCGGTGGTCGGCTACATGCACCGCGGCGCCGAGAAGCTCTTCGAGGCCCGCGACTACCGCCAGATCGTGATGCTCGCGAACCGCCACGACTGGCTGTCCGCGTTCTCCAACGAGCTGGGCGTGGTCATGGCCGTCGAGCGGATGCTCGGCATGGAGGTGCCCGAGCGGGCCGTGTGGATGCGGACCCTGCTCGCCGAGCTGAACCGGGTCCTGAACCACCTGATGTTCCTCGGCTCGTACCCCCTGGAGCTGGGCGGCATCACCCCGATCTTCCACGCGTTCCGCGAGCGCGAGGAGCTCCAGGCCGTCATGGAGGAGATCTCCGGCGGCCGCATGCACTACATGTTCAACCGGGTCGGCGGCCTCAAGGAGGACCTCCCGGCCGGCTGGCTGGGCCGGGCCCGCGCCGCCATCGCCGACGTCCGCACGCGCATGCACGTGTACGACGACCTGGTGCGCGGCAACGAGATCTTCCGCGCCCGCACCCGCGGCGTCGGCGTCCTGTCCGCCGAGGCCGTCCACGCGTACGGGGTCTCCGGCCCCATCGCCCGCGCCTCCGGCGTCGACTTCGACCTTCGCCGCGACGAGCCGTACCTCGCCTACGGCGAGCTCCAGGACGTCCTGAAGGTCGTCACCCGCACCGAGGGCGACTGCCTGGCCCGCTTCGAGGTGCTGCTGGAGCAGACCCACAACGCCCTGGACATCGCGGTCGCCTGCCTGGACCGGATGGCGGAGCTGGCACCCGGCCCGATCAACCAGCGGCTGCCGAAGGTGCTGAAGGCGCCCGAGGGCGAGACCTACGCGTGGACCGAGAACCCCCTCGGCATCAACGGCTACTACCTGGTCTCCAAGGGCGAGAAGACCCCGTACCGGCTCAAGCTGCGCTCGGCGTCGTACAACAACATCCAGGCGCTCGCGGTGCTGCTCCCCGGGCAGCTCGTCGCGGACATGGTCTCGATCCTCGGTTCGCTCTTCTTCGTCGTCGGTGACATCGACAAGTGACCGGGCTCGCGGCCGCTGTCCCACCCGCCGCCCGGGGGCCGCTGTCCTACCCGCGGCCTAGGCTGCCCGCATGACCTCCGGCACAGCAGCAGGCCCCGACTCCGGCATGGACGCCCCGTACGCCGCCTACCTGCGGCGGCTCGGTGTCGAGGAGCCCGGCGCGCCGTCCGTGGAGGGGCTGTTCGCCCTCCAGCGGGCGCACCTGGAGCGCGTCCCGTACGAGAACGTCGACATCCAGCTCGGCCGCGCCCCCGGCATCGACCCCGAGCTGTCGGCCCGCCGCTTCGCCGCCGGACGCGGCGGCTACTGCTTCCACCTCAACGGGGCCTTCGCGGTGCTCCTCGGCCACCTCGGCTACGAGGTCACCCGCCATGTGGGCGGCGTGTACAAGGAATCCCAGTCCGAAGAAGCCCTGCGGGGCGTGAGCGGCGACCACCTGGCGCTCACCGTCCGCGTGCCGGGGGCGGGGGCGGGCGGGGACCGCGTCTTCTACGTGGACACCGGGCTCGGCGACGGCCCGTACGAGCCGCTGCCGCTGCGCGAAGGCTCGTACGAGCAGGGGGCCTTCACCTACTCCCTGGAGCACCTGCCCGGAACGGGCTGGCTCTACCGCAACCCGGGCAGCTCCGCCCCGCTCGTGAACTTCCGCACGGAGCCCGCCGACGCGGCCGCGGCGGCCGTCTTCGAGGCCGAGCACGTCCGGCTGTCGACCTCCGAGGACTCCGGTTTCGTACGGACCTTCGCGGCCCTGCGGCGCGACGCGGACGGCATCGACACCCTGCGGGGGCGGGTGCTGAGCCGGATCGACCCGGTGAAGGGGAACTCGGAGCGCGTGCTGGAGGGTCCGGAGGAGTTCTTCGCCGCGCTGGAGGGCGTCTTCGGCCGGGTGCTCGACGACCTGACCCCGACCGACCGCACGGCCCTGTGGACCCGGGTGGCCCGGGCCCACGAGAGCTGGGCGGCCGGGCGAGAGGGCTGACCGGGAGCGGCGCCGCCCGGCGGGCCGCGGCCCGGTCCCGCCGGCCGGGCGGGCCGATGTCCGTGGGGCAGGGCAGACTTGGGGGATGTCCCTCTCACCCCGCCGGGCCTGCCCCTCATGCGGCCGCGACTGCGCCGTCACCGCCGGGCGGATCGCCCGCCACGACCCGCCCGCCGGGCGCGGCCGCGGGGACCTCGTCTCCTGCCCCGGCTCCCGCGCCCGTGTGACCCTCGGCGCCGCCGCCCCCACGCTGGACGGCTTCACCCTGTCCCCGCTGCCGGGCCAACTCCCGCTGTTCTAGGAAGGCTCGCCGGGGTCTCGGGCAGGGGACAGCACCCCATAACCGCCGTGGGACACCCGGTCCTCGGTCACCGCCTCCGTGGACATGCTGAAGGCCGCCCGGACCGCGGCCGACCGGCTGGGGCGCCCCGTCACCCGGGACGTGTACGCCACCGGGTTCTCCCGGGGCGGCCAGGTGGCGATGGCACCGGGCCGCGAACTGTCCCGCCCCGGAAGCCGCTTCCGGCTTCCACCTCTCCTCTTACGCGGACCCGGCCGAGGTGTTCCGCGCACCTTATGCACAGGCTGTGGAAAGTCTGTTCGACGGGAAGCCCGCCGCGCCGGGAGACCGGGCCGCGCTAGGAGATCGCGGTGCGGAGCTGGACCACGTCGATCGACTCGGTCTCGTCGTGGGCGGTGAGGTCGATGACCTGGCCCACGGCACGCTGCTCGGCGGTGGGCGCCTTGAACTCCGGCTCCGCCCCGCCCCGGGCGGACTCCGCCTTGTGGACGGCGAGGGCCTCCTCACCGACGACGTCGGCGAGGTCCTCGTTCTGGACGGACTCGATGACCGCGCGGGCCTGCGCGGCCGTCTTCGTACCGAAGAAGTCGAAGCCGCCCTCGACGCGCGAGGCCGGACGGCGCTGCGCGGCGTACGGGGCCACGGCGGCCGCGAGCCTGCGCGCGGGAACGGCGGCCGCCGGGCCCGCGGGCACCGGGCCGGCGAGTGCGGGGCGGGAGTGCGCCTCCAGCTGGGCCGGCTTCGCCGGGGCGGCGGGGGCAGCCGGGGCGGCGGGAGCCGTGGGAGCCGCCGGAAGAGCGGGAGCGGCCGGAGCCGCGGAGAGGGCGGGAGCCGCCTTCCGGGCCTCCGGGGCGGAGGCGGCGGCGGCCTTCGCCGCCTTGTCGGCCAGCGCCACGAGTGCGGCGTGGGCGCGGGCGAAGCCCACCGAGGTGGCGGCGCCGGCGCTGGTGCGCTCCTCGGACACCGCGGGAAGTTCCTTGGGACCGGCGGCGGAGGCGGAGGCGGCCGGGGCCGCGACCTCGATGGCCAGCAGCCGGCGTCCCTCCAGGGCGCTCGCCCGCTCGGTCTCGGCGGTGGCGTACCGGCGCAGCAGAGAGGCGTGCTCCCCGCGCAGGGCCGCGAGTTCGACCCGCTTGGCGCGCAGTTTGGCGTCGAGCTTGCCGCGCAGCACCCGGGCCTCTTCGAGGTCGGATTCGAGCTCGGCTATCCGCTCGTCCGTGCGCCACTCGTCCTTCACCCGCTCGCGCCCGAGCTCGCTGACCCGGCGGCCGGCCGACAGGTCCCAGGAGCGCATGACGACGGCGCCGGCCAGGCCGGCGGCCGCGGTGAGCGCCACGAGCAGGCGCAGCGCCATCGGTTCCGCGAGCAGCCAGGCGGCGCCGGCGCCGGCAACGGACACACCGGCGACGGCCGTCGGCGTGAGCAGCCGGTGAAGGGGTTCGGGATTGCGGTGGCGTCCACGGGGCATGGCCTGAAATTTACAGGGCGTGGACAGGGTGTGGGGTAGCCGCCCGGGAATCTGTTTCCGAGCAGTTACCGCACCGCCCTCACGAAAGGCGCAACTCCTACTTCTTCAGCAGCCCCTTGGACTCCAGATAGGCCTTGGCGACATCCGCCGGCTTGGCGCGCTCGGCGTCGACCTTGCGGTTCAGCTCGACGAGGTCGGCCGTGGTGAGCGCCTTGGTGATCTTGTCGAGGGCGGCCGCGATCTCGGGGGCGCCGGCGTCCTTGGCGTTGACCACCGGAAGCACGTTGTCGGCGTTCTGGAGCTTCTTGTCGTCCTCCAGCAGGACGAGGCCGAAGCCGTCGAGGGTGGCGTCCGTGGTGGTGGTGAGGACCAGCTGGTCCGCGCCGTCCTTCACCGCCTGCTTGGCCTGCGGGGTTCCGACGCCCTTGGGGTCAATACCGGAAACATCGATTCCGTATGTCGTCTTCAATCCGGGTGCGCAGAAGGGGCGCACCGCGCATTCGTCACCGGCCGCGATCTTCACCTTCAGACCGGACTTGCCAAGATCGGAAAGGGTCTTGAGATTGTTCTTCGTGGCGAATTCCTTGCTCACCGCGAAGGCGTTCTGATCGACCGCCGAGCCCGCGGGCAGCGCCTTCAGCCCCAGCGGGCCCGCCAGCTTCTCCAGGGCCGCCACCGTCGCCGTCACATCGCTCGACGCGACCGGCTTGTCCGTCGGCGCCTTGGAGCCGTTCACCTTGGCATTGAGGAACTCCGCGAGGGTCGCCGCGTACTCCGGGACGACGTCGATCTCGCCCTTCTCCAGCGAGGGTTCGTACAGCTCGCGGTTGCTCACCGTGGTGATCGAGGTGCTGTAGCCGGCGTCCTTGAGGATCTGCGCGTACAGCTCGGCCAGCACGTTGGACTCGGTGAAGCCGGCGGCGCCGATGACCAGCTTGCCGCCCTTGCCGGTCTCGGCCGACCCGGCGGCGGCGGAGGAGCCGCCGTCCTTGGTCTTCTCCAGGCTGTCGCCGCCGCACGCGGCGAGCGATGCGGTCAGGGCGACCGCGCCCAGGGCCGCGCCGAGGGCGCGCGTGGACTTGCTCATCTCAATCTCCTTCAAGGGGTGGTCCGACAAGAGGTGGGCGAGGTGTCGGGGCCCGCTCAGCGGGTGGCCGCGCCCGGCAGCAGCCGGTCCGCCGCCAGCAGCGCGCCCTCCACGAGCAGGGCCAGCGCGGCGACCAGCAGGGCGCCCGCGACGACCTGCGGGGTGTTGTACGTGTTGAAGCCGGCGGTGATGATCCGGCCGAGGCCGCCCTGGCCGACCATGGCGGCGATGGTGGCCGTGGCGATGACCTGGACGGCGCCCGAGCGCAGTCCCGTCATCACCAGGCCGCGCGCGAGCGGCAGTTCCACCCCCCAGAAGAGCTGGCGGCCGGACATGCCCATGCCCCGGGCGGCTTCCACCACCGAGCGGTCCACCTCGCGCATGCCGACGTAGGCGTTGGTCAGGAGCGGCGGGATCGCGAAGAGCACCAGCGCGGCGATGGTGGGCACGTACCCGGCATTGCGCAGCGGGGAGACCATGAACAGCGCCAGCACCGCGAAGACCGGGACGGCCCGCCCGATGTTGGAGACGTTGACGGCGAGGCCGCCGCCCTTGCCGAGGTGGCCGAGCCACAGCCCGACCGGCAGGGCCACCGCGCAGGCCAGCGCCAGGGCGATCCCGCTGACGTACGCGTGCTCGCCGAGCCGGTGCCAGACCCCGCTCTCCCCGGACCAGTTCGCCCCGTCGGCCAGCCAGTCCCAGACCTGTCCCAGCACTCCCATCAGACGGCTCCCGCGCTGACGTCGGCGCCGCGGGCGGCGCGGGTCCTACGGGGCGCCCGGGTCGCACGGGTCCAGGGGGTCAGCAGCCGCTGGAGGCCGAGCAGCGCCAGGTCCGCCACGAGCGCGAGGAGTACGCACAGCACCGCGGCGGTGAGCACCTGGGCCTTGAAGGAGCTGTTCACCGCGGGTGCGATGAGATTGCCGAGGCCGCCCTTGCCCACGATGGAGCCGACCGTCGTCAGCGCGACCGTGGAAACGGTCACGATCCGGACGCCGGCCAGCAGGGCGGGCAGTGCCAGCGGCAGCTCGACCTGCCACAGCAGCCGGCCCGGGCCGTACCCCATCCCGCGCGCGGCTTCCCGTACGTCCTCGGGCACGGCTTCGAGACCGGCCAGCACGTTGCGCACGAGGATGGTCAGCGAATACAGCACCAGGCCGGTCACCACCAGCGCCGCCGACAGCCCGAACACCGGCAGGAGCAGGGAGAACATGGCGAGCGAGGGGACCGTGTAGAGCAGGGTGGTGAGACCCAGGACGGGGGCTGCCCAGTGGCGGCCGCGGCGGGCCAGCAGGGCGAGCGGGACGGACACGGCGATGCCGATCAGCACCGACACGCCCGTGATCCACACGTGTTCGAGGGTGGCGTCGGTGAGCTCCTGGGAGCGGGACGTGACGTACTCCCAGCAGATCCAGTCGTTCGCCACCAGGCAGTTCTGCCCGGCCATCGCTCCTCACCCCCCGTCACCGACCGTACGTAGGAGCGACCATAACCCCCGGCACCGACAATGGCCGGAATCCTTCGCACACGGGCAACACGCCCTTCACAAACGGACCCCGCGGGTAGGGAAAGATGGCGGGGTGATCCGATTCGAGCAAGTGACCAAGCGGTACCCCGACGGGACGACCGCCGTCGCGGACCTGTCCTTCGAGGTCGCCGAGGGCGAACTGGTCACCCTGGTGGGCCCGTCCGGCTGCGGCAAGACGACCACCATGAAGATGGTCAACCGGCTCATCGAGCCGACCTCCGGCCGGATCCTGCTGAACGGCGAGGACATCGCCGCCGCCGACCCGGTCGAACTGCGCCGTCGCATCGGCTACGTCATCCAGCAGGTCGGGCTGTTCCCGCACAAGACGGTGCTGGAGAACACGGCGACCGTGCCGCAGCTCATCGGCACCCCGAAGGCCAAGGCCCGCGCGCGGGCCGCCGAACTCCTCGACCTGGTCGGGCTGGACCCGGCCGTCTACGGCGGCCGCTACCCGGAACAGCTCTCCGGCGGCCAGCGCCAGCGCGTCGGCGTGGCCCGGGCGCTCGCCGCCGACCCGCCGGTGCTGCTGATGGACGAGCCGTTCGGCGCGGTGGACCCGGTGGTGCGCGAGCGGCTGCAGAACGAGTTCCTGACGCTCCAGCAGACCGTGCGCAAAACGATCCTGCTGGTCACGCACGACCTGGAGGAAGCCGTCCGGCTCGGGGACCGCATCGCGGTCTACGGGGCGGGCACCATCGAGCAGTTCGCCAGCCCGGCGCAGGTCCTGGGCGCCCCGGCGACCGACTACGTGGCCGGCTTCGTCGGCTCCGACCGCGGACTGAAGCGCCTCGCGGTCACCGCCGTGGCACAGGCCGACCTGACCGACCTCGCCGACCTGGCCGACCGGACCGGCCGGACCGGCCTCGCCGATCCGGCCTCCGCCGACGGAAAAGCCCCCACCGCCAAAGTGGCGCTGGGGGCCAGTCTGCGCGAGGCGCTCGCGCTGCTGCTCCAGGAGGACTCGGGGCGGATCGGGGTCACGGATCCCGACTCCGGCGAGCTGATCGGCGTACTCACCCCGGAAGGGGTGCACCGGGCCCTGCGCCGGGCCCGGTTGCAGGAGGCCTGACCACTCCTGCTTCCTACGCCTGGATCCTGGTGCCCATCCACACCAGCATCGGCGGGATCTCGCGGCGCCAGGTGTTGAAGTTGTGGCCGCCGCTGTCGAGGATGATCGAGGAGACCCGGTCCGGGCCCTTGACCAGCTTGATGAACTTCTTCGTGCCGGCGAGGTTCGGCTCGCCCTTCTCGCTGCTGGTGACCAGGAACGACGTACCGGACGGCTGCTTGGCCTTGATGGACTCCAGCACGTTCGCGCGCGCCTTCAGCTTGTCGTCCCCGTGGAAGAGGTCACCGGTCGTCGGGTCGTCCGCGGCCTCGTAGTACGCGGACAGCCCCGCGGCGGCACCGAAGGTCTGCGGGTAGTGCGCGGCGATCTTCAGGGCGCAGTAACCGCCCGTGGAATTGCCGATGAAGCCCATGTTCCCGGGCTTCTTGCCGACCCGGAAGGTGCTCTGGACGGCCTGCGGAAGGTCCTGGCCGTAGAAGGTCTCGGTCTGCGGGCCACCGGGTATGTCCACGCACTCGGTGTCGCGCGAACCCGGGGTCGGCCGGAGCATGACCAGGATCATCGGCTTCATCTTGCCCGTCTTGGCCTGCCTGAAGGCCGTCATCGGGTAGTCCAGCCCTTTGATCAGGTTCTCCGCCATGCCCGGGTAGCCCGTGAGGACGATGGAGGCCGGGAAGTTCTGCTCCTTGTACTGCGGCTGGAAGTACTCCGGCGGCAGCCACACGAAGCCGGTCGTCGTTATCTTCGACTTCTGGCCGGCTATCGCCACTTTCAGGATCTGCCCGCCCACCGCCGGCTTGGCGCCGCCCGGCACGTCCAGGTGCTGCTTGTCGACGACCTTGATGTCGGCGCTGCTCATCGAGTGGTCGATGACCTTGCCGATCGAGGTCTCCTGGCCGAAGAGGTCGGCCCATGACCCGTAGAACAGGAACGACTTGTTCGCGCCGAGACCGATCGCCGCGAACAGCGCCAGCTGCGTGGCCAGGAGGAGGCCGATCCGGCCGAGGACCGAGCGCCAGGAGCGGCCCGAGAGCTTCGGCCAGAACCACACCGTGGCCGCGAACAGCAGCACACCGGCAAGGATGGCCAGCGCCAGAACCGTATTACTGGTGAGACCCATGAGCAGTCAGTCGACTTTCTATGGCAGGACTAGTTTTTTCTCGACGGAAGAGTGAACCCGCTCCCCTTCGATGTCGTCCTAGTGGACGCACCACCCAGCGAAGGGCCCCAGCGGCCTTCGGCCACATGATCTCTCGCGGAGCAACGGGAAGCGATGTCTAGCAGGATAGATGGCGATAAGTCGGGACAGGTTCCGAAGCCTGTCAGCCGAATCCTCCGAGGCCCACGACCGGAGACCGTCCCCGGGATCGTGGGCACCGCCGTCACGGTCGTCGGCCTGCTGGACATCGCCGCGGGAGTCTTCCCGCGCTTCCGGCACAGCCGCATCCACGCGGTCACCGAGGTGCTGCCCGGCTCCTTCGGCCCCTTCGCGGCCGCCCTGGCCCTCAGCGCCGGCGTCCTGCTCCTGCTGCTCGCCCACGGGCTCAAGCGCCGCAAGCGCCGGGCCTGGCGGGCCGCGGTGGTGCTGCTGCCGGCGGGAGCCGTCGCGCAGTTCACGTACCGCCACTCGATCATCGGCGTGGTCATCGCGGCGCTGCTCCTGGCGCTCCTGCTGCGCCACCAGAGTGAATTCAAGGCGCTGCCCGACCCGCGCAGCCGCTGGAAGGCGCTCGCCAACTTCGTGCTGATGAGCGCGGGCTCCATCGGCCTCGGTCTGGTCATCGTCAACTCGCACCCCGGTCGCGTTGTAGGCAATCCGGGTGTTTACGAGCAGATCAGCCACGTCGTCTACGGGCTCTTCGGCTTCGAGGGCCCCGTCGACTACGCCGGCCGGGTGTCCTGGACCGTCGGCTACTCCCTGGGCGCCCTCGGCATGCTGACCGCCGTCACCACCATCTACCTGGCCTTCCGCCCCGAGCACCCGGCCGCCCGGCTCACCGCCGACGACGAGGTCAAGCTCCGCGAGCTGCTCGCCAAGCACGGCGGCCGCGACTCGCTGGGCCACTTCGCGCTCCGCCGCGACAAGGCCGTCGTCTTCTCCCCCAGCGGCAAGGCCGCCGTCACCTACCGCGTCGTCTCCGGCGTGATGCTCGCCTCCGGCGACCCGGTCGGCGACGTCGAGGCCTGGCCCGGCGCCATCGAACGGTTCATGGAGGAGGCCAAGACCCACTCCTGGACCCCCGCCGTCATGGGCTGCAGCGAGACCGGCGGCGAGGTCTGGACCCGCGAGACCGGCCTCGACGCCCTGGAGCTCGGGGACGAGGCGATCGTGGACGTCAAGGACTTCTCCCTCTCCGGCCGGGCGATGCGCAACGTCCGGCAGATGGTCAAGCGCATCGAACGCAACGGCTACACCACCCGGGTCCGCCGGGTCAGCGAGCTGACCGCGACCGAGCTGGAGCAGGTGCGCGGCGCCGCCGACGCCTGGCGCGGCACCGACACCGAGCGCGGGTTCTCCATGGCGCTCGGCCGCGTCGGCGACCCGGGCGACGGCGACTGCTACATCGCCACCGCGCACCGCGTCGAGGAGGGCGACACCTCCCCCTTCGGCGACCTCAAAGCCGTCCTGCACTTCGTTCCCTGGGGCAAGGACGGCATGTCGCTGGAGCTGATGCGCCGCGACCGCGCCGCCGACCCCGGCATGAACGAGCTGCTGATCGTCGCTTCCCTGGAGGCCTCCCCCGCGCTCGGCATCGAGAAGGTCTCCCTGAACTTCGCGATGTTCCGCTCGGCCCTGGCCCGCGGCGAGAAGATCGGCGCCGGCCCGGTCCTGCGGATGTGGCGCAGCCTGCTGGTGTTCCTCTCGCGCTGGTTCCAGATCGAGTCGCTGTACAAGTTCAACGCGAAGTTCCGCCCCCGCTGGGAGCCCCGCTTCGTGGTCTTCCGCACCACCCGGGACCTGCCCCGCATCGGCTTCGCCGCGATGCAGGCCGAGGGCTTCGTCACGCTGGCCCTGCCCCGCCTGTTCGCCGGCCGGCGCCGCCCCAAGCCGGTCCGCACCTGCGCCCACCACCGCGTCCAGCCCCCGACCGCCGTACCCACCCAGCCGGAACACAAGATCCAGGCCGCCTGAGCCGAACCCCGGCGGGCACATCCGGCCCCGCCGGCGCTTGAGGCGCGGGGGCCCGGAGGCGGAGCCCCGGCTGGGGGTCCCCCCGGACGGAGTCTGGGGGATGGAGGAAGGGCGGGCCGGGGAGCAGCCCGCGCAGCGGCACCCTCCCACCCGCCGCCGCCCGGCCAGGGCCAGGGCAGGGGCCAGGACACGGGCCCTACCCTGGGAACCATGAACACGAACCGCGGCCCCGCCCCCAGGGGCCTGGTGACAGGCCTGCCCGACTGGGACCGCTGCGCGGTCATGGGCGTAGTCAACGTCACCCCCGACTCCTTCTCCGACGGCGGCCGCTGGTTCGACACCACCGCGGCCGTCAAGCGCGGCCTCGACCTCGTCGCCCAGGGCGCCGACCTCGTGGACGTGGGCGGAGAGTCCACCCGCCCCGGCGCCTCCCGCGTCGACGAGGAGGAGGAGCTGCGCCGGGTCGTCCCCGTCGTCCGCGGCCTCGCCTCCGAAGGCATCGTCGTCTCCGTCGACACCATGCGCGCCTCCGTCGCCGCGCGGGCCGTCGCCGCCGGCGCCACCCTGGTCAACGACGTCAGCGGCGGCCTCGCCGACCCCGGCATGATCCCGGCCGTCGCCGCCGCCGAGGTGCCCTTCGTCGTCATGCACTGGCGCGGCTTCAGCGACGGCATGAACAGCCTCGCCGTCTACGAGGACGTCCTCGCCGAGGTCACCGCCGAACTCCGCACCCGCATCGACGCCGTCGTCACCGGCGGCATCGCCCCCGAGCGGCTGCTGGTCGACCCCGGTCTGGGCTTCGCCAAGAACGCCGAGCACGACCTGGCCCTGGTCGCCCACCTCGCCGAGCTGCGCGCGCTGGGCTTCCCGCTCCTGGTGGCCGCCTCGCGGAAGCGTTTCCTCGGCCGGGTGCTGGCCGGCGCCGACGACGCCTCCCCGCCGCCGGCCCGCGAACGCGACGCCGCCACCGCCGCCGTCACCGCCATCGCCGCCTCCGGGGGCGCCTGGGCCGTACGGGTCCACGAGGTACGGGCGAGCGCCGACGCGGTTCGGGTGGCCCGCGCCGTGGAAGGGGCACTGGGTACGACCCGTAGCAACGAGGAAGGGGCACGGTGAGCCGTACCGACATCGAATCCGTCGAAGAGGTCAACACGGCCTTCTACGAGGCCATGGAGCAGGGGGACTTCGACGCACTGTCGGCGCTCTGGCTCGAAGACGAGATCTCCTGCGTGCACCCGGGCTGGCCGGTGCTGTCGGGACGCGGCGAAGTGCTGCGCTCCTACGCGCTGATCATGTCGCACACCGAGTACATCCAGTTCTTCCTCACCGACACCAAGGTCACCGTCATAGGCGACACCGCCCTGGTGACCTGCACCGAGAACATCCTCAGCGGCGGACCCGCCGAGGACGGCGGCGAACTGGGCCCGCTGGTGGGACAGCTCGTCGTCGCCACGAATGTGTTCCGACGCACACCGGAGGGCTGGCGGCTCTGGTCGCACCACGGTTCTCCCGTCCTCACGGACTCCGATGAGGACGACGAGGAGGAGTCCTCCTAGCCCCTCAGCCGGGACCCTGTCGGGGTCGGAGGTATTTCGCAGGTAAATTCGAAGGTGGACGACGCCGACCGCACTCGGCTTGGCCATGGATCCGGGGAGTCCCGGACCGGAAGCACCTACGAAAAGCAGGAGTGATTCGCGTGGATCGTGTCGCGCTGCGCGGCCTCAAGGCTCGCGGGCACCATGGCGTCTTCCCCCGGGAACGCGAGGAAGGCCAGACCTTCATCGTCGACCTGGTGCTCCACCTCGACACCCGTCCCGCGGCGGCGGGCGACGACCTGGCTAAGACCGTGCACTACGGGGTAGTCGCGGAAGAAGTCGTCGACGTGGTCCAAGGCGAGCCCGTGGACCTGATCGAGACCCTCGCCGAGCGGATCGCCCAGCAGTGCCTCAAGCACGAGGCGGTCGCCCAGGTGGAGGTCGTCGTCCACAAACCGGACGCGCCGATCACCGTCCCCTTCGACGACGTGACCATCACGATCACCCGGAGCCGCGCGTGAACAACGGAATGAACGCCCAGAGCGACCCCACGGTCCAGCCCGTACCCGCCTCCGTGGTCGAGGCCGTCGACGCGGCGGACGTCACGCTGTCGAACCCCAAGTGGGCCGTCGTCGCGCTCGGCGCGAACCTGGGCAACCGTCTGGAGACCCTCCAGGGCGCCATCGACGCCCTCGGCGACACTCCGGGTCTTCGGGTCAAGGCCGTCTCCCCCGTCTACGAGACGGAGCCGTGGGGCGTGGAGGCGGGCTCGCAGCCCTCGTACCTCAACGCCGTCATCTCGGTGAAGACCACCCTGCCCCCCAGCTCGCTGCTGGAGCGCGGCCACGCCATCGAGGAAGCCTTCGACCG
This sequence comes from Streptomyces sp. NBC_00335, assembly GCF_036127095.1. Taxonomy (GTDB): domain Bacteria; phylum Actinomycetota; class Actinomycetes; order Streptomycetales; family Streptomycetaceae; genus Streptomyces. The sequence goes on from NZ_CP108006.1 coordinate 3,727,642, forward strand.
CGTCCGCGAGGAGCGCTGGGGGCCCCGCACGATCGACGTCGACATCATCGCCTACGCCGACGTGGTCTCCGCCGACCCGGTCCTGACCCTCCCGCACCCGCGCGCCCACCAGCGCGCCTTCGTGCTGGCCCCCTGGAACGACATCGACCCCGAAGCGCAGATCCCGGGCCAGGGGCCCGTCGCCGCGCTCCTGGCGGCAGTCGGCCTCGCCGGACTCACCGAGCGCACGGACCTGGAACTGCGCCTCCCCGAATGAGCCGCGCCCGCGGGGCGGGGCCGTCGACCACTTAGGATCACCGGATACGCACGCACGGAGAGCGGGCGCTGCGGGAATGGCGGGAGAGGCGCACGTGAAGCAACTGAGGCCGGCGGTCCTGGCGGGCATTTTCGCGATCGCCGCGGTGCTGTCCTGGGCCGGAGCCCGGCTGTGGAACGCGTACGGCACGCTCCCCGGCGTCCCCGTGGCCGCTCCCATCGTGCTCGCCGCCATCGCGGTGGTCCTGCTGGCGACGGCCCTGTCGCTGCGCTCCCGCCTGAAGGCCCAGCGCGACCGGGTGCCCGGCGCCAAGGGCGTGGAGCCGCTGATGGCGGCCCGCGCGGTCGTCTTCGGCCAGGCCAGCGCCCTGGTGGCGGCCCTGGTCGCGGGCGCCTACGGCGGCGTCGGCGTCTTCCTGCTCACCACCGCGATGGACGTCCCCGCCCGCCGCGACCAGACCTGGTACGCCGGCTTCTCGGTCCTGGCGGGCGTGGCGGTCGTGGCGGCGGCCCTCTTCCTGGAACACGTCCTGAAGCTCCCGGACGACGAGGACCCCGCCCCCGAGGCCCCGGCGCGGGCCTAAGGGGCCGGGCAGGCCGCGCCGACCACCCCGTACACGCGGTCGCCGAGTTCGAACTCCCCGAGCGGGGTCATGCCCAGCCCGTCGACGTGCACCGTCCAAGAGGCCCGGTTGCTCATCTCGATGAAGGCCACCATCACCTCGGCCCGCCCCGAGGCGGCCTTCAGCCCTGCGTCGAACAGCCCGCGGGCGATCCCCCGGCCGCGGTACGCGGCCGCGACCACGACGGGCCCGTAGAGCAGCCACCGCGCGGCCCCCAGCGGCCGCCCGCGCCACAGCAGCTCGTCCTTGGCCCCCAGCAGCGCCCGCACGGGCGGCGGCGGCCCCGGCACGCTCTCGGCCCGTACGAGCCCGAGCAGCCCGGCGATCGCCCCGCCGTCGTCCGCGACGAGCAGCCCGCCACCCACGGCCATCGCCCGCAACGCGTCCTCGTCGAGCGCCCCCTGCACGAACCCCTGCCGGGCCCGCTCCTCCGCGCTCAGCGCATCGTGGTGATTGGCGGCGAACAGCCCCGCCATGGCCGGCGCATCCGCCGCGGTGGCGGCCCTGTAGTGCATGCCTCCGATGCTGACACGCACCGGGGCTGCCTGCCCGTCCAGTGCTGTGACCGCACTAGCGGGCCATGATCAGGCTCATCGCCTCGTTGCGGGTCGCGGGGTCGCGGAGCTGGCCGCGGACGGCCGAGGTGATGGTCTTCGCGCCGGGCTTGCGGACCCCGCGCATGGTCATGCACATGTGCTCGCACTCGATGACCACGATGACCCCGCGCGGGTCCAGGATCTCCATGACCGACTCGGCGATCTGGGTGGTCAGCCGCTCCTGCACCTGCGGGCGGCGGGCGAAGACGTCCACGAGGCGGGCCAGCTTCGACAGGCCGGTGATCTTGCCGTCGACGGACGGGATGTAGCCGACGTGCGCCACGCCGTGGAACGGCACCAGGTGATGTTCACAGGTGCTCATGACTTCGATGTCCTTCACCAGGACCATCTCGTCGTGGCCGAGGTCGAAGGTCGTCGTCAGGACGTCCTCCGGCTTCTGGTAGAGGCCGGCGAATATCTCCTTGTACGCCCGCGCGACCCGCCCCGGAGTCGCCAGCAGCCCCTCGCGGTCCGGGTCCTCGCCGACCGCGATCAGGAGCTCGCGGACCGCCGCCTCGGCGCGCTTCTCGTCGAACTCGCCGATCGTGCCCTCGCCACCGGTCAGGGTCACTGGGTCGGTCATCTCTTCCTCGTTCCTGTGTGCACGGTCCCGGCACGTGAAAGTGCCGCGCCCCCCAGGCTAGAACCTGGGGGGCGCGGCTTCCATTCCGGGAGGGACTAGGCCTCCGGGAGCTCCTCCGGGGAGGGCTCCGGGGACTTCTCCACGGATACGGCCGAGGCCGCGGACGTGCCGTTCGCCGCGTTCGTCAGCTGGAGCTCCTTGGGAGAGAGCACCGGCGGACGGGTGGACGGCGTGCGGTGCGAGGAGCCGGTCCACGCCGGGCGGGCCGGGCGCTTCACGATCGTCGAGAAGACCTCGGCGATCTGCTCCTTGTTGAGCGTCTCCTTCTCGAGGAGGGCGAGGACGAGGTTGTCGAGGACGTCGCGGTTCTCGACCAGGATTTCCCAGGCCTCGTTGTGCGCCGTCTCGATGAGCTTCTTGACCTCTTCGTCGACCAGTGCGGCGACCTCTTCCGAGTAGTCCCTCGGGTGCGACATCTCGCGGCCCAGGAACGGCTCGGTGTTGTCCCCGCCGAACTTGATCGCGCCGAGACGCTCGGTCATGCCGTACTGGGTGACCATCGCGCGGGCCGTTGCCGTGGCCTTCTCGATGTCGTTCGCGGCGCCCGTGGTCGGGTCGTGGAAGACCAGTTCCTCGGCCGCGCGCCCGCCCAGCATGTACGCGAGCTGGTCGAGCATCTCGTTGCGCGTGGTCGAGTACTTGTCCTCGTCGGGCAGGACCATGGTGTAACCCAGGGCCCGGCCGCGGGACAGGATCGTGATCTTGTGGACCGGGTCGGAGTTCGGGGAAGCCGCCGCGACCAGGGCGTGGCCGCCCTCGTGGTACGCGGTGATCTTCTTTTCCCGGTCCGACATGATCCGGGTCCGCTTCTGCGGACCCGCCACGACGCGGTCGATCGCCTCGTCCAGCGCGTGGTTGTCGATCAGCTTCTGGTCCGAGCGGGCCGTGAGGAGCGCGGCCTCGTTCAGGACGTTGGCGAGATCGGCACCCGTGAAGCCGGGCGTACGGCGGGCAACCGCACCCAGGTCGACGTCCGGGGCGACCGGCTTGCCCTTCTGGTGGACCTTGAGGATCTCCAGACGGCCCTGCATGTCCGGACGGTCGACCGCGATCTGGCGGTCGAAGCGGCCGGGGCGCAGGAGGGCCGGGTCGAGGATGTCGGGACGGTTCGTGGCGGCGATCAGGATGACCCCGCCCTTCACGTCGAAGCCGTCCATCTCGACGAGCAGCTGGTTGAGGGTCTGCTCGCGCTCGTCGTGACCGCCGCCGAGGCCCGCACCGCGGTGCCGGCCGACTGCGTCGATCTCGTCGACGAAGACGATCGCCGGGGCGTTGGCCTTGGCCTGCTCGAACAGGTCGCGGACACGCGAGGCACCGACACCGACGAACATCTCGACGAAGTCGGATCCGGAGATCGAGTAGAAGGGGACACCGGCCTCGCCCGCGACGGCACGCGCGAGCAGGGTCTTACCGGTGCCGGGCGGGCCGTACAGCAGCACGCCCTTGGGGATCTTGGCGCCGACGGCCTGGAACTTCGCCGGCTCCTGGAGGAACTCCTTGATCTCGTGGAGTTCCTCGACGGCCTCGTCCGAACCCGCGACATCGGCGAACGTCGTCTTCGGGGTGTCCTTGGTGATGAGCTTGGCCTTGGACTTCCCGAACTGCATGACCCGGGAACCACCGCCCTGCATCTGGTTCATCAGGAACAGGAAGACGACCACGATGAGGACGAACGGCAGCAGCGAGAGCAGCACGCTCAGGAACGGGCTGGTCTTGTCCGGCGTGACGGAGTATCCGTCAGGGATCTGACCGGCTTCGAACTTGGTCTGGAGGTTCTGGGCGAGCTGTACGCCCTGGTCCCCGATGTAGTTGGCCTGGAACTTGGTGCCGTCGTTGTCGCCGAGCTTCTGGTCCTTCTTCAGCTCGATCTTGATCATCTGGCTGTCACCGGTGGTGAGCTTGGCGCTGTCCACCTGGCCACTGTTGATCGCCTTGATGACCTCGCTGGTCTCCACCGACTTGTAGCCGCCGCCGGAGCCGACGACGTTCATCAACACGACCACGGCGAGGACGGCCAGCACGATCCACATAACCGGCCCACGGAAGTATCGCTTCACGTCCATCCATACGGGGCGCTAGGCACCCCGTCCCTCCTGCCCGTAGGTAAATGCTGCTGTGAGTAAAGACTGTTCTTCGGAATGTACCCCTGCATTGTCACCCGCGGCCTCATGGGACGGCTGACAGACCCGCCTTTCCATGCTCCAACGGCGGGAAACGCTCCAGGGTTCCCCTGTCGGGCTCTGGATCAGCCGCCGTAGACGTGGGGAGCGAGGGTGCCGACGAACGGCAGGTTGCGGTACTTCTCGGCGTAGTCGAGGCCGTAGCCGACGACGAACTCGTTGGGGATGTCGAAGCCGACCCACTTCACGTCGATCGCGACCTTGGCGGCGTCGGGCTTGCGCAGCAGCGTGACGACCTCCAGGGAGGCCGGCTGGCGGGAGCCGAGGTTCGACAGCAGCCACGACAGGGTCAGGCCCGAGTCGATGATGTCCTCGACGATCAGGACGTGCTTGTCCTTGATGTCGGTGTCCAGGTCCTTGAGGATCCGCACCACGCCCGAGGACTGGGTCCCGGCGCCGTACGAGGACACCGCCATCCAGTCCATGGTGAGCGGGGTGGACAAGGCGCGCGCCAGGTCCGCCATGACCATCACCGCGCCCTTGAGGACACCGACGATGAGCAGGTCCTTGCCCGCGTACTCCGCGTCGATCTTCGCGGCCAGCTCTGCCAGCTTCGCGTCGATCTCTTCCTTGGTGATGAGCACCGACTGGAGGTCGTTGCCCATGTCCTTCTCGTCCACCCGCATCACTTTCGTTGTCGGCTGGGGCTCCGGGGGGTGACCCCGGAGGTCTCAGCCGTGTTTCAGCACCAATCAGCCCTGCCGGATGACCAGTCTGCCACCCTGCCGCTGGGCCTCGACCCGGCCGGGCAGGTTGATGGCTCCCTGACCGCGCCATCCGGTGATGAGCCGGTCGACTTCCTCGATGTGGCGGGCGAAGAGGGAGCCCGCGGGAGAGCCGGCGGCGACGACGGCCCGGCGCAGCACCCGGCGGCGGACGGCCGGGGGCAGCGCGTACAGCTTCGCGCACTCCAGGCGGCCGGCTTCGTCGCGTACGCCGCTCTCGGCCTCGGCGGCCCAGGCGTCCAGGGCGTCGGCGTCGTCGCGGGAGAGCTGGGCGGTGCGGGCGAGCGCCTCCACGACCCCCTTGCCGAGCGCCTTCTCCAGGGCGGGCAGTCCCTCGTGGCGCAGCCGGGAGCGGGTGTAGGCGGGGTCGATGTTGTGCGGGTCGTCCCAGACGGCGAGGGACTGGACCATGCAGGCCTTGCGGGCGGTCTGCCGGTCGACCTGGAGGAAGGGCCGGCGGTAGCGGTGGCCGCGGCCCCGGGCGCCGGGGTCTCCGGGGCCTCCGGAGACTTCCGCCATGCCGGAGAGCGAGCGGGTGCCGGAGCCGCGGGCGAGGCCCAGCAGGACGGTTTCGGCTTGGTCGTCACGGGTGTGGCCGAGCAGCACGGCGACGGCGCCCAGCCGGTCGGCGGCCTCGTCCAGGGCCGCGTAGCGGGCGTCGCGGGCGGCGGCTTCGGGGCCTCCTTCGCGGCCGACGCGCACGGCGACGGACAGGGCGGGGTCCAGGCGCAGCGCGGTCATGCGGGAGACGACCTCGGCGGCGCGCAGGGCGGAGCCGTCCTGGAGGCCGTGGTCGACGGTGATGCCGCCGGCCCGGATTCCGAGTTTGGGGGCCTCGAAGGCGAGGGCGGAGGCGAGCGCCATGGAGTCGGCGCCGCCGGAGCAGGCCACGAGGACGAGCGGGGCGGTGTCGGGGAGGGGGTCGTGGGGGGCGGCACCGGCCGAGGATCCGACGGTGCGGCCGGGGCGGCCGACGCGGGGTGCGGGGGTGGTGGCGGGCCGGCTGTTGAGTTCTGTCAGGTCGGTGAGGACGTCGTGGAGTACGCGGCGGACCGCCAGGCGTATCGCCGCGACCGCAGGATGGGGACCCATATCCGGTGCCCTTCGGTGGAGTTCGGATGCCTCGAGGCGCTGGGGAGGCGTTGGGGGAGGGTGGTGTGCCGGTGTGCTGCCCGGCTCCCCCCGCGGGCGGGGGTTGTCACTCAGAGTGCGTCGATGGTGACAGAACCGAGCCGTTCCCCGAGCATCGCACGCCCTTCCACGCCCCACGGTCCCTCGGACGGGTGACGCTGCTTCCCCCAGAGGGACATCTTCACGCCTCTTGGGTCACACCTCTTCGCTTGCCTCGCTCTGCTCGCTCCCCTTGCGGTGGACCCGGGCCACCCAGTCCGCGGGGCTGGCGATCTCGGCCTTGGTCGGCAGTGTGTTCGGGGAGGTCCAGACCCGGTTGAAGCCGTCCATGCCGACCTGGCCGACGACGGCGCGCACGAAGCGTTCCCCGTCGCGGTACTGGCGCAGCTTGGCGTCGAGGCCGAGGAGTTTGCGCAGGGCGGCGTCGAGGCGGCCCGCGCCGCTGGCCCTGCGCTGCTGGAACTTCTCGCGGATCTCGGCGACCGAGGGGACGACCTCGGGGCCGACCCCGTCCATGACGAAGTCGGCGTGGCCCTCCAGCAGGGACATGACGGCGGTGAGCCGGGCCAGTACCTCGCGCTGTTCGGGGGTCTGGACGAGCTCGACGAGGGAGCGGCCCTCTTCTCCGCGTTCCGCGTCGGGGCGGGCGCCGGCGAAGGACTGGGCGGCCTCGCGCAGTCGCTCCAGAACGGTCATCGGGTCCACTTCGGTGGCGCCGAGGAACGTCTGGATTTCACCCTCCAGGTGTTCGCGGAGCCACGGTACGGCCGTGAACTGGGTACGGTGCGTCTCCTCGTGCAGGCAGACCCAGAGCCGGAAGTCGTGCGGGTCCACCTCCAGCTCCCGCTCGACGTGGACGATGTTCGGCGCGACGAGCAGCAGCCGGCCGCCCGTGGCCGGGCCCGGGAGGTCCAGGCCCGCGGGCGCGAAGGTCTCGTACTGGCCGAGCACGCGGGAGGCCAGGAAGCTGAGCAGCATGCCCAGTTCGACGCCGGTGACCTTGCCGCCGACCGCGCCGAGCACGGCGCCGCCGGGAGTGCCGGCGCGGCGGTCCTGCATCTTGCCGAGGAGGGGGGACAGGAGCTCGCGGAAGCCCGCGACGTTGGCCTTGACCCAGCCGGCCCGGTCCACGACGAGGACGGGGGTGTCGGCCGGGGTCATGCCTTCGGGCATCATCCGCGTGAACTCGCGCACGTGCCGTTCCGAGGTCTTGGCGTGCCTGCGCAGCTCCGCGACGACGGCCCGCGCCTCTTCCCGGCTCACCTCCGGACCGGGCCGCACGAGCCTGGTCGCGGTCGCCACCGCGAGGTTCCAGTCGACCATCTCCGCACCGCCGAAGCTCGTCATGCGTCAACCGTACGTGGACCTGCGCGCGGGCGGGATCCCCAGGACGCCCAGGACCGCCTAAGAGGTGGTGGCCACGGCCGCGGCGAGTTTGTCGAGGGCCTTCTCGGCGGGGCCCGCGTCCGGGGTGTTCGCGGCCAGGAAGGCGAAGGCGAGCAGTCGGCCGGTGGGGTCGACGACGGTGCCGGCGAGGGCGTTCACGCCGCTCAGGGTGCCCGTCTTGGCCCGCAGCAGGCCGGCGGCCGGGGAGCCGCCGGTGTTGCGGCCGCGCAGGGTGCCGGTGAATCCGGCGACGGGCAGTCCGGTGAGGACGGGCCGCAGTTCGGGGCGCTGCGGATCGGCGGCCTTGGCCAGGAGGGCGGTGAGCAGGCCGGCGCTGACCTTGTCGGCGCGGGCCAGGCCGCTGCCGTCGGCGAAGCGGGAGCCGGCGGTGTCGACCCCGAGGGCGGCGAGTCTGGCGCCGGTGGCCTGGGCGACGCCGTCGAAGCTCCCGGGCGCTCCGGAGGCGAGGGCGGTCTGGCGGGCCAGGGCTTCGGCGATGTCGTTGTCGCTGTGGGTCAGCATCCGCTCGACCAGCCCGGCGAGCGGGGGCGAGAGGGTGGTGGCGAGCGGGACGGCCCCCGTGGCGGCCTTGGCCCTGGCGGGCTCGCCGGTGACCTTGACCCCGCGTTCCCCCAGCAGGGCCGCGAAGGCCCGGGCGGTGTCGCGGGAGGGGTCCGTGCTGCGCTTGACGGGGCCGGAGAAGGATTCGTCGGGGCGGCCTTCGTCGGCGGTCAGGGCCGTGACGGGCGCGAGGTTGGGGTTCTCGCCGATCGGGTGGCGGACGGGGCCGGTGTAGAGCGAGTCGTCGTAGCCCAGGGCCACGGAGTCGGTGCCGGAGGCCTTGAGGGCCTGGGCGGTGTCCGCTGCGAGGGCGACGAGGCTGCCGCCGGAGCCGGCGGGGGCCTTCTTCTTGGCGGTGAGCGAGGGGTCTCCGCCGCCGACCAGGATGATCCGGCCGGGTCCGGCGCCGGGGGTCACGGTGGTGCGGATCCGGTGCTCGGGGCCGAGGGCCGCGAGGGAGGCCGCCGCGGTGGCGATCTTGATGGTGGAGGCGGGGGTCATGGCCTGCCGGGCCCCGGCTTCGTAGAGGACCTGCCCGGTGGCGGTGTCGATCACGCAGGCGCCGCGGGCGGTGCCGAGGGCGGGGTCGGCGAGCAGCGGCCGCAGGGCGGCGGCGAGGGCGCCGGGGTCGGCGGCTCCGGCCTGGTCGCCGGAGCCCGCTCCGGCCGGGCGTACGCCGGCGAGCACTCCGGGGGCGCTGGGGGCGGCCCGCGGGAGCTGCGCCGCAGGGTCCGTACCGTGATCTGCGCCACCCGTACGGCCCCAAGAGGCGGCCTTGTCCCGCTCGGCCTTACGCTGGCCGGAGTCCCAGGGACCCGCGGCGGCCACCGTCGCGGCCGACAGGGCGAGGCCGGCGACGGCCGACACCGCGATGAGCTGCCAGGTCTTGACCAATGGCACCTCGGACCAGCCCCTTTCGCGATCACACATATGCGTGAGGGACACTTAACCATTGCGTCTTGCCGCGAGCATGGCACCCCACCCGGCAGGGCCGGGTCGGCCACGCACGCAGGCGAATCAACGCAGTCTCGAAGCAATCAAGCTGCTGAAGCTGATCATGGAGGAGCAGGACGTGGAGTTCGACGTCACCATCGAGATCCCCAAGGGTTCGCGGAACAAGTACGAGGTGGACCACGAGACCGGCCGGATCCGTCTGGACCGTCGTCTCTTCACCTCGACCAGCTACCCGGCCGACTACGGCTTCGTCGAGAACACCCTCGGCGAGGACGGCGACCCGCTGGACGCGCTGGTCATCCTTGACGAGCCGACCTTCCCGGGCTGCCTGATCAAGTGCCGCGCGATCGGCATGTTCAACATGACGGACGAGGCGGGCGGCGACGCCAAGCTGCTGTGCGTGCCGGCGTCCGACCCGCGTGTGGAGCACCTGCGCGACATCCACCACGTGTCCGAGTTCGACCGCCTGGAGATCCAGCACTTCTTCGAGGTCTACAAGGACCTGGAGCCGGGCAAGTCGGTCGAGGGCGCGAACTGGGTCGGCCGCGTTGAGGCCGAGGCCGAGATCGAGGCCTCGTACAAGCGCCTTGAGGCCCAGGGCGGCCAGCACTGAGCTCCGCTCGGTGAGGTTGGCCCGTGGGCGGGCTGATGCCCGTCGGTCGGCCCGGCCCCTGTGACATCGCGGGCGGTATCCCTTCGGGGGTGCCGCCCGTTGTCGTGTCCTGGTGCGGGTGCGGGGCCCGGGTGCGGGTGCGTTTCCCAGGGGCGCTGCCCCCGGACCCCCGCGCCTCAAACGCCGGCGGGGCTGGATTTTGGCTTGCCCCGGCTCGGCTCGGGTCGGCCCGGCTCGGATCGGGTCGCCCCGGCTCGGATCGGGTCGGCCCGGCTCGGATTTGGCTTGCCCCGGCCCGGCTCGGCCCCGCTGAAAGATCGTCGGCGGGGCTGAAAGTTCAGCTGCGGGGCAGATTCCTGTTTCGCCGTGGATGAGACGGTTCCGCATACTGATACCGGCTGGGCTCGGGGACTGGAGGACGCGTGGCGGAAGGCGAAGGATCCGGGACCGAGGACCGGAAGCCGAAGTCCGACGAGGCGCACAGCGCGTTCTCCGTGCCGGACGGGGTCGGGGTGGACCCGGAGGTGACCGAGGAGGATCAGCCGACCTCGGAGTTCGCCGTCCCCGACGGGCTCGCGTCCGTGGCCGTGGACCCCGATGGCCCTGCGTCCGCGTTCGCCACGCCGCACACCTACAGCGCCGCCCACTCCCCGCCGGCCTACACGGGCCCTCCGGGCTTCCCCGTCACCCGGTTGAAGGAGTCCCCCTGGCAGGACCGCATGCGCACGGTGCTGCGCATGCCGGTCGACGTCCGGCCGGTGCCGGAGCCCTCCCAGCGGCTGACCGTGGAGACCGGGCCCGCGGTGGGGCGCGTGCTCGACCTGACGCTGCGCATCGGCGAGCTGCTGCTCTCGGGCGGCGAGGGCGCCGAGGACGTGGAGGCCGCGATGTTCGCCGTGGCCCGCAGCTACGGCCTGGACCGCTGCGAGCCCACCGTCACCTTCACCTTGCTGTCGATCACCCACCAGCCCTCCCTGGTGGACGACCCCGTGTCGGCGAACCGCACCGTCCGCCGCCGCGGCACGGACTACACCCGGCTCTCGGCGGTGTTCAGCCTCGTCAACGACATCACCGCGCACGAGGTCGACATCTCGCTGGAGGACGCCTACCGCCGGCTCGCCGAGATCCGCCGCAATCGGCACCCCTACCCCGGCTGGGTGCTCACCGGCGCCGCCGGCCTGCTCGCCGGCGCGGCCTCCACGCTGGTCGGCGGTGGCGTGCTCGTGTTCTTCGCAGCCGCACTCGGGGCGGTGCTCGGCGACCGGCTGGCCTGGCTGTGCGCCGGGCGCGGGCTGCCGGAGTTCTACCAGTTCGTGGTCGCGGCGATGCCGCCGGCCGCGATGGGCGTGGCCCTGAAGATGACCGATCTGGACGTGCGCTCCTCGGCCGTCATCACCGGCGGGCTGTTCGCCCTGCTGCCGGGGCGCGCCCTGGTGGCAGCGGTGCAGGACGGTCTGACCGGCTACTACATCACTGCGTCCGCCCGGTTGCTGGAGGTGATGTACCTCTTCATCGGCATCATCATGGGTGTGCTGGTGGTGCTCTTCGTCGGCGTCCAGTTCGGCTCCAATCCGCAGCCGGAGGACATCCTCCAGATCGAGCAGCGGCCGCTGCTCCAGATCGCCGCCTCGATGGTTCTGGTGTTCACGTTCGCGATCCTGCTCCAGCAGGAACGTTCCACCGTGTGGTTCGTGACGCTGAACGGCGGGATCGCCTGGGTGATCTACGGGGCCCTGCACTACGCCGCCAAGATGCCGCCGGTGCCGTCCACCGCGATCGCCGCCGGGCTGGTCGGCCTCTTCGGGCAGCTCCTCGCCCGGCACCGGTTCTCCTCGGCCCTCCCCTTCGTCACGGCCGCCATCGGCCCGCTGCTGCCCGGCTCGGCCACGTACTACGGGCTCCTGCTGATCGCCGAGAACCGGCTGAACGAGGGGCTGGGCTCGCTGACGAACGCCGCGGCCATCGCCCTGGCCATCGCGATCGGCGTCAACCTGGGCTCCGAGACCTCCCGCCTGTTCATGCGCATCCCCGGCGCGGCCAGCGCCGCCAAGCGCGGCGCGGCGAAGCGCACCCGCGGGTTCTAGACCCTGCTTTTCGGATCATGCAGGTTCCTCGAAAGGCTGGGGGGAGGCTGGCCTGCGCGCGTTCAGGAGCTACGGCAGGCGCTCGGTCAGCAGGATCCGGTTCCGCTCGTGGTCGACCGTCACGATCTGCACGGACATCTCCCGGCCTTCACGGAAGGACTCCGAGGAGGCAGCCGAGCCGGTGATCGGAACGAGTCCCTCGACGCAGTCGGCGAGGCGTACGAAGACGCCGATGGGCGTGATCTTCGTGATGCGTCCGCCGACGACCTGACCGACCCGGAACCGGGGCAGCAGGTCCTCGTGCTCGGCCCAGTCGCTGAGCACGACCCCCACCTGGTGGTTGTGGTCGGCGTGCCAGACGACCTCGCCGGTGACGCGCCGCCCCACGGCCGGCAGCTCCATGCACCGGGGCATCCTGTTGATCCTGGCCAGGCCCATGGCGTCGGGGAGGCCGTCGACGGAGAGGAAGACACCGAAGGGCTGCCGACCGACGACCTCACCGGTGATGCGGGTACCGACGGGCAGAACGCGGACGGTCTCGGTCCAGGCCGAGGCCGCGTCGGGCACGCGTCCGCCGTTCTCCCCGGGCCAGGAGTACTCGCTCATCCGCAGATCATGGCATGAGCCGGTCAGGCCTGAGAGGTGCCGGTGACACGCAGATGCCCCGCGGACCGGTGATCCGGTCGCGCGGGGCATCGTACGAGGCTGCGAGGAGCCGCTACCGCTTGGCGTGGCGGCCGCTGCGCTGCTGGCCCGGGGCCGGGTCGTCGCCGGCGCCGGGCTCAGTGCCGCCGGCCTCCGCCGCCGCCTTCTTCTGCTTGCGGGACTTGAGCACCTCGAAGATCACCGGGATGACCGAGATCAGGACGATGCCGATGAAGATCGGCTCGACGTTGTTCTTGATGACCTCGAACTGGCCGAGCTGGTAGCCCAGGATCGTCACGCCGGCGCCCCACAGGATGCCGCCGATGACGTTGAAGGTCAGGAAGGTGCGGTACTTCATCGCGGTGGCGCCCGCGACCATCGGCGCGAAGGTGCGGATGATCGGCACGAAGCGCGCGAGCACGATGGCCTTGGGGCCGTGCTTCTCCATGAAGTCGTGCGCCGCGTCGAGGTTCTCGCGCTTGAAGAGCTTGGAGTTCGGCTTGTTGAAGATCTTCGGGCCGAAGACCTTGCCGATCATGTAGCCCACCTGGTCACCGATGATCGCGGCGGCCACGATCAGGGTGCACACCAGCCACAGCGGCTGGCTGATGGTGCCGCTCGCGACGAACAGACCCGCCGTGAAGAGCAGCGAGTCTCCGGGCAGGAACGCGAAGAGACCGGATTCCGCGAAAACGATGACCAGGATGCCGATCAGGCCGAAATGGCCGATCAGGTACTCCGGGGAGATCCACTCAGGACCGAGCGCAAGCGTGTTCACGGGTTCCGGGCTCTCCTGGATCAGGCGGCAGGTGGGGGTGTCCGTCCAATTATGAACGCACACCGCCCCCGCCTGGTTCCAGGGACCGGCGCTACGCCTTGCGGATCGCGTTCGCCAGGATGGCGTCCCGCACGAACACCGCCAGCCCCGGCCGGACCGCCTCGTAGTACGCCGTGAACCGCTCGTCCGCGACGTACATCTCGCCGAGGCCGGTGTGGATCTCGTACGTGCAGAAGTAGTAGCTGCCGTTGATCCAGCCGCGGTGCTCCTCGGCCAGGTCCATGGCCGCCTCGGACTCCGCGGGCGTCCCGGAGTCCAGCAGGGCGGCGAACCGCCGGTTGATGTCCTCGGCCAGGGCCTGGATCCGCAGCCAGTCCTCCTTGGTGTACGAGGCGGTCCGGCGGGCGGACTCCCGGTACGTGTCGCCCCAGCGGCGCTCGGCCTCCTCGGCGTGCTCCTCGGGATCGAAATCCCCGAAGACCTCGAACTTCTCCTCGGGCGTGAGGTTGATGCCCATCTTCTTCGCCTCCATGGCGTGCTCGACGGCCTCGGCCATCCGCTGGAGCCGGGTGATCCGGTCGGTCAGGAGGGCGTGCTGCCGGCGCAGGTGCTCCCCCGGGTCCGATTCCGGGTCGTCCAGCAGGACCGCGACCTCTTCGAGCGGAAAGCCGAGCTCCCGGTAGAACAGGACCCGCTGCAGCCGGTCGAGGTCGGCATCGTCGTACCGCCGGTGTCCCGCATGGCTGCGGCCGCTCGGTGAGAGCAGCCCGATCTCGTCGTAGTGGTGCAGGGTGCGCACCGTCACTCCGGCGAATCCGGCGACCTGGCCCACGGAGTAGCCCATCGCTTTCCGCTCCTCTTCTCGGGTACGCGTCCAGCCTGGTCCCTCACGCCGCGTGAGGTGCAAGCGCGGCGGGCCGGGCCTTCAGGAGGAAGGGGCGAGCACCCCTGCGAAGGCGTCGCCCGGGTCGTCGGCGAAGGAGTACGCGCCCCCCTCGATCCGGGCGATCAGTCCCCGGGTCCAGTCCGCCTCGGCGTCCGCGGAGTGGATCCAGCGGTGCATGATCTCCCCGATGTGGCCGAGCGGCTCGGGGCCCTCCTCGGGGACGTAGTGGTCCGTGACGGCGGAGCGCCAGGCGGCCAGCCGGCCCAGGCGCTCGCGGAGCAGGGCCAGGGCCTCGGCGCGGGGCAGGTCGACCATGAAGCCGAGGGCCGAGGCGAGGACGTCGGCCTTCTGGTCGTAGGACGACAGGGCCTCGCGGAGCAGCTTGAAGTACTCGGCGCGGCCCGCCTCCGTCAGCTCGTACTCGGTCCGCGGCGGGCCTCCCGCCGCGGACGGGGCCACCTCGTGGGCCAGCAGTACGCCCTGCTTCGCCATCTGCTTGAGCGCGTGGTAGATCGACCCGGGTTTGGTGTTCGACCACTCGTGGGCGCCCCAGAACTCCAGATCGGCCCGGACCTGGTAGCCGTGGGCCCGCCCGTGCTGGCGGACGGCGCCGAGGACGAGGAGGCGGATCGCTGACATGGGGCCAGGCTACTGACCCGGCCCCGGAGCGCCGCGGCTAGCCCATGGCGCGGGTCCGTGGCTGCCCATGGCGCGGGTGCCGTGGCTAGCCCATGGCGCGGGTGCCGTCGATGGACTCGCGGATGATGTCCGCGTGGCCGGCGTGCCGGGCGAACTCCTCCACCAGGTGCAGGAGCATCCAGCGCATCGAGACCTTGGCGTCCGCCGGGAACCACGGGGCCGCGGGCAGCGGGAAGCTGTCGTCGAGGCTGGGGACCGCGGCGATGAACGCCTCCGTCTCCTGCCTGATCCCGTCCCAGTGGGCCAGCACCGAGGGCATGGACTCGCCCTCGACCAGGCGGAAACCGTTGGCCCAGTCGCCCTCCGGGTACTCGGTCGCGCCCTGCGCCATCCGCAGCCAGCCCTCCTCGCAGTTCGCCGCGTGCTTGAGCAGCCCGGACAGGGACAGCTCGCTGGCGCTGGGCTTGCTCGCCGCCTGCTCCTCGGTCAGCCCCTGCGCGGCCTCGCGCAGCGCCGTGCGCTGGGCCTCGACGAAGGCGAGGAGCGTGCCGCGCTCGTCACCGGGGATCTCCATGGAAATCTGAGCCATGACCTGACCGCCTTCTGTTCCGTGTGTCCTGTGTCCTGCGGGTTTCTCCTGCTGACAAGAACCACGTTACGAACCCTTGCGGTCAGTTCCTGTCCTCAATCACCGGAATCACTGATTTTCCTGCCGGACCGGCGGGAGTTCCTTCTGCGGCTTGGGGAGGAGGGCCTTCTTCAGGTCCTGGGCACCCTTCGCGTCGAGGCCGTACATCGCCTCGTAGATCTTGCGGACGGCCGGTCCCGAGGCTCCGGAGCCGGTGCCGCCCTGGGAGATCGTCATGACGATCGCGTAGTCCTCGGTGTAGGAGGCGAACCACGAGGTGGTCTGCTTGCCCTGGACCTCGGCCGTACCGGTCTTCGCGTGCATCGGGATCTGCTTCTGCGGCCAGCCGCCGAACCGCCAGGCCGCGCTGCCGGTGGTGGCCACGTCGGCGAGGGCCCCGTCGATGTCGCCCAGGAGCTTGGAGTTCATCGGGAGCTTGCCCTGTTCCTTCGGGGCGATCTCCCGCACCGAGGTGCCGTCGGCGCTGACCACGGCCTTGCCGATGCTGGGCTGGTGCAGGGTGCCGCCGTTGGCGATGGCGGCGTAGACGGAGGCCATCTGGATCGGGGTGACGAGGGTGTCGCCCTGGCCGATGGAGTAGTTGATCGCGTCGCCCTCGCGGAGCTGGTTGCCCTGGCGGCAGTTCTCGTAGGCGATCTTCTCGGCGTACGAGCCGTTCTTCTTGCCGTCGCGGCACCAGGCGGCCTTGTTCGCCTCGAAGAAGTCCTTCTTCCACTGGCGGTCGGGGACCCGGCCCGGGACCTCGCTGGGCAGGTCGATGCCGGTGCGCTTGCCGAGGCCGAACTCGTGGGCGGTCTTGAAGAACCAGTCGCCGGGCTTGGCCTTGGGCTTGATGCCGCCGTCCTTCTTCCACTCCTTGTCGGCGATGGCGTAGTAGACGGTGTCGCAGGAGACTTCCAGGGCCTTGCCGATGGTGATGTCGCCGTAGCCCTGGGACTCGAAGTTGGTGAAGACCTGGCTGCCGACCGAGTAGGAGCTCGGGCAGCCGTAGAGCCGGTTGAAGGGGTAGCCGGCGTTCACCGCGGCCGTCGAGGAGACCACCTTGAAGATCGAGCCGGGGGCCGCCTGGCCCTGGATGGCGCGGTTCAGCAGCGGGTAGTTCGAGGCCTTGTCGGTGAGGGAGGCGTAGTCCTTCGCGGAGATCCCGCCGACCCAGGCGTTCGGGTCGTAGGTCGGGTTCGACGCCATCGCGACGACCCGGCCGGTCTTGGCCTCCATGACCACGACGGCGCCCGAGTCGGCCTCGTAGTGGCGGCCCGTGTTGTTCTTGTCGATGCCCTTGCGGGCCTCGATCATCGCGTTGTTCAGCTCGCGCTCGGCCACGGCCTGCACGCGCGAGTCGATCGAGGTCACGATGTCGGCGCCCGGCTGCGGCTTGTCGCTCGTGCCCTCGCCGATGATGCGGCCGAGGTTGTCCACCTCGTAGCGGGTGATGCCCGCCTTGCCGCGCAGGTCCTTGTCGTAGGTGCGCTCCAGGCCGCTGCGGCCCACCTGGTCGGAGCGCAGGTACGGGGAGTCGGAGCCCTTCGCCTTGGTGATCTCCTCGTCGGTCACCGGGGAGAGGTAGCCGAGCACCTGGGAGGTGTTGGCGCCGCTGGGGCCGGCGTAACGGCGCAGGGCGGTGGGCTCGGCGGTGATGCCCGGGAACCGCTCGGCGTGCTCCCGTATCTCCAGGACCTGGTCGGTCGTCGCCTCGTCGGTGATCGGGATCGGCTGGTACGGGGAGCCGTTCCAGCAGGGCTTGGGGGTCTTGGCGTCGCACAGCCGGACGCCGTTGACCACGTCCTCGGGGTCGAGGCCCAGCACCACGGCGAGCTCCGTGAGGACGCCCTTGCCGCGGTCCTTCATCTTGGAGAGCTCGGTGCGGCTGGCGGAGACCACCATGCGGGTCTCGTTGTCGGCGAGCGGGATCCCGCGGGCATCGAGGATCGAGCCGCGCACGGCGGGCTGGACCACCTGCTGGGTGTGGTTGTTCTTCGCCTCGTCCGTGTACTCCTGGCCGTTGCGTATCTGCAGGTACCACAGACGCCCGCCGAGGGTCAGCAGCAGCGAGAACACCACGATCTGGATCATGACGAGCCGGTTCTGGACCCGGGGTGTGCGCCCGGTCTCCGGTATGTTGCTCAACTCGGCTCTCCCCGGGACTGGTCCTCGCCTGACCCGCCCGAGTCTAGATGGCCCGCGGTACTAGAACGGGAACTGCGTCCGGCCGTGCTGGACCGAGATCCACTTCTGGGTGGTGAAGGCCTCGATGGTGGCCTCGCCGTTGAGGCGGCCCATGCCGGAGGCCTTCTCCCCGCCGAACGCCGCGAGCGGCTCGTCGCCGATGGTGGAGTCGTTGACGTGGATCATGCCGGTCTCGATGCGCTTGGCGAAGCGGACCCCGCGCTCCACGTCCCGGGTGTGGACGGCGCCGCTGAGTCCGTACGGGGTCGCGTTGGTGAGGCGCACCGCCTCGTCCTCGCCGTCGAAGACGACGAGGAGGGCGACGGGACCGAAGATCTCCTGGCCGAGCAGCGGGGAGTCCTCGGCGAGCCCGGCGAGCACGGTGGGCTCGACCAGGTTGCCGCGCGTAGAGCCCCGTACGAGCGCCTGTGCGCCGGCCTCGACGGCGCGGTCGACGAGCGCGGTGAGGGCGTCGGCCTGGAAGGAGTTGATGAGCGGGCCGATGTGGGTGTCGGCCTCGTGCGGGTCGCCGGTCTTCAGGGCGCGCACGCGGGTGGTGAACTTCTCGGTGAACTCCTCGGCGACCGAGGCGTCGACCAGGATCCGGTTGGCGGCCATGCAGACCTGGCCCTGGTAGACGAAGCGGCTGAAGACGGCCGCGTCCACCGCGTAGTCGAGGTCGGCGTCGTCGAGGACGACGAGCGCGCTGTTGCCGCTCAGTTCCAGGACGGTCCGCTTGAAGTGGCGGGCGGCGACCGCGCCGACGTGCCGGCCGACCCGGTCGGAGCCGGCGAAGGAGATGACCTTGGGGACGGGGTGCGTCAGGAGCGCGTCGCCTATCTCGGCGATGTCGGTGACGAGCACGTTGAGCAGGCCGGCGGGCAGGCCCGCTTCCTCGAAGATCTTGGCGATGACCCCGCCGCCGACGACGGGCGCGTTCTGGTTCGGCTTGATGACCACCGCGTTGCCCAGCGCCAGGGCCGGGGCGACCGACTTCAGGGTGACCAGGAAGGGGAAGTTGAAGGGGCTGATCACGGCGACGACCCCGACGGGCAGGCGCTGGATCCGGTTCTCCTTGCCCTCGACCGGCGAGGGCAGGATGCGGCCCTCGGGGCGGACGGCCAGCTGCATGGCCTCGCGGATGAACTCCTTGGCGAGGTGGACCTCGTACTCGGCCTTGGGACGGGTCCCGCCGAGCTCGTCGATCATCGCCTCGACGATCTCCTTCTCGCGCTCCTCGGTGATCCGCAGGGCGCGTTCCAGGACGGCTCGTCTGGTGTAGGGGCTGGTGGCGGCCCAGTCCTTCTGGGCGCGCTCGGCCGCCCGGTAGGCCTGGTCGACCTGCTCGACGGTGGCCACGGTGATGGCCGCGAGCTTCTCCCCGTTGTACGGGTTGACGTCGATGATGTCCCACGACCCGGTTCCGGCCAGCCATTCGCCGTCGATGTACTGGTGAGCCAGGTCCTCGAATATGGACATGCCATCCCTTACGTCGAACGCGCTTCCTTGCGCTGCACCGGAGACCCAGTGGTCATCCGGGTCATCGTCACGCTCTGATTATCACGGCCTGATCAGGCGTCATAGTACGTGTGAATCAAGACAGTTGGAGCAGACCGCGAAGGAGATCCCGGGTCTTGTCGGGGTCCGGGCAGTCGCTTTGGAGGCGCACCATCGCGCGCTCGTACTGCTTCACTTCCTCGTCTTTGTCGAGGTAGAGGGCGCTGGTGAGCTGTTCCAGATAGACGACGTCCTGGAGGTCGGACTCGGGGAAGCGCAGCAGGGTGAAGGCGCCGCTCTCGCCGGCGTGACCGCCGAAGGAGAAGGGCATGACCTGCAGGTGCACGTTCGGCCGCTGCGAGATCTCGATGAGGTGCTCCAGCTGACCGCGCATCACGTCCCGGTCGCCGTACGGGCGGCGCAGCGCGGCCTCGTCGAGGACGGCGTGGAAGACGGGGGCGTTCTCGGAGACCAGCACCTTCTGGCGCTCCAGGCGCAGGGCGACCCGGCGGTCGATCTCGGCGCGGCCGGCGCCGGGCATGCCGCGGCTGACCACTGCCTGGGCGTAGGCCTCGGTCTGCAACAGGCCGTGCACGAACTGGACTTCGTAGATGCGGATGAGGGAGGCGGCGCCTTCCAGACCCACGTACGTCTGGAACCAGCCCGGCAGGACATCTCCGTAGCTGTGCCACCAGCCGGCCACGTTGGCCTCGCGGACCAGCCCCAGGAGGGACTCCCGCTCCGCGCCGTCCGTGACTCCGTAGAGCGTGAGGAGGTCCTCTACGTCTCTGGCCTTGAAGCTCACCCTTCCCAACTCCAAGCGGCTGATCTTCGATTCGGATGCGCGGATCGAGTAACCGGCCGCCTCACGGGTGATGCCGCGGGATTCTCGGAGTCGCCTGAGCTGGGAGCCCAGGAGGATGCGGCGCACCACAGAACCACTGGCTTCTGCGGTCACGAGTCCTGCCCCTCCCCATGCCGTGGATGGATACGTACGGGTACGCGTATGTAGCTGCGTCTGACTGCGTCGCAGGGGCCCCCGCGCCCCTCAAAGCCCGCAGTCTGCCACCAAAACGCATCTGTCCGTACTCGTTCTGTAACGGATTTGGCCGCGCTGTAAAAGAAGTCCGTAAGTCTGCGTAGGAAGAAATGGGCAAGAACCGTGACGGGGCCGGACAGGTCCGGCGCGTGCACGTGCATCTGCCCTTGCATCCGGCTCCGGCATTCGGAACCATGGTCCCGCGCACCTGCGTGCCCCGCAGTTCTTTCGAATCCCGGGAGTGCCTCGCATGGGGACGAATGGATCGACCATGCTCGAGCCGTTACGGCAGGGGCTTCCCCCGGTCGACCCCACGGCTGTCTCCGGGTCCGCGTCCTGCGCCCTTCCCGCCCGCCTCGAAGCGGTGCGAGGTGCACGCACCTTCACGCGTTCCACCCTTTCCCAGTGGGGCCTCGACGACCGGTTCGACGACGTGGCACTGGTCGTCTCCGAACTCGTCACCA
Source organism: Streptomyces sp. NBC_00335 (assembly GCF_036127095.1). Lineage (GTDB taxonomy): Bacteria > Actinomycetota > Actinomycetes > Streptomycetales > Streptomycetaceae > Streptomyces. Next base: position 3,748,156 of record NZ_CP108006.1, read on the forward strand.
ACGCGCTGCGCCATGCCCTCCCGGACGACGTCCTGCCGGCCGCGGGCGAGAGCGAGCCGCCGGTGCGCCTGCACCTGATGCGGTGGAGCACCCGGCTGGTGTGCGCGGTGCGCGACCCCAGCGAGGACCGGCCCGGCGGGAGCTTCGCGCCGGAGGCCACCGAGCGCAACTGCGACCTGGAGTCGGGGCGCGGACTCTTCCTCGTCGACTCCTACAGCGACAGCTGGGGCTGGCATCCGCTCGCGGGGCGGCTGACCGGCAAGGTGGTCTGGGCGCTGTTCACGCTCCAGGAGTCAGCTTGACCCGGCCCTGAAGGACCGGGCTTGGAGGTAGGGCACCACTGGTTGTGGTGTGGCCTCCTCCGTCCGGACCACCCCTATGGGGTGGCTGGGACGCGTGACTCACGCCCCGCGGTCCACACGGCTTCGCCTTTGCGGGCGAGGTTGTGGGACGCGTTGTCGTCCGCGTGCATGATGACGCCGCAGGCGCGGCACACGAACGTTGCCTGATCGACCCGGTTCCTCCGGTCGATGTGTCCACACTCGGAGCACTGCTGGCTGGTGTACGCCGGATCGACGTACACGAGTGGCACTCCGGCCCGCCGAGCCTTGTAGGCGATGAACTGGCCGAGCTGGTGGAAGCTCCACACATGCAGTGGTGCCCGCTGGTCCTTGCGGAGCCGTACCCGGTCGCGGATGCCCGTGAGGTCTTCCAGGGCGATCCCACGGCCGGTGCGTTCAGCGGTGGTGACGATCTTCTTCGAGATGATGTGGTTGATGTTCGCCGCGTGCCGCGCCTCTTTGCGGCCGCGCTGCTTCAGGCGCCGCTTCGCGGACCGGGTGCCCTTTGCCTGCAACTTGCGGCGGAGTTCCGACTGCCGCTTGCGGTGCCGATTCACACCGCGCCCGGCAGCCCGGTAGCGGGTGGACGTGGTGGCGATGTTGACGATGCCGAGATCCACACCGATAAACCCGGACGGGTTCTCGTTGACCGGGGCCTCGGGGATCTCGCACACCGCGATCAGGTAGAACACGCCGTCGCGCTCGATCAGGTCCGACTCGCCCTTGCGGTACTCGCGGAGCAACTTGAGCGCGTCCGCGGAGCAGGCGAAACGAACTTCCTTGAGCCGCCCCGCCGTGGTCCAGATACTGACGGTCCGCGCGTCGAACTGCCAGGACAGGCACCGGTCGTCGTACGGATGGGCGGCCTCGGGCCGGAACGTGACCGGCTTCGACTCCACCTTCAGCCGGCGCTTCGAACCGGGCCTGCCGAGATTTCCGGCCCGGATGTTCGCCTTCAGCGTGGCGTACGCATCGCACACCTTCTTGATCGTGTGCTGCGCGGCCTGCGCCCCGAGACCGGAGGCCTTCAGCTCAGCGTAGGTGTGCTTCCGCAGTTCGTACTCACGCGGCACACCGTGCTCGAACGCCACGAAGGACACCCAGTTGGCCCGTTCGTTGACCATGCGCAGGGTCGCTGACAGCCCGGATGCCTGCGCGGCATCCGGCATCAGCTTCACCTGGGCAACAACCTTCACGCAGAAGACGCTAGGAGGACCGGCCGGAGCGGATCAACCTGAGGCCAGAACAGCTACACAGCGCAGACGCCCAGGACCTCTACCGAATCGCCACATAGACGACAAGCGGCCGGGATTGATCATGGCGATCAATCCCGGCCGCTGCACGTGCATGGCTGATCCTCGGCTGGTCTTCAGCTGATCAGGTGGTCGAACTCGCCGTCCTTGACACCCAGCAGCAGCGCTTCTATCTCGGCCGGCGTGTACACGAGTGCCGGTCCGTCCGGAAACCGCGAGTTGCGCATCGCAACGTCACCTCCGGGCAGTTTCGCGAACTCCACACAGGAACCTTGCGAGTTGCTGTGTCTGCTCTTCTGCCAGGTCACCCCGTCAAGCTCTGCAGCTGCCATCCCGTTGTACGCGTGGTCCACAGGAAGCCCCCGATAGTGCAGATGTCAACTGCTCCGGATCATAGCTGTGTTCATGAACGCCTGCATGGGCAGATGCACGTGCACGAACGGAGGGCAAGCCACCACTAAGGGTGACGACCTTCCCCGGGCCCGGGACGGGACGGGGTGCGCAGGGCGTCGGAGACCTCCTCCAGGGAGTCCAGCAGCTGCCGCGCCGCCCCGCGCAGCACGCCCGGATCGGGGGTGTCCCCCTCGGCCAGGGCCGCGCGGACCCCCTCCCAGTCGGGCACCCGGCGCTCCCGTACCGCCTTCGCTCCCGCCTCCGTCGCCTCGCGCAGCGCCCGGGCCAGCTCGGCCGCGCCGGGGACCGGAGGGCGGGACCGGTCCGGGAAGTGCGCCTCCAGCAGCATCGCGTGACGGCCCATCGCGGCCAGGGCCCGGCCCGCCTCCTCGGCGGCCGCGCCGGAGATCCCGCGGTGGCGCACCGGCTCCCCCGAGGCCCGGTCCACCGCCTCCTGCCAGGCGACCCGGGCGTCGCGCACCGCCAGCAGGGCGGCCCGCACGTCCTCCCGCCGGGCCCCGGCCGGGTCGGCGTACTGCCCGAGCACGGCCGCCGCGTACCGCCCGTTGGCCGCCACCCAGTCCGCCAGCCGGGTCCGCAGGCGCGGGGTCTCCCAGGCCGGGTAGACGGCGTAGGAGATCATCGCGAGGACCCCGCCGACCAGGGTGAGGGTGACGCGGTCCGGCACGGTCTGGTCCCAGCGCAGGCCGCCCATGCCGAGCAGGAAGACCACGTAGGCGGAGACGAAGACCATCGAGACGGCGTACCCGGTGCGCATGAAGGTGTACATCAGGCCCGCGCTGACGACGGCGAGCAGCCCGGACACGTACATCCCCGGGTGCGCGAGCTGGACCACGGCCGTCGCGAGGGCGACTCCGACCAGGGTGCCGCCGAAGCGGGCGACGGCGCGGGTGTAGGTCTGCGTGAAATCGGGCCGCATGACCATGACGGAGGCCATCGGCGCCCAGTAGGCGTGGCCGAGCGGCAGCACGTGGCCGATGCCGTAGCCGGCGCAGGCCACGGCGGTGACCCGCACGGCGTGCCGCAGGATCGGCGAGCCGGGGTGCAGCTCGGCCCGTACGGCGGCCAGCACCATCGGAGCGAGCGCCGGCAGGGTGGGCCGCAGCATCGACTCGCCGGGATCGGCGGTGCGCCCGGAGCCCGGTTCGGCGGTGTCGAGCACGTCGTCCAGCAGGGCGGCGAGCCGGCGCGCGGCGCGCAGCGCGGCACCCTGGAGCAGGTCGGCGGTGTCGGGGGCCTTGAGCACCGCGAGGTCCGGCCCGGGCAGCCGTACCGCCTCACCGCGCCGGATCGCGTGCGCGGCGGCGTCCAGCACCGCCCCGGCCGCGGCGAGCAGTTCCCGTGCCCGGTCCCGCCCCGGCCCCTCGGCCGGGGCCCCGACCGCCGGGTCGGCCAGCAGGGCCAGCACCGGCCGGATCCGCTCCGCGATCCCCCGCGCGCCGTGCAGCTCGGCGGGGCGGCGGCGGGACTGGCGCACCGTCACCGTCGCGGCGTCGCGCGCCCTCATCAGCGGCTGCGGGTCGAAGGAGGCGACGGGGTCCTGGCGCAGGCGGCGGGCGTAGTCGGCCTCGGCGGCGAGGGCGTCGGCCAGGGCGTCGCGCTGCGCGCCCCAGCGGCGGATGGGGAACAGGACGATCAGCAGGGCCTGCACCACCCCGCCGGCGGCGATCATCGCGGCGTGCCCGGCGGCCTGGGGCACGGAGGTGGGCAGGGTGACGGTGACCAGCATGATCGCGACGTTGCCGGAGGCGATCATGCCGGCGGTGGGGCCGGCCGCCCACATCAGCCCCGCCGCGAAGCTCCACACGGCGAGCAGCAGCAGGAAGGCCACGGTGTGCGAGGACCCGACGAGGTAGCCGATGAAGGTGGACAGGGCCAGGGTCAGCCCGGCGGCGAGCGCGAGGACGGGCCGGGGACGCCAACTCTTCTGGAAGGTGGCGACGGCCGCCATGTACGCGCCGAAGGCGGAACTGGCGGCGGCGCCGGGCCCGAGGAAGGCGAGGCTCAGGCCGATGACGATGGCCAGGCCGACGGCGGCGCGGAGCGCGAGGAGGGGTTGGAGCCGGGTCCGCTCGACCCGCAGTCCGGATCGGGCGGTGTCCTTCAGCGCCCGGACCCAGCTCATGGCCCCGAGCGTAGCCGCGGCGGGGTCGGAACCCGGGAGCCCGCGCCTGGCCGGCCAACGCGTCGGGGCCCGGCCCCGGGTGCGCACCGCTGCGCGGGGCGAAGTCCCCTACTCGCCCTTCGCCCGTTCCCCGGGGCTGTGCCCCGGACCCCCCTGGGGCTCCGCCCCGACCCCGCGCCGCAAACGCCGGCGAGGCTGGATTTTCCTCGCAGCCCTGGCCGGCTCGCCCCCACAGGGGGGCCGGGCTACGGCCGGAGGGAGGCGCGGCCGGCGTTCGCCACGTGCGCCCGGTCGGCGGCAGCCGTGCCGTCCTCCCACCCCGCGAGGTCGGTCGCCCCGCGCAGCCGGGTCGTCGTGGTCCGCGGGAACATCTCCTCGGCCCGCGAGGTGACCGCCACGTCCCGGGCTACGAGGGCCGGCAGGTTGCCGGGGGCCTCGGCCACGGTGTCGGCCACCGTGTGCTCGGCCGTCTCCGCGAGCCGCTGGCCGAGCCGGCTCGCGTAGGCCAGGAGGAAGGACTGCCGGAAGGTCTTGGTGCGCTTGCGCCCGCCCGCCCGCTGCCCGGCCTCCGCGCGGGTCATCGCAGCGGTGCCCTGGACGAGCAGGGAGGTGTACAGCAGTTCCACCGCCTCCAGGTCGCTCTCGAAGCCGACGACGGTGGAGAACTCGTAGGCGCTGTTCCACACGGACCGGCAGCGGTTCGCGCCCGCCACCGCGTCGAGCAGCACCGCCTTGGCCTCCTCGTACGGGGCCTCGACGCCGATCCGGCAGGCGCCGGGTATCTGCGTGCTGCCCGACTTCACCGCGAGCAGGGCCGCGTCCACGGTGTGCCGGGCCATGAGCTCCTGCGCCTTGGCGCTGAGCGCCTCCGCCTCCTCCGGGAAGGTGGTCGCCTCGGCCTTCGCGAGCAGCGCCCGGATCCGCCCGAGCATGCGGGGCTCGATGTGCGCGTGTTCGAGTACGTCGGCGGGGTCACCCGGCAGCGGCCCGACCGGTTCGATGGACGGCAGCCGGATCAGCAGCCGGAACACCTCCAGGACGGCCCCGGCGAGGCTGAAGCGGTCGGTGCGCTCCCGCTGGACCAGCCGCTCCCCGTACTGGGGGTCGTCCCCCCACCACGCCTCGGCCTCGGTCCACCGCTCGGGCAGCCGCGCGTACCGCCGGGCCTCGGCGGCGATCAGGTCCTCGGTGATCCGCAGGTGCGGCTGCTCCAGGTCCCGGCGTACGAGCCGCAGCACGTCGGCCGGGCGCCACCCGCGCTCCCAGGCCTGCCGCAGGTACGCCTCCCCGCGCGCGAGCAGCGCCTGCCCGACCCCGCCCCACCGGTCCCCCTCGGCAACGAGCACCGACGCCCCGGCATCCAGCCCGGCGTCGTCCTGGTTGTACAGCGCGGCCTCACAGGCCCGGTCGACGATGTCTCTCACCTCTTCAGCTTGGCATGCCCGCCTGCTCCGCCTTCTCCCCGTCCCACTCGGCCCTGGCGGCCGCGATCTGCGGGCGGTGGGCCAGGGACCAGTCGGCGAGGCCCTTCACGAGGTGCGTCAGGCTGTGGCCGAGCGCGGTCAGCTCGTACTCGACCTGCGGCGGCACGGTCGGATACACGGTCCGCCGCACGAGTCCGTCGCGCTCCAGGCGGCGGACGGTGAGGGTCAGCATCCGCTGGGAGACGCCCTCCAGGGACCGCTGCAGGGCGTTGAACCGCAGGGCTCCGGCGGCGAGCTGGACGACGACGAGGACCGACCACTTGTCGCCGAGCCGGTCGAGGACGTCGCGGATCCCGCAGTCGTCGTCGCAGCTGACGACGGGGGCGGGGGCAGGCCCGAGGGCAGGCCCGGGGCCGGTTACATCGGTGTGCCCTGCTGACATGAATGTGCCTCCTTATGCGCCGCGCACTGATCGAACACGATAGGCGTGACGCGAAACGCGCAGCTCAGACGCACACCCTGATGGCTCGGAGGCCCTCCCATGCTCTTGATCACCGGCGCTTCGGGCGGCCTCGGCTCCCTGGTCGCACAGCGGCTGGCGGACCGCCCGGACGTCCGCATCGGCACCCGCCGCCCCACCGGCCCCTCCCAGGTCCAGGTCGACTTCGACGTCCCGCCGACCCTGGACTTCCGGGGCGTGGACACCCTCCTGCTGATCTCCGCCGGCTACGGGGAGGACGACGAGGTGATCAGCCGTCACGAGGCGGCCGTCACGGCGGCCGAACGGGACGGGGTCCGCCACGTCGTCTACACGAGCCTCACGAAGGACGGCGACCACCTCCCCTACGCACTGGCCCACCGCTGGACGGAACGCCGCCTCGCCGCCTCGCCCTCCCTCGCCTGGACCGTCCTGCGCAACGGCCTGTACGCGGAGCTCCTGGCCGCCCTGGCCGCGCCCGGCCCCGACGGGCGGATCACCGCCCCGCTGGGCCGGGGCCGACTGGCCGCGGTGGCCCGCGAGGATCTGGCGGAGGTGGCGGTACGGGTGTCCCTCGACCCCGCCGCACACGCGGGCCGGGTGTACGAACTGGTGGGAGACCAGCCCCTGTCGGGCGCCGACCTGGCCGCCGCGACGGACTCCGTCTACGCCCCGGCCACCCTCGCCGAGGCCCGCGCGGCCCTCTCCGCCCCCGGAACGGCCCCCTTCCAGCCCCCGATGCTGGTCGGCACCTACTCGGCCATCGCCGCCGACTTCCTCTCCACCCCGGACCAGGGCCCCCTCCGCACCCTCCTGGGCCACACCCCACGCTCGGCCCTGGAGACCTACAAGACCTCCCAACAAATCCAGCCGTCCGGCGTTTGAGTGTTCTCAGCCGTCCGGCGTTTGAGTGTTCTCAGCCGTCCGGCGTTTGAGGACCGGGGTCTGGGGCGGAGCCCCAGAGGGGCCCGGGCGCAGCCCGGCACCCCTCCCCAGCCCGTCCGGCGCTTGAGGACCGGGTCAGGGCAGAGCCCTGGGAACGGTGGAAGGGCGGGTAGGGGAACTCCGCCCCGCGCAGCGGCAGGGGCCACCACGCGGACTGCGGCCCCGCGCAGCGGCAAGGGTCGCTGCGCGGACCGCGCCCCGCGCACCGGCACGCACGCCTGTACGAGCGCGGCGCGCACGAGCACTGTCGGACCCCGATGGGACACTCGCACTCATGAGCGATCGCACCCCTCGGTGGGCCCTCGCCGAGGACGGCGACGCCCGCTGGCACGCCGCGCCCCTCCCCGGTCCCGACGGGCCCACGGACGGAGCCCGTGTCACCACCACCGACCCCGCCGAGGCGATCCGCGCCGCCCCCGCCGGCACCCGCTGGGTCTGGCGCTCCACACAGGCCGTCTACCCCCGGCTCCTCGCCGCCGGAGCCCGCGTGGACCGCTGCCACGACATCGAGGACGCCGAGCTGCTGCTGCTCGCCCACGAGGGCCGCCTCGGCGAGCCCCGCTCGGCGGCCGCCGCCTGGGCCCGCCTGACGAACGCCCCCGTACCGCCCGATCCCCCGCAGCGCGCGGCGGAGCCCGGCAGCCAGCACTCGCTCTTCGACCCCCAGCCCGCCCCCGTACCGCTCGACGCCCTCGTCGCCGTCCACGCCGACCAGGCGAAGCGGCTCGACGCCACCGCCCACCCCGACCGGATGCGGCTGCTGGTGGCTTCCGAGTCGGCGGCCTTCCTGGTCGCCGCCGAGATGAACCGCGCGGGCCTGCCCTGGCGGGCCGACGTCCACCGGGCCCTGCTCACCGAGCTGCTCGGCGAGCGGTACGCGGGCCGCGGCCAGCCCCGCCGGCTCGCCGAGCTGGCCGACGAGGTCTCGGCGGCGTTCGGGCGCCGCGTACGGCCCGAGCTGGCCGCCGACGTCATCAAGGCCTTCGCGGAGGCCGGGATCAAGCTCAAGTCCACCCGCCGCTGGGAGATCCAGGACCTGGAACACCCCGCGGTGGAGCCGCTGCTCGCGTTCAAGAAGCTGTACCGGATCTACACCGCCCACGGCTGGTCCTGGCTCGCGGACTGGGTCCACGACGGCCGTTTCCGCCCCGAGTTCATCCCCGGCGGCACCTTCACCGGCCGCTGGGTCACCAACGGCGGCGGGGCCCTGCAGATCCCCAAGGTGATCCGCCGGGCGGTCGTCGCCGATCCCGGCTGGCGGCTCGTGGTGGCCGACGCCGACCAGATGGAGCCCCGGGTGCTCGCCGCGATCTCCCGGGACCCCGCCTTCATGGAGGTGGCCGGCCGCCCCGAGGACCTGTACACCTCCATCTCCCGCCAGGGCTTCTCCGGCGACCGCGACATGGCCAAGATCGCCGTCCTCGGCGCGGTGTACGGGCAGACCTCCGGGGACGGCCTGAAGAACCTTGCCGCGCTGCGCCGCCGCTTCCCCCGGGCCGTGGCCTACGTGGACGACGCCGCGAAGGCGGGCGAGGAGGGCCGGCTCGTACGGACCTGGCTGGGCCGGACCTGCCCGCCCCCGGCCGATCCGGAGGAGGCGGAGGAGGCCCCCGACGGCTATGTCCCCAGCTACGCCTCCACCGACGCCCGGGCGCGCGGCCGCTTCACCCGCAACTTCGTCGTGCAGGGCAGCGCCGCGGACTGGGCGCTGCTCCTGCTCGCCGCCCTGCGCCGGTCCCTCGCGGAGGCGGGGATGCGGGCCGAGCTGGTCTTCTTCCAGCACGACGAGGTCATCGTCCACTGCCCCGAGGAGGAGGCGCAGGCCGTGGCCGCGGCCATCCGCGAGGCGGGCGACCTGGCCGGCCGCATCACCTTCGGCGACACCCCGGTCCGCTTCCCCTTCAGCACGGCGGTGGTCGAGTGCTACGCGGACGCCAAATAGCCGCCCGCCACTACTGCCCGTACTCCGCGGCCCACTTCCGGCTCGTCGCGAGCTCCGTCATCCGCTCCACCGTCAGCACCGGCGCCTTGCGGGTCGCCGCCGACGACTGGCTCTCGGAGTTGAACGAGGACACGATCACCCGGGTCCCGTTCGGCAGGAGCGCCTCGGCGCTCCACCAGATCACGCCCTTCCCGCCCTTCTCCCCCGGCCGCTTGCGGGTCAGGAACTTCGTCCCGTCCGGCAGCGTCTCGGCAGAAACGAACACCTCGTCCCACATCCCCGGGTACTTCACGCTGTCGGGCTGGATCTGGAGGCTGACCAGCGACTTGCCCTTGCCGTCGTCGAGCACCAGGTAGCCCAGGTCGTCCCCGTCATCGTCCCGGCGCACGACCGGGATCCCGTCCTTGCTCAGCATTTCGCCCAGGATGTCCACGGCCTTCGGCCCCCGGCGGGCGGGCTCCTGCTGCGGCGACTGGCCGGCGGCGGGCAGGTCGTTCAGGGCGGGGTGCCACAGCGGGGACGTCACGAGCGCCTTGAGCTGCGCGAGGGTCAGCGGCGGCGTCGGGCGGGCGACGGGCGCGCCCTTCTGTTCCTCCGCGTTCCACTCCTGGGCGTCCACGAGGAACCCCTGGGGGGTCACGACCGTGGCGCGCCAGCACTTCGTGTCCTCGCGGCGGTCGGGGTACTCGTACCCCTTGAGGAGCAGCAGCCGGGAGCCGTCCGGAAGCTTCTCGGACGTGCAACTGTCCGTGTTCAGCGTGACCTTGGAGGGGCACTTCAGCATGTCGTCGGCCATCTCGCCCTTCGGGTCCACCCGGCTGAGACCGAAGGCGATGCGGCCCTTGCCCTCGCCGTCACCGAAGACCCCGGCCACCATCGGGCCGCCCGTCCGCTCGCCCGTGCCCCTCGCCTCGATGTTGCTGAGCTGCCCCTGTGGCAGCAGCTGCTTGAACACCCCGGTCAGCTGCTCGGCGGAGACGGCCCCGCTGCCGACGCGGTCCATGCCCGGCGGCGGTGTCTGCGGGGCGGGCGGCTCGGGCGAGTTCGCCACGACCTCGCCCCGGTCGCCTCCGCCGCCCGGGCCGAGCAGCCCGTTCGCGTAGGCCCCGAAGGAGCCGATCAGGGCCAGGGCGAGCGCCGAGCCGCCGGCCACGGCGGCCCGGCGACGGGCCACCATCCGCCGCCCGCGCCGCTCCCCGGCGTCGACGAGGTCGCGGCCTTCGGCCGTGAAGCCCTCACCCGTACGCCGGAGGGCTTCACCGAGCTCATCTTCAAGGGACATGCGGAATCGAACCTTCCGTTCACAGGGATCGTGGAATGAGGAGAAGCGGAGAGAAGGAGGTGCGCGGGAGAGGGGCGGGAGGGGGCGGGAGGGGCTCAGCGCCCCGCGAACTCCGCCAGAGAACCGCCCAGTTGCTCCCGCAGCCGGGTCAGCGCTCGCGAGCTGCGGGTCCGTACCGCCGCCGAGCTGACGTTCATCGCGTCGGCGGTCTCCTCGACGCTGCGGTCCTCCCAGTACCGCAGCACCAGGACCGCCCGGTCCTTCGGCGCCAGCCTCCCCAGCGCCTCCAGCAGCGTCAGCCGCAGCGCGGGATCGCCGCCGGCCGGCGCGCCCGCGTCGGGGAACTCCCCGACCGGGCGCTCCCCCGCCGACCGGCGGCGCTGGTGCGTCAGGAAGGCACGCACCAGCACGGTTTGCGCGTACGCCGCCGGATTGTCTATCCGTGCGACGCGCGCCCAGAGCAGGTACATCCGCCCGAGGGTCTCCTGTACGAGATCCTCCGCGAGGTGGGTGTCACCGCTCGTCAGCAGACAGGCCGACCGGTACAAGTGCGCCGATCTGCCCATCGCGAACTCACGGAACCCATCTCTGCGTCCGTACCCCATCCACTCCCCCTCGTGTGCGTCTCACCCCAATGACGCGACGGGGACCGGGAATGTTTCAGCCGATCTCAAACTGATGCGGACCCGGTCTCAGAGCCGGTCCCGGACCCCTTCTCGGACCCGGTCTCGGACCCCTTCTCGGACGCGCTCTCGGAGAGGTCGTGGAAGTACACGTGGAACTCCTCCCGCACGAACCCCTCGGCCTCGTACAGCCCTTGGGCGACGAGGTTGTCGTACGCCGTCTCCAGCTGCACGCCAGAGACCCCGGCCTCCCTCGCCCGGCGCAGCACCTCGCGCAGCAGCGCGCGGCCCGCGCCCGTACGGCGGCCGGCGGGGGCCACGTAGAGGTCGCCCAGCAGCCACGCGGGCTTCATGGCCAGCGAGGAGAACATCGGATAGACCTGCGCGAAGCCGACCGTGCCCGCACCGGGGACCTCGGCCAGCAGGATGAAGGAGTCCCCGCCCGCCAGCCGCTCCGCCAGGAAGGCGCGCGGCCGCTCCGGGTCCTCGACCTCCACCTCGTAGAACTCCAGGTAGCCGCGGAAGAGCTCGGCGGCGATGTCCAGATCCGCCTCGCCCGCCTGCCGCAGGACCACCTTGTCCGGCTCTCCGGCCCCCAGGAGTTCGCCCTGCGTCTTCCGACCGTTCATACCGCTCTCCTTCGTCCACTCCCGCGCGCCGATTCCATTGTGCGCGGGGGGTCCCAATCCACCGGCGCCGCCCTACGCTACGGCCGGGCCGGCAGGGGACCGGCCCGTATCGGGGGGCCACACATGACACCGCTCGGCACGCTCGTCATCGTCTGCGTCGTGATCGTCCTGCTGGTGCCGGTCTGGCTGACCGCCACCTACAACGGACTCGTCCGGCGCCGCAACCAGGTCGACAACGCCTGGGCCCAGGTCGACGTCCAGCTCAAACGGCGCTACGACCTGATCCCGAACCTCGTCGAGACCGTCAAGGCCTACGCCGCCCACGAGCGCGGCACCTTCGAGGCCGTCGTCCGGGCCCGCGAAGCGGCCGTCGCCGCCAGCGGCCCCGCCGACAAGGAACGGGCCGAGGCCGTCCTGCGCACCGGCCTGACCGGGCTGCTCGCCCTCGCCGAGGCCTATCCGGCGCTGCGCGCGGCGGGCAACTTCGACTCCCTGCAGCAGGAGCTGGCGACCACCGAGGACCGCACCGCGTACGCCCGGCAGTACTACAACGACGCCGTACTGGCCTACAACACCGCCGTCTCGGCCTTCCCGGCCCTGCTGGTCGCCGGGCCCCTGGGCTTCCGCGTCCGCGCGTTCTTCGGTGCGCCCGAGGGCGAAACCGGCCCGGTCCAGGTCCGGTTCTAAGTGACCTGGACCTGGTTCATCGGGGCGGCCGCCCTGGTGAGCGCCCTGCTGTGGCTGGCCGCCGTCGGCTGGGCGGTGGTCGCCAACCGGCCCGCGATCGTGGCCGCCGACGGGCCGACGATGGACCTGCGGCCCGAACCGCCCGCGCTGGTGGAGTTCCTGACCGGCGGCTGGGAGTCCGGCCGCGGCGCCCCGCGCGCCACGCTCCTGGACCTGGCCGCGCGCGGGTTCCTCGCGCTGGAGCAGACCGGCCCCGATCCGCGCGACACCCTCGTCCGCATCAGGCCGCCACGGCGCGGGACGGCCGCCGGAGCGGGCGCGGAGGAGGATCTGCTCCCCTACGAGGCCCTGGTGCTGGCCCGGGTCACCGCCCTGGCCTCCGCCGGGGTGCTGCCCGTCGGCGCCCTGGCCCGGGGCACCGAGGACGAGGACCGGCGCTGGTGGCGTGCCTTCGGCCGGGCCGTGGCCGCCGACGCCCGGGACCGCGGACTGGCCCGGGACCGCTACCCGGCGCCGCTGAAGGCCGGTCTGACGCTGGCGGCGGTCCTGCCGGCCGTCCTGGCCGCCGTCCTGTTCGTGTCGCTGACCGGGGTCGGCGGCTGGTTCATGTCCCTCGCCGTCGGCCTGGGCGTGTGGGCGTGCGGCTCGGTACTGGTGGCCCGCCTCACCGGGGAGCGGGAGACGCCCGCCGGTGTCGAGGCCTGCGCGCACTGGCTCGGCGTACGGGAGTGGCTGGCCCGCGACGAGTCCTTCCCCGGGCTGCCCCCGGCGGCGGTGGCCCTCTGGGACCGCTACGTCGCCTACGGCGCCGCCACCGGGGTGGCCCGCTCCGCACTGGCCGTGCTCCCGCTCGGCCCGCGCGACGAGCGCCGCGCCTGGTCCACGTACGGCGGCGGCTGGCACGAGGTCAGGCTCCGCTACGCCCCCGCCCCGGCACGCACCCTGCGCCCGCCGCGCGACAGCGTGCGCCTCGCCCTGCGGCGGATCGGGTCGACCTCGATCGTGCTGCTGCTGGTCGCCTGGTGGCACACGCATCCGCCGACCGAGGTCCGCCTTCCGGTGCCGAGCGTCCCGCTGCTGGTCGTGGAGCTGGTCCTGCTGATCGGCGCGCTCATGGGCTCCCGCTGGCTGTGGACCGGCCGGCGGCCCGTGATCCCGCTCGCGGCGTACGTGTACGGCGGCTTGCTCGCCTTCGTCGGCTCCACCTGGGGGCTCCAGGCCTCCGGGAACTGGACGGTGCCGCCCCGGGCGGTGTGGGCGCAGCTGCCTCCGGTGCTGATCACCGGTCCCGTGCTGCTCTGGTACCTCTTCCTCCTCGCCGCCGCCCTGCTGGACCTGTCCCGGCGGGCCTGGACCGAGGGCGAGGTGGTGCGGCTGCGCACCGGGAGGGGGGTGCGCCACCTGGCGCTCGACCCGGGCGGCCGGACCACGGTCACGGCCTGGCCCGTACGGTCCGGGCTGTACGGGCCGCTGCGCGAGGGGGCGGTCGTACGGGTGCTGCGGGGACCGGTGCTCGGGCACGTCTACGAGGTCGTGCTGGTGACGCCCTCACCGCAGGGCGAGCTGTTCCCGGAGGCGGACCCGTCCGAGTCCGAGGTCTCCGACTCCGGCTCCGGCGCGGAGGACTCCGAGTCCGGGTCCGGCTCCGGCTCCGGGGAGGCCCCCGGGCTGCCCGGACTCACCGTCCCCGCCGCCCTCTCCACGCTCCTGCGGCGGGGTGATCCGCAGGAGTTCCTCCCGGTCGCCGAAGCCGCCCGGATCCTGCGCGTACGGCTACGGGCGTCGGACACCCTGCCCGGCCTCGGCATCGTCACCTACGTCACCCCGGACGGCCGCACCGCCCTGCTGCTGCAGACCGCCTCGGGGGCCCTCGGCCGACGTCTCCTCGCCACCCACAAGCGGCGCGCCGTCCCGGTCGGCGCGGGTGAGGCCGACGTGGCCTACGCGCGGGGGCGGCGGCTGGTGCTGCGCCGCGGCGAGCACGTCCTGATGCTCGAACTCCCGGACGGCGCCGACCCGTCGGCCCTGCCGGCGCTCGCCGAGGAGGCGGCCCGCCGGATGGTCAGTGGTCCTCGTCCCCGGTGACGGGCTGGGCGGGCAGCGTGTAGACGTGCTGCGGGGTCACGATCTTGGTGATCGCCTCCCCGAACAGCGTGCTCGGCTCCTCGCCCTCGGCGGAGATGTCGGTGTTGAGGAGCACCACCAGGGTGGCATCGGACTGCTCCGGGTTGTAGACGGTCAGGGACTGGTAGCCGGGCAGCGAGCCGTTGTGCCCGATCCACCCCTGGACGTTGAAGATCCCCAGTCCGTAGCCGGTGCCCGGCAGGGCCGGTACGACATCGAGGCGCTCGGCCTGGGTGGCGGGGGTGAGCAGCTCACCCGTGGCCAGCACCTTGGCCCACCGCCGCATGTCCGGGAGGTCGGAGATCATCGCTCCGGCGGCCCAGCCCCAGGAGGGGTTCCAGTCGGCCGCGTCCTCGGTCTTCCCCGAGGCCGTCTGGTCCGTGTAGCCCTGGGCGTGCGGGGTCGGGAACTCGGCGCCGGTCGGGAAGAGGGTGTTCTTCAGCCCGGCGGGCTCGATGACCTCCTCGGTGAGGTAGTCGGCGAGCGTCTGCCCGCTGATCTTCTCCACGACGAGCCCGATCAGGATCAGGTTGGTGTTGCAGTAGGAGAACTGCGCGTTCGGCTCGAAGAGCACCGGGTGCTTGAAGGAGTACGCGAGCAGCTCCTGCGGGGTGAAGGGCCGCCGGGGATCGCTGGTCAGCGCCTTGAAGAAGCCTTCGTCGGCCGAGTAGTTGAACAGCCCGCTGCGCATGCCGGCCAGCTCGCGCAGGGTGATGCGGTCGCCGTTGGGAACGCCGTCGACGTACTTGCCGATGGGGTCGTCCAGCCCGATCTTCTTCTCGTCGACGAGCTTCAGCATCGCGGTCACGGTGAAGGTCTTGGTCTCGCTGCCGATCCGCATGTTGAGGCCGTCGGTCATGGACGCCCCGGTGGCCTTGTCGGCCACGCCGAAGGCCCGTACGTACTCTCCCTTGCCCGGCGCCGACAGGACCACTTGGACCCCGGGCACCTTGGCCTCGTCCATCACCTTCCGGATGGCGTCGTCCAACTGCCGCGCCACGGCGGGGGTGAGCTGCGGAAACTCATCGGAGACGGCCGAACTGCTCGCCGCCGGAGGTGTCGGGGCATCCACTGCGTACCCGGCACCGGCCCCCACGGGCACCATCAGGAGCCCCACTGCGGCCGCCCCCACAGCCGCCCTGCGCAACCGTGTCGTGCTCACCCGTCCAACGTAGCCCCGGGCCGGGGGCCGGGCGACCGGAAGGGCCGGCTCGGGCTCAATCGGCCCGATAGGCCCGCAGGAAGGCGCCCACGCCGCCCGCGATCAGGCGGTCCGTCTGCTCCTTGGGCAGGGGCACGACCCCGTAGTGCGAGAGCTGCCAGACGGTGTGCGAGGTCAGTGCCATGAAGTGGGCGCCGGCCATCATCGCGTCACCGCGCAGGTCGATCAGCCCGGCCGCTTCGAGGCCCTCCAGCGCGTCGGCAAGCGCGCGGGACACCGGGCCGGGGCCGGCGTTCACCCAGGCTTCCAGCACCTCGGGCGGCACGTGGTCGGCCTCGGCGTGGATGTGGCGGACGAGCGCGAAGTGGTCGGCGTAGTCGGTCAGGAGCCCGATGACCCGGTGGGCGAAGTCGACCAGGTCCCGCTCCAGGTCCTCGGGGCGGGGCGGGCGCACGGGGTTCAGGACGGCTTCGATCTGGGCGATCTGGGCGTCGCGCACCTGCGTCGAGGTCCAGGTGACGACGGTGGCGAAGAGCATCGCCTTGCCGCCCGGGAAGTGGTTGTAGAGCGTGCGGGTCGAGATGCCGGCCGCGGCGGCGAGCCCGTCGACCGTGGCCCGGGCGTAGCCCTCACGGCCGAAGACCCCGCAGGACGCGCTCGCGATGGCGAGCTGCTTCTCCAGCTTCTTGGCATTGGTTCCGGGGGTTCCGGCTCCGGGGGTTCCGGCTCCGGGGGTTCCGGCTCCGGGGATTCCAGGGGTTCCGGTGCTCACTGCGCCTCCACGCGGGAAAAACAACGACCGAGAAGTACAACGACCGTTGCACTTTTTACAACGCCCGTTGTACTTTACCGGAGGAGCGGCCGTACCGAACGGCCGCCCCGCCAACGAGGGGACCCTGCCATGCCCGTCACCAACGCTTCCACTCCCGCCACCGCGCCCCACGAGGACGCGCCGCTGCGCGTCGCCGTCATCCTCGGCAGCGTCCGCGAGGGCCGTCAGGGCCCCGCCGTCGCCGACTGGTTCCTCGGCGCCGCGCACGCCCTCGGCGGCCTCGACCTCGACCTCATCGACCTCGCCGACGTCGACCTGCCGCTGGTCATGCCCGGCTGGGGCGGCTCCCCGGACCCGCGGGCGGCCGCCGCCCTCGCGGAGGTCAGCCCGCGGCTGGCCGCCGCCGAGGCCTTCGTCATCGTCACCCCCGAGTACAACCACAGCTTCCCGGCCGTACTGAAGAACCTCATCGACTGGCACCGCGAGGAGTGGCACGCCAAGCCGGCCGGCTTCGTCTCCTACGGCGGCCTCGGCGGCGGCCTGCGCGCCGTCGAGCAGCTCCGGCTGGTCTTCGCCGAGCTGCACGCCGTGACCGTCCGCGACTCCGTCAGCCTGCACGGTCCCTGGTCCGGGCTCGGCCCGGACGGCGCACCGCGCGACACCGCCGTGGCCGAGGGCGCCGTCAAGGGCATGGTCGGCCAGCTGGCCTGGTGGGGACGCGCGCTGCGCGCCGCCCGCGCGAGCCGCCCGTACCAGGGCTGAGGGGCGGCAGGAAGATGCGTACGACCCGAGAACCCGGCGGCCCCGACCAGCCGGCGCCGCCCACGGACCCCGCGATCGCCGCCGGCTCCCCCGCCTCCGCCTCCGCATCCGCGGCCCTGCTCCGGCGCACCGCGGGAGTCGTCATCGTCGGCTCGGTCATGGCGGTGCTCGACATGACGATCGTCAACGTCGCCCTGCACCGCCTCTCCGAGGCCTTCCACGCACCACTCGCGACGATCCAGTGGGCCGCCAGCGCCTACACGCTCGCGCTCGCCGCCGTCATCCCGGCCTCGGCCTGGACGATGGGCCGCTTCGGCGCCAAACGCACCTACCTGGGCGCCCTCACCCTGTTCTCGCTCGGATCGCTGCTCGCCGCGTGCGCCTGGAGCGCCGGCAGCCTGATCGCCTTCCGCGCGGTACAGGGCCTCGGCGGCGGGCTGCTCATGCCCGTCGGCATGGCCATGGTGATGCGCACGGCGGACCCGGCCCGGCTCGGGCGGGTGATGGCCCTGCTCGGACTGCCCATCATCGTCGGGCCGGTGGCCGGTCCGGTCCTGGGCGGCTGGCTGGTCGACTCGGCGTCCTGGCAGTGGATCTTCCTGGTCAACCTGCCCGTCGGGGCGGTCGCCCTGGTCCTCGCCGCGAAACTGCTGCGCTCCGACGCCCCGAGCACCCCGGCCTCCCCGCCGCGGCTGGACGTACCCGGCCTGCTGATGCTGTCCCCGGGCCTCGCCCTGCTCCTCTACGGCCTGGCCCGCGGCGGCGAAGGCGGCACCTTCACCGCACCCGACGCCCTGCTCCCCACCCTGGCCGGCGCCGCGCTCGTCGCCGCCTTCACCCGCCGGGCCCTGACCGCCCGCGAACCCCTCCTCGACCTGCACCTCCTGCGCGACCGCACCTTCCGGGCGGGCATCGCCACGCTCGCCCTCTTCACCTGCGGCTACTTCGGGTCCATGCTGCTCGCCCCGATGTACTGGCAGCAGGGCCGCGGCATGAGCGCGACGGCCGCCGGCCTGCTGGGCGCACCGACCGGCCTCACCGTCGGCCTGGTCATGCAGATCGCCTCCCGCCGCGTCGACAAGGTCTCCCCGCGCCGCCTGATCCGGGCCGGGATCGCGGTGGGCGCACTGGGCATGGCCCTGACCGCCCTCCAGGCGGGCTCACCGGATGCGGCGCCCTGGCGGTTCGTCGGCGCCTCGATCGTCATGGGCATCGGCGCCGGCATGGTCATGATGCCGACGATGACCACCGCGAGCCGCGACCTCCCCAGGCCCCACCTGACCGCGGCGAGCACCCTCCTGAGCATCAACTCCCAGATCGGCGCCTCGATCGGCACGGCCCTCCTCTCGGTCACCCTGACCGAAACGGGCACGACCCCCACGGGCTTCCGCACCACCTACGCGATCGCAGCCCTCCTCCTCGCCCTGGCCCTACTCCCGGCCTCCCGCCTCCCCGACCGCCACCCCTGACCGGCCTCCGGAAAATGCCACTACACCCGCGGGCCGACGGCCGACCCGCATCGCGGTGCCGTGCACGATCGTCACCTCGCTCGCCACAGGAGGCCCGGCCCGCTGGGCATGGCAGTCCCACCCGCCGAGAAGACGCTCCGCGGGGGTATGAAGAAGCCCCAGGTCACGGCGAGTGAGTCCTGGGGCCGATCCGAGCCGACTTCGGGGCACGGCAGGCGGAATCCGGTGCGGCCGCGCTCGGCCCGTGATGGAATCAACACGACAGCCGTAGCGGCTCGACGGTACGGAGTCGACTGCCGTCGGGAGCGAGTCACGATCGTGAGGCCGGAGCACGAAGCACCGGATGGCGTGGCTCTCCGTTTCACGGCGGCGGTGGAGCTTGGGAGGGGCCGGCGGGGACGGGGAGGAATCGTTGAGCGGGCTGAGTTTTGTCGACATCTGCTCGGGGGCAGGTGGACTCGCTCTGGGGCTGGAACGAGCGGGTTTCACGCCTCGACTCCTCTTGGACAACGAGCCGACTGCCTGCGAGACGCTCAAAGCCAACCGGCCGCATTGGAACGTGCTGAAAGCGGACCTCCTCGACTTCGACCCCGTGGACCACCCCGAGGTGTACGACGTCGATCTCCTGGCAGCCGGCCTCCCCAGGGTGAGGTCGAGCGCGACGGTGATGCGTCGGTCGGACGCCGAGTTGCGCCTCATCGAGGCGACCGCCTATCTGGTCCACGCCGTCCAGCCTCGTGCACTGATCATCGAGAACGTGCCCACCCTGGTCGACGAGGACTCCTTGGCCCCGATACGGGACTTTCTCCGCGAAGAATTGGAGCACCTCGGCTACGCACTGACCTGGTTCATCCTGAACGCTTCCGACTTCGGAGTGCCCCAGCACCGCTTGCAAGGCATCGTCGTGGCCGTCAAACAGCAGTGGGCCAGCGCCTTCCGACCGCCCCGACCCAGCGTCCACCAGCACGTGTCCGTCGGGGCGGCGCTGGCGCCGTCGATGCGTTCCTGCGGCTGGCCGGACGCAGACCGTTGGGCGGCCCAGGCGGCGAGCGTGGCACCTACCTTGGTGGGTGGATCCAAGACGCACGGAGGCCCCGACTTCGGACCGAGCGGCACGAAGGCCAAGTGGCGACGGATGGGGGTCTACACGAAGTCGTTCGGAAACGAACCGCCCGGCCCCGACTTCACATGGGATCCGTCACTCGGTGACGACGGACTGGTACGGATCACGGTGGACCAGACCGCCCTGCTCCAAGCCTTCCCCGAAGCGTGGCGGATCTCCGGCCTCAAGACCGCCCGGTACCGCCAGATCGGCCACGCGACCCCGCCGCCGGTCGGAGAGGCGCTGGGACGGGCCGTAGCCGAAGCGTTGAACCGGGATCCGCGAGGGCCCGCGGCCGGCTAGACTTCCGCCACATGACCAGCTCGGCGCACCACCAGCCCATCCTCGACAACCCCTTTGTCCTGGACCTCTTCGCAGGACCCGGAGGGCTGGATGTCGCTGCGCAGGGGCTCGATCTCCCGAGTCTCGGCATCGAGTGGGACAAAAGTGCGTGCCTCACGCGATACGCGGCCGGGCTGGACACTCTTCACGCCGACGTGAGCGCGGCACGCAGGGATTCCTTCGAGTCCCTGCCGCCGGAGATCAACGTGCTCGCAGGTGGCCCTCCGTGTCAGACGTACTCTGTGGCCGGGCACGGCGCCGGACGCCAAGCCTTGGACCAGGTCGCGAAGTACATCGAGCGGCTGATGGCCGGCGAGTCCGACCAGAAGATCGACGAGGATCTGAAAACCCTCACCGATCCGCGCACCGCGTTGGTCCTCGAACCTCTCCGATACGCGATTCAGGCGACCAGGAGCCCTAATCGGGGGCACCGCCCGTACGACGTCATCGTCCTGGAGCAGGTCCCTGCGGTGGCCCCGCTCTGGAGGCACTACGCCAAGGTCCTGGAGGAGACGGGGCTCCCCGACGGGACCAAGTACAAGGTCGTCGTCGACATCCTCGCCACCGAGACCTACGGGGTGCCTCAGACACGCTCCCGCGCTGTACTGATCGCTCGGCGTGAAGGGCTCGGAGAGCCCTCGCTCCCCCGTCGGACCCACCATGCCTATGAAGCGAAGGAATGGAATCGGAAGAACGGGACGCGCGAACCCGACCAGGCCGCGGAACAGGTCCATCAACCGACTCTTGACGACGGCGCCCCCGCATCGAAGAGGGACGAGGAGCCACAGCCCTGGAAGTCGATGCGGGATGCCCTTGGGAATCCGGTGGGCTCGCACCCGGGACGTCCGAAGCCCTTCCTGGTCCGCTCGAACTACGGCAGTTCCGGGATTCCGGGAAGGCGTGGAGTGCGGACCGACCAGCAGCCCGCCGCCACCGTCACCGGCCGCATCTCCCGCTTCGTGGTCTTCGAGCACCTCGACGAGAACATCGTCTACGAGGGCCCTCGGTTCAGCATGAACGAGGCCGGGCTGCTGCAGACCTTCCCGCCGGACTATCCGTGGTCCGGTACGGCGCAGGCCCAGCAGGTGGGCAACGCGGTACCGCCGCTGTTCGGTGCACACCTGCTGAGCGCCGCTCTGGGGCTCCCCAAGCCGGACCCGGAGGCGTTGCGGAAGCCGTGGCAGCCGGCCACGGAGGAGCAGCGGGCCAAGCTGCGTAGCAGCGGCTGCGGGGCCGCCGACGCTTGCACCGACAGGTGCCCGCGCCCCACGGACCAGGTGCCGCCCCCTTCCTCCGTGCGCCCTCGTAAGAGCAAGAAGGCGTCGGCGAAGTAGCCCGAGCAGGGCCCAGGTCAATCCCCGCTCTTCCTGCCCCTGACCGGCGCAGTCTCGAACAGCTCCGCGAAGTAGCCGGTGAGCGCCGCTACGGACTCCTCCGGGACAGGGTCCTCGTCGGGCCCGTTCGGGAGTTCGTACCGCTCGACCGGTGGCGCCGATTCCGCTTCCGCGATCCAGTCCCGCAGTCGGGCGGGGTCGCGGGGCTGGTCCGGCGCGAGGATGTCGTAGAGCAAGGTCGCTCCCACGGTATTGATCGCGACGCTGAGGCCGTTGACCTCTCGCCCGCCGGAGACCTGGCCGCTCCTCAGGAGACGGACCAGGGCCTGAGCGGTGGGACGGTGATCGATCAGCTCGGTCCGGAGAACGGTGTGGATGAGGTCCTGATTTCCGCAGGCGACCTCTACCGGCTCGTAGTCCGACCCGTTCCGGAAGAGTTCGGCCGCCCACCACAGGCGCGAGAAACACTGCCGGTCCGCGGGGCCACGGAAGCGCTCGGCGGCGATGCGCCTTTCCGGCCTGTTGGCCGTCGGCTCCGGCTGGTGCCGCCAGACCACATAGTCCGGGGCCACAGCCAGGGCGAGGTGGTTCCACAGACGCTTGTCCGCCGCTTCCCGCCGCGTCAGGCGCAGCGTGGCATGGAGCCGAGGCGCGAGCCAGGCGTCGGCGCGGGTGCGGTCCTCCCGGAACTCGAACATGGCGTCCTCCACCAGGCTCCGGATCGGCTCGACCCACCACCTGGCGTCGCCCTCGGGGAGCGGCTCGACTACCTTGGCGAGATCGATGCCGCCGTGAACCTGTTCGCCTTTGAGGAGCTCCTCGGTGAGAAACGGATCGACGGCAGAGGTGGCGAGCAGCCCCAGGCGCTCCGGCACGTGGTTCGGTTGGGTGATCACGTCTCACTCTCGCGGTTCATCTGTTCCAGGCTGCGGATGACAAAGGCAAGCGCCTTGGTGGCATCGGCGCGGCGGACCGCCGCGTAATGGATACGCGTCTGTAGCTCCACCCACCCCGATTCGCCGGTGCGCCGGCGATGGACCTGCCGTAGGGCCTCCTCGACATGGACGCCGGGAATCACGTCCGGGAGCATCTCCCGTAGCACCTCGCCCTGCCAGTCGGTGGGGAAGACCGGCCCGCCACCGGGTTCCACCTCGAGATCGCCGATGGCACCGTGAAACACTGCGGTCCAGACGTCGGTGGACATCTGGGCGACCAAGAGGTCACGCACCTTGCTGTCCACACCCGAGCCATTGCTGTCCAGCAGATCGATGACACCTTCGACATCGGTGTTTACGAACACGGTGGGGACCCTGGACGAGGTGTCCACGACCCAGGGCGCGTCGGCGTAGGCCTGGAGCCACTCCCGGGAGCTTCTCTTGAACGACGCTTTCTGAACGTCGAGCTGGAGCCCACGGACGGGCTCGTCCGAAACCGTGTCGATGATCCAACTCCGGTCGGTCTCGGCGATCGACCGTCCGCGCACTCCTTCCACTGTCCCGATGGCGTACACGGCGACGGAGGCCCGCGCCAGGTGATCGTCACGGAACACCTCCAGCGAGCCGGACCAGTCCCGGCCGTCACCCGTGTCGAGCGTGAGATTCGCAGAGGTACGGACATTGGTCTCGCCGTCCGTGAGTACGGCAAGGACACACAGATCCGACCAGGGCGCGTCCGGCGCGTTCGCCCCGGGCGGCAGCGTCGCCGAAACACCGATCCTGGCGCTCACCCATTCCGTGTGGCCCTCGATGCCGAGCGCGACAGCCTGCTGTTGGTTCGAGTACGCGGTGGTCTCCAACTGGTCGCGGGTGCCGTCGGAGAGCTTGAGAGAGACAGAGGTCACTCTGAGCGCGATCGGCCGGTTGAGCCGCTTGTACGGGTAGAACTTCACTGGTCACTCCCCCTTGCCGGCACGGAGTTCGACAACGAGACGGGTGAGGGTGGTCCTGACCGGGTGGCTGGTGGCGTCGGTGGTTCCTCGGAACTTCGCGCGCCGCGCGCCAGGCGTGAAGTACAGCATTCCGTCCACCTCTTCGCACCCTTCGACGCCCACCAGCTCCGCCCAGTCCAGTCTGGGGCGGCCCCCCGAGCGCACGTCCAGCTGAGCCACCGGCATCATCGGGACGATCTCGTCGCCACGCGGGATGCTCACTTCGCCGGTGATCCGCCACTCCCCGGCGTCGCCGACCATCGCGTCGAGCCCGTCCAAGAGTGGAACCACGGGGCCGGCGGGTGTCTTGGCCTTGGGCCTCGTCCGCACCGTCAACGCCTTGCGCAGGGCCTCACCGCCTTCGCCACTGCTGCGCTTCGGCCGTGCGACAAGCTCTCTCGCCGCATTGTTGGCCTCGGCGGTCAGTGCGTTGATCCGCCGGTACGCGGACGGTGACCACCGCAGTGTCAGCTCTTCCGTCTGCCCCCAACGATCGTGCTCGGGAGGTTCCGCCGCACGCAGGAAGTCCTCGGCCTCCTTCGCGAAGGGGGCCGTCTCTCCGGCTGCCGCCCCGACCAGCAGAACGGCCTGGAAAGGATTGGTGCTGCTCGGCAGCCTCGGGACCACGCTCCTCTTGACGGTCATGCGATTGCCGCGCAGCGAGTGCATCCGGTTCTTCGCCCCGTCCCTGTCCCCCTCGGCCTCCGTGAGAAGCAAGACCGCTTGGTGCGTACCGAACGTCCCGTGGGCGCCCCCGGACAACGGCAGCTTCAACGGGACGCTCCGTACCGCCACCTGCCCGGCCTCGGTGAGACGATCCACCGTGGTGCCCTCGTAGTGCGCCCTCAGGGCACGGGTCCGCGCAGGCTGCTCGACAGACGGGTCCACCTGTTGCTCCGCCACGACCTCCTTGCCGTTTCGCAGGGCTCGGACAGAGACCTCCAGGAGGGGGAGTTTGCCGCCCCCGCCGGTCATCGCGGCCCAGAAGTCACGCCCCAGCGCTTCGACCAGTCGGGCGTGCATCGTGTTGATGTCACGCGTGTCCTCGTCGCTCTCCTCGTCGCCGATGAATCCGTCATCGGGATCGGAGGAGTTCGCCGCGAGACCGGCCACATCGTGCGCACCGACGATGAGGAAGGACGTGCCGGGTTCGTCGCTCTCCCGGGCCAGATACAGGTTCTCCACGGTCTCCTCGTCCGCCCACCAGGAACGGGCGACCAAGGCCCCGGGCGAGTGAGGATCAGGGCGCCCGAACCAGGCGGGGCCGGCGTACGACTCGCCGTCGACCTCACGCCACGGCAGTTCGAGGCGGCCGATGACCCGTCGCTCGGTACGTCCCTCGTGAGGCACGGACAGAGTGGAGTTGATGAGGACGAGCCCGAGGGAGCTGGTGGCCCACAGCGTCGCCTTGCCCAAGCCGTACGACCCTCCGGCGCCAGGACCGGACTTGAGGCTCTCCAGTTGGCGTCTGACCACGGCGGCGAACTTGCCGTCCCCGTAATCGTCGCCGGTCAGACCGGAAGCGTTGTAGTCGTCGACTCGCAGCAGGACCAAACGGCCCTTCTCGTACATGTCGCGCACCCCGGCGTCCACGACCCGGCCGACCTTCTGGTTGCCGGCGGTCTCCGAGACGGCGGAGTAGTGCGGAAAGAGATCGTTCCAGAGGATCGCCTCGCGGAAGGCGTCCAGGGCGTCGCCGGTGAGCTCGTGCAGGGTGTAACGGACCTTGACGGGGCGGCCGTTCTCCGTCAGCCTCTCGTCCAGGCTGTTCTGGCACGTCTCTCGCGCGAGGACTTGCACGTCGGCGTCGAAGGCGAAGGCGGCGGCGTTGCCCAGGTCACGGCCGCCATCGGGATAGCCGGGGCGGTGGTACCAGGTGACCGGAAGGCCGGCCTGGGTATCGGTGGTGCGGGTGTGCACCGTACCCACGTCCGTGCCGAGCGCCTTGGCGATGTCCGTCATGGTGGTCGGACGAGGAGTCGACCTGCCGGTGATCCACGCGGACACCGCGGCCCGAGTCAGGTTGAGTTCGTCGGCCAGTTCGGCCTGCGTCTTCCCCGCAAGCGCGAGCTGTCGGGACAGCCAGGGCCCGAATTCCTCACCTGTCTCCACGCGCCGCCTGCCTCTCCTGGGACTCCCATGCCGATCGCATGCTGTGGATCACGAGGCTAATTTGACAAGGGCGCAAGCGTCAACCGGCAGTTGATCGGCTTCGATCGCCAGGCCACTTCAACTCGATGTCCGACTTGCCCTTAATGATCAGGTATTCCCCCTTGCGTGCAGTGCCTCTGCAAGCGGACCACTCAACTCCCCTTATGTGAGCGGGAGTTCGGGTTGCGTGTTCGAGCGAATACCCGATAAGGTCGCCGACGATGGGGATGCCATCTCGCTCGCGAAACCCGAAACCCGGGAGGTCGGGCGACCGGGGAGAAGTGCGCCCAAATTCCGAAACCCCATTCCCGGAAGACGCCTCCAGAGCCGCACAGAAGAAAACCTTCCGCAAAGGGCTGGCTGCACGAGACTTCCATCCCCTAGCGTTAACGAGGACGAAAGTCTCACCCAAGGCTCAGATTTACCCATATCACTTCACACGGGGGACGTGTGCCCAAATGCACCCCTGTGCAGCTGCAGGATGCAACCAACCAGGGGCGGATCAGATGAATGAGCAGGACAGTGAATCGTTGGACTCGTTTCGGGAGTCGAGCGCATTCGAGCTGGCGATTATGACGGCTGGAAGCAAGCCCGCGGTTCTCGAGGTCCTTCACGACCACGACCTGTCCGAGGAGGTTTTCACCAACAGGTTCCCCGGGCTGGCGAAGATGACTCAGGGCCTGCCGGACGTCCCGGACGAGCCTGCTCCCCCGATCTGATTCAGCACGTCAAGGGCCTGAAGTCTCGGTCTCGCAACAAACAACGCCTTCACAGTGAACCCTCTGCTTCACGAAGGCACTGTGGAAAACAACGCCCAGCGCCACGGCGAACGACGGGCCGGCCGGCCCGTCGTTCGCTCTTCATCCGGATCTTTGACACCAGGAGCGCAGAAGCAGTGCCGTCATCGTCCTCTTCGGTCGTTCAAACCGTTCTCGAACAGTCCTCGCGTGTCCTGCAGACTTACGCCGTGGACCCCGGCCTCGTGGCCGAGCACGCCAATGGAGAGCGCCGCATCACGCAGGGCGGATACGGCGATCGCCAGCTTTTCGAGCTCGTTCAGAATGCGGCAGACGAAATGGCCGACGACTCGGTGGGGCGGGTTTGCGTCATCCTCACGGAAACACACTTGTACTGCGCGAACGAGGGAAATCCGGTTTCCTCGGAAGGCGCGGAGACTATTCTTCGGATGAGTATGTCGAAGAAGCGTGGCGGCCAGATCGGTCGTTTCGGAGTGGGCATCAAATCGGTTCTCGTGGTGACCGACGCACCGGAATTCTTCAGCAGCACCGGAAGTTTCGGATTCGACCGCGCCTGGTCGTACGCGCAGATCAAGGCCGTGCCCGGAGTGACTGCACGCTACGGACCCGAGTTCGACGCGCCTGTGCTGCGGATGGCCCGACCTCTGGACGTGCAGGCCGAGTGCGCATCCGATCACGTCCTGAACGAGCTGCTGAACTGGGCCACCACCGTCGTTCGTCTGCCTCTGCTCCCGAAGGCGGACGACCGGCTGGGCCGGGACATGCACGGCGGACGTGGCAAGGACCACGGCGAGCCCCGCGAGGAATTCCCGGTCGGCTTCCAGCTCTTCTCGCCGCACGTCACAAAAGTCGTGCTGGAGGACCGCCGGCCACGGCCCGTGGCTCGTCGGACACTGACCGCCCACCGGACCGGCGACCTGCACACCTTGATCGAGGAGCGGACCGGGAAGTCTGTCGCCACCGATCGGTGGCGTGTGTTCACCACCACCCACGAACCCGGTCACAGTGCCCGCGCGGACGCCGGCGAACTGCACGACCGGCTCTCACTCAACCTCGCCTGGGGCGTCCCCGCCCTGGAGAAGGACCCGGAGAGCGGTCTGTACGTCAGCCCGCGATCACGCGGGCGCGGCAAGTTCTGGTCCTTCTTCCCGACCAAGTACGAGATGTCGCTGAGCGGCATCCTCAACGGCGCCTGGAAGACGAACGAAGATCGTCAGAACCTCCTCGACTCCTCTCCCTTCAACCAGGAGATGATCCGGATGTCGGCAAAGCTGGTCGTCGACTCCCTCCCTACCCTTGTTCCCGATGAAGACCCCGCCGCCTATCTCCCCCTGCTGCCCGGTCGAACCAAGGAAGCGATCAGCTGGGCCGACGAGTTCCTGACCCGAGAGATCTGGGCCCGCACGGCGGACCGTCCGGCGTTGCCCGACCAGGACGGTGTCCTGCGCATCCCGACGACACTCAGGATCCACCCGCGCCTCGACAAGGACCTCAAGAAGCTCTCCAAGTGGCTGCGGATGTGGCACGAGTGCCCCGGGCGCCCCTCGAACTGGCTTCACCCGAGTGTCGAGGCGGACGCCCTGCGCTCCGGAAAGGTCGAGCACATCATCGGTGCGGCCGGGCACGAGCGGACCGGTGTCCGGGAATGGCTGGAGGCTCTGGTCGGGAGCGGCACCCCCGAGGCGTCGGCGGCGGCCGTTCGCATCCTCGCGGACATGATCGAGAACCACTCCCCCCATGCCGAAGAGGCCCGTAAGGCCCGCATCGTGCTCACCGAAGAGCATGGTCTCGTCGCACCCGTGCACGGCAAGGTGTTCCGCCGTGCAACCCAGGGCGGGCTGCGCGAGACCCTGGTGTATGTGGTCGACAAGCTCGCCCAGAACCCGTCACTGGCTCACGCCCTCAACGTCCTGGGCATCCGGGAGGCCGATGTCGAGGGCCGGTTCGTCAGCGTGCTCGATCAGGGCTTCGACCACTACGGCGACTCGGACTGGGAACGGTTCTGGGAGCTGTTCCGTCAGGCGGGGGTACGTCGGCTGGCCCACACGGTCCTGGAGAGGGTCCCCACTCCACGCTCGGCGCTCCGGGTACGCACCGCCGACGGTCGGTTCCGGCCGGTCGAGGACTGCATGCTGCCGGGTGTCGTGGTCGATGCGAAGCGCGACCCCGGCATCGCTGTCGACATGTCGTTCCACTCCGACGACACCCCCTTCTTCTCACAGGTCGGCCTGCGGGAACGACCGTCCGGTGGGATCCGCCCCCAGGAAGACGAAGCGTGGTTCGTGGAGTACCGCGAAGCCCTCCACGCCGCCTACCTGCGCGGCTTGGACAGTCACGCCCCGCGCCCCGCGCTGAGCCGGATGAAAGTCGAGGGCGCCGCGATCGGCGGCCCGCTCCACCTCTTCCGTGCCCTGTCCGAGGAGTCACGCGCCGCCTTCCTGAAGGTGCTGCCCGACGACGCCGTGGTGGACAACTGGACGCGCCAGATCGGCGCACAGACCAACACGCGACAGGCCGTGGCCTCGCCGATCCGATGGATGCTGAGGAAGTTCGGCACGATCGCCACCTCCCAGGGGGTCAAGCCGGTCAAGGAGGCAGTCGGCCCCCAGCTCGCCGGCTACCGGGATGTGCTGCCCGTCGCCGACATCTCCCCCGAGAAGGCCCGCAGGCTGCGGCTCCCGACCACCGTTGACGAGGTCCCCGCCGACCGCTGGGACGCGCTCCTCGAAGAGGTGACCCGCAGCGCGGACGACTCCTTCGTCGGAGCCACCTACGTGATGCTGACCCGATTCGGCGCAGACTTCCCCGAGGACTCACTGACCAGGTGCCGGATCGGTGACGTCTGGGAAACCCGGCCCGACGACGAGATCACCGTCGCCGTCGGGACCGCTCAGTACCAAGCGCTGCGTGCCGAGCAACTCCCGGCGCTGCTCGTACCGACCACCGACGACGCCGAGCTGATGATCGAGAAGTGGGGCATGCTCCGCTACGCCGACGTGATCAGTCTGGAGACCCGTGAAGTACCGGTGGGTGACCCCGTGCCGCTGGTCGAGCTGTTCCCCGCCCTGCGGCAGCGTCTGAACAGCGGGAACCGGAACAGCATGGTGCAACGGTGCAGCGAACTGGAGGAGGTCACCCGAACGCCCAGGGGTACGCACACCTCCCCCCTGGACGCCGTGCGCCAGGACAGCACCGTCAAGCTCCGAGTCCCTCTGGAGCCGGAGCCGATGCTGCGCCTGATCGACCGCGAGCTCGGTTTGGGCCTCGGCGCTGCCGGCTGCCGCGCGGTGCTCGACCACCAGGACCGTATGGAACGGGACGGCGAGTTGAAGGCGGCGCAGAAGGCGGTGCGCGAGTCCACTGACGTGGTGACCAAGATCGAGCTGCTGGTCGGTGCCGACGCGCTCCGCACCGGCCTCCCCGAGGGACTGATGGAGGCCGAACTTCATTCGACCGACGGCGTCGAGCCGACCGGGCGTCGCATCGCACAGATGGCGTTCAACGCACACGGTGACGGTGTGCTCCAGCAGCATGCCAGGGACATCCAGGGACGCTTCCCCAACGCCCCTGTCGCGTACGGAGGTTCGCCCGCAGCGATCGCGTTCGTCTCGGAGCTGAGGCTGCCGGTCGCGTTCGCCGGTTCGAGGACTCCGTCCCCCCCGCCGTTCGAGACCGTCGAGGGCCCTCGGGACTTCCCGAGTCTCCACGAGTACCAGGAGGACCTGGTCCGGAACATCTCCACCATGCTCGACCGACTGGCACCCCAGCGCGGCATGCTGTCGCTGCCGACCGGCGCCGGCAAGACCCGGGTCACCGCCGAGGCCGCGATCCGCTGGGTGAAGCGAGTCGGCGACCTCAGGGGTCCACTGCTGTGGATCGCACAGACCGAGGAGTTGTGTGAGCAGGCCGTCCAGAGCTGGAAGTTCGTCTGGAGCAAGGTCGGCGCCGACCGTCCGCTCACCATCAGCCGGCTGTGGAGCACCAACGAGGCGGGTGACGTCGTTGACCACCCGCATCTGGTGGTCGCCACCGACGCCAAGTTGGAACGGTGCCTGGGCACCGACCAGTACTCCTGGCTGCGCCAGGCCTCCCTGGTGATCGTGGACGAGGCCCACACCGCCATCTCCAAGCGATACACCGAGATCCTGAGCCAACTGGGACTCACCCAGTACGAGACGGGCCGGCACCTGCTCGGCCTGACCGCCACCCCCTTCCGGAACACCAATGAGGAGGAGACCCGCCGCCTGGTCCGGCGCTTCGGCAATCGGCGACTCGACGAAGGCGTCTTCCCGTCGGGCGACCCGTATCGCGACCTCCAGGACTGGGGCATGCTCGCCCAGGTCGAGCACCGCACCCTCGAGGGCGGCCGTATCGAACTCACACAGGACGAGAAGACGCACGCCGACCGCATGGCCATGCTCTCCCGCTCTGCCGAACAGCGACTCGCCGACGACCACACGCGCAGTCGGCGCATCGTCGACTGCGTGGCCGATCTGCCGGACGATTGGCCGACGTTGCTCTTCGCCACCTCAGTCGATCACGCCAAGTACCTGGCGGCCATGCTCAACGACCGGGGTGTCCCTTCCGCTGCCGTGGACTCGACGACCAGTGCGCAGGACCGCCGCGCTCGCATCGAGAACTTCCGAAGCGGTCGGATCCGGGTTCTCACCAACTACGGCGTGCTCACTCAGGGGTTCGACGCACCTGCCACTCGTGCCGTGGTCGTGGCCCGGCCGGTCTACAGCACCAACGTGTACCAGCAGATGATCGGTCGCGGATTGCGCGGGCCGCGGAACGGCGGCAAGGACAGCTGCCTGGTCCTGAACGTCAGCGACAACATCGCCAACTTCGATACCAACCTCGCCTTCACTCAGTTCGAGCACCTCTGGAGCCGGAAGTGACCGACGTCTACCAGGACAGCCCGACGCTCACCGACGAGCAGCTGGCCGTTGTCGAGCAGCCCTGGGATGCCCGGGTACTGGTCACGGCCGGCGCCGGCGCCGGAAAGACCCACACCCTGGTTCGCCGGCTCGACGCGCTGTGCAGTGACGAGGACCCCGAGCAGGCGCTGGAAGCCGCCGAGATCCTGGTACTCACCTTCTCCCGAGAGGCGGCCCGGGAACTGCGCGAACGGATCTCTCGGCACGGGGAACGAGCTCACCGGGTGCGCGCCCGTACCTTCGACGCCTGGGCCTATGAGGTGCTCCTTCAGGCACACCCGGACGGCGAGTGGGGTGAGGTCGGGTTCGACGCACGGATCGCCGCCGCGGCCCGCGCGATCGAGAAGGGTGCGCTGGAGGTCGGCGACGCGGTGCCACCGGCCCATGTCGTCATCGACGAGGTGCAGGACCTGCTGGGCGGGCGACGCGAGCTGGTGGAGACGCTCCTCGACCGGTACCAGGACAGCTGCGGGTTCACCGTCGTCGGAGACGCCGCCCAGTCCGTGTACGGCTTCCAGATCGAGGACCTGGGCGAACGCGCGGACGAGACCGGCCGGTTCTTCGATTGGCTGCGCTGCTCCTACCCGGACGACCTGGTGGAGCTGCGTCTCACAAGGAACTTTCGGGCCACCACGGCCGAGGCCGGTATCGCGTTGGCGCACGGCCCTCTGCTCCAGCAGGTGACCGAGCCGGACGAGGCCGAGCGGCTCTACGACGAATTGCGCGATCTCCTGTTGGATCCGGTGAACGGCATGGGTGATCTCGGTGACGAGTTCACCCTGGAAGGCCTGCGGGACCTCTCCGACACCTGCGCCGTCCTCACCCGCGACAACCGGCAGGCTCTCGTGATCTCCGCACTGCTGCACGCGCATGGCATCGACCACCGGATACGGCGCCCGCTGGAAGAGCGTCCGGTGCCGTACTGGGTGGCCGAGCTGCTGCGTCGCACGGAGGCGACCGGCCTCACCGAGGACCGGTTCCGTGCGCTCCTCTCGGACATCCCTCTTCCCTACGAACCCGACGCCACCGCCCTGTGGACGGTGCTGCGCAGGGTCGCGCGCGGAGCGGGGCGCGGGGTGCTCGATCTGGACCGGCTGCGCCGTGCGGTCGCCGGTGGCCGGTTTCCGGACGAAGCGGCCGATCCGGAGACCGCCCGCATCGTCGTCTCGACGGTGCACCGCGCGAAGGGCCTGGAGTTCGACCGGGTGATCGTCCTGACGCCACCGACCCCCGCCGAGCTCCACAAGCAACACCAGGACGAGTTGGACCTTCCCGCCGAAGCCCGCGCCTTGTACGTGGCCATGACGCGCGCTCGCCAGGATCTCTATCACGTGGTCCCTCCCGAACTGCCGCACTTCAAGCGAGCGGGGAACCGGCGCAACGGCCGCCGCTACCTCGGGTCGTGGCGGTCGTACGACAGGTACGGGGTCGTCGCCGAGGCGGGAGACATCTGCCGCAACGACCCGCCAGGCCACCGGACCGACGCCGTCGCCACCCAGGCGTATCTCCTGGAACGCGTGCGGCCCGGCCAGGAGGTGCTGCTGCGCAAGCGCCACGACCTGCCGATGGGCGAGGTCGAGAGCCCGCCGTACGCCCTGATGCACGACGGCATGGAGATAGGGGAGGCCTCGCAGCGGTTCCGTGAGGATCTTTTCCAGGTACAGAAGGTCAACCGCAACTGGGGCCCCTGGTGGCCCGACGAGATCCATGACCTGCGGATCGACACCCTGGAGACCGTGACGGGCAGCACCGCCGCCGGCACGAACGCCGGACTGGGTGAGCGCGGTGTGTGGATCGCCCCGAGGATCACCGGCATCGGCCGGTACCGGAGAGCCGACGAAGACGAGGAGCAGCGCTCATGACGCAGGTGGCAGGTCCCCACTCCGAGCACTATCGGGTCCGGGACGAGGAGCTGCTGGTGGGGCTTCGCCGTGAACTCCTCGGCCCCGCCCAGGAGGCCATGCCGGACGATCGGGACGAGGTACTCGCCCAGGACGCACCGATCGACCGCTATCTGGCCGGCGTGCTCTATCCGCGGGCGGCGGACAAAGCCGCGAAGGAACGGAAGGACGAGGACGCGGCCGAGCAGGACGGCCTGGACGCCGCTCCTCTGCTCAACCGAGAAGAGGTCGAGGAATCCGGCAGCGCGCAGGAGGTGGGCGCTTCGGGTGACAGGCGTCCTTCCTCGATGGGTCTGACCTTCGCGGTCCGCCCGACCATAAGCAGAGTGATCGTGGTCTCTGCGCGCGCGGCTGCCTACGTACCCACCGACGCGGACGGCACTCCCGTCCCGGCTCGCCGCGCCGAGGCCCGCACCACCGCCGACCAGCGGGAGCAGTGGCGGCGTAGGGAACTCGCCTTTCCCGACGAGCACATTGACGTGACCCGATCGGATCCGAGGAAGACGATCCAGCTCACTCCGGAGGCATCGCTGCACGTCAACGTCCGGCCCGTCGATCCCGTCCACAACACGGTCACGGTCACGGTCACACTGATCAACGGGCAGAAGGTCGGCGAGCGGGATCTCCAGGACGCCTTCTCTCTGTTTCAGTGCGGTCTCACGGTCCGGGCCGCCGACGGCTCCACCGCCTTCGTCGAGCGTCCGGCCCCGGCCGCCACCCACGACGCCGAGATCGCCACGAGTCGGTTGCTGCACCGTCACGCCCCGACGTTCGCGGTCGGTCACGGATGCGCTGCCGAGTGGGACTGGACCCCCCAGCCGGTCGGTATGACCGAGGCCGAAACTCCCGCCGTCGCCGAGGTGCGGAGCCAGTTCGTGCCCACCGTGGAGGTGCTACTCACCGACTCCAACCCGGAGATCGACAGTTCGGCGCTGTCCATGCTCGGGCTGGCCGAGCACTCCGATGCCGAGGTCCTTGCCGCTCTGAAAGATCTCGCCACGGGTTACCAGCACTGGATCGACAGCAAGTCCGCCGAGGCAGAGGCTCTGACCGGCGGCCCTCACGAGAAGCCCGCGCGGGAACAGGTGAAAGCCTGCGGCGAGGCGCTCCACCGAATCCTTGAGGGGATCGAGCTACTGCGGACCAAGCCCGATCTCATGCACGCCTTCCGTCTCGCGAACCGCGCCATGGCAGACCAGCGTGCCCGCAGCAAGTGGGTGAAGGACGGCCGGGTCGGGTCCCCCGATCCGGCCGCCGGCCACTGGCGCCCCTTCCAGATCGCATTCGTGTTGCTCTGTCTGGCCGGCATCGACGACCCCGAGCACCATGACCGGGGGGTCTCCGA
Source organism: Streptomyces sp. NBC_00335 (assembly GCF_036127095.1). Lineage (GTDB taxonomy): Bacteria > Actinomycetota > Actinomycetes > Streptomycetales > Streptomycetaceae > Streptomyces. The sequence continues at coordinate 3,782,388 of NZ_CP108006.1, forward strand.
CCTGCTGTGGTTCCCCACCGGTGGCGGTAAGACGGAGGCCTATCTCGGGCTGATCGCCTTCACGTCGTTCCTGCGTCGGATCCGCAAGGGAGCGGACGGTGGCGGTGTCACCGTCCTCATGCGCTACACGCTGCGGTTGCTCACCCTCCAACAGTTCGAGCGCGCCGCGATTCTGCTCTGCGCCATGGAGCGCATGCGGCGCCGAACGCCCGAATTGGGCGACGAGGCGTTCTCCGTCGGTATGTGGGTGGGGCGTTCGGCCACCCCCAACACGCTGGCCGTGGCAGGAGAGAAGCTCGATGAGCTGCAAAGGAATCTCGACAAGCGACTCGCCACCGAGAATCCCGTTCAGCTGCACGCCTGCCCCTGGTGCGGGACCCGCCTCGACGCACGGAACTACGAAGCCGATGAGGACGCCAAGCGGATGCATGTCCGATGCCCCGGCGCGGACTGCGACTTCGCCGACGGTCTTCCCGTCCATCTGATCGATGAGGCGGTGTACGCCGCACGGCCGACCCTGGTGATCGCCACCGTCGACAAGTTCGCGTCGATGCCATGGCGACCTGCGACCTCCGCGCTCTTCAACCGCGACGACGTCCCGGAGGGCGGCACTCCGCCCCCAGAGTTGATCGTCCAGGACGAACTCCACTTGATCTCCGGACCGCTGGGTACGCTCACAGGTCTCTACGAGACCGCCGTGGACGCACTCGCCGACCGGCCCAAGGTGATCGCCTCCACGGCGACCATCCGTCGCGCCGCCGATCAGGGCCGCCATCTCTTCGCCCGCGAAGTAAGGCAGTTCCCGCCCGCCGGGCTGGACGCCCGCGACTCGTGGTTCGCCGTGGAGACCCCCCGCGAGGAAAAGGCGACCCGCCGCTATGTCGGCCTCTTGGCCCCCGGCACCAGCCAGTCCACCCTCCTGATCCGCACGTACGCCACCCTGCTGCACCGGGCCAAGCAGGCAGAGACGGAGGACAAGGTGCGCGACGCGTACTGGAGTCTCGTCGGCTACTTCAACAGTCTCCGACTGTTGTCCGCGGCCGAACTCCAGGTCCATGACGACGTGGTGGCCTATCTGGAGATGCTCGCCGAGCGCGAGGGGGTGGAGGTCCGCTCGGTCGCCAACTACTCGGAGCTGACGAGTCGTATCGACGCCAGCGAGATCCCCAGCCGGCTCAAGGGCATCGAGAAGCGGCTGCCCGGCGAGGACACCGTCGACGTCCTCCTGGCCACCAACATGATCGCGGTCGGCGTGGACGTGGACCGCCTGGGTCTCATGGCCGTGATGGGCCAGCCGCAGACGACCGCCGAGTACATCCAGGCCACCAGCAGGGTCGGCCGCGCGCACCCCGGTCTGGTCGCGGTCATGTTCAACTCGACACGATCCCGGGACCGCTCCCACTACGAGAGCTTCCAGCATTTCCACTCGGCCCTGTACCGCGAGGTCGAGTCCACTTCCGTAACCCCGTTCTCCGCCCGGGCCCGTGACCGCGGCCTGCACGCGGTGATCGTCTCCCTCGCCCGCATCATGATTCCGGCCGCTCGACCCAATGAGGGCGCCGGCAAGGTGGAGTCGTACGAACACGTGCTCCGGGGACGCATCAAGTCGATCCTCATGGAACGCGTGGAGGCGGTTGCCGGGGAGGAGACCAGCACCGTGTCGCAGGCCTTCGACGAGTTCGTCGAGTGGTGGTGCGCCGAGGCCGATATCCACGACGGCCTGCTGTTCGAACCTCAGAGGGGCAGGCGCACCCCTTCGCTCCTGAAGGCGTACGACGACGAATCACAGGACGCCGAGGCATGGCCCACGCTGTGGAGCCTGCGTGACGTGGACGCCGAGACCGCCCTGTTCATGGAGGGAACCCGATGACCCCACCCCCCGCCCGCCGTCGACGGACCGGCGCGAACGGTGCCGCACCCGCCCACAACTTTCCTCGGCGTGGTGCGGTCCGCCGCGCCCAGGTGATCACCACGTACGGGGTCGGATCGCTCATCGCAGTCGACCACGAGTCCTTCATCGTCTCGGGACTGGACGAGGCTGAGCAGAGCTGGAACCGTGACGAGTCCCCGAGGATCCACGAACGGCGCCTGGCCCGAGTGCTCGATGTCGATTCCTTCCGGCTGCCGCCCGCTTCCGACGACACCAGCAAGGACGGTCTCCGGGTCCGACGCTTCCCCTTGATGCACTTCTGCCCCGAGTGCAACGACCTGCAACGGCACCGCGACTTCAACCCGCCCGCCGGGAGAAGCGTCTGCGGCACGTGTGAGGTCGACCTTGTCCCCTCCCGTTTCGTCGTCGCCTGCGAGGCCGGCCACCTCGGCGAGTTCCCGTACCGGCAGTGGTTGCACCGCTCCACGGACCGTGGTGCCGCGAGGGCGGCACAGTGCGGTGGGAAGCTCAAAATGCGCACGTCGGGGCGTACATCCTCGCTCCGCTCCATTCTCGTCTCCTGCACCTGTGGGCAGGTTCCCGAGGTCTCGATGGAAGGCTCCTTCCGCAGGAACGCGCTCAAGGACCTGGGCCTACGGTGTCAAGGAACCCGCCCGTGGCTCGGTGCGTCCGCCCCGACCCAGGAGTGCGGACTCGTTCTGCGCACACTTCAGCGAGGTTCGTCGGCATTGTGGCAGCCGGTGCTGAAGTCGGCTCTCTCCATCCCACCATGGAGCGACGGCCGGTCGGATCCGCTCGCCGAACACTGGGCAGCGCTTCGCGAGTACGACACACGCGAGCAAGTCGAGATCTATCTCAAGGGTGCCTTCAAGGGAAAGTGCCCCGTGCCGCTGGACGATGTGATGACACTCCTCGACGCCGAGCGCGAGGAGGACCCCGACGGCGACTCGACCCCTACCTTCGACCACCGCTACCTCGCGCTGCGCAACAAGGAGTACGAGCGGCTCCGCGCGGGCAACGAGGAGAGCGACCACTCCCACGACGAGCAGTTCGTCTGTGAGGCCCCGCTGGGCGACCAGAGCGGGCTCGACCCGCTCGGCGTCACCGGCCCCATGCTGGTCAAGAAGCTTCGCGAGGTGCGCGCTCTGAAGGCGTTCACCCGGCTCGTCGACGCCGAGTCGACGACCGACTCCGTGGAGATGCCGCTGTCGGAACGTCCCCTGCGCTGGCTCCCGGCCATGGAGGTGCGTGGCGAGGGAGTCTTCTTCCGATTGGACGAGGACCGACTCGGCGTCTGGGAAAAGAGCGTGGCGGTGGCCGCCCGGGTCGAGCAGATGCGTACCGCCCACCAGCGGGTGCTCGCACAGCGGGCCGATGACCCGAGCAGCGTCGTACCCTCCCCGGCAACCCCTCGCATGGTGCTCCTGCACACGCTGGCCCACGTCCTCATCAACGAGTGGAGCCTGGACGCGGGCTACCCGGCCGCGGCCCTGCGCGAGCGCCTGTACGCCGCCGACGACATGGCCGGGGTGCTCGTCTATACGGCGACGAGCGACTCGGCGGGCAGCCTTGGCGGTCTGGTCGCCCAAGGCGAACCGGAGACTCTCGGTCGTACGGTGCGTTCGGCCGTCCGCCGTGCCGAGTGGTGTTCGTCGGACCCGCTCTGCATGGAGACCGAGGCATCCGGTGCCGGCGGAATCAACCTGGCGGCCTGCCACGCCTGCGTGATGCTGCCGGAGACGAGTTGCGAGCACAACAACATCCTGCTCGACCGCGCCCTCCTCGTCGGTACCCCGCATGACCCCCGACTCGGCTACTTCGAGGGCATCCTGGGGCAGTGACGTCCCATCATCCGTAAGGGCACCGATGGTGATGGTGATCCGACGACTGGGCCGGCCGAGGAGGCGGATCCGGTCCACGCACTACACACGCAGGAAACCGGCATCCGAGGGCGACGGTTACGGGTGGTCAGCATGCCAATCTGTTGATCACTCTTCATAGTGGACCGCCCCTCAGGGCAGAACTCCGAGTCGACGACAAGCGTTCCCTTCTGGCAGACGCACTCCGCCTGAAGGGACACCGATGGGCGAGCTCTTAGCACCCCGGATCACCGCCACTTTGGCCACGACGGTCGGGCCGGCCGTCTTACCCCCACCCAGGCGCGTGCCGGCGCCATCGGCTCGACACCCGTCACCGGCTTCGACTACCAAGTCGGCGGTGTCACCATGAAGGTTCCGACGGGCTGCATGTTCACTCACGTCGTGCGCGGCGAAGGCAAGAAGATCACGTACCAGAACGCCGGCGTCGACTGCGGTTTCGTAGTGGCCCTGAATTCAGGCTTCTGCAACTGGCGCATTGACTTCACCTACGCGGACACCGACAACAAGACCTACCGCACCTTGCACGGTAAGACCCACAGCGAGTGCGAGATCCACCCGATGCGCGACAACGCGCCCCAGACGCTGCCGCGCTACGGCAAGGCGTGCGCTCACATCAACGTCAACGGTGTGCGCCGGGTCAGTCAGTGCCACCACATCACGAAGTGAGCCGCACATGACCGTCACCCCGGGCCCCGAAGGCCCTGTCGCCGAGGGCACCGGGCTCCGACGCTCCGGCATTGCCGGCTTCTTTGCCGGCACCGCCGCGGCCTTCGCCTTCTTCGGCTTCTTCCCCGGCCTCCCCCACGTCATCGACTGGGGTGCGATCATCGCCTCCCTCGCCTTCGGCGCCCTCACCCGCTGGGCCTGGCGAGCCCGGACCGGAAGGAAGCGCGCCCGCCTCCGGTAGGCCGCTCAGGCCGGGCGCAGGTGTGCGGGGGTCGACAGGATTCGGGTCATTGCTTCGCGGAGTATGCGCGGGCCGTCCTGGGTGAGGAGGGATTCGGCGTGGAACTGCAGGGAGGAGAAGTGCGGGCCGCGCAGGGCGTGGACCTCGCCGGTGTGCGGTGAGCGGCTGACCTCCACGATGCCGATGCCCTCGCATTCGGCCTTGTCCTCGTCGCTCCAGGCGGCGAAGGCGTTGTAGAAGCCGACGCGTTCGCGGCTCCCGAAGAGGTCGATCTCCTTCTGCAAGCCCTGGTTGGGCACGTCGCGCCGTCGCAGGGGAAAGCCGAGGCGGGCGGAGAGGATCTGGTGGCTGAGGCAGACGGCCAGGAACGGCTGTCCGGCGGCGAGCAGTCGGTCCGTCGCCGCGCTCAGGTGGGTGATCTTCGGGTGGTTCCCGTCACGCGGGTCTCCCGGTCCCGGGCCCATGACGACGAGGTCGTGGGCGCCGAGCTCGTACGGTTCGTCGTAGCGGCGGACGGTCACGTCCAGGCCCAGCGCCCGAAGTTGCTGGTCGAGCATGTGCGTGAAGGTGTCCTCGGCGTCGATGACGAGGGCCGTGCGTCCGGCGAGAACCGAGTCCGGGTCTTCGTGACCGGCGCCGTCGGCGAGCCAGAACCCCGCGATCGTGTCGTTGCGCCGGGCCAGCGCCGTGCTGACGTCGGGATGGTCGGCGAAGCGCGAACGGCGGTCGCTCTCCAGCGCGTTGAGCAGCCCGGCGGCTTTGGCACGGGTCTCCTCGACCTCGGACTCCGGGTCCGAGTGCCGTACGAGCGTGGCGCCCACGCCGATGCGCAGCCGGCCGCCGCCGTCGATGTCGGCGGTGCGGATGAGGATCGAGGAGTCGAGGCTGCGCTCACCTGCGTCGTCGTGGCCGATGAGTGCGAGGGCTCCGCTGTAGTACCCGCGGCCCCCCGGCTCGTGACGGCTGATCACCCGGCAGGCGCTCTCGAGCGGGCTGCCGGTGACGGTGGGCGCGAACATGGTCTCCCGGAGGATGTCGCGCACGTCGTGGGTGGTGCGGCCCTCGATGAAGTACTCGGTGTGCGCCACCCGGGCCATCTCCCTGAGGTGCGGCCCGGTGACCCTGCAGCCGTCCGTACAGATCCGGGCCATCATCTTCAGCTCTTCGTCGACGACCATGTACAGCTCGTCGGTTTCCTTGGGGTCCGCGAGGAACTCCATGACGTCGGGCAGGGTGGGGCCGCTCGCCGGGTAGCGGTAGGTGCCGCTGATCGGGTTCATCACGGCGGTCCCGTCGCGCAGGCTGACGTGCCGCTCGGGGCTGGCGCCGACCAGGGTCCGGTCCCCGGTGTGTACCAGGTACGTCCAGTACGCGCCCTGCTCGCGTTCCAGCAGCCGCCGGAAGAGGCACAGGGCGTGGGCGAGCGAGTAGTCGGCGATGTCCGCGACGAGCGAGCGCTGGATGACGAAGTTCGCGCCCTCGCCCGTGCCGATCTCGTCCCTGATCACCCGGCGCACGATCCCGGCGTACGTTTCGTCGTCCACGTCGAAGTGCTTGCCGGTCAACTCGATCGGTACGTCCGCAATCCGGCGCACCACCTCGGCGACCGTCATCACGGCCTGCTCGGTGACCTCCATGGCCAGCAGCGGGGTGCCGTCGTCGGTGCAGGCGAAGCCGCGCTCCGCGATCTGGCGGTAGGGAAGCAGGGCCAGGACCTCGTGCGCGGCCCGCCCCGGGCCCGCCGGCCGCGTCCGGACCGGCAGCTCCGCCAGTGAACCGAGCCCGGAGACCTCGCCGGTCACCACCTCCAGCAGCCCCGGCCCCACCGTCTCGGGCCGGTACAGCAGGGCGAAGGGCGGTGGTTTCGCGACCAGGACGCGTGCCAGCAGGTCCTGCGGTTCGGAGGGGGGCACCGAGCTCATCACGCCGCCACCACCGCGTCGAGCGAGGTGACGAGCGTGTCGGTGGTGAGGACCACCGCGCAGCGCTCGGCCGCGTACTCCAGCGCCATCCGGTGGTACTTCTCCGAGAAGTCGGCGACCGCGTCGGCGACCAGGAACGTCTCGATGTCGTGGGTGAACGCCTCCACGGCCGTCATCAGTACACCGACGTGCGCGTACACCCCGCACAGGATGAGCTGGTCACGGCCCGACTCCCGCATCCATTCCAGCAGCCCGGACCGGAAGAAGGCGCTGTAGCGCCGCTTGGTGAACATCCGGTCCCCGGCGGCCGGCGCCAGTTCGTCGACGACGTGCCGGTCCTCGGGGTCGGTGCGCATCCCCGGGCCCCAGAAGTCCTTCAGCAGTCCTCGCTGCCGCTCGTCCATGCCGCCGGGCTGCGCCGTGTAGGCCACCGGTATGCCGGATTCGGTGCACCGCTCGCGCAGCCGCACGGCATGGGCGACCAGTTCGTTGTGCGGGGCCCTGCCCGCGGGCAGCGGCTTGAGGAAGTAGCGCTGCATGTCGTGTACGAGCAGGACCGCGCGGCGCGGGTCCGCCACCCAGGGCGCCGTGTTGCCGGGCAGGTCTCTTTCGGTGGGCATGGGGTACGAGTGGATGGAGGGTATGCCGGACATGAACGTCTCCCGCGTGATCAGAACTTCCTGTCCGCCGGGCTTCCTTGGCGGCGGCCGGACAAAGGCTGTGCGTGCTTGCCGTGGTCAGACGCCGAGCGAGGCGCCACCGTCGACGGTGAGGGCGTGCAGCGTGATGTGGGACGCCTGGTCGGAAAGGAGGAAGGCGACCGAGTCCGCCACGGTGGCGGGGCTGGCGATCCTGCCCAGGGGGATGCCCACGCGGTACGCATCGGGATTGCCCTCGATGGTCCGCCGGCGGTCGCTCTCGTCCGACCACATCGAGCCGAGCATCGGGGTGTCGGTGGAGCCCGGAGCCACCACGTTGCAGCGGATGCCGTACCGGGCGACCTCCAGGCCCAGGCACCGGGTGAACATCGTCGCCGCCGCCTTGGAGGCGGCGTAGGCGGCCATGTCCGCGCGGGCCGTCGCCGCCGCGTTCGAGGTCACGGTCACGATCGCTCCGCGCGAACGCTCGACCATCCCGTTGACCACCGCGCGGGACATGTGGAACACGCCCGTGGTGTTCACCGCGAACGTGTCGGCCCAGTCCTCGTCGGTCAGCTTGCGCGCCTCGCCGAGCCGCAGCACTCCCGCCGCGTTGACCAGGTACTCCACCGGCCCGAGCCGGTGTTCCACCGCCCCCACGAGCGCCTCTACGGACGCGGCGCAGGTCACGTCGACGGGGAACGCCTCGACGGGCAGTCCCTCCGCGGCCAGCTGCCGCACCGTCTCCTCCAGCCGGCCGGCGTCCCTGTCGACCGCCGCGACCACGACTCCGCGCTCACCCAGGTTGCGGACCACGGCTTCGCCGATCCCGCCCGCCGCCCCGGTGACGATCGCTATCTTGCCTTCCATCCCTACGGACCTCCGTTGGCTCGGTCTTGTGCGGAGTTCTGCTGAGCGGTGCTCAGGCACCGGCTCTCATCCGCGCCACTCGGCGGCCACCGCGAGGGCCTGCCGGGGGTTGAGCCGCGGGTCGCACAGACTCGTGTACTTGACGCCGACCTCATCGAGCCGTGCGCTGTCGGCCACGCATTCGGTGACCTCGTCGGGTGTGGTCTCCAGGTGCAGCCCCCCGGGGACGCCCCCGGCCGCGCGGACCGCCGACCGGAACTCCCCGACCTCGTGCAGGACCGCCTGGACGAACCTGGTCTTCAGGCCGTCCGGACCGCTGACGGTGTTGCCGTGCATGGGGTCGGTCAGCCAGCCGACCGGGTGGCCGGCCGCGCGGACGGCCTCGACCAGCGGAGGCAGTTTCGCGGCCACGGCGTCGGCTCCCATCCGCGCGATGAGCGTCAGGCGCCCCGGCTCGCGTGCCGGGTCGAGGCGCTCGCACAGGGCCACCACCTCGTCGGGGGTCATCGTCGGCCCGACCTTGCAGGCGACCGGGTTCACCACCTGCGCCAGGAGCGCGACGTGGGCACCGTCCAGCTGCCGCGTGCGCTCGCCGATCCACGGCCAGTGCGTGGACGTCAGCAGCAGGCGCCCGTCCTCCGTGCGCCGCAGCAGCGGAGCCTCGTAGTCCAGTACGAGCGCCTCGTGGCTCGTCCACACCTTCGACCGCGCCCGCGAGCGCACGCGCGGCTCCGACGGCGACCGGAGGGCCGACGGCCCCTGGGCCTGCGCGCCCGGCCATCCGAGGTACTCCATCGCGTTGCTCGCGGCCTCGTAGCACGCCAGCATCCGGGCGGGGTCGTGGCGGCGGGCCAGCGCGTCGGGCTGCGGACCGTTCACCATGTGCCCGCGGTATACGGGGAGTTCCTGGTCGCCCACCGGTTCGGTCGGGCGGGAACGCGGCTTGGCGAACTGGCCGGCGATCCGGCCCACCCGCAGGACGGGCTTGCCCGAAGCGAGCTGCATCGCCTCCGCGAGCGCGTCGAGCAGGCTCGCCTTGCGCTCCACGTAGCCGGGTGTGCACTCGGCCGGGTCCTCCGCGCAGTCGCCGGCCTGGATCACACCGGCCTCGCCCGCCGCGACGTGCGCGAGCAGGCCGCGCAACTCTTCCGTGTCCTCGACACGGACCAGCGGGGCCGAGGCGGCGAGCCGCCGCCTCACCCGTACGAGCAGCTCCCGGTCCTCCCAGGCGGGCTGCTGCCGCGCCTCCCACGGATCCGGATACGCGCGCTCGTCCCCGGCCGTGCCGCTGAAGCCGGCCGAGGCAACCAACGTGCCCGATCGGTCGACGATCCCTGACATTTCACATCCCCCGTTGCTCTGATGACTCGTACGTGTGCCGGTCAGCCGCCGGTGACCTCCTCCAGCAGGCCGTCCCACGCGCGGGGCTCCGGCGCCACGTCGCCGCGCCACGCCACGTGGTGGTCGGGCCGGACGAGCACCAGATCGCGCGCCCAGACGGCGCGCACGTCGGCGCTGTCCACGGTGAGCAGCTCGACCGGCAGTCCCCGGCGCCGCGCCTGCTCCACCAGGTCCTTGCCCCGGTTCTCGCCCGAGAGGTCGACGAGGGTGAACCCCGTCCCGAGCCGGTCGAACAGCGGTGTGCCGTCCGCCAGCCGCACGTTCGGCGCACGGCCGCCGGGCAGGGTCGTCGGGACGATCGACTGCCACTCCCAGCCCGGGTCCGGGGTGTCCTCGTGGCGTACGACCGGGGAGCCGGTGTAGCGGTAGCCGAAGTGGATGCCCAGGTTGTCGATCTGGAAGCTCTCCTTGGCGAGGTACCCCGCGAGCTGGGAGCGGGACGCGCCGGCGGCCGCCAGCTGCGGGAAGCGCATCCACACGGCGAGGAGGTTGGCGCACATCTCGCGGTTGAAGAGCGCGACGGGCCGGCGCTCGGCCTCGTAGGAGTCGAGCAGACCCGGGCCGGCCCGGCCGGTGAGCGTGGCGGCGAGCTTCCACCCGAGGTCGACGGCGTCACCGAGGCCGGTGTTCGCCCCGTGCCCGCCGGTCGGGTAGAACTGGTGCGCCGAGTCGCCGGCGAGGAAGACCCGGCCCGCGCGGTACGAGTCCGCGACGGCGAGGCGCCCGTACCAGTAGGCCACGTTGAGGACCTCGTCGACCTCGAAGTCGAAGCCCAGCCGTTCCTTGACGACCGCGAGCGGCTCGTCCGGCTCGGGTTCCCCGTCGGGGAGGACGAACGTGCCGGTCCAGGTCCGCCCGCCGTCGCGGTTCACCAGCGTCGCCCCGCCGGCGGCGATGGTGAGGAAGAACTTCCCGTTCCGGAACAGCGCGGGGTCCTCACTGCGGAAGTACACGTCGCAGTGGCGGGTGCTCGGACCGCTCAGCTGCGTCGTGATGTCCGTGCACCGCCGGACCGTGCTGCCGCCGCCGTCGCAGCCGACGACGTAGGCGGCGCGCAGGGTGTGCTCGGTGCCCTGCCCGACGTCGGCCAGGCGCGCCGTCACCCCTTCGCCGTCGTCCGTCAGGTCCAGCAGGTTCCATCCCTCCCGCAGGTCGACCAGCGGGTGTTCGCGCACCCGTTGGCGCAGCACGTCCTCCAGCAGCGAGCCCTGGAGCCGCTGGTACGGCTCCAGGGGCGCCGAGCCGTCGGTGACCTCGGCGAACTTCTGGCGCAGCTCCGCCACGGAGGGGTACGTCCACACCGAGACGGGCGGCTGCGCGGGGTCGGTGATCCAGTGGAAGTCGAAGGGCTCGTCGGCCGCGACACCGCGGCGGCGGATCTCGTCGGTCACACCGAGGCGGCGCAGCAGTTCCATGCTGCGGCCGTTGATGAAGTCCATCTTGGGATGCGCCGAGACCGTCGTGGACCGCTCGACCACGGTGCTGCGCACTCCGTGGTGGGCCAGTTCGAGGGCAAGGGTCGCACCGACCGGTCCGGCGCCGACGACCAGGACGGACGCGCTGTCGGGGAGGGACGGGGGATGGTCAAGCACGGATGCTCCTGCGGGATCGGCACGGGGGAGGTCAACGGGATGGAGGGCCGGGTCACGGACACCGGGTCCGGTCCGGGCCGGATCGGGCCGGGTCACGGACACCGGGTCCGGACCGGGCCCCGGACGACGAGGCCGGTCCGGGGCCCGGCCGGACGCGCTACGAGGGCTGGCCCTGCTCCTGCGGCTGCCCGCCGAAGCGGATGAACCGGGTGAGCAGCGCCGCCAGGAGGGCCACGCCGACCGAGCACCACAGGGCGAGCTGGTAGCCGGACAGGAGGGCCTCCAGCGGCGCCTGGTCGGCGGACGCGCTGTGGGTACGGGCGGCGGCGACCGCGACGAGGGCGGCGAGGCCGATCGCCCCGCCCGCCTGGTACGACGTGGTCGCGAGGCCCGAGCCGGCGCCGGCGATGGGACCGGTGAGCCCCATCGTGCAGACGACGAAGGACGAGACGATGGAGACGCCGAGGCCGAAGGACCAGAACACGGCCGGCAGCAGGAAGCCCGTGAGGTAACCGCCCTGGACGTCGATCACCGTGGCCCACGCGGCGAGCGCCGCGCCCTGGATGAGCACCCCGCCCATGAGGACGTTCTGCGGGCCGAACCGGAGCACGCGGGGGGCCACCTGCGTACCGGCCAGCATGGCGAGCGGAATGGGCACGTAGGACAGGCCGGCCTTCGCCGGGCCGTAGCCGAGCACCTGCTGCAGGTAGATCGTGATGATGAAGAAGGTGGAGATCAGCAGCGTGCCGACGAGGGCGAAGGCCACGTTGCCGATGACCAGCGGTCGCATGCGGAGCAGCATCGAGGGCAGTACCGGATCGGCCGCCGTGCGCTGGCGGACGACGAAGCCCACGAGCAGCACCGCGGCGGCGGCGAACTCGGCCAGTGTCGCGGCCGAGCCCCAGCCCTGGGCGCCTCCCTGCGACACGGCCAGGATGAGCATCACCAGTCCGGCGGTGGCGGTGACCGCGCCGATCACGTCGAGCTTGGCTTCCGTCTGCGGGCCGGTGGCCGGCAGCAGGCGCAGGGCGGCCAGCAGGATGCCGATGCCGATCGGCACGTTGATCATGAAGATCCACTCCCAGCCGGCCGTGGTGAGCAGTCCGCCCAGCACCAGACCGACCGGAGCGGCGACGCCGCCCATCCCCATGAACAGGCCGAGCGCCTTGTTGCGCTCCGGCCCCTCCGGGAAGATGTCGGTGATCAGCGCCAGGGCCGCCGGAGTGACCAGGGCAGCGCCCAGGCCCTGCAGCAGCCTGCTGACCACCAGCTGCCAGTCGTCGGCCGCGAGTCCGCAGGCCAGCGAGGCGACGGTGAAGAGGGCCACGCCCGCGGCGAAGAGCCGCCGCCGGCCGATGACGTCGGATGCGCGGCCCGCCAGCAGGAGGAAGCCGGCGAAGCCGAGCAGATACGCGTCCACGACCCAGGCCAGGCCGGTGGGCGAGAACCCGAGGTCGTCACGGATGGCGGGCAGCGCGATGTTCACCACCGAGGCGTCCATCACCGCCATGAACTCGATCAGTGCCAGCACCGAGAACATCGCCCAGGGACTGCGGCCACCGGCCGCTCCGGCCGTCCCTGACTCCGGGGAGTCGGCGTGGTCCGCGGCCCCGGTCCGACTCGGCGTGATGCCGTTGGTCATGAGAGGTGTCCCATTTCTTCGTGTCGTCGAGTTGGATCCTGGCTGCGCTTCGCCGCGTCTCACCGCGTCTCCCCGCGCATCTCCGTACGCCTCGGGGGCGGGAGCAGCGGCGCGGTCACGCTGATCCATCGTCGGCCGGGCCCCGGTACCCGGCATCACGTCTTCACGCCATCCTTCGTGACCCGCACGGCGGAAGGGCGGCCGCCAACCGGTCGTGGCAGATCGCGTGAAACTGGGATGTCCGGAGGCCCGCGCGGAAGCCATGCTGCGGCGAAAGGCAACGCCGATTGCTACCGGAACGCACGAAAGGCTCGACCCATGGTCGTCTTCACTTACACCTTGCTCGTCAACGACCCCCGCCTGCCCGGGTACCCGGAGATCCAGCGCGACGAGCTCTGGGAGAGCCTGGTGCACAAGGCGGCCAACCCGGTCTCCTACGTGCCGTCCATCAGCTTCGCGGAGGTGCTGGAGGAGTTCGACGGCGGTTTCGTGCGGCGCATCGCGCTGCGCGGCGACCAGTCGGTGCTGCTGCGGGAGCGGGTGACCCTCGAGCCGCAGCGGCGCATCGTCTTCACCCAGATCGACAACCCGCTGCTGACCGCGATCACCAACGAGATCGGCGAGGACGCGGAGGGCCGGCTCACCTTCACGTTCACCGCCACCCTGTCCGCCGCGGGCCTGGAGCGGAGCCGCCAGGAAGCCGGATTCATCGCGGAGAACGACCTGCTGTTCTACGACACGGCCGCCGCGACGGTGAACACCGTCCGGCTCACCGCTGGCCGGGCGGTCACCGCGGCCTGACCGTGGACGTACGCCAAATGCCGCGGTCCGGAACCCGTCAGGGGCTCCGGACCGCGGCATTTGGCCGGTGGGTACGGCTTAGGCGAAGCCGCCGTTGGCGTGGAGGGTCTGGCCGGTCAGCCAGCGGCCGTCCGAACCGGCGAGGAAGGCCACGACGTCCGCGATGTCGGCCGGCTGCCCGAGCTTGCGCAGCGGGGTCTGGGCGATGAGGCTGTCGAGGTTGGCGCGCGCCTCGGGGGCGAGCATGTCCGTGTCGGTCGGGCCGGGGGCCACGGCGTTGACGGTGATGCCGCGCTCGCCGAGCGCGTGGGCGAGGGACCGGGTGAGGACCTCGACCCCCACCTTGGTCGCACCGTAGGCGCCGAGGTAGGCGATGGCCGCCGCCGGCAGCCCGGCGGCGAGGTTGATCACGCGGCCGCCGTCCCGCAGGTGCTTGGTGGCCTGCTGGTGGGAGAGGAAGACGCTCTTCAGGTTGGTCGCGACCAGGCGGTCGAAGACCTCCTCGCTGATGTACTCCACGGGCGCGGCGGCGACGGTCGCGGCGTTGTTGACGACGATGTCGACGCCGCCGAACTCCTTGACCGCGGCCTCGTACAGAGCGGCGACGTCGGCGGCGACCGACACGTCACCCTGGACGGCGACGGCCTTGCCACCGCTCGCGGTGATGGCCTTCACCGTCTGCTGCGCCGCCTCCTCGTTGCTCTGGTAGTTGACCACGACGGCGGCGCCCTCGCGGCCGAGGCGCTCGGCCGTCGCACGGCCGATGCCGCGGGATGCGCCGGTGACGATGGCGACCTTGCCGTTGAGACTCATCTTGGTTGGCTCCTAGTCAGTGCTGGACGACATGGGGGTTGTTCACCGGTCTTCCGCACGCCGCCCGGTCAGGCCGGCAGCGGTACGGACTGGGCGTGGCGGAAGACGTTCCTGGGGTCCCACTTGGCCTTGACCTGCTGCAGCCGCGGGAAATTGGCGCCGTAGTACAGGTCGTGCCAGGGCACGCCCGACGTGTTCCACGCCGGGTTGGAGAGGTCGCCGTCGGCGTAGTTGACGAAGCAGCCGTCGGTGACCGCACCGGACACGGGCACGCCGCCGGTGTCGGCGTACACGTCCCGGTAGAACTCGCGGATCCAGGCCTCGTGCCAGGAGTCCTGCGACTGGTCCCGCCAGAAGTTGACGTACATCAGCTTCATGACGGAGCTGCGCTGGGACACGGCGGTCGCCGTCGGGGAGACGGTGTTGACCTTGCCGCCGTACGAACTGATGAGCACCAGGGCACCGGGGTAGGGGTAGTCCGGGCGCGTGAGGTGCTTGTAGAACGCCGCGACGTGGGCGTCCGTGAAGGTCTTCTTCATGTAGGCGGACTTGCCCTTGAAGCGGTTCGTGGGGTCGCCGCCGCCGGTGAATCCGGGCCACTCGGTGGCGTGCAGCCAGGGAACGGTCCTGCGCTCGTCGACGCGGAAGGAGACTCCCGTGCCGTTGTTGACGGCCGCCAGGAAGTCGTCGAGCAGCTGGTCCGCACCGGGGAGGGTCGCGTCGATCTCCGTCGTCAGGGAGAACGAACCCGCGGCCTTGGGGGCGGGCTTCAGCTGGCTGAACAGGCCCGCGTACGGCGAGGACGCGGACGCGTTGTTCTCGCACCAGGTCCCGTAGTTCTTCAGGATCCGGCCGAACGACTGCTCGTTCAGGTCGGCCCAGGACCAGGACACGGAGTTGACCAGCAGCGTGGTGGGAGGCTTGGGAAGCAGGCTCTGAGGAGCGCCGGCGGCGTTGGGCGAGCGGAACAGGTAACGGGTCACCACGCCGAAGTTGCCGCCGCCACCGCCGGTGTGCGCCCACCACAGGTCCCGGTTGGGGTCCGAGGGCTCACGGGTGGCCGTGACCAGCCGTGCCGTGCCGGACGCGTCCACCACGACCACTTCCACCCCGTACAGGTGGTCGACGATGAGGCCGTGACGCCTGGAGAGCGCGCCGTAGCCGCCGCCCGCCACGTGTCCGCCCGCGCCGACGGTCGGGCAGGTACCGCCGGGCAGGGTCACCCCCCACTTCTTGTACAGGCTCTTGTAGATCTCCGAGATCGTGGCACCGGCCTCCACCACGAAGACCTGCCGGGCAGAGTCGAAGTACACCTGGTTCATCTCGGACACGTCGACGACCACGTTGACGCCGTCGCCGACCCAGGGCTCGTAGCAGTGGCCGCCGCTGCGCACGGAGAGCCGCTTGCCCGCCTTGACGGCCGCCTGCACGGCGGTGACCACCTGACCCGGTGTGCTCACCATCCGGACGTAGTCCGGCTTGGCCACCCAGCGCTGGTTGAACCCGCGGACGAGGTCCGTGTACTGCTGGTCCGCCGAAGTGACGTCGAAGGGGCCGCTCGCCGCCGCGGCCTCGCCGGCTTCCGCAGCGGACGCGACCGCCGTGGCGGCACCGCTCACGGCGGTGCTCGCCGCAGCCGTGGTCACCAGGAACCTTCGACGTGATATGCCGCCCATGTACTTCTCCCCCGTCACGTACCGATCAGCTCTCCCACAGCGGGCTCCGGACCCGTGCTGTGGGGTCCCCAGCCTGGTCAACCACGCCTTCTCGCACATCGCGTCTTTACGTGATCCTCGGCCGGCCGGGACGGCCTGACTGCGGTCCGGCGCCGGGGAGAAGCTCACGAGAACCGGTGATGTCCCGGGAGGCCCGCGGACGGAAGCTGTTGGTCTGCGGGAGAACCGCGACGCGCGGGCGACGGCGTCCGCCGCGGTGCCGTGCCACAGGAGGCGACGACATGTCCGAATTGAGCTGGACGCTACCGGTCGTGGGAGAGGACGAGGAGGGGAAGCGACTGCTGACCCCCGAGGAGGTCTGGCGGGGGCTGCTGCGCAAGGCGGAGAACCCCGTTCCGTTCATCGCCGGCATCACCGACTGCCGGGTGCTGGAGCGCCATGAGGACGGGCTGCTGCGGGAGATCACCGTGGCGGGCCGCGCGAAGGCCCGGGAGCGGGCCGTCTTCCACGACCGCCGGCTCATGGTCTTCCACCAGCTGGACGATCCCTACCTGGCCGAGATCCGGAACGAGATCGGGCACGACGGGCAGGGGGCCACCACGCTCACGATCCGGGTGGTGCTCTCGGCGGAGGGGAAGGCGAAGGGCGAGCAGGACGCTTCCTTCGTGGCTTCGACCGCCCAGTACTTCGGCGGGATCGTGCAGCCGATCATCGACACCATCGTCCGCATGCGGGAGGAACTGACGCCCCGGGCCTGACCGCTCGTGCGGTGACCCCCGGGCCTGACCGCTCGCGCGGTGGCCCCCGGGCCGGCCGGGAGGGCGATCGCGCCCCCGGCCGGCCGACCGGTCAGGCGGCGCCCGGCTCCTTGCCCGCCTCCTGCTGCATCGCCTGGCGCGCGAGCTCCACCCGGCTGGAGACGCCCAGCTTGGCGAAGGCGTGGCGCAGGTGCGTGTCCACGGTGTGCGGCGACAGGAACAGCCGCTCGGCGGAGGCCCGGTTGGTCAGCCCTTCTGCGACCAGACGCACCACGCGCAGCTCGGCGGCCGTCAGGCTGTCCCAGCCCGTCTGTGCCCGCTGCACCGACTGCCACTTCTTACGGCGCACGCCCAGCCCGCGCAGCGCCCGCTGGACCCGTGCCACGGACCGGGTGGCCCCGCAGTCCGTGAACCGGCCGAGGGCCTCCTCGAACAGGGCGACGGCGTGGCTGCGGCGCCCGGCCCGGGCCTCGGCGTGCGCGGTGTCCTCCAGGGCGATGCCCCGCGCCAGGTGGCGCGGGCTCGTGCGGTAGGCCTCCACCGCTGCGCGCAGGGAGGCCACGTCATCGTGCAGGAGGCCCTCGGCGTGGTGCGCGGCGGCCGTGAGCGAGACGGTCCTCGGGGTGCTGTCCGCCAGCCGCCGGGCCGTGAGCGCCGCCGCCTCCGCTTCCGGCCGGGCGCCCGCGTCGAGCGCGAACCGCACCAGGGCCGGCGCCGACCAGGAGACCTGGGTCAGCAGCAGGGGACGCTCCTCGAACTGCTCGTAGACGCCCGACAGGGCCGTCATCGCCGCCTTCGGGTCCCCCGCGGCGTACGCCAGCTGGGCCTGCAGCCAGGCGATGTCCTCCGCCACGACCCCGTACCCGGAGTCGACCATCCGGCGTGCCTCCCTGAACGTCTCCCGGCCCCGCGCCAGTTCGTCCCGGTGGATCTCCACCTGGCCGAGGATGGCGAGCAGCGACGGAACGATGGCGAGGGCGCTGAGCTGCTCGGCCACCGCCTTGCCGGCCCGCGCCTCCGCCTGGGCGTCGTCGAGCTGGCCGGCCATCATCCGCAACTCGGCCCGGCCGTAGTGCCACAGGGGCAGCGACCAGGCGGAGCCCAGTGTGCGCGCGTCGCCCTCACCGAGTTCGAACACGGCGTCGGCCTCGCTGAAGCGGTCGGCGGCGACCAGGGCGCGCCCCAGCCACAGCCGGGGGTGCCGGTGGCGTGCGTCCCCGCCCTCGTCGTCGGCCAGTTGCACGGCGTCCGAGGCGAGTGACACGGCCTCGTCGATCCTTCCCCGGATCCGTGCGGCGGCGCTGCGGGCCGCGCCCGCGTACACCGCGGTCTCCGGTTCTCCGACCGCCATCGCCTCGACCGCCGCGGCCTCCGCTCCGCGCAGGTCGTCGCCGTTGAGCAGGGCGTGCGCCTGGACGGCGAGGAGCTGTCCCCGTACCGCGTCCGGGACTTCGGGGTGGGCCAGCGCGCGGCGGGTGCACTCGACCGCCATCGCGTCCTGGCCGGCGTGTTTCAGCGCGTCCGCCAGCCCGACGTAGACCGCCGCCTCCTGGACGCGGCTGATGGTGCGATGCAGCGCCACCCCGCCCAGGTCACGTGCCTCCGTGATGCGTCCCGACGAAGCCAGCAGGCTCACGGCCTTGGCGATGAGGGACGGCGCCTTGGGGTCGTCGGGCGGCAGGATCTCCAGCGCTTCCAGCATCATGTCCGCGGCCGTGCTGGGGGAGGTGGAGGCCACCTCGTCCGCCGCCTCGCACAGCACGGTGATGGTGTGGGGGTTGTCCCGGCAGGCCCCGCGGACCAGGTGCAGCGCGGTCTCGGCGCGCCGGTTTCCCGTGGCCTCCAGGACGGTGGCGGCCTCCTGGTGCAGGACCCTGCGTACCGATCCGGACAGCCCGTCGTACACCGCCTCCCGGAGGAGCCCGTGGCGGAAGTCCAGCGCCGTGCCGTCGTCCAGGAGGATGTGCGCCTCCACCGCCTCTTGGACCTGGGGCAGCAGGGCGACACCGCGCTCGCCGAGCAGGCCGGCCGCCTCGCTCACCAGGAACGGCCTGCCGAAGACGGAGCCGGCCTCCAGGAACCGGCGGGTCGGCACGGACAGGTGGCGCAGCTGGCAGTCGACGGCGGACAGGAAGTCCTCGGGCAGCGCGTCGCTCCCGTCGACCTCCACCGTCCCGTCGGTACGGTGCAACCGGCCGTCGGCATCGAGGGCGTTGAGCAGCTGGCCGAGCAGGAAGGGGTTCCCGCCGCTGCGCGCCGCGAGCGCGGCCAGCACGGATCCGGGGTCCCCGCCGACCGCGTGCGAACAGAACTGGGCGATGGCGTCGGAGTCGAGCGGACCGAGCGCGATGTGCTCCGCACCGTCCCGGCGGAGGTGGCCGAACACCTCGTACCCGAGCGCCTGGGCCGAGGGCGGGCGCCGGGCCAACAGCCACATCACCGAGTGGCTGCGCAGTCTGGGCACCAGGATCTGCAGCGTGAACGCCGTGAGCTCGTCCATCGACTGGGCGTCGTCCAGGGCGATGAGCAGCGGGCGGGTGCGCGCGTACTCCTCGATGAGGTCGCCGAGCCGGCTGACCAGCCAGAAGCGGCCGGCCTCCTGGCCGCCCAGGCCGCCGAGCGCCGCCATGTCAGCCGAGTCCACGACGGGCGGCACACTGTCGCGCAGCGCGGACAGGAGGACCGAGAGCGGCGCCACCCGGTCCAGCTCGGTGGCGCGGCCGAGCGCACTGGTCATCCCGAGCCGCTCCGCTTCCCGGGCGGCCTCCTGCAGCAGCCGGGTCTTGCCGATTCCGGGCGGCCCTTCCACCACGAGGCACTGGCCGGTTCCCGAGGCTGCGGCTCTCAGGCTTTCCCGTAGCAAGGCCAATTCGGTATCCCGGCCCAAGGCCGGACCTGCCCACTCCACAATTGCGTTCCGCATCGTCCCCCCGATCAGTTGGCGAAACCCCCGGTTCTCCCATCCGGGCTGGTCATCAGCACGTCACTTCCCATGTCACGGTAACCGCTGCCGACTGATCGCCGATTTCCTTCTCGCGGAAGCAAAGCCCGGAAATGGCCGAAACATTTCCCTGCCCGGTGGCGAATGTGTCAATGCGCGGAGTGCCGGCCGATTCCTCGTTCGGGGCAGAAGGGCTGGTGTCCGCCCCTCCGCCGTCCGCAACGACCTCGGCCTTCCGCACCCGGGGCCGTACGGCCCTCCGTTCGAATCTCCCGTGCCCTTCACGGACGGGATCACGTAAACGGGCGATGGCACGCCATGGCCCCTCGGCGAAAACTTGCCGTCGACGGGCCGGGGGCACGCCGAGCGAGCCGGAACCGCGGACCGCTCGGCTCCCGCCCCACACCCGACAGGGAGGGGATGCGTGTAATGTTCACCAATCTTTCGTTCGGCCGGCGGCTCCGATTGAGGCGCCTGTACGGAGACGGCGGCGACCGGCTGCTCGTCGTACCACTGGACCACCCCATCAGTGACGGGCCGATCGCCCTGCGAGAAGGCGGACTGGACGCCTTGGTCGGGCAGCTCACCGACAACGGCGCCGACGCCGTGGTCCTGCACAAGGGCGGGCTGCGCCACGTCAGTCCGGACCGGTTCTCCCGGACCTCGCTGATCGTCCACCTCAGCGCGAGCACCATGTACGCCCAGGACCCGGACTCCAAGTACCTGGTGAGCGGCGTCGACGAGGCACTGCGGCACGGCGCCGACGCGGTCAGCGTCCACGTGAACCTCGGTTCGGCCGAGGAGCAGCAGCAGATCACGGACCTCGGCCGCGTGTCGGACCTCTGCGACCAGTGGAACGTCCCGCTGCTCGCCATGATCTATCCGCGGGGCCCGAAGGTCACCAATCCACGGGACCCCGAACTCGTCGCCCACGCCATCACCGTGGCAGCCGAACTCGGCGCCGACATCGTCAAGACGCCGTACGTGGGCTCGCCCGACGAGATGGCGGACGTCGTCAGGTCCGCGGCCATCCCGGTCATCGTCGCCGGCGGCCCGCGCAAGACCACGGTGCCCGACGTACTGGCCTACGTGGACGAGGCGCTGCGCGGCGGCGTCAGCGGCTTCGCGATGGGCCGCAACATCTTCCAGGCCGCCGACCCCGGCGCGATGACGCGGCAGATCGCGCAGCGCCTGCACCGGCTCCGCGGCGAGGAACTCGGCCTCGGCGATCACCGCCCCACGCAGAACCCGCGCCCGGAGCAGCTGCCGACCCTCGTGGGCTGAGCCCCGCCGGCAGCGTTCCACCTCATCTCACTCATACCCATCAGGGAGTAAGCAATGAAGATCACCTGGCTTGATATCCGCGGTCTCGGCGAATCCAAGGAAGCGATCCTGCAGGAGGCGCTGCACTACCGCGTCGAAGGCATCGTCGCGGACGACGCCGCCGATCTGGCGGAGCTGCCGCCCACGATCACCAAGGTCCTCTTCCCGCAGGGCAAGGACCTGCCGGAAGACTTCGGCGACGCGACGGTGGTCGTCGTCGACCCCGCCCGTCACGGTGCGACCACGGCCGAACTGGCCATCAAGCACCCCGGAGTGGAGTTCGGCCGCTTCGTGGAGATCATCGACGCGCCGACCCTGGAGGACGCCTGCGAGTCGGCGCGCACCGAGGCGTGGAGCCTGCTGCTCTTCCGCGACCCCACCAAGATCCCGCTGGAGATCGTCATCGCCGCGGCCGCCCGTGCGACGGGCAGCATGGTCACCATCGCCCAGGACATCGAGGAAGCGGAGATCATCTTCGGCGTCCTGGAGCACGGCTCGGACGGCGTGATGATGCTGCCCGAGAAGGTCGGTGACGCGGCCAAGCTGAAGGCAGCGGCCCAGACCGACGTGCCGGACCTCAACCTGACCGAGCTGGAGGTCGTGGAGACCTCGCACATCGGCATGGGTGAGCGGGCGTGCGTGGACACCTGCTCGTACCTCCGCGAGGACGAGGGCATCCTGGTCGGCTCGCACTCCAAGGGCATGATCCTGTGCGTCAGCGAGACGCACCCGCTGCCCTACATGCCGACCCGCCCGTTCCGGGTGAACGCCGGCGCCATCCACTCGTACACCCTCTCCAAGGACGAGCGCACCAACTACCTCAGCGAGCTCAAGGCGGGCAGCAAGGTCACGGCCGTCGACATCAAGGGCCAGACCCGGCTCGTGACCGTCGGCCGGGTCAAGATCGAGTCCCGTCCGCTCATCTCCATCGACGCGGTCGCGCCGAACGGCCAGCGGGTCAACCTCATCCTGCAGGACGACTGGCACGTGCGGGTGCTCGGCCCCGGCGGCGTCGTGCTCAACAGCACCGAGCTCAAGCCCGGCGACAAGGTGCTCGGCTACCTGCCGACCGAGGACCGTCACGTCGGTTACCCGATCGACGAGTTCTGCCTCGAGAAGTGAGTCCTCACACGCAGGTGGCGGGGACCGAGCGGCGGGTACTGGATTTCCACGTCCGGCTCGCCCCGGTCCCCCGGGCCCCGGATCGCCTGCTCGCCACGATGGACGAATGCGGCATCGGCCGCGCGGTGGTCTGCGCGGGCGGCACCATGCCGCTCGCGCAGCTCTCCCGCTTCCTCGTCGAGGGCGGGCACATAGAGTCCGACGCGGACAACGACGCGGTCCTGCGGGCGTGCGAGGCGTCGGACGGCCGGCTGATCCCGTTCTTCTTCGCCAACCCGCACCGGGATCCGGAGCACTACCGCAAGGCGGCGCCGGACTTCCGCGGCATGGAGATCTCCCCGGCGGTGCACGGGGTGGCTCTGACCGACCCGCGCACCGCCGGCCTCGTCGAGGCCGCCCGGGACTTCGGGCACAGCGTCTACACCGTCTGTCTGGAACGTGACGGCAGCAGGGTCGCCGACCTCGTGTCGCTCGCCCTGCGGTACCCCGAGGTCACCTTCGTCCTCGGGCACGCGGGCATCGGGAACATCGACCTGTACGCCGTCGAGCTGATCGCCCCGCTGCCGAACGTGCTGCTGGAGACCTCCGGCGGCTACACCTGCGTCGCCCGCGCCGCGGTGGAACAACTCGGAGCGGACCGAGTCCTCTTCGGCTCCGAAGCTCCGCTGCAGCACCCCGAGGTGGAGCTGACCAAGCTGCGCCACCTCGGGCTCGGCGACGAAGACTGGCAGAAGATCGCGTGGCGCAACGCCTGCCGACTTCTCGGACAGGAGGAAACAGAGTGACGACGACGGACAAGCTGCCCCAGCTCGGCGACTGGTCCACCTACGCGGAACTGGCCGAGCTGCAACAGGCGATGCTGCCCGGGGTCCTCGCACGGGCCGCCAAGTCGCCCTTCCACCAAGCCCGGACGGGCGGCGACGCGATACCCGGCGACCCGGGCGACTTCGCCCGGGTCCCGCTCACCACCAAGTCCGATCTCCGCGACAACTACCCGTTCGGCATGCTGGCGGTGTCCAACAGCGAGCTGGCGACGTACCACGAGTCCAGCGGATCCACCGGCCAGCCGACCCCCTCCTACTACACCGAGGAGGACTGGGTCGATCTCTCCGAGCGCTTCGCCCGCAAGTGGGTCGGCATCGACGCCTCGGACACGCTGCTCGTCCGCACCCCGTACGCCATGCTGCTCACCGGACACCTGGCGCACGCGGCGGGCCGGCTGAACGGCGCGACCGTGGTCCCCGGCGACAACCGCTCGCTGGCCATGCCGTACTCACGGGTGGTCAGGGCCCTGCACGACCTGCGAGTGTCGCTGACCTGGTCGATGCCCACGGAGTGCCTGCTGTGGGCCGCCGCGGCCAAGGCCGCGGGGCTCCGGCCCGACGAGGACTTCCCCGCGCTGCGCGCGCTGTTCGTCGGCGGCGAGCCGCTGAGCCCGGCCCGTCGGGCCAGGATCAGCAGGCTGTGGGGCGTGCCGGTGGTGGAGGAGTACGGCTCCACCGAGACCGGAAGCCTGGCCGGCGAGTGCACGGAGGGCCGCCTGCACCTGTGGGCCGACCGGGTCCTCTTCGAGGTCCGCGACCCGGACACCGGGGAGATCCGCAGGGAGGGCGCGGGGCAGCTCGTCGTCACCCCGCTCCACCGGGCGGCCATGCCGCTGCTGCGCTACAACCTGGAAGACTCGGTCGAGGTGTCGTACGACCCGTGTCCGTGCGGCTGGGTGCTCCCCACCATCACCGTCCTCGGACGGGCCGTCTACGGGCACCGGATCGGCGAAACCCTCGTCACCCAGCACGGGTTGGAAGACCTGGTGTACCGGCTGCCCTTCGAACACGGGGTGCTGTTCTGGCGCGCGCAGACCGCCTCCGACCACCTGCGGGTCGAGATCGAGGTGGCGGACGAGCACCGGGCCGCCGCGTGCGCCGAGCTGGCCGTCACGGTCCGGCAGGAACTGGGCGTGGAGTGCCGGGTCGAGGGAGTCGCCCCGGGAACCCTGGTGCCACAGGACGTGCTGACGGGCATGCCCGATGTCGTCAAGCCCAGGAGTCTGTTCGGCCCGGACGAGGACTGGAACAAGGCCATCCTCTACTACTGAGACCGCCCGTCGAGAGTTGTGACTATGATCCAGGATCGCATGCCCCCCCAGTGGAAGCGTGAGGGCAGCCGCATAGCGGTCGTGGGCGCCGGCATCGCCGGCCTCACCGTGGCACTGGCCCTCGGCCGCGCCGGCATCCGCTGCGAGGTCTTCGAGCAGACGAAGAACCTGCGCGAGGTGGGGGCGGGTCTGCAGCTTGCGCCCAACGCCACCCGCATCTTGCACCAGTTGGGTCTCGCCCAGCGGCTGAAATCGGTGGCGGTGCGCCCCTCCGCCGTGGAGATGCGCCGCTGGGACGACGGCCGGCTGATCGGCCGAACCGAGCTCGGAGACGCCTGCGAAGAGCTCTACGAGGCCCCGTACTACACGGTGCACCGGGCCGATCTGCACCAGCAACTGCTCAGCAGCATCGACAACATCCTGCACATCGGCCGTCGGTGCGTGGGCGTCGAGGAACGGCCGGAGGGGGTACAACTCCGCTTCGAGGACGGCTCCGTGTACGAGGCCGACGTGGTGATCGGCGCCGACGGCATCCACTCCTTGGTGCGCGACTCCCTCGCCATGGACGAGCCCACCTTCTCCGGCCAGTCGATCTACCGGGGGCTGGTTCCGGGCGATCGGCTGCCGTTCCTCCTGGAGGACCCGAAGGTCCGGCTCTGGTTCGGTCCGGAACAGCACGTCGTGTGCTACCCGGTGAGCTCCGGGCGGTGGATCAGCGTCGGGGCCACGGCTCCGGCCGGCGACTGGTCGGTCGAGGCGTGGACGGCCGAAGGCCGCGTAGAGGAGCTCCTCGAGACCTACCAGGGGTGGAACGAGGAAGTGCACAGCGTCCTCAAGTCCCTGGATTCCGTGAGCCGGTGGGCCCTGCACGACCGCCGGCCGCTCACGCACTGGTCCACCCCCCGGATCGCGGTCGTCGGGGACGCGGCGCACCCCATGCTGCCCTTCCAGGCACAGGGCGCCAACCAGGCGATCGAGGACGCGATCGTGCTCGCCGCCTGCCTGCGGGACGTGGCACCGGACGGCATCCCGGCGGCGCTGGCCCGTTACGAGCAGGCGCGCCGGCCGCGGACCGACGAGCTCCAGCGGCTGTCCCGGGCGAACTCCCGCACCTTCCACCTCTCCGACGGGGAAGGGCAGCGCGAACGCGACCTGGTCCTGGCCGGCACCCAGAACCTGCGCAAGCAGGACTGGCTGTACGGCTACGACGCGGAGTCGGCCCTCCTCGGGACGTAGCGCGTCGGACGACCGAGAGCGGCAACGCGACGACGCCGCGGCCCGTGGGCCGCGGCGTCGTTGCGTCGTTGCGTCGTTGCGTCATCGCGTCGTTGCGAGGAAGGCGTCACACAAGGATGCCGGCACCCGCGAGGTCGAACTCCGCGTGCAGCAGCCGCAGGGCCCGCACGTGGTCGCGACTCGGCACGACCACGGAGACGCGCAGCTGGGAGCTGGACATCCAGCTGGTGACGATCCCCGCACCGTCGAGGACCGTCATCAGACGGGCCAGGTACTCCGGGCGGTTCAGCAGGCCCATGCCGATCAGCGACACCTTGACGACGTCCGTGTCCACCCGGATGCCGCCGTCGAAGGGAGCAACGGCGTTCGCGAGCGGCTCTTCGATCCGGGAGACGTCACTGCGGCGCACGGTGAAGCCCATCCGGAACTCGTCCTCCTGCGGACCGGAACGGGCCACGAGATCGGTCGGCACCGCGTTCCCGGCGAGAATGCCGAGGATCTCCGAAGCCGGATCGCTCCGGCCCTTGCAGTGCACGAGGATCCGCGCGACGTCCGTGTCCGACGTGACGGCGGTGATCGCGCTCCCCGTCTCCAGCAGGCTCGTGCCGTTCCCGCTCACCACGGTTCCCTCCCTGTCGACCAATGAACTTCTGACGTGCAACTCGACCCCCTTGGCCGCTGCCAGCTCCGCGGACCGGGAGTGCAGCACCTTCGCCCCCGCGAAGGCCATCTCCACCATGACGTCCGCGGCCACGTGCGGGAGCTTGCGGGCCGACTCGACCAGCCTCGGGTCGGCCGTGTACACGCCGTCCACGTCCGTGTAGATCTCGCAGCTCCCGGCGCCCAGGGCCGCCGCGAGCGCGACGGCCGTGGTGTCGGACCCGCCACGGCCCAGGGTGACCACGTCACCCGTGTCGTTGAGTCCCTGGAAACCCCCGACGACGACCACTCGTTCCTCGTCGAGACACCGCGTGACCCTCCCGGTGTCGATGGAGTCGATCACACCGTCCCCGTGCCGTCCGACCGCCCGGATGCCGGCCTGCGCCCCGGTGAGCGAGACGGCCGGCACGCCCAACCGCTCCAGCGCCAGGGCGAGCAACGCCGCGGAGGCGTACTCGCCCGTGGCCAGCAGTTGGTCGACCTCCCGAGGCGCCCGCCGTGCCGCGTGCCGCCCCCCGATGTCTTCGACCAGGTCCAGCAGCTCGTCGGTGGTGTCCCCCCGGGCCGACACCACGACCACGGTGCGTTTGCCGGCCCGGCGGCTCGCCGCCACCCGCTCGGACACCCGGCGGAGCCTGTCCGTCTGGGAGAGAGAACTCCCCCCGTACTTCTGTACCAAGATGCCCAAGGCTGGTCCCATCCCCGATCGGATCCGGCCGAGCGGTCAACCCACGTGCTCCGGCCCGTGGGGAGCCTGCCTTGTCCCCGGAGCGCGGGGCATCACCCGATCGCGGGATGCCAACGGGTGAGCACACCGGCGGATGCGATCACGTGACCGCGCGGCACCATCCGACGGGGCGTCACGCCGCCCCGCCCCGGACATGGCAAAACCCCCAGGTCACGGCGAGTGAGTCCTGGGGGTTCCACAGAGCCGCCTTCGGGATTCGAACCCGAGACCCACGCATTGCCCCGAACAGCAGAAGGCCGGTGGCCGCACGCCATAAGGCGGACCCCTCTCCGATGGTGGAGCTAGGCAGACACGGCCACCGGTAAGACCCCGAGCTTGTCAGCACCCGAAGTACCCGCAGCTTGGCAACCTTCCCCGTGCACGTCAAAGGAGATTCCGGCACGGCCATCACCGTCGCGCTCGTCTCGCTCGTCGCGCCCTTCGGACTCGTCCTGTACTTCCTCCTGCGCTCCCACCGCCTCAGCGCCGGAGGAGCGTTCGTCGCCGCCGGGTTCGGGTTCTCCCTCGCCTCGACCGGCGCCGCGGGCCCCATCAACGAGATGGCCAACGCCATCGTCCCCGCCATCCCCAACCTCCAGGGAGACAGCACATGCCCCGGCTCCGTATCTGCCGGACCACCTGGCCCCGATCCGGTGTCTGAGACCAGAACTGAGACCGACAACACCCGGGCCGCCCGCGCACGGCGGCGGCGCCAGATCCGGTAAAAAGCAAAACCCCCAGGTCACGGCGAGTGAGTCCTGGGGGTTCTACAGAGCCGCCTTCGGGATTCGAACCCGAGACCTACGCATTACGAGTGCGTTGCTCTGGCCAGCTGAGCTAAGGCGGCACCGCTGGGAAGACAAGAATTTCCCTGGTGGGAGGCTCTCATCAGCAGCGGCGCCAAGTCTACAGGGTTAAACGGGGTGCCCCGAACACGGTGCCGGGACGGCTCCGCAGGCGGGGGTCAGCACCTCTTTCCGTCCTTCGGAGCCGTGCCCTCCAGGAGGTAGCGGTTGATCGCCGAGTCGATGCAGTCGCTGCCCCGGCCGTACGCCGTGTGGCCGTCGCCGTCGTAGGTCAGCAGGACGCCCGAGTCGAGCTGGCCGGCCAGCGCCTCGGCCCACTTGTACGGGGTCGCGGGGTCGCGGGTGGTGCCGACCACCACCACCGGCGGGGCGCCCTTCGCGTGCAGGGCCCGGGCCGTGCCCGTGGCCTTCGCCGGCCAGTACGTGCAGTTCAGCGAGGCCCAGGCCAGGCCCGCGCCGAAGACCGGAGAGGCCTTCTCGAAGGAGGGCAGCGCCTTCTCGACCGCTTCGGGCCCGGCGGCGAAGGCCGGGGGCTGGTCGAGGCAGTTGACGGCGGCGTTCGCCGACATGAGGTTGGCGTACTTGCCGTCCTGCTCGCGCTCGTAGTAGCTGTCGGCGAGGGCCAGCAGCCCGTTGCCGTCGTCGCCGTCGATCGCGGCCCCGAGCGCCTCGCGCAGCTGCGGCCAGGCGTTCTCGTCGTACAGGGCGGCGATCACCCCGGTCGTCGCCAGCGACTCGCCGAGCGTGGCGCGCGCCCGGTCGCTCGTGGGGACCGGCTGGGCGTCGACCTTGCGGAAGAACTCCTTCAGGCGTTCCGCGATCTGCTCCGGGCTGCCCTTGCCGAGCGGACAGTCGGTCTGCTTCGCGCAGTCCGCGGCGAAGGCGCGGAAGGCGGTCTCGAAGCCCTCCGTCTGGTCCCGGTTCAGTTCGAGCGCGGGCCGGGAGGGGTCCATCGCCCCGTCCAGGACCAGCCGGCCGGTCCGGCCCGGGAAGAGGTCGGCGTACGTCGCCCCGAGGAAGGTGCCGTACGAGGCTCCGACGTAGTTCAGCTTCTCGTCGCCCAGCGCCGCACGCAGGACGTCCATGTCCCGGGCGGCGTCGACCGTCGACACGTGCGGCAGGATCCGCTGCGAGTGCGTCTGGCAGGCAGCCGCGAACTCCTTGAAGGCGGCCACCAGCAGGGCCCGCTCCGCCGGCGTGTCCGGCGTCTGGTCCACCTGGGTGTACTTGTCCATGGCCGGGCCGTTCAGGCATTCCACGGGGCTGCTGCGGTCCACGCCGCGCGGGTCGAAGGAGACCATGTCGTACGCGGCGCGGACCGGGGCCGGGTAGCCGATGCCCGCGTACGCCTGGAGGTAGCCGATGCCGGAGCCGCCCGGGCCGCCCGGGTTCACCACCAGCGAGCCGAGCCGCTTGGAGGGGTCGGTGGCCTTGCGGCGGGCCACCGCGATGTCGATGTCCCCGGCGGCCCCGGCTTCAGGATTCTCGTAGTCCAGCGGGACCTTCAGGGTGCTGCAGTCGAAGCCGGGCACACCGCACTCGCGCCAGCTCAGCTTCTGGTCGTAGTACGGGCGCAGCGCGGCCGGGACGGCGGTCGGCGCGGCCGACGGTGCCTCGGAGGCCTCGCCGGACGAAGCGGCGGCGCGGGGTGTTCCCGAACCGCCCGAGGTGCACCCGGAGAGCAGTAGCCCCGCGGCGGCGATCACGGTCCCGGTGGTGCGCAGCAGGCGACTGGTGTCCATTCCCGGAGCCTACGGCCTGCGGGGACGCCCGGGGCGGTGCTACCCGCGGCGGGCGGCGGGCGGCCGCCCGGGCGCGGGGCGCCGCCCCGCACGGACCGGTGGCGTCTGCGGCCCGCCACGCGGACCCCTCGAACGGGTGAGGCGGTCAACCGGAGTCGCGGGCCGGGGAGAGCCGCGCGCGTCAGCCCGCGCGCAGCGACATCGTCATCGCCTCGACCGCGAGCAGCGGGGCGACGTTGCGGTCCAGCGCCCGCCGGCACGCGATGATCGCCTCGATGCGCCGCAGCGTGCGCTCGGGGCCCGACTCCCGGGCGATCCGGTCCAGGTCCTGTCGTATTTCCTCGTTCGCGATGGCCAGCGAGGAGCCGAGCTGGAGGGCCAGCACGTCCCGGTAGAAGCCGGTGAGGTCGGTCAGCGCCAGGTCGAGGCTGTCGCGCTGCGTGCGCGTGCGCCGGCGCTTCTGCCGGTCCTCCAGCTCCTTCATCACGCCCGCCGTACCGCGCGGCATCCGCCCGCCCGTCCCCGCTCCGGCGCCGAGCGCGGCCCGCAGCTCCTCGGTCTCCTTGGTGTCGACCTCTTCCGCGACCTGCTTGGCGTCCTCGGCGGCGGCGTCCACCAGCTCCTGCGCCGCCTTCAGGCAGTCGCCCACGTCGCTCACGCGCATCGGCAGCTTCAGTACGGTGGCGCGCCGCGAGCGGGCCGCCCCGTCGGTGGCGAGCCGGCGAGCCCGGCCGATGTGCCCCTGGGTCGCGCGGGCCGCGGCCTGCGCCACCTCCGGCTCGATGCCGTCGCGCCGCACGAGAACCTCCGCGACGGCGGACACCGGTGGGGTGCGCAGCGAAAGGTGCCGGCAGCGGGAGCGGATGGTGGGCAGCACGTCCTCCAGCGAGGGGGCGCACAGCAGCCACACGGTCCGCGGAGCGGGCTCCTCCACGGCCTTGAGCAGCACGTTGCCGGCGCCCTCCGTCAGCCGGTCGGCGTCCTCCAGGACGATGACCTGCCAGCGTCCGACGGCCGGGGAGAGCTGCGCCCGGCGCACCAGCGCCCGGGTGTCCTTCACGCCGATGGACAGCTGATCGGTACGGACGATCTCCACGTCGGCGTGCGTGCCGATCACGGTGGTGTGGCAGCCGTCGCAGAATCCGCAGCCCGGCTCGCCGCCGAGGGCGCGGTCCGGGCTGGTGCACTGGAGCGCCGCAGCGAAGGCGCGGGCGGCGGTGGACCGCCCGGAGCCGGGCGGTCCGGTGAACAGCCAGGCGTGCGTCATCTTGGAGGCGGCCGGCGGCGGGGTCCCCGCCTCGATGGCGGTGACCAGGCCGTCGGCGTCGACCGCGGCGGCGGCCAGCTGCGTCTGGACCCGCTCCTGTCCCACCAGGTCGTCCCATACGGGCATCCCGCCCACCACCTTTCGCCTCGCTCGCGTACCGTCCGTGCCGTCTGCTCACCCAGTGTGGCGGCTCCCACTGACAATCCCCGCCGTCGCCGCCGTCACCGCGTCAGCACCGTCAGCGGCGGCGCGGCCCCCGGCCCTGCTCGTCCTCGTCGTCCCGGCGCCGTCCCAGCAGTTCGTCCGCCAGGGTCGGCAGATCGTCCAGCGGAGTCTCCTCCGCCCAGTCCGAGCGGGGCCGTCGCGGCCTGCCGTCCTCGGCGGGGAGCGGCAGTTCCCGGGTCGCGTCGTTGCCGGAGTCGCGGAAGATGCCCGGCGGGACCCGGTCGGCCGGGTTCTCCTCGGGGCGCTGTGCCGTGGGCCGCGACGCGGAGTACGAACCCCTGGGCGCCGCCGGCCGCGTCGCCGCGGCCTCGTCCGCACCCGTGGGGCGTACGGGCGGCAGGACCGCCGTCTCGTCCGCGGGACCCGTCGCCCGGACGGGCGGCAGCACAGCCGTCTCGTCCGCCGGACCCGCCGCCGGATCGGCCTTCGGGACCGGGACCGTCTGGGTGACGTCGTCCGGCTGCACGACCCGCCTGACGACCGGAGTCTCGATCGTCACGGCCTCGTCGTGGCGCGGGTCCTTGCGCAGATCGGCCTTGGGCGCGGAAGCGCCGGAAGCCGCCGGGGCAGCCGCGGGAGCCGCAGGGGCCGCCGGGGCAGCCGCAGCGGCCGCCGGAGCCGCAGCCGCGGCCGAGGCAGCAGCCGCCGCAGCCGCAGCGGACTTCGCCGCCGCCTCCGCCGCCGAGGCCTCGGCCAGCCGCCGCGCCTCCTCGGCCTTCAGCAGGGCCTCCTCGGCCCGCCGCTGCTTCTCCAGCCGCCGCTCCTCGGCCTCGGCGTGCAGCCGGGCCTCTTCCTCCGCCTGCTTGCGCAGCCGCTCGGCCTCCACCGCGCGGGCCTTCTCCTCGGCCTCCAGCCGCAGTCGCTCGGCCTCGGCCCGCGCGCGGGCCTCCTCCTCGGCGCGCAGCCGCTCCTCGCGCTCCTTGCGGGCGGCCTCGGCCTCGGCCGCGATCCGGGCCTCTTCCGCCTCGCGGGCCTTGCGTGCCTCTTCCTCGGCCAGCAGCCGGGCTTCCTCGGCCTTGCGCGCCGCCTCTTCCTCGGCCTTGCGCTTGGCCTCCTCGATGGCGAGCCGGCGGGCCTCCGCCTGGGCGGCCACCTCGGCCTCCGACAGCGGGAGCATCCGGTCCAGGCGGTGGCGCACGACGGTGCTGACCGACTCCGGGTCCTGGCCCGCGTCGACCACCAGGTAGCGCCCGGGGTCGGCCGCGGCCAGGGTCAGGAATCCGGCCCGCACCCGCTGGTGGAACTCCGCCGGCTCCGATTCCAGCCGGTCCGGCGCCTCCGTGAACCGCTCGCGGGCCGTCTCCGGCGACACGTCGAGCAGCACGGTCAGATTCGGTACGAGGCCACTCGTGGCCCAGCGCGAGATGCGGGCGATCTCGGTCGGGGACAGGTCCCGGCCGGCGCCCTGGTAGGCCACCGAGGAGTCGATGTAGCGGTCGGTGATGACCACCGCGCCGCGCTCCAGGGCGGGGCGTACGACGGTGTCCACGTGCTCGGCGCGGTCGGCCGCGTACAGCAGGGCCTCGGCGCGGTTCGACAGGCCCGCGGAGGACACGTCGAGCAGGATCGATCGCAGCCGCTTGCCGACCGGGGTGGCCCCGGGCTCGCGCGTGACGACGACCTCGTGACCCTTGGCCCGTATCCAGTCGGCCATCGCCTCCACCTGGGTGGACTTGCCGGCGCCGTCGCCGCCTTCCAGGGCGATGAAGAACCCTGCGTCGGACGCGGCCTGGACCGGCTCCCCGCCGCGCAGCGCCTCGCGCAGGTCGCGGCGCAGCGGTACGCCGGCGCGGTCGTCGGCCTTGGCCAGGACGATGACGGCGACCGGCAGCAGCAGGGCGCCGACCAGCATCAGCGTGAAGGCCGCGCCGCCGTGCGCGAAGACGACCTCGCCGGCGGCCAGCCGGTGCGGTCCGATCAGGGCGGCCAGCAGCGGGGCGGCCACGGCGCCGACGGCCACGGAGACCCGGACGACGGCCTGCAGGTGCTCGGTGACCCGGGCCCTGCGGAACTCCTCGGTCTCCTGGTCGAGCAGCGTGTGCCCGGTGTTCGCGGCGACGCCCGCGGCGGTGCCGGCGAGCAGCGAGAGGAACACCACCGTCGAGGTGTCCGGCACCAGCCCGGTCAGCAGCAGCGCCAGCCCGGCCACGCCGACGGCCAGGGCCAGCAGGCGGCGCCGGGACAGGGCGGGGAGGACCTTGCCGGCCTGGGTGGCGCGGATGCCCAGAGCGGTGCCGCCGAGCAGGGCCAGTACGAACAGCGCGAACGCGGCCGCTCCGCCCCCCAGGTCGGTGGCGTGCAGGACGGCAACGGCGGCGGCGGAGGCGACGGCTCCCGCGACGGCTGCGCAGACGAGGACGAGCAGCGGGATGGCCCCCGTACGCCCCTTCTCCGGCCGGTCCCCCGCCTTGGGGGCGCGCAGGCCCTCCAGCGGGGAGCGCGGACGCGGGGTCTTCGTGCCGGGCAGCACCAGCGGGAGCAGCAGCGATACGGACGCCGCGAAGAGGCCGGAGGCCACGTACGAGCCCAGGGCCGCCTGGTTCTCGGCGAACCAGCCGATGCCGAGGCCGAGTGCATTGCCGATCAGGGTCGCGGCGAGCAGCGCGGCTGCGGCGACCGGCATGGCCGCGAAGGCGGTGCGCAGGTTCAGCCGGCGCAGTGCGTCGAGGTGGTCGGGCAGCGGCCGTACGGTCGCGCCCTCGGGCGGCGGCGTCGGCAGCAGGCCGGGCGCGGCGCTGTCCCTGGCCAGCCCCCACAGCCGCTCCGCGGCGCCGGAGACGAAGACGGTGGCGAGCAGGGCGATCAGCGCGTGCGGGCCGATCCAGTCGAGCCACAGCGGGGCCACGACGAAGAGGCCGAGCCGCAGCCCGTCGGCGCCGATCATCGTCCAGCGGCGGTCCAGCTTGCCGCCGGGGGCGGTGAGCTTGGCCAGGGGGCCGAGGAGGACCGCGCCGAAGAGGACGGTGGAGAGCACGCGGACACCGAAGACGGCGGCGACGGCGAGGGCCCAGCCGGTGTAACCACCGCCGAAGGGCTCCTGCTCCACGGCCGTCTGGAAGACCAGCAGCACCAGGACCAGCAGGGCGAGGGCATCGCCGATGCCGCTCACCAACTGCGCGCTCCACAGACGGCGCAGCCCGGGGGTGCGCAGCAGGGCGCGCACCGCCCGCTCGCGGGAGTCCGCGGCGAGGGCTTCGTCGTAGGTGGGGGCGGTGTCGGTGGTGGCGGTCACGACCGTTGGCTGCTCGGCTCGCGTCATCCGCCCAGCCTATCCGCTGTGCTTGGCGGGTGCGGAGCCCCTGTGGACAAGCTCCGGTGTGACCCCCGACCCACCTCCCGGGGCTTCGCCCGCGGGGTCCGTGCCGCCGCTGCGCGGGGCATGTCCCCCACCCGCCCTTCCACCGTTCCCCGGGCTCCGCCCGGACCCGGAAAGATCCTGGGGCTCCGCCCCGGACCCCGGTCCTCAACCGCCGGACGGCTGAAACAGCGAGGGCCCGTGCGCATTGCACGGGCCCTGCCGGTGACTACTCGTCCGCGACTACGACTACTCGTCCGCCGCAGCGGCCGCCGTCTTCTTCGCGGCCGTCTTCTTGACGGTGGCGGTGGTCTTCTTCGCCGCCGTCGCCTTCTTCGCCGTCGTCGTCTTCTTGGCGGCAGCCGTCTTCGTCGCCGTCGCCTTCTTCGCCGGGGCCTTCTTCGCGGGCGCCTTCTTGGCCGTCTTCTTCACCGGGCCCTTGGCGCGCTTCTCCGCGAGCAGCTCGTACCCACGCTCCGGCGTGATCGTCTCGACGTCGTCGTCCCGCCGCAGCGTCGCGTTCGTCTCTCCGTCCGTCACGTACGGGCCGAACCGGCCGTCCTTGACGACCACGGGCTTCTCGCTGACCGGGTCGGTGCCCAGCTCCTTCAGCGGCGGCTTCGCGGCCGCGCGCCCCCGCTGCTTGGGCTGCGCGTAGATCGCGAGCGCCTGCTCCAGGGTGATGGCGAACAGCTGGTCCTCGGTCTCCAGCGACCGCGAGTCCGTGCCCTTCTTCAGGTACGGGCCGTAGCGGCCGTTCTGCGCGGTGATCTCCGCGCCCTCAGCGTCCACGCCCACGACCCGGGGAAGGGACATCAGACGCAGTGCGTCCTCGAGCGTGACCGTGTCCAGGCTCATCGACTGGAACAGCGAGGCCGTCCGCGGCTTCACCGCGTTCTTGCCGGTCTTCGGCGTGCCCTCGGGCAGGATCTCCGTCACGTACGGCCCGTAGCGACCGTCCTTCGCGACGATTTCGTTCCCGCTGATCGGGTCCTTGCCCAGCTCGAACTCGCCGCTCGGCTTCGCGAAGAGCTCCTCCGCGTACTCGACCGTCAGCTCGTCGGGGGCCAGCTCCTCGGGTACGTCCGCCCGCTGGTGGCCCTCGGCGTCCTTCTCGCCGCGCTCCACGTACGGCCCGTAGCGGCCGACGCGCAGCACGATGCCCTCGCCGACGGGGAAGGAGGAGATCTCCCGGGCGTCGATCGCGCCCAGGTCGGTCACCAGCTCCTTCAGGCCGCCGAGCGCGTCACCGTCGGCCGGTACGACCTCGGTCGCGTCCTCCGCGCCGAAGTAGAAGCGCTTGAGCCACGGCACGGACTGGGCCTCGCCCCGCGCGATGCGGTCGAGGTCGTCCTCCATCTTGGCGGTGAAGTCGTAGTCGACGAGCCGCCCGAAGTGCGTCTCCAGCAGGTTGACCACGGCGAACGACAGGAAGGACGGCACGAGCGCCGTGCCCTTCTTGAAGACGTACCCGCGGTCCAGGATCGTGCCGATGATCGACGCGTACGTCGACGGCCGGCCGATCTCCCGCTCTTCCAGCTCCTTGACCAGCGAGGCCTCGGTGTAGCGGGCCGGCGGCTTGGTCGAGTGGCCGTCGACCGTGATCTCCTCGGCCGACAGCGCGTCGCCCTCGGCGACCTGCGGGAGGCGCTTCTCACGGTCGTCGAGCTCGGCGTTCGGGTCGTCCGCGCCCTCGACGTAGGCCTTCATGAAGCCGTGGAAGGTGATCGTCTTGCCGGACGCCGAGAACTCGGCGTCGCGGCCGTCCGCCGACCGTCCGCCGATCTTCACGGTCACCGAGTTGCCGACCGCGTCCTTCATCTGGGAGGCGACGGTGCGCTTCCAGATGAGCTCGTACAGGCGGAACTGGTCGCCGGTCAGACCGGTCTCGGCCGGGGTGCGGAAACGATCACCCGAAGGACGGATCGCCTCGTGCGCCTCCTGCGCGTTCTTGACCTTGCCCGCGTAGACGCGGGGCTTCTCCGGCAGGTACTCGGCCCCGTAGAGCTGCGTGACCTGGGCACGGGCCGCCGACACCGCGGTGTCGGACAGCGTCGTGGAGTCGGTACGCATGTAGGTGATGAAGCCGTTCTCGTACAGCTTCTGCGCCACCTGCATCGTCGCCTTCGCACCGAAGCCGAGCTTGCGCGAGGCCTCCTGCTGGAGCGTCGTCGTACGGAACGGGGCGTACGGGGAGCGGCGGTACGGCTTGGACTCGACGGACCGGACGGCGAACGAGGTCTCGGTCAGCGCGGCGGCCAGCGCCCGTGCGTTCGCCTCGTCGAGGTGCAGCACCTCGCTCTTGAGCTGCCCGGTCGAGCCGAAGTCGCGGCCCTGCGCCACGCGCTTGCCGTCCACCGTGTTCAGGCGGGCGACCAGCGTGGAGGGGTCGGAGGCGTCACCGGCGCGGCCGGTGGCGAAGGTGCCGGTCAGGTCCCAGTACTCGGCCGAGCGGAAGGCGATGCGCTCGCGCTCCTTCTCGACCACCATGCGGGTCGCCACCGACTGGACGCGGCCCGCCGACAGCTTCGGCATGACCTTCTTCCACAGGACCGGCGAGACCTCGTAGCCGTAGAGGCGGTCGAGGATGCGGCGGGTCTCCTGGGCGTCGACCATGCGCTGGTTGAGCTCGCGCGGGTTGGCGACGGCGTCGCGGATCGCGTCCTTGGTGATCTCGTGGAAGACCATCCGGTGGACGGGGACCTTGGGCTTGAGGACTTCCTGCAGGTGCCACGCGATGGCTTCGCCCTCGCGGTCCTCATCGGTGGCGAGGAAGAGTTCGTCGGACTCGGCCAGCAGCTCCTTGAGCTTCCTGACCTGGGCCTTCTTATCGGCGTTGACGACGTAGATCGGCGCGAAGTCGTGCTCGACGTCCACACCGAGGCGACGGACCTCGCCCGTGTACTTGTCGGGAACCTCGGCCGCGCCGCTGGGGAGGTCGCGGATGTGCCCGACGCTCGCCTCGACGACGTATCCGGGGCCGAGGTAGCCCTTGATCGTCTTCGCCTTGGCAGGGGACTCGACGATGACGAGTCGGCGGCCGCCCTTTGCGGTCTCGCTAGTCGGGGACAACTTGGCTCTTCTCTCCGGTCGGCACTCGGTCGCAGTACGGCGACGCTGCGGAGTGTGACGGTACAACCCGCCCCCGTGTCAAACGGCAGAAGCCCGCAACGGCCACTCGAACGGTAACCCGACAAGTGCCATTTCTGCCGCCCGGATGCCACGGCAGGCCCTGCGCACTCACCGCGCAGAGTGGCCGAAGGGCCGTCTGGCCCCGCCCCGGCACCCCGCTTCACGTCGTTCTTTACGATCCTGCGCACATTCCGGACGAGCGGAGGAAACCCGGCGCGCCGCCGGCCGTGGGCGACATCCGGCCGATTCCGCGGCCCCGATCCCCCGGCCTCACCCCACCCGGACCGATGCACCCGCTCCCACCAGGGGCGATACCGCCCCGGCCCACCGGGGCCCACTGCCGCGGAGCCCGAATGCCGGGCAGCCCGGGGCGGTGCGGAGCCCCCGGGCCCCGTGAGCTTCGCCTCAGCGAGCCCCCGCGCCCGCACTCACAGCCGGCCGAGGCACCAGAGGCCGAGGGCCAGCGACACCCCGCCGGCGAGCAGTGCCACCGGTACGGCAACGACGGGGCGCACACCCTCGGCCACCGGCGCGCCTCGTAGGGCGCGCGCCCCCGTCCAAGCCGACAGAGCGGCCCCGAACAGCAGGAACACGGCTGCCGCGAAGATCGCCGGACCGTGTTCCATGCCGTTCCCCTCATCCCCCCGGGCCGCTCCCGGGATCCCCCCGGATCCCGCTGAGGAGAGGGTTTCAGCCGATGGGGGACGGCAGGCGAACCTGGGGTTACATCCCGGCTCCGGCTGCCCGAGGCCCGCCGCGGCTCCGGACCGCACCGGGCGCACGGCGGCGCACCGCGCCCGCCGTCCCTACTCCCCGGGGGCTTCCGCTCCGGCTTCCGCGCCCGCGTCCGCCCCGGTCAACGGCTCCAGGAACCCCTGCTCCACGAGCATCCGGATCGCCTCGGGCGTCCGGTCCCGCAGAACCACCGGGTCCTCCTCCACCAACTGGGCGATGGCGTCCAGAATCCGCCCCGCGCTCAGTGATCCGTCACACACCCCGGCGAAGCCGGCGCCGACCGTGTCGACCTTGGTGGCGCGCCGCATGCCCCGGTTCTGCCGGAGCACGACGTGCTCCGGATCCTCCGCGCCGGGCGCTCCGACCTGCTCCTGGACGACCTCCGCGGTCAGCCGGAAGTAGCCCGCGAGCAGGGCCGCGTCATCGTGGTCGCGCAGGTAGTCCTGGCGCGCGAAGTGCTCCAGGACGGCGTCCCCGAGCGGCTGCTCCACCGAGTGCGGCCACTCCTCGACCACGACCGACGGCTCGGCCGCGTCGCTGCGCCGCAGCGTGATCCAGCCGAACCCGACCGCCTTGGTCTTGCGGGCTTCGAACTCGTCCAGCCAGTCCTCGTACCGCTGTTCGTACTCGGCGGGGTCGGTCCGGTGGTCGCCGGCGTCGCGCAGCCACAGCTCCGCGTACTGCGTCACGTCCTGCACGTCGCGCTGCACGATCCAGGCATCGCAGCCGCGCGGCACCCAGGCCCGTACCCGGTCGTGCCAGTCCTCGCCGTCCACGTGCTGCCAGTTGCCCAGGAACTGCGCGAATCCGCCCGGGTTGAGCCGGGCTCCGGCCTCCTGGACCAGGGTCCGGCACAGGTCGTCGCCGCCCATCCCGCCGTCCCGGTACGTCAGCCGGGCTCCGGGGGAGATCACGAAGGGCGGGTTCGACACGATCAGGTCGTACGTGGCCGCGCCGACCGGCTCGAACAGCGACCCGGCGAGCAGTTCCGCCTCGGGGGCCCCCGACAGCGCCAGCGTCAACCGGGTGAATTCCAGGGCCCGCGGGTTGACATCGGTCGCCGTGACCCGGGTCGCGTGCTGGGCGGCGTGCAGCGCCTGGATCCCGGATCCGGTGCCGACGTCGAGGGCCGAGCCGACCGGCGTGCGGACGGTGATCCCCGCCAGCGTCGTGGAGGCGCCGCCGACACCGAGGACCACGCCCTCCTCGCGGCTGCCGATGCCGCCGGCCCCGCCGACGGCGCAGCCGAGGTCGGAGACGATGAACCAGTCCTCGCCGTCCGGGCCGCCGTACGGGCGCACGTCCACGGTGGCGTGCACCTCATCGCCCTCGCGCCGCAGCCAGCCGTCGGCCAGCGCCGCGTCCACGGGCAGGGCGCCCGCGGCATGTACGTACGGCACCGGCTGCCGCAGCAGGAACAGCCGGGTCAGGCTGGCGAGCGGCCCGTCGCCGTGGCTCCGCGTGGCGCGCAGGGCGGGGACCGTCTCGCTGCGGGCCAGCGCGGCGTACGCCGGGGCGCCGAGCAGATCGAGCAGCCCGTCGGCGGTGAAGCCCGCGGCGAGCAACGCGGCGCGCAGCTCGGCCGCGCGGGCCGACGAGGGGAGGCGGGCGGGCAGACCGGGGGGAAGGCTGGTGGTACTCACCCGCCCATTGTGGCCGCTGCCGCCGCCATTGCCCGCGCCACACGGCCTTCGGCGTGGGCGCCCGTCGCTCCCGCGAGCTCCCGGCCGGCGGCCGCACCCCGGGACGGGCCCCGGCCGGGCGCAGCTCCGTACGGCCGGGCCTGTCCCCGGACATGCCCCGGGGCGGCCGGGGTCCCGAAGGATCCCGGCCGCCCCGGTGGGTGCGGCGCCGCCGGCAGGGCGGCGGGCCGCGCTAGGACTGCGCCGGCGACGGAGTCGTCACCTGGCAGCCCTTCTGACTGTTCATCGCCTTGTCCAGCCCGCCCGCCTTGAGCTGGTCAAGGGCTTCCTTGCCGCCCTTGGTCGCTTCCTCCAGGCCGCCGGCAACCTCCTTGAGGCCCTCGGCGAACTTGCCCTGGTCCTTGGCGTCGAGCGCGTCCATCTTCGTCTTCAGGGCGGTGTAGCCCGCCGACGTCGATTCGAAGCCCATGACCGCGGCGGCCTGGGTCTTCTCCCCGTCCTTGACGGGCGGAACTCCCGCGTTCGTGAGGGCCGTCCCCATCGCCTTGTACGACTCGGACATGGTCCCGAAGGCCGCCGAGTCGGTCGTCTGGACCTCCTCGGGCTTACTGCTCTCGGTCGCCACCCGCTTGATGTCGGCGTTCGCCTGCTCGATCTTCGTGAGCTCTGGCTGCCAGCTGTCGCAGACCTTCTTGGCCCAGGCGTCGGTCTTCTTGTCGCCGTCGTCCCCGCCGCAGCCGGACAGGACGAGCATCAGCACCGCAGCGCCCGATACCGCGGCCGCAAGCTTCTTGTTCACCGGATTGGTCCCTTCGAAGGCTCTCGGCCCGGAAGATACACGCCCACCATCCGGGAAACGCAATGGCGGACGGACGGCGCGTCAGTCCGCGCCCCCCGTCCGCCATTCGGGCGTACGGTCGAGTCGAGCCGGGCCGGTTCAGGCCCGCGACGGCCGTCTCAGGAAGAGACCACCGCTGCCGGGTCGGCCTGCTGGCCCACCCGCTCCGCGGTCGCGCCCTCGCCCTCCCCGTCGTCGCCCACGGCGATGCCGCGGCGCTTGGAGATGTACACCGCGCCGACGATGACGCCGATCGCGAGGACCGCGACGATCGCCCGCACGGTCGGGCTGGCGTCGTCGCCGTAGCTGAACTGCACGATCGCGGGGGCGATCAGCAGCGCCACCAGGTTCATGACCTTGAGCAGCGGGTTGATGGCGGGACCGGCGGTGTCCTTGAAGGGGTCGCCGACGGTGTCGCCGATGACGACGGCCTCGTGGGCCGCGCTGCCCTTGCCGCCGTGGTGTCCGTCCTCGACGAGCTTCTTCGCGTTGTCCCACGCGCCACCGGAGTTGGCGAGGAAGACCGCCATCAGGGTGCCGGTGCCGA
Source organism: Streptomyces sp. NBC_00335 (assembly GCF_036127095.1). GTDB lineage: Bacteria > Actinomycetota > Actinomycetes > Streptomycetales > Streptomycetaceae > Streptomyces. The sequence goes on from NZ_CP108006.1 coordinate 3,823,513, forward strand.
TCGCGCCGGCGAGGAAGGAGCCGAGGGCTCCGACGCCGAGCGTGAACCCGACGGCGATCGGGGTGAGGACGGCGAGCAGCCCGGGCGTGGCGAGTTCGCGCAGCGCGTCCTTGGTGCAGATGTCCACGACGCGCCCGTACTCGGGCTTCTCGGTGTAGTCCATGATCCCGGGGTGCTCCCGGAACTGGCGGCGCACCTCGTAGACCACCGCGCCCGCCGAGCGGGACACGGCGTTGATGGCGAGGCCGGAGAACAGGAACACGACGGCCGCGCCCAGGATCAGCCCGACCAGGTTGTTGGGCTGCGCGATGTCCAGGCTGAGGTTCATCTCCCCGGCGGTCTTGGCTCCGACCTCCCTGACGGCGTTCGCGATGGCGTCGTTGTACGAGCCGAAGAGCGCGGCCGCGGCGAGCACGGCCGTGGCGATGGCGATGCCCTTGGTGATGGCCTTGGTGGTGTTGCCCACCGCGTCCAGGTCGGTGAGCACCTGCGCGCCGGCGCCCTCGACGTCCCCGGACATCTCCGCGATGCCCTGGGCGTTGTCGGAGACCGGACCGAAGGTGTCCATGGCGACGATGACGCCGACGGTGGTGAGCAGGCCGGTGCCGGCCAGCGCCACGGCGAAGAGCGCCAGCATGATCGAGGTGCCGCCGAGCAGGAACGCCCCGTACACGCCGAGACCGATGAGCAGCGCCGTGTAGACGGCGGACTCCAGACCGACCGAGATGCCGGCGAGCACGACCGTGGCGGCGCCCGTCAGGGAGGACTTGCCGATGTCCCGGACGGGACGGCGGTTGGTCTCGGTGAAGTAGCCGGTCAGCTGCTGGATCAGCGCCGCGAGCACGATGCCGATGGCGACGGCGACCAGCGCCAGGATCCGCGGGTCACCGGAGTGCCCGGAGATCGCGGCGTCTTCGACGCCGAGGAGCTCCTTGTAGGTGCCCGGCAGGTACGCGTAGACGGCGATCGCGACGAGGACCAGCGAGATGGCCGCGGAGATGAAGAAGCCGCGGTTGATGGCGGTCATTCCGCTGCGGTCGGTACGCCGCGGGGAGACCGCGAAGATGCCGATCATCGCGGTGACGACCCCGATGGCGGGGACGATCAGCGGGAAGGCCAGGCCCAGGTCGCCGAAGGCGGCCTTGCCGAGGATGAGGGCCGCCACCAGGGTGACGGCGTACGACTCGAAGAGGTCGGCGGCCATTCCCGCGCAGTCTCCGACGTTGTCGCCCACGTTGTCGGCGATGGTCGCGGCATTGCGCGGGTCGTCCTCCGGAATGCCCTGCTCGACCTTGCCGACCAGGTCGGCGCCGACGTCGGCGGCCTTGGTGAAGATGCCGCCTCCGACACGCATGAACATCGCGATGAGCGCTGCGCCGAGGCCGAAGCCCTCCAGGACCTTGGGCGCGTCGGCGGCGTAGACGAGCACGACGCAGGACGCGCCGAGCAGGCCGAGGCCGACGGTGAACATGCCCACCACGCCGCCGGTGCGGAACGCGATCCGCATGGCCTTGTGGGAGACCTCGGTCAGGTCCTTGGCGGGCTCGCCCTCGGCGGGGGTGGCCTCGCGTGCGGCGGCGGCGACGCGGACGTTGGCACGGACCGCGAGGCGCATGCCGATGTAGCCGGTGGCGGCCGAGAAGATGGCGCCGACGAGGAAGAAGGCGGAACGTCCCGCCCGCTGCGACCAGTCGTCGGCGGGGAGCAGGAACAGCAGGAAGAACACGACGACGGCGAAGACGCCGAGCGTGCGGAGCTGCCGGCCGAGATAGGCGTTGGCGCCTTCCTGGACGGCTGCGGCGATCTCCTTCATCTTGTCGGTTCCCTCGTCGGCGGCGAGGACCTGGCGGACCAGGATCTGCGCGACGACGAGCGCGGCGATGGCCACGACCGCAATGATGATCACGATGAGCCGATTGTCATCGGTGAGTACTGCGGATGCCAGGTCAGTGGTGCGACCGGGCGCGATAGGGGTGAAGAGCCCCGTCATTCGTCCTCCTTGACGTGATGAGCTCAAGATGTGGACGGATTGTAGGGAGCGCGACCCGATCAAAACAGTACGCAGGAAACGGAATTGGCCCGCACTTGCTCCTCACCAATAGATCTGGTCACTCCAATACCCTCGAAAGCGGTAACGGGGCAAAAGCATTGACGCTTGATCAGCGATCCGGAAATCCGCCGGAGAACGATCACAGAATGGATCTACGGGCACGGAAAAAGCCCTGCTCGGCAGGGCTTGAATAAGATCAGAAGATACGTCGGCACGCGCGGCGGAACATCATCGGTGCCCACATCCGCGGCGCTTCCAACGCCTTACCGGCACCCGCCCGGTCCCCCGTCGCCAGACGACCGGACGCCGAGAACCGCCCGCGGCCAAGCCCGACCTTCACCCGAAACAGGCGGGGAAGCACCAAACCCACGAGACGGGACGAGAACCCGCCGAGCCCCACGAGAACCCGCCGGGCACACGAGAACCCGCGAGGCCGCACCCGCCCCCCACGAGGCGGCACGAGACGCGCCGGGCGGGCACGAGGGGCCCGCCGGGGCGCGAGGCCCCCCGGGCAGCACGAAAACCCGCCGGGCGGCACAGGGCCACCCGGCGGGCACGAAGCGAGTACGACGCGAGTACGAAGCGGTTGGCAGCGAGCCGTGACCGGCTGCGGCGCTGGGGCAGCGCCCCGTGACCGGCGGCGGTCGAGCCGCAGCCGGGCAACCGCCGGCTACGGCAGCTCGGAGGTCCCCGAGACGGGCCAGCTCATCCGGATGGTCCCGCCGGCTTCCCCGCTGATGACGTCGACGTCGTCGACCAGGCCGCTGATCACGGCAAGGCCCATCTCGTCCTCGCCCTCGATGTCGGGGTCCAGAACGGCATCGATTCCGGGCACGGCGGCGGACGGACCGCCGGCCGGTCCGGGTACTTCGTCGCTGACCGCGATGGAGAACACCTTCTCCTCCTCGGTCAGCACCACCCGGACGGGCGCGGTGAGCCCGTTGCTGCGATGCAGTCCGACGGCACGCGAACAGGCCTCGCCCACGGCGAGGCGGACCTCGTCGAGGACGGCTTCCTCCACACCGGCCCGCCGCGCCACGGCGGCCGCGACCAGGCGGGCCGTCCGGACGTGTTCGGGCTGGGCGCTGAAGCGCAGTTCAACGGTGGCCATGCGCGTCCCCCTCGGACTACGGGCGTGCCTTACAGGGGCCCGGACCGCTTGTGGCCCGGTACCCCCCGCTCCATCTTCGGCCGTTTCGCCGCCGAGCGCCGTCAGTCGGTGGCGTTGACGGCGTCTTCCACCGAGTTGTGGATCGGAAACACCTTGGTCAGACCGGTGATTCGGAAGATCTTCAGGATGCGCTCCTGGTTGCACACCAGACGCAGCGAGCCCTCGTGCGCACGGACGCGCTTGAGGCCTCCCACGAGCACACCAAGTCCGGTGGAGTCGAGGAAGTCCACTCGCTCCATGTCGACAACCAGGTGGTAGCTGCCGTCGTTCACCAACTCGACCAACTGCTCGCGCAGCTTGGGCGCGGTATACACATCAATCTCGCCACCGACCTCCACGACCGTACGGTCGCCGACAGTGCGAGTCGACAGGGACAGGTCCACGGATCCTCCAGCACCTTGCTATCGAGCGGCGCCCCCCAGGGGCCTCCCCACCCGAAGGTAGAAGAGGGATTGGCTGCCGCGATGGCATTCAATCACTTACCGGCAGGCGCGCACGACGCCTTCGGACCATTGTCCCGCACGCCGGTGACACACTCGGTTCCAATGGCCAACACTCACCGTCCCGGTCCGCCCACGGCACCCGAGGACGTCAGACCCACCCCCGGCACGGTCCTGGACCGGCTGTCACGGGGGCCTTCCCGGGCTGCGCGCATCACCCATACGGAGCACTTGCCCGCTCGGGAGGGTCGTCATGCGGTCTGGCCCGATCGCATCCGAACTGATGTCGTAGCCGCGATTGAGGCCGCCGGGATCGACCATCCGTGGGAACACCAGGCCGCGGCCGCCGAGCACGCCCTCGACGGGGAGTCCGTGATCGTCGCCACGGGCACCGCCTCGGGCAAGTCGCTGGCCTACCTCGCGCCCGTGCTCTCGGCCCTCGCCGACGGGGCCGAGGCGCCCAACGGCCGGGGCGCGACCGCCCTGTACCTGGCCCCGACCAAGGCTCTGGCCGCCGACCAGCGCCGCGCCGTACGGGAACTGGCCGGCCCCCTCGGCAACGCCGTACGGCCCGCCGTGTACGACGGGGACACCCCGGTCGAGGAACGCGAGTGGGTGCGCCAGTACGCCAACTACGTCCTGACCAACCCCGACATGCTGCACCGCGGGATCCTCCCGGCCCACCCGCGCTGGTCCTCCTTCCTGCGGGCCCTGCGCTACGTCGTCATCGACGAGTGCCACACCTACCGGGGCGTCTTCGGCTCCCACGTCGCCCAGGTAGTGCGGCGGCTGCGCCGGCTGTGCGCCCGCTACGGCTCCGATCCCGTGTTCCTGCTGGCCTCCGCCACCGCGAGCGACCCGGCGGCCTCCGCGTCCCGCCTGACCGGCCTGCCGGTGGTGGCGGTCTCCGACGACGCCTCCCCGCGCGGCGAGGTCGTCTTCGCCCTGTGGGAGCCGCCCCTGACCGACCTCAAGGGCGAGCGGGGCGCACCCGTACGGCGTACGGCCACCGCCGAGACCGCCGACCTCCTCACCGACCTGGTCGTCCAGGGCGTCCGTACGGTCGCCTTCGTCCGCTCCCGGCGCGGCGCCGAGCTGATCGCCGTGATCGCCCAGGAGAAGCTCGCCGCCGTGGACCGCTCGCTGCCCCGGCGGGTCGCGGCCTACCGCGGCGGCTACCTGCCCGAGGAGCGCCGGGCCCTGGAGCGGGCCCTGCACTCCGGGGACCTGCTCGGCCTGGCCGCGACGACCGCCCTGGAGCTGGGCGTGGACGTCTCCGGCCTCGACGCCGTCCTGATCACCGGCTACCCGGGCACCCGCGCCTCCCTGTGGCAGCAGGCCGGCCGGGCCGGGCGCTCGGGCCAGGGCGCCCTGGCCGTCCTGATCGCCCGCGACGACCCGCTGGACACCTACCTGGTCCACCACCCCGAGGCCCTCTTCCGCCAGCCGGTGGAGGCCACGGTCCTGGACCCCGACAACCCCTACGTCCTGGCCCCGCACCTGTGCGCGGCCGCGGCCGAGCTACCGCTCACGGAGCCCGACCTCGACCTCTTCGGCCCGGCGGCACGCGACCTCCTCCCCCAGCTCGAAGCGGCGAAACTGCTGCGCCGCCGGGCCACGGCCTGGCACTGGACCCGCCGGGAACGGGCCTCGGACCTCACGGACATCCGGGGCGGCGGCGGACGCCCGGTGCAGATCGTCGAGGCCGCCACGGGCCGCCTGCTGGGCACGGTCGACGAGGAGGCCTCCCACACCGCCGTCCACGACGGTGCGGTCCACCTCCACCAGGGCCGCACATACCTCGTGAAGCACCTGGACCTGGAGGATTCCGTCGCGCTGGTCGAGCAGGCCGATCCGCCGTTCTCCACCACGGCCCGCGATACGACCGCCATCTCCGTCCTGGAGACCGAGACGGAGATCGCCTGGGGCCGGGGCAAGCTCTGCTTCGGCTCCGTGGAGGTCACCAACCAGGTCGTCTCCTACCTGCGCCGCAAACTGATCACCGGTGAGGTGCTCGGCGAGGCCAAACTGGACCTGCCGCCCCGCACCCTGCGCACCCGGGCCGTGTGGTGGACGGTCACCGAGGACCAGCTCGACGAGGCCCGGATCAACCCGGAGATCCTCGGCGGCGCCCTGCACGCCGCCGAGCACGCCTCCATCGGCCTGCTCCCGCTCTTCGCCACCTGCGACCGCTGGGACATCGGCGGGGTCTCCGTCCCGCTGCATCCCGACACCCTCCTTCCGACGGTCTTCGTCTACGACGGCCACCCGGGCGGAGCCGGCTTCGCCGAGCGCGCCTTCCACACGGCCCGCGCCTGGCTGACGGCGACCCGCGACGCGATCGCCGCCTGCGAATGCGAGGCCGGCTGCCCGTCGTGCATCCAGTCCCCCAAGTGCGGCAACGGCAACGACCCCCTGCACAAGCGCGGCGCCGTCCGCCTCCTCACCCACCTCCTCTCGGAATCCCCACCCCCCACCCCACCGGCAACGACGCCCTGAGCCCCTCCGAACCCCCAGCCCGAACCCCCGGGCCGAACCTCCGGCCCGAACCCCCGAGCCGGACCCGCCGAGCCAGGGACACCGGCGGACGCCCAGGCTTCGCGGGACCGCCGGCGATTGGCTTGATTTCGCCCCTGATGCCGCCCAAACCAAGTCAGTCCGTCCAGACCACGTGCACCCCACCCGGCCCGCAGCACCCCGCCCAGACCCCGGCGCCCACCCGGACCGGGCAGTCAGCCCAGACCCTGGGGCAACCCGCCCGGCCCGCAGCATCCCCGCCCAGGCCCTGGCACTCCGCCCGGCCCGGCCCGGCCCGCAGCACACCCCGCCCGGACCCCGGCGGCCCACCCGGACCGGGCAGTCGGCCCAGACCCTGGCAGCCCACCCGGACCGGGCATCGGCCCAGGCCAGGCAGTCGGTCCGCGGAGCACGCACCCGTATCCCCGGACCACACCTGAGCCCCCTGGGCCCTCCAGGACGGCCCGCCCGGGCACCGGCGGCCCCCGCACCCCGCACGGTCCCGGACCCGGGTTACCGGGCCCGTGGAGGCCCCTCACCGGGGCTCCACGGGCAACGGCGGGCCCGCGCGGGAGCGCAGCTCGGGTCCGAAGTGGCCCGTCGGGGCGCGGGCGGTGACCTCCGCGACCTCGCCCGTCACCACGCACGCGGTGACCCGCGCGCCCTGCGCCACCGCCACCCGTACCGCCGTGGCGCAGGCGGCCTCCGGGCCGTGGGCCCAGCTCGCCGCCGCCGCGAGGGCGGCCAGGTCGGCGGCGGCCGCGGCACGGTGCCGGGAGACCACCGCCTGCCCGAGCAGGAGCGCCCCGCCGAACACCGCCACCAGCACGGTCACCACCACGACCGCCCACACCGTCGCCGACCCCCGGTCCCGCGCGCCCGCACACCTCCCGGTCACGGCGGCGGCCCCACGGTGTCCTCGGCCAGGGCGGCGGCCAGGGCGGTGAGCCGGACCGGCAGCGCGGCCGGGCCCGGGGCGGGAGCCGAGACGCGGACCTGCCACAGGTCACCCTTCCGCGAGAGCTCCACCCGCGCCCCGGGCGGGGCGGCGGCCACGGCTGCCGCCACCGCCACGCCCGCCGGCTCCGACCGGGCCGCCACCCGGGCACCGGCCCGAGCGGCGTCCACACACCTGATCTGCGCGGCCGCCGCCATCAGCGCCCACACCAGCAGCGCCGCGAACAGCACCAGCGCCGGAATCACCAGGGCCGCCTCCGCCGTCACATATCCGCGGTCAGAACGGCGCATCGAGTGCCTTCCCGATGGTCGACTGAAGTGCCGTCGCGACCAGTTCACTCGTCACCACCTTGTACAGAACGGCCGCGAACGCACACGCCGCGATCGTGCCCATGGCGTATTCGGATGTGGACATTCCCGCATCGCCCCCACGGCCCTTCCGTCCCGCCGGCCCCGCCAGCCCTACCAGTCCCGCCATTGCCGCCCGCACTCGAATCCAGATGATCGACATGACAACCTCCCGTTGATTCAGCTTTTTGACGTGATCTCAGATCTCAGATGTCGGATGGTCATTTCAGGTGGCCAATTCGGTCGGCCATTCAGACGGTCCTTCGGATGCCCCTCAAGCAGCCCCTCACGTAGTCCTTCACGCGGTCCTTCACGCGGTGCTTCACGCAGCCCTTCACGCAGCCCTTCAGCTCGCTGAGAGGAGGCCGGAGGCCATTCCGATCACCACCGGCGCCACTCCCAGCGCAAGGAAGGCGGGGAGGAAGCACAGGCCGACCGGTGCGGTGACCAGGACCGCCGCCCGCTGCGCCCGGGCTCCCGCCAGGCGGGCGCGGTCCGCCCGGAGCGTCGAGGCGAGCCGGGACACCGGTTCCGCGGCGGGCGCCCCCGTACGCGCGGAGCGCTCCAGGCATTCGGCCAGGGCGCGCGCTCCCGGTATCTCCGCCAACCTCCCCCACGCGGCGCCCGGTTCACCGCCGAGCCGTAGCTCCGCCCCGGCCATCGCCAGCCGTTCGCCCACCGGGCCGCCCAGCGACTCCCCCACCGCCTCGGCGGCGTCCACCGGCCCGGCTCCGGCCGCCAGGCACGCGGCCAACAGGTCCGCGGCGAACGGAAGCTGACGCTCCGCCTCCCCAAGGTCCACCCCCGTGGCCGGCCGTCGCCGCGCGAGCCACCTGCGGACCGCGAAGCCCGCCGCGCAGCCGGCCACCGCGCCCGCGAGACCGCCGATCAGCAGCCAGACCGCCGCCAGCGCTCCGGCCGGCCCGGCCCAGGCCGTCACCGCCGCCCGCAGCCGGGGCCCGGCCGGCGGCCGCCTGCGCGCCGCCGTCACCGCGAGCAGCCGGGTGAGCCGGCGCCGGGCCGACCGCTCCCGGATGCGCGCAGCCGCCGCCGACGCCGCCCACAGGGCCGCCGCCGCGAGGCACAGGGCCATCCCCAGCCTGTGGATCGCGAAGCCGTCCATCACCGCTCCCCCACCCGGACGATCCGCCGGCACCACAGCAGCCCCAGCGCTTCCAGTGCCGAGCCCGCCAGCAGGCAGCCCCATCCGACCGGCGTGTGCAGGAGCACCCGCAGCGGATCGGCCCCCAGCCCGGTACCGATCAGCAGGCCGACCCCCGGGAGCAGGGCGAGCACCGCCGTCGTCGATCTCGCGCCCGTGAGCTGGGCGCGCAGTGATTCCTCCCGGTCCCGCTCGGCCCGCAGGGCCCCTTCCAGCCGGTCCAGTCCGGCGGCCAGCCCGGCGCCGCCGTCCACCGAGACCCGCCAGCAGGCCGCCATCGCCGCGAGCCCCTCCGCGCCGGGCTCCCGTGCCGCCTGCCGCAGTGCCGCGGCCACGTCCCCGCCGAAGGCGGCGGCCGCCAGGACCCCGGCCTCAGCGGCTCCCGGCCCGCCGGGACCGGACACCGTCCGGCGCATCGCCTCGCTCAGCGCCCGGCCGGGCTGCGCACCGGCGCGCAGCTCGCCGACCACGGCTCCGCACAGGGCCACCACTTCGGCGGCCCGCGCCGTCCGGGCCCGCGCCCGCTCCCTGCCCCGCAGCCACCGGCGCACCAGCGGCACGGCCGCCGCCCCGGCGAGCAGCGGGATCACCGACCCGCCCAGCAGTGCGAGCGCCAGCCCGGCCCCGAGGCAGGCCCACTCCCTGCTGCGCGCGGCCCGGACCCGGGCCCCGGCCACCAGGTGCTCCCAGGGCGCCGGTCCGGCCGGTACCGGCGGCCCCGCCCCGGCCAGTACGGCTCTGGCCCGCCGGGGCACCCGGTCGGCCCCGGCCAGCGCCCAGGCGGCCGCTCCGGCGCACACCACCCCGGCGAGCACCGGCAGCGCCGCCACCGCCCCGGCGCTCACCGGGCACCCGCGAGCAGCGGGCGCAGCCGCTCCCAGCCCCGGTCCCTAACGAACCCCCGGGCGCCCCAGCGCAGCGCCGGCACGGTGACCACGAGCCCGGCGGTGTCCCGCTCCAGGACGTGCACCTCGGCGACCCTGCGCCGGCCGGCCCGGTCCCGTACGAGGTGGATCACCAGGGTCAGGGCCGCCGCCAACTGGCTGTGCAGGGCGGCCCGGTCCAGCCCGGCGGCCGTCCCGAGAGCCTCCAGCCGGGCCGGCACATGGGCGGCGGCATTGGCGTGGACAGTGCCACAGCCGCCTTCGTGGCCAGTGTTGAGGGCGGCCAGCAGGTCCGCGACCTCGGCGCCCCGGACCTCGCCGACGACGAGCCGGTCCGGCCTCATCCGCAGCGCCTGGCGGACCAGGTCGGCGAGGGTGACCTGGCCGGCTCCTTCCTGGTTGGCCGGCCGGGTCTCCAGCCGCACCACGTGCGGATGGTCGGGCCGCAGCTCGGCCGAGTCCTCGGCGAGCACGATCCGCTCCCCGGGACCGACCAGCCCGAGCAGGGCGCTGAGCAAGGTGGTCTTGCCGGTGCCGGTCCCGCCCGAGACCAGGAAGGACAGCCGGGCCCGCACCATGTCCCGCAGCAGGCGCTGCCCGCCGGGCGGCAGCGTGCCCGCCGCGACCAGCTCCTCCAGCGTGAAGGCGCGCGGCCGCACCACCCGCAGGGACAGGCAGGCCGATCCGACGGCTACCGGAGGCAGTACGGCGTGCAACCGGGTGCCGTCGGGCATCCGGGCGTCGACCCAGGGCCGGGCGTCGTCGAGCCGGCGCCCGGCGACGGCTGCGAGCCGCTGGGCGAGCCTGCGCACGGCGGCGGCGTCGGTGAAGGTCACCCCGGTCAGCTCCAGCCCGCCGCCGCGGTCCACCCACACCCGGTCGGGGGCAGCCACCAGGACGTCGGTGACCTCGGGGTCGGCGAGGAGTGCCTCCAGCGGGCCGGCGCCGACCAGTTCGGACCTCAGTTCCGCGGCGACGCCGAGCACTTCCGCGTCGCCCAGCAGCCGGCCCTGGGCCCGCAGGGCCGCCGCCACCCGCGCCGGGGTGGGCTCCGCCCCGCTCTCGGCGAGCCGCTGGCGCACCGCGTCGAGGAGTACGGCGCTCATGCCGACACCCCCTGGGCGGAGCCGAGCGCGCGCTGCCAGAAGCCGTCACAGAAGCGGGCCAGGGCGCCCCGACCGTGCGCTCCCGGGGGCTCGCCCTCGGCCACCCGGCCCGGGAGCCCCACCTCCACCGGCACCTCGCCGGCCAGCGGCACCCCCAGCAGTCCGGCGACGGCCTCCGCGTCGAGTCCGCCGGGCGCGGGGCCCCGTACGACCACGCGGACGTCGCGGGCCACCATGCGGACTCCGGCGGACACCCGGCCGGCGGCGGCCACCGCCCGCAACTCGCCCCGCACCACCATCAGCACCAGGTCCAGCTGCGCGAGGACCTCGGCCACGGCTTCGTCGACCCGGCGCGGCAGGTCGACCACGACGACCCCGCCCCGGCGCCGCGCGGCGGACACCACCGAGCGCATCGCGGCGGGCGGCACCACCACGCGGTCCCCGCGGTCCCAGCTGAGCACCCGCAGGGCGTGCAGCTCGGGCAGGGATTCGGCGAGGGCTCCGGCGCCGACCCGGCCGCGCGAGGCGGCGAAGTCGGGCCAGCGCAGCCCCTCGGCGGCTTCGCCTCCCAGCAGCACGTCCATACCGCCGCCGAGGGGGTCGCCGTCGATGAGGATGGTCCGCTCGCCGGCCCGGGCGGCCCGCAGGGCCAGGGCGCAGGCGAGGGTGGAGGCTCCGGCTCCGCCGCTGCCCCCGATCACCCCGACCGTGAGGGCGGGCCGCCCGGCCCCTTCCACCACGTCGGCGATCCGGTCGACGAGCCGGTTCTCGGCGTCGGGGAGGGTCAGCACCTCCTCGGCGCCGATCTCCACCGCCCGCTGCCATACGTGGGGGTCGTCCAGATCCCGGCCGACGAGGAAGACCCCGTCCCGCCGGGGTGCGCCGCGCACCCGCCGGGCGGCATCGTCGCCGACCAGGACGAGCGGCGCCGATTCCCAGCCGACCCCTGCGACCCCTGCGACCCCTGCGACCCCCGCGATCCCCAAGCCGCCCGCGGCCCCCGGGGCGCTCCCGCCACTCCCGTCGCCGCTCTCACGGTCGGCTCCGCTTTGCTCGGGCACCGCGTGGTGCACATGCGGCTCGGCCCCCGCGGCGGCGCACAGCCGCAGCAGGTCGTCGAGCAGCAGGGGGTCCTCGGTGATGATCAGCGGCCGCCCACCGGCGGCCACAGGCCCTCCGGCCCCGGGATTCAGCCTGTCCCCGCCCGCCACCGCGAGATCCCGGACTTCACACGACTTCGATCCAGCCACGATCTCCGCCTCCTTCTCACCGCAAATCCAGCGCCGCGGACTTCGCGGCCGGAATCACCGTGACGGGATCGGGAAAAGGAAGTGGATCTTGCTCTAAAACCGTGGACAGCCGCCCCATTGTGAATAACTCGCTCACCCCAACAGGTGAGTTCCGGAGCGCGCCGGAACGACTACGCACCGTGACGAGTTCGAGAGGGTGAGGGCCTTCGACGCGCGGGCCCCTCGAAGACGAGGAGACCGAGGAATGATCACTTGGGGTCGAAAGCAGGGACGCGAACCGCGTCCGGACATGCGACGACCCCCGCCGGGGGGGAGAGCGGGGGTCGTCCCCACGGTCCGACTCGGGGGGGGAGGAGCCAGACCGGGTTAGCACGGTCGCGAACGATCCGTGACTTCCATGGTGTACCCGAGAGCCTTCTCAGGCAAACCCACGCGCCGCACTTTACGCCGAATGGTGGGCGCATATGCTCGGGTCGTGGAAAATCAGCCCTTGCCGCACTCCTTGCCTCGCACCGCAGCCTTCTTCGACCTGGACAAGACGGTCATTGCGAAGTCGAGCACTCTGACGTTCAGCAAGTCCTTCTACCAGGGCGGCCTGATCAACCGAAGGGCCGTGCTGCGCACCGCCTACACGCAGTTCATCTATCTGGCCGGCGGCGCCGACCACGATCAGATGGAGCGGATGCGGGAGTACCTGTCCGCCCTCTGCAAGGGGTGGAACGTGCAGCAGGTCCGGGAGATCGTCGCCGAGACCCTGCACGACCTCATCGACCCGCTGATCTACGACGAGGCCGCATCCCTCATCGAGGCCCACCACACCGCGGGCCGCGACGTGGTGATCGTGTCCACCTCCGGAGCCGAGGTCGTCGAGCCCATCGGCGAGATGCTCGGCGCCGACCGGGTCGTCGCCACGCGCATGGTCGTGGGCGAGGACGGCTGCTTCACCGGCGAGATCGAGTACTACGCCTACGGCCCCACCAAGGCGGAGGCCGTACGGGAACTCGCGGAGTCCGAGGGGTACGACCTCGCGCGCTGCTACGCGTACAGCGACTCGGTCACCGACATCCCGATGCTGGAGGCGGTCGGGCACCCGCACGCGGTCAATCCCGACCGGGCCCTGCGCCGCGAGGCGGTGGCGCGCGAGTGGCCCGTCCTGGTGTTCAACCGGCCGGTCCGGCTCAAGCAGCGGCTTCCGGGACTGTCGATGCCCGCACGGCCGGCGCTGGTCGCCGCAGCCGCGGTGGGCGCGGCCGCGGCCACCGCCGGGTTGGTCTGGTACGCGAGCCGGCGGCGCGCCCTGGCCGCAGCCGCACCCCGCTGACCTGCACGAACACCGAATGTCCGGTACATCCGCAATCGCACCGTAAAGCAAAGAAATGCGGCCAGGGGTTTCGCTCCGCACCGAAGCGGAGTACAAAGGAATCACGGCCCGCGAGACCAAAGAACATCCGAGAGGATCATCTTTAAAACGCAGTAAGGCCCACGGACCGAAGCATGAACGCCGAGCACCCACGCGACGTCGACCCGTCGATTACGGGCCAGCCGCACCAGGTAACGGGCAAAGATCCCGACCTGATGGGCAATCATTGAGGACGCTTGGTAACTGGGCGTAAATGCCAGCGGCGACACCAGAGCAGTACGGTGTCGCCGCAACCCATGCCCGGACCCGCCAGCCGGCCGTCAGGCCGCCAGGCCGGCCGTCAGACCGTCAGGCCAGACGTCAGGCCGCACCGCGCTGGAGCGCCTCGCAGACCGCCGTCGACTCGCGGACCCCGAGCTCGATCGCGCGGCCGCAGTGCGCGATCCAGGCCGACATCCCCTCCGCGGTCCCGGAAACGTAGCCCTTGAAGGCCTCCACGTAAGCATCCCGGCCCTGTTCCGCGTGCCCGACCTCCGCCGGACAGATCGCCTTCGGGTCCAGGCCGCTGTTGATCAGCACGATCCGCTCCGCGGTCCGCGCCACCAGGCCGTTGTACGAGCCGAACGGACGCAGCGCGAGCAGCTCGCCGTGCACCACCGCCGCCGTGATCAGCGCCGGAGCGGAACCGCCCGCGATGATCAGGCCGGAGAGCCCGTCCAGCCGGCCCGCCACCTCCTGCGCGTCGGGCAGGGGCAGGTCGATCAGCGGCTCGTCCACCGGCTCACCGGCCAGGCGGGGCCGGCCGACCACGTCGCCGTCGGCGGTGGAGCCCGAGGCCACCAGGTGGAGCCGCGCCAGGACCCGTAGGGGCGACTGGCGCCAGATGCTCAGCAGCTGGCCCGCCTCGGCCGTCAGACGCAGGGCGGCGCCCACCGTGCGGGCCTCCGGCTCCGAGCCGAAGTCGCTCCGGCGGCGGACCTCCTCCAGCGCCCAGTCGGCCCCCGACAGCGCCGCGCTCCCGCGCGCTCCGCGCAGCGCGGCCTCCGAGGCGACCGCCACGGCGCGGCGGCGCATGACGCGGTGACCGTAGACCCGGTCCACGGCCTTGCGTACGGATTCCACGGACTCGGAGACGCCCGGCAGAGCGCCCAGCGGGGCGAGCGGGTCGGCGGAGGCGGAAGAGGCGGCCGAAGAGGCGGCGGAAGCAGAGGCGCTACTCATAAGTAAGGAGCCTACGCACTGCTCCCCCATAGCACCGACCCCTCCTTGGAGTGGTCTTCTTCACTCAGGCATGCAACACAAAGCCACCGACCCACTACCCTTGGTGAACATGAAGATCGCTTTCGTGGGGAAGGGCGGCAGCGGCAAGACCACGCTGTCCTCCCTTTTCATCCGCCACCTCGCCTCCAATGAAGCCCGTGTCGTCGCGGTGGACGCCGACATCAACCAGCACCTGGGCACCGCGCTCGGACTCAGCGAGGACGACGCGGCCTCGCTCCCCGCGCTGGGCGCGCACCTGCCCCTGATCAAGGACTACCTGCGGGGCTCGAACCCGCGCATCGCCTCCGCCGACACGATGATCAAGACGACCCCGCCCGGCACCGGCTCCCGGCTGCTGCAGGTCGACGAGGACAACCCCGTCTACGACGCCTGCGCGCGCACCCTGACGCTCGACGGCGAGCCCGTACGGCTGATGGCGACGGGGCCCTTCACCGAGTCCGACCTGGGCGTGGCCTGCTACCACTCCAAGGTCGGCGCGGTCGAGCTCTGCCTCAACCACCTCGCCGACGGCCCGGACGAGTACGTCGTCGTCGACATGACGGCCGGCTCCGACTCCTTCGCCTCCGGCATGTTCACCCGCTTCGACGTGACCTTCCTGGTCGCCGAACCGACCCGCAAGGGCATCTCCGTCTACCGCCAGTACAAGGAGTACGCGCGGGACTTCGGGATCACGCTCAAGGTCGTCGGCAACAAGGTGCAGGGGCCGGAGGACATCGAGTTCCTCCAGGACGAGGCCGGCGAGGACCTGCTGGTCACCGTCGGGCAGTCGGACTGGGTGCGGGCGATGGAGAAGGGCCGCCCGGCCGCCTTCGAGCTGCTGGAGGCCACCAACCGGCTGGCCCTGCAGGCGCTCCAGGACGCCGCGGACGACTCCTACGCGCACCGCGACTGGGAGCGGTACACCGAGCAGATGGTCCACTTCCACCTGCGCAACGCGGAGAGCTGGGGCAACGCGAAGACCGGGGTCGACCTGGCGGATCAGGTCGACCCCGGTTTCGTCCTACGGGAGCTGCTCACTCCTCGTTCTGACTCGCTCCTGCCGGCTCCTCAGCCGGCTTGACCCCGGCGGGGGCGGCCGGCTTGGCCGGCGGCCCCGCCGTCAGGAAGGTGCTCCAGCCCGCCTTCGGCGCCTCGCCGACGTCGAGGGTGCGCATCCACTCCAGGGCCTTCGGGTCCTGGGCGTCCAGCCAGTCCACCAGCTCGCGGAAGGGCACGCAACGGACCTCCTTCTGCGTGCACATGGTCTTGATGGAGTCCTCGACGGCACGCATGTAGGTGCCGCCGTTCCAGGATTCGAAGTGGTTGCCGATGATCAGCGGCGCGCGGTTGCCCTGGTAGGTCCGCTCGAAGGCCTTGACCAGGCCGTCGCGCATCTGCTCGCCCCAGTACGCGTGCTGGGAGGGGTCGCCCTGCGTGGTCGTACCGGACTGGTTGACCAGGTAGTTGTAGTCCATGCTGAGCGTTTCGAAGGCGCGGCCCGGCATGGGGACCAGCTGGAGCGGGATGTCCCAGAGGCCGTCCGTCTTCTTCGGCCAGATCTGCTTGCTGATGCCGCTGGAGTCGTAGCGGAAGCCGCCCATCTCCTTCGCCGCCAGCATGAAGTTCTTCTGGCCTTCGAGGCAGGGGGTGCGGGCCCCGATCATCTCCTTGTCGTAGTCGAACGGGAGCGCCTCCATGCCCTTGAGGGCCGGCGAGTTCGTCTTCCAGTTCTTGACGAACGACTTCGCCTGGTTGATCTCGCTCTTCCACTCCTCCACGGACCAGGTCCCGACGCCGCCCTCGGGTCCGCAGAAGTGGCCGTTGAAGTGGGTGCCGATCTCGTTGCCCTCCAGCCAGGCCTCGCGCACCTGGAGAGCGGTGTCCTTGATGCCCTGGGGGTCGCCGAAGCCGATGTCGGAGCGGCCCGCGGAGTGCTGGGGCGCGGTGTAGAGGGAACGCTTCTCCTCCGGGAGCATGTACACGCCGCTGAGGAAGTACGTCATACGGGCGTTGTACTTCTTGCCCACCTCACGGAAATGCGAGAAGAGCCGCTGGCTGTCCTCTCCCGCCCCGTCCCACGAATAGACGACGAACTGCGGCGGCTTTTCGCCGGGCTTCAGCTTCTCCGCCTTCCGTACGTTCGGCTGCAGGCCCGTGTACGAGGTCGAGCCGTCCCCGATGAGCCGCTTGACGCTGCCCGGCGCCGGGCCTTCCGGCGCGGCCGCGCCCTTCTTGGCCGGCTGGGCTCCGGGGGCCGGACGGCCGGCGGGCTCCGAGGTGCTGCACCCGGCCACTCCCAGGACCAGCGCCGTGGCGACGAGACCACCGGCGATCCTCTTCTTGGCGGCCTTCTTCTTGGCGGGCCTCTTCGTGGTGGCAGTCATCCGCCGCACCTCTTCCCTCGCAGTTCCGTCGCAGGACTTCCGCGCCGCAACGTCCCACGCGGTCCGTTTTAAGGAAGGTGTGACAAGCCGGACTAAATGCCTAATCACCCGTGAGCGCTAATTCCTAGGCCGTTTGCCCGTATTACTCACCACAGAGCTTTACTCTCCATTACCGTTCATTTACCGAGTGTTGAGAATCCCGCCGCTTCACCCCTCCCCCCGAGGAGACGGGACCTATGCCAGCCACCCCCTCCCCCACTTCCCCTCCCCCCACCAAAGGCCTCCCGGCCGGCCTCCAGGCCGACCTCTCCGCCTCCGTAGCCGTCTTCCTGATCTCCCTGCCGCTCTCCCTCGGCATCGCCCTGGCCACCGGCGCCCCACTGCAGGCGGGGCTCGTCGCCGCGGCCGCCGGCGGGATCGTGGCCGCACGGCTCGGCGGAACACCGCTCCAGGTGAGCGGCCCCGCGACCGGACTCACCGTCGTCACCGCCGAGTTGATCCAGCACTACGGCTGGCGCACCACCTGTGCCATCACGGTGCTCGCCGGTCTGTGCCAGCTCGGGCTCGCCGCCCTGCGGACCGCCCGGTCCGCGCTGATGGTGAGCCCGGCGATCGTCCACGGGATGCTCGCCGGTGTCGGCGTGACCATCGCGCTGGCACAGCTGCACATCGTGCTCGGCGGCACCCCGCAGAGCTCCGCCCTGGCCAATGTCCGCGGACTTCCCGACCAGTTGGCCGATCTGCATCCCGCCGCGCTCGGCGTCAGCGTGCTCACCCTGGCCGTCCTGCTCTGCTGGCCACGACTGCCGGGGCGCACCGGGCGGAACCTGCGCAAGGTGCCCGCCGCGCTGGCCGCAGTCGCCGTCGCCACGGCCTGCGCCGCCCTCGCCGGACTCAGCCTGCCCCGGGTCGACCTGCCGTCCTGGCGCAGCCACGCGCTGCCCGAACTGCCCGAGGGGCCGGTCCTCGGCATCATCGCCGCCGTCCTGACCATCACCCTGGTCGGCAGTGTGGAATCCCTGCTCTCGGCCGTGGCCACCGACAAACTGATCGCCACCCAACGGAGCACGCAGGGGCGTCCCGCCCGGGCCGACCTCAACCGCGAACTGCGCGGCCAGGGCGCGGCGAACATCGTCTCCGGGGCGCTGGGCGGACTGCCCGTCGCGGGCGGCGCCGTCCGCAGCATGGCGAACGTCAAGGCAGGGGCCGTCAGCCGCCGTTCGGTCATGCTGCACGGGCTGTGGATCCTGCTCGCCGCCGGCCTGCTCGTGCCCGCCCTCGACCTGATCCCGCTCGCCGCGCTCGCCGCGCTCGTGATGGCGGTGGGCGTGCAGATGGTGAGCGCCACTCACCTGCGCACCGTCACCCGGCACCGCGAGTTCCTCGTCTACGCCACGACCATCGTGGCCGTGGTGCTCGGCGGAGTCCTGGAGGGCGTCGCCATCGGCATCGCGATGGCCGTCGCCCTGGCCCTGCACCGGCTGGCCCGGACCCGGATCACCGTCGAACTGCTCGACAGCGGGGTCCACCGGGTGTGGGCCCGCGGGCAGTTGACGTTCCTCGCGGTACCGCGGCTGAGCCGGGTGCTGAACCAGATCCCGCACCACGGGCACGCCGTCATCGAGCTGGACGGCTCGTTCATGGACCACGCCGCCTACGAGACCCTCCAGGACTGGCAGGACTCCCACCTGGCCCACGGGGGCTCGCTGGAGGTCACCGGCCGGTCGGGAGCCAGGACCGCCGAAGCCGAGCAGGCCCAGCGGGCCGAGCCGGGTGCCCAGCGGGGTGCCCAGCGCAGTACGCAGCGCGGGGACCACCAGTGCTGCCGGCCCTGGACCCCGTGGCAGAACCACTGCGACCACCGCGGCACGGTGTCCCGTACGGACCCGGCGGCGGCCGAGAGCCCGGCCGCGCCCCCCGCTCCCACCCCGGCCCCCACCCCGCCGGCCGGGCCCCGCGGGCGCGGGGCCGGTCAACTGGCCAACGGGATCAGCGCCTTCCAGCGGGACACGGCTCCGCACGTGCGCGAGGAGCTGGCCCGGCTGGCCCGGGAGGGGCAGCGACCCTCGCAGCTCTTCCTCACCTGCGCGGACTCCCGCCTGGTGACCAGCATGATCACGGCCAGCGGCCCCGGGGACCTGTTCACCGTCCGCAACGTCGGCAACCTCGTCCCGCTCCCGGGGGCCGAGTCCACGGACGATTCGGTCGCGGCGGCCATCGAGTACGCCGTGGACGTCCTGAAGGTGGACAGCATCACGGTCTGCGGGCATTCGGGGTGCGGGGCCATGCAGGCGCTGCTCAGCTCCGCGCCCGGGGTGCCCATGACCCCGCTGCGTCGGTGGCTGCGGCACGGGCTGCCGAGCCTGGAGCGGATGGCGAGCCGCCATCACGCCTGGGCGCGGATCTCCGGGAGGCTGCCGGCGGATGCCGTGGAGCAGCTGTGCCTGACCAATGTGGTGCAGCAGCTGGAGCACCTGAGGGCGCACGAATCGGTGGCCCGCCGGCTCGCCGAGGGCACGCTGGAGCTGCACGGGATGTACTTCCACGTCGGCGAGGCGCAGGCGTACCTGCTGTCGGAGGGAGAGGACTTCTTCGACTGCCGGGTCTTCGACACCGTCGGCGCGGGCGCGCTGCGCGGCTGAACGGCCGAACGGCCAACCGGCCAACCGGCCGAAGAGCCGACCGGCCGACCGGCTGAACGGGTAGACCCCCTCCGAGCGGGAGCTTTGAACCGATACCCTCCCGTATCCGTGCCACTCAGTGGCCCCTTCCCGCACCCTGCAGCGGGAGGGGGCCACTCGCGCGTGGGCCCGGCCGGGTAATAGGTCTACACCAATTCACGGCAACCTCTTGTCACCCGGGCCATTGACTGATGAGCTATGCCCGGGGACACAACCGGGGACACAACGGACACCCTGGGAAAGGGAGATGCGTCGTGAGCAATGAAAGCCTGGCCAATCTGCTCAAGGAGGAGCGGCGGTTCGCACCGCCTGCCGATCTGGCCGCCGCCGCCAATGTGACTCAGGCTGCGTACGCACAGGCCGACGCGGACCGGCTGGGCTTCTGGGCCGAGCAGGCGCGGCGGCTGAGCTGGGACACCGAGCCCACCGAAACGCTCGACTGGAGCAACCCGCCCTTCGCGAAGTGGTTCGCGGACGGCAAGCTGAACGTCGCGTACAACTGCGTGGACCGCCACGTCGAGGCCGGCAACGGCGACCGCGTGGCCATCCACTTCGAGGGCGAGCCCGGCGACAGCCGCTCGATCACCTACGCCGAGCTCAAGGACGAGGTCTCCAAGGCCGCCAACGCCCTCACCGAGCTCGGTGTCCAGGCCGGCGACCGGGTCGCCGTCTACCTGCCGATGATCCCCGAGGCCGTCGTCGCGATGCTCGCGTGCGCCCGCGTCGGCGCCGCCCACTCGGTCGTCTTCGGTGGTTTCTCCGCCGACGCCGTCGCCTCCCGCATCCAGGACGCCGACGCGAAGCTGGTCATCACCTCCGACGGCGGCTACCGCCGCGGCAAGCCGAGCGCCCTGAAGCCCGCCATCGACGAGGCCGTCGCCAAGTGCCCGCAGGTCGAGCACGTCCTGGTGGTGCGCCGCACCGGCCAGGACACCGCCTTCACCGAGGGCCGGGACGTCTGGTGGCACGAGATCGTCGAGCGCCAGTCCGCGGAGCACACCCCGCAGGCCTTCGACGCCGAGCACCCGCTGTTCATCCTGTACACCTCGGGGACCACGGGTAAGCCCAAGGGCATCCTGCACACCTCCGGCGGCTACCTCACGCAGGCCTCGTACACCCACCACGCGGTGTTCGACCTGAAGCCGGAGTCGGACGTCTACTGGTGCACCGCCGACATCGGCTGGGTGACCGGGCACTCCTACATCGTCTACGGGCCGCTCGCCAACGGCGCCACCCAGGTGATGTACGAGGGCACGCCGGACACCCCGCACCAGGGCCGGTTCTGGGAGGTCGTACAGAAGTACGGCGTCACCATCCTCTACACCGCGCCCACCGCGATCCGCACCTTCATGAAGTGGGGAGACGACATCCCCGCGAAGTTCGACCTCTCCAGCCTTCGCGTGCTGGGCTCGGTCGGCGAGCCGATCAACCCCGAGGCCTGGATCTGGTACCGCAAGCACATCGGCGGCGACCGCTGCCCGATCGTGGACACGTGGTGGCAGACCGAGACCGGCGCGATGATGATCTCCCCGCTGCCCGGTGTCACCGAGACCAAGCCCGGCTCCGCCCAGCGCGCCCTGCCCGGAATCGCCGCCACCGTCGTGGACGACGAGGCGAACGAGGTCCCCAACGGCGGAGGCGGCTACCTCGTCCTCACCGAGCCGTGGCCCTCCATGCTCCGCACCATCTGGGGCGACGACCAGCGCTACATCGACACCTACTGGTCCCGCTTCGAGGGCAAGTACTTCGCCGGCGACGGCGCCAAGAAGGACGAGGACGGCGACATCTGGCTCCTCGGCCGCGTCGACGACGTCATGCTCGTCTCCGGCCACAACATCTCCACCACCGAAGTCGAGTCCGCGCTCGTCTCGCACCCCTCGGTCGCCGAGGCGGCGGTCGTCGGCGCCGCCGACGAGACCACCGGCCAGGCCATCGTCGCCTTCGTCATCCTGCGCGGCAGCGCCTCCGAGACCGACACCCTGGTCGCGGAGCTCCGCAACCACGTCGGCGCCACCCTCGGCCCCATCGCCAAGCCCAAGCGCATCCTGCCCGTGCAGGAGCTGCCGAAGACCCGCTCCGGCAAGATCATGCGCCGCCTGCTCCGCGACGTCGCCGAGAACCGCGCGGTCGGCGACGTCACCACCCTCGCCGACTCCTCCGTCATGGACCTGATCCAGAGCAAGCTGCCGGCCGCCGGCAGCGAGGACTGATCCGCAGGCCGGGAAAGGTCTGAGACACCCGTACGACACGACGAAAGGGGCATTCGGCGCGGCGCGCCGGATGCCCCTTTCGCACATAAAGTGACGATCACCGGATACACCCACGCGTACACCCTGTAAAGTATTAGATGGTTAAAGAGCTACTCCACAGGGTGCGCCGGGAAGTCTGGTCGGCAACATGCTTCGCCATGCCGTCCAACCCACCCCGGAGGTGCCCCCCGTGGCCGCGCCCAGCCCCACCGACAACCAGAGCCGCAAGCTCCTCGGCCGCCTCTCGCTGCCGGAGCGCCGCTTCGTGGCCGACGCCCTGCGTGCCGAGACGGTGGGCGGCGTCCTCCTCCTCGTGGCCGCGATCGCCGCCCTCGTCTGGGCGAACGTGCCCGCCATCTCGGCGAGCTACGAAAGCGTCCGCTCCTTCCACATCGGGCCCGCCTCCCTCGGCCTGGACCTTTCGCTCCAGCACTGGGCGGCCGACGGCCTGCTGGCCATCTTCTTCTTCGTCGCCGGCATCGAGCTCAAGCGCGAGCTCGTCGCGGGCGACCTGCGCGACGCCAAGGCGGCCGCGCTCCCGGTGATCGCCGCGATCTGCGGCATGGCCGTGCCCGCGCTGGTCTACGTACTGACCAACGTGCTCGGCAACGGCTCGACCGACGGCTGGGCGGTCCCGACCGCCACCGACATCGCGTTCGCACTCGCCGTCCTCGCCGTGATCGGCACCTCGCTGCCGTCCGCCCTGCGCGCGTTCCTGCTGACCCTGGCCGTGGTCGACGACCTGTTCGCCATCATGATCATCGCGGTGTTCTTCACCAGCGACATCAACTTCCTGGCGCTCGGCGGCGCGGTCGCCGGCCTGGTCCTCTTCTGGTTCCTGCTCCGGGTGAACGTGCACGGCTGGTACGTCTACGTCCCGCTCGCCCTGGTCATCTGGGGCCTGATGTACAACAGCGGCGTCCACGCCACCATCGCCGGTGTTGCCATGGGCCTGATGCTGCGCTGCCACCGCAAGGAGGGCGAGCACCACTCCCCGGGCGAGCACATCGAGCACATGGTCCGGCCCCTCTCCGCCGGTCTGGCCGTCCCGCTCTTCGCCCTGTTCTCGGCCGGCGTCTCCCTCTCCGACGAGTCCATCGGCCAGGTCTTCACCCGGCCGGAGCCCCTCGGCGTGGTCCTCGGCCTCGTCGTCGGCAAGAC
The DNA here is from genome assembly GCF_036127095.1 of Streptomyces sp. NBC_00335. GTDB lineage: Bacteria > Actinomycetota > Actinomycetes > Streptomycetales > Streptomycetaceae > Streptomyces. The sequence continues at coordinate 3,846,493 of NZ_CP108006.1, forward strand.
GCTCGGCATCTTCGGCGGCACCTGGCTCGCCGCCCGCTTCACCAAGGCGGAGCTCAACGACGACCTTTCCTGGCCGGACGTCTTCGCCGTCGCCTCCCTCGCAGGCATCGGCTTCACCGTCTCGCTCCTGATCGGCGAGCTCGCCTTCACCGACGACCCCGTCCTCACCGACGAGATCAAGGCCGCCGTCCTGATCGGCTCGCTCATCGCCGCCATCGTCGCGTGCGTCCTGCTGAAGCTGCGCAACCGCAGGTACAAGGCGCTCACCGAGGACGAGGAGCGCGACGAGGACCTCGACGGCATCCCCGACATCTACGAGCAGGACAAGCCGGACTACCACCTGCGGATGGCGAAGATCTACGAGGCCAAGGCCGCGGAGCACCTGCGCAAGGCGGAAGCGGCCACGATCGCCGTGTCCGAAGCTCCGGGCGGATCCAGCACCGACGACGGCCGTCCGGCATGATCTGACCTGACGACAGGACAGCCGTCGCAGTCGGACGACAGAGGGAGAGAGCGATGAGCGCAGTGGACCAAGGGGCCCCAGGAGCCGAGCGCACACTCGGCCAGCTGGTCGCCTCGGCCACCGCCGAGATGTCCGCCCTGGTGCACGACGAGATCGCCCTCGCCAAGGTGGAGATCAAGCAGGACGTCAAGCGCGCGGGCATCGGAAGCGGCGCCGCGATCGTCGCGGGCGTGCTCCTCCTCTTCTCGCTGCCGGTGCTGAGCTTCGCGGCGGCGTACGGGATCCACAACCTCGGACTCGGGCTGGCCTGGTCCTTCCTGATCGTCGGTGTGGCGTTCTGGCTGCTCGCGGGCGTGATCGGGCTGATCGCCATGGCGAAGTTCAAGAAGATCAAGCCGCCGGTGAAGACCATCGCCTCGGTCAAGGAGACGGCGGCCCTCGTCGGCACCGTCAAGCCCCACGCCCGGTCGGTCAGTGACAACGCCGTGGGTGTGGCACGCTCGTCCTCATGACAGCCCCCTCGTCCGATTCCGGCACGTTCGCTGCGCCCCCCACCGCCGCCACGGCGGTCCGGATCGCCATCCCCGGCGGGCGAGAAGTGACGCACCGGGACGTCGCGGCCAACGGGGCGCGGTTCCACGTCGCCGAGCTGGGCGACGGACCGCTGGTGCTGCTCCTGCACGGGTTCCCGCAGTTCTGGTGGACGTGGCGGCACCAGATGACCGCGCTGGCCGACGCGGGCTACCGGGCGGTCGCGATGGACCTGCGCGGGGTGGGCGGCAGCGACCGCACCCCGCGCGGCTACGACCCGGCCAACCTGGCGCTGGACATCACCGGGGTCGTACGGTCCCTCGGCGAGCCCGACGCCGCTCTCGTCGGGCACGATCTGGGCGGCTACCTCGCCTGGACGGCGGCGGTGATGCGGCCCAAGCTGGTGCGCCGGCTGGTGGTGTCCTCGATGCCGCACCCGCGCCGGTGGCGCTCCGCGATGCTGTCCGACTTCGGCCAGACCCGCGCCAGCTCGCACATCTGGGGCTTCCAGCGGCCGTTCGTGCCCGAGCGTCAGCTCGTCGCCGACGACGGGGCGCTCGTCGGCGAACTGATCCGCGACTGGTCGGGCCCCCGGCTCCCCGAGGAGGACGATGTCGCGGTGTACCAGCGCGCGATGTGCATCCCCTCCACCGCGCACTGCTCGGTCGAGCCGTACCGCTGGATGATGCGCTCCATGGCCCGGCCCGACGGCCTGCAGTTCAACCGGCGCATGAAGCGGCCGGTGCGGGTGCCGACGCTGCACCTGCACGGCTCGCTCGATCCGGTGATGCGCACGCGGAGTGCGGCGGGGTCCGGGCAGTACGTCGAAGCCCCGTACCGCTGGCGGCTCTTCGACGGGCTCGGGCACTTCCCGCACGAGGAGGACCCGGTGGCGTTCTCGACCGAGCTGGTCAACTGGCTGAAGGATCCCGAGCCGGACCGCTGAGCCGACGGTCTCTTATATGACAAGCATTCAATTGCCTGGCGCATAGGCCAATTGGCCGCCCCGAACGCGATTACCGACCTTGGGCCCCGGGCAGAGCTCGGAGTATGGGCTGGACGCACGACTACGGTGACACCGCACACGAACGCCGCTCGACGGTCACGCCGGGCACGCACAGGGGGCAGGGCCGCGAAGGCCACGACGACCCCCGACTCGGGATTCCGCGCATCCTGCGCCGACGGGCCCGCTGGGTCTCCGCCAGGCTCAGGCACCAACGCACGTAGGCAAGGGGCCGGCAAGGCTTCCCGGGCCCGGCAGGGGCTCCCGGGCCCCGGCGGGGCCACGGGGCCTGCGGCAGGGCCACGGGGCCCCTCAAGGCTCCCGTAGGGCTCAGAGAGCGCAACCCTGGCTGTCGACCCGCCGGTTCGCCGTCTCCCCGATCCGGATGTCCTCGCGGATCTCCTCCGTGGTCAGGGCGTAACCGGTGTTGGGGTCGTCGAGGGACTTCGCGAAGACGACTCCGTACACCCTGCCCTCGGGCGTCAGCAGCGGGCCGCCGGAGTTGCCCTGGCGGACCGTCGCGTACAGGGAGTAGACGTCCCGTCGTACGGTTCCGCGGTGGTAGATGTCCGGGCCGTTGGCGTTGATCCGGCCGCGGACGCGTGCCGCGCGGACGTCGTACGCGCCGTTCTCCGGGAAGCCCGCGACGATGGCGTCGCTGCCGCTCGACGCGCCCTTGTCGGTGAACTCCAGTGCCGGCGCCTTCAGCTTGGGCACGTCCAGGACGGCGATGTCGCGCTCCCAGTCGTAGAGCACGACCTTGCCGTCGTAGAGCTTGCCCTCGCCGCCGACCTGCACGGTCGGTTCGCCGACCCCGCCGACCACGTGCGCGTTGGTCATCACCTTGCCCGGCGCGAAGACGAAGCCGGTGCCCTCCAGCACCTTGCTGCACGCGGGCGCCGTGCCGACGACCTTCACGATCGACTGCTTGGCGTGCTCGGCCACGGGGCTGCGCGCGAGCAGCGGGTCCGGCGGCTGGACCTCGGTGATCGGCTCGTTGGAGAACGGGCTGAAGACCTGCGGGAAGCCGTTGCGCGCCAGGGTGGAGCTGAAGTCCGAGAACCAGGTGTTCGCCTGCGCGGGAAGGACCCGCGAGACGCCGAAGAGCACCTTGGAGTTGCGGACCTCCTTGCCCAGCGTGGGAATTGACGTGCCGGCGACCAGGGAACCGATCAGCCAGGCCACCAGCAGCATCGCGACCACGTTCACCAGGGCGCCGCCCGTCGCGTCCAGCGCGCGGGCCGGGGACCAGGTGATGTGGCGCCGGAGCTTGCTGCCCAGATGGGTGGTCAGCGCCTGGCCGATCGAGGCACAGACGATGATCACGACCACGGCGATGACGACGACCGTCGTGGACACCTGGGTGCCGTTGTCGGTGACCCGGTCCCAGATCAGGGGCAGCAGGGACACGGCGACGAGACCACCGCCGAGGAAACCGATCACCGACAGGATGCCGACGACGAACCCCTGGCGGTAGCCGACGATCGCGAACCACACGGCGGCGAGCAGCAACAAGATGTCCAGCACGTTCACAGGGCTCACCGTCTCATGCGCGCCAGTCGAGCGGGACTTCCCGGGACCGGTCCCAGGGGCGTTCCCAGCCGGCGAAGTGCAGGATCCGGTCGATCACTCCGGCGGTGAAACCCCAGACCAGAGCCGATTCCACGGTGAAGGCCGGGCCGTGGAAGCCGCTCGGGTGGACGACGGTGACGCGGTGCTGCGGGTCCGTGAGATCGGCCACGGGCACCGTGAAGACGCGGGCGGTCTCGGCCGGGTCGACCACGCCGACCGGGCTGGGGTCGCGCCACCAGCCGAGCACCGGGCTCACGACGAACCCGCTGACCGGGATGTAGAGGCGCGGCAGCACCCCGAAGAGCTGGACCCCGGCCGGATCCAGACCGGTCTCCTCCTCCGCCTCGCGCAGCGCGGCGCGCAGCGGGCCCGTGGTGTGCGGGTCGCCGTCCTCGGGGTCGAGGGCCCCGCCGGGGAAGGAGGGCTGGCCGGGGTGCGAACGCAGGGTGCCGGCGCGCTCCATCAGCAGCAGCTCCGGGCCTCGGGGGCCCTCGCCGAAGAGGATCAGTACGGCGGACTGGCGGCCGCGGCCGTCCTCCGGCGGCAGGAACCGGCTGAGCTGGGTGGGCCGGACCGTCCGGGCCGCCTCGACGACGGGGTCCAGCCAGTCGGGCAGGCCGTGGGTGCGCAGGTCGATGCTTCCGCGCGGGCCGCGCCGGGTGTCGTACGGGGCCCCGTGCGCGGCGGCTGCGCCGAGCCCGGTGTCAGCGCGGCGGTTCTGCGTGGCCTCTGTCATAGGCACCCCTGTCCGTGGTCCCCCACACACCGCCAAACGCGGTGCGGGTAGCGATTCGTTCCTTGCGGGTGCGGCTCCGCTGCCGGGGCCCCGCCCCGGATCCCGCGCCTCGAACGCCGGCGGGGCTGGATGTCACGGCGCCGGCAGCCTGAGCAGCGCGGTGGCGGGCTCAGGCGCTGACCGGGCTCAGGCGTCCACCGGGCCGGATTTGGCAGGCGCCGGGAGGCCCGGGTAGTCCGGGGGCGGGCTCAGGCGCTGGCCGGGCTGGCCGCCCTTCTCGTACTTCAGGAGCTTCGCCGCCTTGTCCGGGTCGGTCTCGCCCTCCCCGTAGGACGGGCAGAGCGGTGCGATCGGGCAGGCCCCGCAGGCGGGCTTGCGGGAATGGCAGATCCGGCGGCCGTGGAAGACGACGCGGTGCGAGAGCATCGTCCACTCGCTCTTCGGGAAGATCGCGCAGATCTCCGCCTCGACCTTCTCCGGGTCCTCCTGCTCGGTCCACTTCCAGCGCCGCACCAGCCGGCCGAAGTGGGTGTCGACCGTGATCCCGGGCACGCCGAAGGCGTTGCCGAGCACCACGTTCGCCGTCTTGCGGCCCACCCCGGGGAGCGTCACCAGGTCCTCGATCCGGCCGGGCACCTCGCCGCCGAAGTCGTCCCGCAGCGCCTGTGAGAGGCCGAGCAGGGACTTGGCCTTCGCCCGGAAGAACCCGGTCGGCCGGATGATCTCCTCCAGCGCCTCCGGATCGGCTCCGGCCATGTCCTCGGGGGTCGGGTACGCGGCGAAGAGGGCCGGGGTCGTCTGGTTCACACGCAGGTCGGTGGTCTGCGCGGACAGGACGGTGGCGACCAGCAGCTCGAAGGAGTTGCGGAAGTCGAGCTCCGGGTGCGCGTACGGGTAGACCTCCGCCAGCTCGCGGTTGATCCTGCGTGCCCGCCGCACCATCGCCAGATGGCTCTCCGGCTTCGCCCCGGCCTTCTTGACCTTGCTCTCTGCCATCCCCGAAGGCTACGCCGCACAGCCCTCCGCCCGTGGCCGGACGTGAGCTCCGCCCGGCCGGGGTTTCTTGGCCGAAGTTTTGCCCTGAAGCGGGGGTGACTGCTCCGGGAGGGCTCCCACCAGGCCGTGTTCGCCCACGGCTGAATTTACCGTGGCCGTCACTCCGCCGGACCCCTTGGCCTGTGCTCTCACCGGCCTGTTGGACCCGCCGCAGGTCCGGGACGGGGTGACTACGACACCCCCGGACCTGAGGTAACACCACCCCGATCGGCCTCTCGCCGCACAGCACACCCGTACGTCCGGCATCCTTGTGATGAACGTGATTGATCGCACTGTTTGAGCCGTCCGGCAAAATGGGGGAGCGATCCCCCTGGCTGGTCGACATAGGAGAGAGACTCGTGGACGACGTACTGCGGCGTGCCCCGCTCTTCGCGGCGCTCGATGACGAGCAGGCCGCGGAGCTCCGCGCCTCCATGGGCGAGGTGACCCTCGCACGTGGTGACGCCCTGTTCCACGAGGGCGACCCCGGTGACCGGCTCTACGTCGTCACCGAGGGCAAGGTGAAGCTGCACCGCACCTCCCCCGACGGCCGCGAGAACATGCTGGCCGTCCTCGGCCCCGGAGAGCTGATCGGCGAGCTGTCGCTGTTCGACCCGGGCCCGCGCACCGCCACCGCCACCGCGCTGACCGAGGTCAAGCTGCTGGGTCTGGGTCACGGAGACCTCCAGCCCTGGCTGAACGCCCGGCCCGAGGTGGCGACCGCGCTGCTGCGCGCCGTCGCGCGGCGCCTGCGCAAGACCAACGACCAGATGTCCGACCTGGTCTTCTCCGACGTCCCGGGCCGCGTGGCCCGTGCGCTCCTCGACCTGTCGCGCCGCTTCGGCGTGCAGTCGGAGGAGGGCATCCACGTCGTGCACGACCTCACGCAGGAGGAGCTGGCCCAGCTCGTCGGCGCGTCGCGCGAGACCGTGAACAAGGCCCTGGCCGACTTCGCGGGACGCGGATGGCTCCGCCTGGAGGCGCGTGCGGTGATTCTTCTCGACGTGGAGCGGCTCGCGAAGCGGTCCCGCTGACGCCGGTCACAGTCGTGTGAGGGGTCCTGCCCGGTCGGGCGGGGCCCCTTCCGCGTACCTGCGGCGCCGTTCCGGGGGCTCTGCCCCCGCGCCCCTGCGCCCCCGCGCCTCAAACGACGGCGGGGCTGATTTCGGCTGCGCCGTGGCTGCCCGGCGGCCGGATGCGAGCACCCGGCGTTTCGCCCCGCGGTGTGCCGCCCGGGGAAAGGCACAGTGGACCCATGGAGCACAGAGGCCTCGACGCGTACGGGTACTTCGAGCGCGAAGGCTCGCTCGGGCAGGTGCAGGCCGAGTTCCGGGGGCTCGTCGCCGCCGTGCGGGAGCGGATCGGGGAGGCGTACGGGCGACGCCTGCACAGCGCCTACCTGTACGGGTCCGTGCCGCGCGGGAACGCCCGGCCCGGGCGGTCCGACCTCGACCTGCTGATCGCCCTGCACCACGCGCCCGGCGGGGAGGACCGCGACACCGCCGAGGCGCTGGCGCGCGGCATCGACGAGGAGTTCGCGGAGATCGACGGGGTCGGGATCCTGCTGTACGGCAAGGACCGGCTGCTGAGCGAGCAGGAACGTTACGACCTGGGCTGGTTCCTCGCCTGCCTGTGCACCCCGCTGCTCGGCGCGGACCTGGCCGAGCACCTGCCCCGCTACCGGCCCGACGGCCTGCTCGCCCGCGAGACCAACGGCGACCTCGCCGAGCTGCTGCCCAGGGTGCGCGAGCGGATCCGGGAGGCGGCCACCCCGGAGGAGTACCGCAAGCTGTGCCGGGGCGTCTCGCGGCACCTCGTACGGACCGGGTTCACCCTCGTCATGCCGCGGTGGGGCGGCTGGACCAGCGACCTCACCGAGTCGGCGGAGGTGTTCGCGCAGTACTACCCCGAGCGCGCCGACCAGATGCGCGCCGCTGCCGCCGCCGCGCTGGACCCGGTCGCCGACCCGGCCGTGCTGCGCGCCTACGTCGAGGACCTCGGGCCGTGGCTCGCGGACGAGTACACGACCCGGCACGGGACGAAGACGCCCCGGCCGGCGGGCTAGGCCGCCTGCGGCCCGCTCAGTCCGGGGCCCCGGGGATCAGCCCGTGCTCCGTCAGGTACTCCAGCTGCGCGCGTACGGACCACTCCGCGGCCGGCCACAGCGACCGGTCCACGTCCGCGTAGACGTGGGCGACGACCGCCTCGGGGGTGACCAGGCCGTTCTCGACCGCCGTCTCGATCTGCGCGAGGCGGTGCGCCCGGTGGGCGAGGTAGAACTCCACCGCTCCCTGCGCGTCGTCCAGGACCGGCCCGTGCCCCGGGAGCACCGTGTGGACCCCGTCGTCGACCGTCAGCGAGCGCAGCCGGCGCAGGGAGTCCAGGTAGTCGCCCAGGCGCCCGTCGGGGTGCGCGACGACCGTCGTGCCCCGCCCCAGGATCGTGTCGCCGGTCAGGACCGCGCGGTCGGCGGGCAGGTGGAAGCAGAGCGAGTCCGCGGTGTGGCCGGGCGTCGGCACCACGCGCAGCTCCAGACCGCCCGTGCGGATGACGTCCCCGGCGGCCAGGCCCTCGTCGCCCAGGCGCAGGGCCGGGTCCAGGGCGCGCACCTTCGTCCGGGTCAGCTCGGCGAAGCGGGCCGCGCCCTCCGCGTGGTCGGGGTGTCCGTGGGTGAGGAGGGTGAGCGCGACCCGCTTGCCCGCCCCCTCGGCGGCGGCGATCACCGCGCGCAGGTGTACGTCGTCCAGCGGGCCGGGGTCGATCACCACGGCCAGGTCGGAGCCGGGCTCGGAGACGAGCCAGGTGTTGGTGCCGTCGAGGGTCATCGGGGAGGCGTTCGGGGCCAGGACGTTCACCGCGCGGGCGGTGGCGGGTCCGGAGGCAACCATTCCGCGGGGCTGGCCGGGCAGGGCGGCGGCATCGGTCATGCGGGGGCTCCTCCGGGGTGCGCGGGGCCGGGGGTGCCGGGAGCCGTGAGGCGGACCCGCTTGGTGAACTCGTCGTGGCCCGGCCAGCTGAGCACCAGCTCCCCGTCCGTGAGGGTGGCCTGGGCGAGGACCGGGGTCAGGTCCTGGGCGCCGGCCGCCGCGAGGGCCTCCGCGGGGCTCGCGTACGGCTCCAGGGAGCGCAGGGTGGTGATGGTGGGCGGCATCATCAGCAGCTCGCCCTTGTCGTAGCCGGCGGCGGCGTCGGCCGGACGGATCCAGACCGTGCGGTCGGCCTCGGTGGAGGCGTTGCGGGTGCGCTGCCCCTCGGGGAGGGCCGCGACGAAGAACCAGGTGTCGTAGCGGCGCGGCTCGAACTCCGGGGTGATCCAGCGGGCCCACGCGCCGAGCAGGTCGGAGCGCAGGACCAGGCCCCGCCGGTCGAGGAACTCGGCGAAGGACAGCTCACGGGCGACCAGGGCCGCGCGGGCGGCCTCCCAGTCCTCGCCGGTGGTGTCGCCGACGACGGTGTCCGCGGACTCGCCCGCGAGCAGCACCCCGGCCTCCTCGAAGGTCTCCCGGACGGCTCCGCAGACGATCGCCTGGGCGGTGGCCGGGTCGGTGCCCATGCGCTCCGCCCACTCGGCACGGCTCGGGCCGGCCCAGCCGATGAGGTGGTCCTCGTCCCGGGGGTCCACGCCGCCGCCGGGATACGCGTAGGCGCCTCCGGCGAAGGCCATCTCGACGCGGCGGCGCAGCATGTGCACGGCGGGGCCGTCGGGGGTGTCGCGCAGCAGCATCACGGTGGCGGCGCGCCTCGGTTCCACCGGGGTGAGGGCGCCGTCCGCGAGGGCGCGGATCCGGTCGGGCCACTCCGGGGGGTACCACTGACCTCCGGCGGAGGTCTCTTGCTGACCGTACTGACCATTCGGCATGGCGGGATGCTACGGGCATCCGGGCCGATGTTCGAGGGGTGCCCCTGCCTGCCGGGCTGCGCGGGGCGAAGTTCCCAGGGCCTGCCCTGACCCGGTCCTCAAGCGCCGGACGGGCTGGGAAGGGGTACCGGGCTGCGCCCGGACCCCTCTGGGGCTCCGCCCCAGACCCCGGTCCTCAAACGCCGGACGGCTGAAGAGCAAACGCCGGAGGGGCCGGATCGTGCCCTACGGGCAGGGTCCGGCCCCTCCGGGGTAGACGTTCGGCCCCACAGGGCCGCGCCGAGGTCAGGCTCCAGGAACCAGTTCCACCTGGATCTCGATCTCGACCGGGGCGTCCAGCGGGAGGACCGCCACGCCGACCGCGCTGCGGGCGTGGACGCCCTTGTCGCCGAGGACGGCGCCCAGCAGCTCGCTCGCGCCGTTCAACACGCCCGGCTGTGCCGTGAAGTCGGGGGCGGAGGCGATGAAGCCCACCACCTTCACGACGCGCGCGATCTTGTCGAGGTCGCCGATGACGGACTTCACCGCGGCCAGCGCGTTCAGCGCGCAGGTCGCGGCCAGTTCCTTGGCCTGCTCCGCCGAGACCTCCGCGCCGACCTTGCCGGTGACCGGCAGGTTGCCCTTCACCATCGGGAGCTGCCCCGCGGTGTACACGTAGGCGCCCGAGCGCACGGCCGGCTGGTAGGTGGCCAGCGGCGGGACGACCTCGGGGAGGGTCAGGCCGAGCTCGGCCAGCTTCGCCTCGACGACTCCGCTCATGCCGCCTTCTCCCGCTTCAGGTAGGCCACGAGCTGCTCGGGGTTGTTCGGGCCGGGAACGACCTGGACGAGCTCCCAGCCGTCCTCGCCCCAGGTGTCCAGGATCTGCTTGGTGGCGTGGACCAGCAGCGGGACGGTCGCGTATTCGAACTTCTTGGTCATGGGAGCGAGCGTAGTGCCTGCCGTGCGGGGCCCCGCCACCACCGCCGCCGCCGGGGAGGAATTAGGCTCGGGCCCTGTGAGCAGGCTCCAGGTGGTCAGCGGCAAGGGCGGCACCGGCAAGACCACGGTCGCCGCGGCACTCGCGCTCGCCCTCGCACGCGAGGGCAAGCGGACTCTTCTCGTGGAGGTCGAGGGCAGGCAGGGCCTCGCCCAGGTCTTCGGGGCGGAGGCGCTCCCCTACGAGGACCGGAAGATCGCCGTCGCCTCGGGCGGCGGGGAGGTCTACGCGCTCGCCATCGACGCGGAGCGGGCGCTCCTGGACTACCTCCAGATGTTCTACAAGCTCGGCTCGGCCGGCCGCGCCCTCAAGAAGCTCGGCGCCATCGACTTCGCGACGACCATCGCGCCGGGACTGCGCGACGTGCTCCTGACGGGCAAGGCGTGCGAGGCGGTCCGGCGCAAGGACAAGTCCGGCCGGTTCGTCTACGACCACGTGATCATGGACGCTCCGCCGACCGGGCGGATCACCCGCTTCCTGAACGTCAACGACGAGGTGGCGGGCCTGGCCCGGTTCGGGCCGATCCACAACCAGGCGCAGGCCGTGATGAAGGTGCTCAAGTCCCCCGAGACGGCCGTGCACCTGGTCACCCTGCTGGAGGAGATGCCCGTGCAGGAGACCGCCGACGGGATCGCCGAGCTCCGCCAGGCGGGCCTGCCGGTGGGGCGGGTCGTCGTCAACATGGTCCGGCCGCACCACCTCGACGAGGACGCCCTGCGCGCCGCCTCCGGCGAGCGGCGCTCCGACGTCTCCAGGGCGCTGTCCCGGGCCGGCCTCGGCAGCGCCCGGCGCGGCGGGCCGGCCGAACGGCTGGTGGACCCGCTGCTCGCGCAGGCCTCGGAGCACGCGAGCCGGGTGGAGCTGGAACGCGCCCAGCGCACCGTACTGGCGGGGCTGGACGTGCCGACGTACGAACTCCCCCTGCTCGGCGCGGGGATGGACCTGGCCGGGCTCTACGGGCTCGCCGCGGAGCTGCGCAAGCAGGTGGGCGAGGAATGAGCGAGGCCGGGACCATGGAGATGACGATGGAGGCGACGACGATGGACGCTCCCCCGCGACTGGACGTCGACCGGCTGCTCGACGATCCGCAGACCCGGATCATCGTGTGCTGCGGCGCGGGCGGCGTCGGCAAGACCACGACCGCCGCGGCGCTCGGGGTACGGGCGGCCGAGCGCGGGCGCAAGGTGGTCGTCCTGACCATCGACCCGGCGCGCAGGCTGGCCCAGTCGATGGGGATCGACTCGCTCGACAACACTCCGCGCAGAGTCACGGGCGTGCGGGGCCCGGAAGGCGCGGACGGCGGCGGCGAACTGCACGCCATGATGCTCGACATGAAGCGGACCTTCGACGAGATCGTCGAGGGCCACTCCGACCCCGAGCGCGCCGAGGCCATCCTCGCCAACCCCTTCTACCAGTCCCTGTCGGCCGGCTTCGCGGGCACGCAGGAGTACATGGCGATGGAGAAGCTGGGGCAGCTGAGGGCCCGGGACGACTGGGACCTGATCGTGGTGGACACCCCGCCGAGCCGCTCCGCGCTGGACTTCCTGGACGCGCCGGGGCGCCTGGGGTCCTTCCTGGACGGGAAGTTCATCCGGGTGCTGATGGCTCCGGCGAAGGTGGGCGGCCGGGCGGGGATGAAGTTCCTCAATGTCGGCATGTCGATGATGACGGGCACGCTGAGCAAGCTGATGGGTGCCTCGCTGCTGAAGGACGTACAGACCTTCGTGGCCGCCATGGACACGATGTTCGGCGGCTTCCGCACCCGCGCGGACGCCACCTTCCAGCTCCTCCAGGCTCCCGGAACGGCGTTCCTGGTGGTCTCCGCGCCCGAACCGGACGCGCTGCGCGAGGCCGCGTACTTCGTCGAGCGGCTGGCCGCGGAACGGATGCCGCTGGCCGGGCTCGTACTGAACCGGGTGCACGGCAGCGGCGCCGAACAGCTGTCGGCGGAGCGGGCGTTGGCCGCCGCGGAGAATCTTGAAGAAGGCGGCATTGTGGATCAGGAGTCCGGGAAAGCTGGACTTCGTGACTCCACGGACCCCGCATCCGACTCCGACACCGACCCCGACGCCCGCACTGCGCGAGAGACCGGCGCCGACGCCGTAGAAGCCGACGTGGATGTGATCACGGCAGGACTGCTCCGCCTGCACGCGGAGCGCATGCAGGTCATCGCGCGCGAACAGCGCACGCGTGACCGCTTCACCTCGCTGCACCCCGAGGTGGCGGTGGCCGAAGTGGCCGCCCTGCCCGGCGACGTACACGACCTCGCCGGGCTGCGGGCCATCGGAGAGCGACTCGCGGCCGGGGTTCCGGCCGGAGCGTAGGCGTTCCTACGACGGGTGCCCAGGTGGTCTACCCGGCTGCCGCGTACGTCTCGTACGGAACACCGATCTCCTCATCGTCATCCATGGTGAGGATGCCCGTACTGCGCTCGTACTCCGTGCGTGCGGTTTCGAGCAGTCGCCTCCACGAGGTGACGGTGGGGCGCCGGCGCAACAGCGCACGTCGCTCCCGCTCGGTCATTCCGCCCCACACTCCGAACTCGACACGATTGTCGAGCGCGTCGGCCAGGCACTCGGTCCGCACCGGACATCCGGTGCACACCGCCTTGGCCCTGTTCTGTGCCGCTCCTTGAACGAACAGTTCATCCGGATCGGTAGTGCGGCAGGCTGCCTGCGCACTCCAGTCGGTAACCCAGCCCATCCCGGCGCCGTCCTCTCCCGAATCGAGGCTCCCCCACGGCGGTAGCGGCATATTCACCGCTGCCAGTTGAGGACGTTACGGAAGGCGGGCACAGTGCAACACCCCCGACGGGCCCAATCTTGAATGGTCCGAACGGACTATGGGTAAGCGGCAGATCACCCGACGGAGTGATCCTGCGACATGCCCGACCATTCCGGCGATTTGGGTGAAATCGGCGGGGCACACTGATCACAGGAGGCTAGATTCGGACATGCGTCCACCCCATTCGGGAAGGGTGAAAAACAAGCCGAGGGGTTGATGTCCCACCGCACTGCTGTGACAGTTGAGGACAGCTTAGGCCAAGGCATTCGCGCGTGTCCGGCGATTGAGAACGTAGGCTGCCCTCCATGGGAAAGAAGCGCTCGGGCGGCGGGCTCACGGGGCCACAGCAGGCCGCCAAGTTCCTCGGTGTGTCCGTTCTCTCCGGAGTTGTACTCGCGGGGATCGCGATCCCGGGCGCCGGCGCCCTGGGACTCGCGGCCAAGGGCACGGTCGAGGGGTTCGATGAGATCCCGGCCAATCTGAAGACTCCACCGTTGAGCCAGCGCACCACGATTCTGGACGCGGAGGGTGGCTTGATCGCCACGGTCTATTCGCGTGACCGGCAGGTGGTCCCGATCACGGCCATCTCCCCGTACATGCAGAAGGCCATCGTCGCGATCGAGGACTCCCGCTTCTACGAGCACGGCGCGGTCGACCTCAAGGGCATCCTGCGTGCGGTCAACCGCAATGCCCAGGAGGGCGGCGCGGCCCAGGGCGCGTCGACGCTGACGCAGCAGTACGTGAAGAACGTCTTCGTCGAAGAGGCCGGCGACGACGAGACGAAGGTGCGCGAGGCCCAGGAGAAGAGCCTCGGACGCAAGATCCGCGAGCTGAAGTACTCGATCCAGGTCGAGGAGGAGCTCGGGAAGCAGAAGATCCTCGAGAACTACCTCAACATCACGTACTTCGGGCAGCAGGCGTACGGAATCGAATCCGCCGCCCGGCGCTACTTCAGCAAGCCCGCCAAGGACCTGACCCTGGAAGAGTCGGCGCTGCTGGCGGGCGTGGTGCAGTCACCGAGCCGGTACGACCCGATGAACGACTCGCAGGAGGCGATGAAGCGCCGCAACATCGTCCTCCAGCGCATGGCGGACGTCAGGGACATCTCCCAGGCCGAGGCTGATGCCGCGAAGGCGAAGCCGGTCCAGCTGAAGGTGACCAAGCCGAAGAACGGCTGCATCACCGCCGTCAAGGGCGCGGGCTTCTTCTGCGACTTCGTGCGCAACACCTTCCTCGACGACACCGCCTTCGGGAAGACCCGCGAGGACCGGGCGAAGGTCTGGAACCAGGGCGGCCTCACCGTCCGGACGACCCTGGACCCGCAGTCGCAGGACTCGGTCAACGAGTCCATCAAGGACCACGTGGACCAGGACGACAAGGTCGCCACGGCCGTCACCCTCGTCCAGCCCGGCACCGGGCGGGTCCTCGCCATGGGGCAGTCGAAGCCATACGGCTTCGGCAAGAACGAGACCCAGATCAACTTCTCGGTGGACAAGAAGATGGGCGGCTCGAACTTCGGCTTCCCGACCGGCTCCACCTTCAAGGCCTTCGTCGCGGCCGCGGCCCTGGAGGGCGGACTGCCGCCGACGAAGATGTACCAGTCCCCGTACGACATGGACTACCCGAGCCCGGTGCGGACCTGCAGCGACAAGCCCTGGGTCAACACCGACCGGGCCAAGGTGGAGAACGAGACCGAGTCCGAGGTCGGCCCGTACGGGATGAAGGAGGCGATGGCCAAGTCGGTCAACACCTACTTCGTGGAGATGATCTCCGAGGTGGGCCTGTGCCCCGTCACCGAGATGACCAGCAAGCTCGGCGTGATCCCGGCCAACGGCGCCAAGCTCCCCGAGGTCCCCGCCATCGCGCTCGGCAGTGAGGGCATGTCCCCGCTGACCATGGCCAACGCCTACGCCACCTTCGCCAACCGCGGCGTGTACTGCACCCCGGTCACCATCGAGTCGATCACCGACTCGCACGGCAAGGCGCTGACCGTCCCGAAGTCCAAGTGCGGCCGCGCGATGAGCGAGACGACCGCCGACACCATCAACACGCTGCTGCTCGGCGTGGTCGACTCCGGTACCGGCCAGAAGTCGGGTCTGTCCGACCGGCAGAGCGCGGGCAAGACGGGTACCACCGACAGCCGTTACAACGCCTGGTTCGTCGGCTACACCCCGAACATGTCCGGCGCGACCTGGGTCGGCTCCGGCGGCGCCAAGCAGGTGTCGATGGAGAACATCACCATCGGCGGCCAGTACTACGACAAGGTCTTCGGTGGTGGCCTGCCCGGCCCGATCTGGAAGCAGGCGGTCTCCGGCGCGCTCTCCGGCCGCGAGGCCCCGGGCTTCACCACGGTGAACATCCCCGACACCCCGAGCCCGGCCCCCGGCGGCAAGCCCAGCGGCAAGCCCACCAAGCCCGGCAAGCCGGGCCGCGACGGCAAGCCCGGTGACAGTCGGCCCGGCGGGCAGACCGCCACCGGCGGGACCGTCGGAGCCACCGGCGGAACCGACGGCGGCACGGGCGGGACCGACCCGCTCGGCGGGATCACGTTCCCGCCGGGCATCATCGGCGGCCGCGACTAGGCACCTTGGGGCCCGTAGGCCCCGTAGGCCCCGTAGCAAAACGAGGGAGGGCCCCCACCGATCCGCATCCGGATCGGTGGGGGCCCTCCCTCGTTTTCCCGTACTAGGACAGGTGCTTCTTGACGGCGGCGGCGACGCGCCCGCCCTCCGCCAGACCCGCGACCTTCGGGTTCACGATCTTCATCACGGCGCCCATGGCCCGCGGCCCCTCGGCGCCCGCCGCCTTGGCCTCCTCGACGGCCTGCGCCACGATCGCGTCGAGCTCGGCCTCGCCGAGCTGCTTGGGGAGGTAGGTGTCGAGGAACTCGCCCTCGGCGGTCTCCCGCGCGGCCTGCTCGGGACGGCCACCCTGCGCGAAGGCGTCCGCGGCCTCGCGGCGCTTCTTCGCCTCCTTGGCGATCACCTTGAGGACTTCCTCGTCGGAGAGCACCCGGGCTTCCTTGCCCGCGACTTCCTGGTTGGTGATGGCGGAGAGGGTCAGGCGCAGCGTGGACGAGGCGAGCTCGTTGCGCGCGCGGATGGCGGTGGTGAGGTCTTCCTGGAGCTTGGCCTTGAGCGTGGTCATGTCCCGAGTCTGCCAGGTACGGGGGCTCCGGCGCCCGCCGGTTTCCCGGCGGGGTTGCCGGGTCTGCGAACATATGGGCATGCGTGCGCGTTACGGAGTACCCCTGAAGGTCACCGCCGGCATCGCCGCGGCGGGGGCCGCCGGCCTGGCCTATGCCGCCGGTTTCGAAGCCCGGTCCTTCCGCCTGCGCCGGGTCACGGTCCCCGTGCTCCCGCAGGGGATGCGCCCGTTGCGCGTCCTGCAGGTCTCGGACATCCACATGGTCGGCGGGCAGCGCAAGAAGCGCGCCTGGCTGCAGTCGCTCGCCGGGCTGCGCCCCGACCTCGTGGTGAACACGGGCGACAACCTCTCCGACACGGAGGGCGTGCCGGAAGTGCTCGACGCGCTCGGCCCGCTGATGGAGTTCCCCGGCGTGTACGTCTTCGGGTCGAACGACTACTACGGCCCCCGGATGCGCAATCCCGGGCGCTACCTGATCGAGAAGACCCAGGGCCGGCACGGGCTCAACGGAAACGCACCGGTCGTCGGCGCCGTCCACAACCCGTGGGAGGGGATGCGGGACGCCTTCGACGCGGCCGGCTGGCTGAACCTCACCAACACCCGGGGCCGGCTCAAGCTCGACGGCCTGGAGCTGGCCTTCACCGGCCTGGACGACCCGCACATCAAGCGCGACCGGTACGAGCGGGTCGCGGGCGGTCCGGAGACGGACGCCGACTTCTCGATGGCCGTCGTACACGCCCCGTACCTGCGCGTCCTCGAAGCCTTCACCGCCGACCGGTACCCCCTGATCCTGGCCGGGCACACGCACGGCGGACAGCTGTGCATCCCCTTCTACGGGGCGCTCGTCACCAACTGCGACCTGGACACCAAGCGGGTGAAGGGCCTCTCGACGCACGAGACGCAGGGGCAGCGCGCGTACCTCCACGTGTCGGCGGGCTGCGGGACCAACCGCTTCACCCCGGTGCGCTTCGCGTGCCCGCCCGAGGCGACACTGCTGACACTGACCGCGAAGGCATGAGGCGGGCGGTCGCGCCGGGTACGTTGATCGGATGATCGCACCTGCCGCACTCCGCCTCACGACCGTCGCCTTCCGCACACTGATCGCGGCCGCGGCCGTCACCGGTCTGGTCATCGAGTGCGTGTACGGCAGCGTGCCCCTGGTCCTGAGCTTCTTCACGATCTGGACGAACATCCTGGTCGCGATCGTCTACGGGCTCTCCGCCCTCCGCGTCCACCGGCGCGAGCCGGACGTCGCCCCCTTCTGGCGGGGCGGCGTCCTCCTCTTCATCCTGATCACCGGGCTGGTCTTCCACCTGCTCCTGGCCAACCCGTCGAGCCCCTTCAACGTGGTCGAGGACCTGGACAAGCTGACCGGCGCGAAGTCCGTCTCCAACCAGCTCCTCCACACGGTCACCCCCATCGGCGCCGTCCTGGACTTCCTCTTCCTGACGGCCCCCCGCACCCTGCGCCCGCGCTACGCCGCGCAGTGGCTGGCGTACCCCCTGGTCTACGTGGTCTTCGCGCTGATCCGCGGCGCCCTCCTCTCCCCCGGCATCCCGCACCGGTACACGTACCCCTTCATCGACGCCGCCCAGTACGGCTACGCGAAGGTCGCGCTGAACGCGGTGGTCCTGGGCCTCGCCTTCTACGCCCTCGGCCTCGCCCTGGTCACGGCGGACCGCTACCGCCCGCCGCGCGAAAACCGGATTTCGTCTCCGGCCGAGGGTCCGCTAAAGTAATCGATGTCGCCAGGGCAGCAAGCGCTGCAGGGGTGGACATCGGGGTGTAGCGCAGCTTGGCAGCGCGCTTCGTTCGGGACGAAGAGGTCGTGGGTTCAAATCCCGCCACCCCGACTTCGTAAGACCAGGTCAAGGGCTTGATCCGCATCGCGGGTCAGGCCCTTCCTGCGTTCCGGGTGATCGTTTGGGAGAAATCTGGGAGAAGATCTTGGTCGGCTTCTCCCAGGACTTCGGACCCGACGTCCGCCCTGCCGGTCAGAGGGGGTGCGGAGACATGACGTGGGGCTCGACGCCCGGCGCCTCAAGCAGGCAGCGTGGGACTCCCGGACCAGGTGTCGTGCGAACCGCGATCGGAATCGGCGGATCGGTCGGAAGATCCACGCGCACCGTGACGGGCCTGTCGTCCCAGGTCGTGGCGTGTCCCGTCTCCTCGCCATCCACCAAGACCTGCACCTCTACGGTGTGACCTGTCTGGACGGTGGCGCTGACCGAGTGACCGTCGTAGTCGATGTGGAAGTGGTGGCGTCGTCTCATGAGTACGCCTCCTCGCCTGCCCCACCACTCAAGCCTAGTGCTGCTCCGCGGGGCAGCCCTTCGCGCGCCCTGACGAGTGAACCCGCGCGTGTCCTGAGGGTCTCAGGACGATCGTGCCGCACACCGTGGGGTGGAGAGCCCCGAATCGGTGTGAGGACGCGACGAGATGACGACCGTAGTGGTGACCGGCGCGACCGGGAACGTCGGACGGCACGTGGTGAGCGAGTTGCGCCGGCGAGGCATCCCCCACCGCGCGTTCACCCGCGACCCTGAACGAGCCACGGCCGTACTCGGCCCCGGCGCCGACCTTGTGCAAGGGGACTTCGCCGATCCCGCATCGCTCCGGGCCGCCTTCGCGGGCGCCGAGCAGGCCTTCCTGAGCTGTGCCAACGACCCACGGCAGGTCGGGAACGCGGCAAACGCGATCGAGGCCGCAGCCACGGCCGGTGTCCGGCAGATCGTCATGCTGTCCACGGTCGGAGCCGAGGCCGGAGCCGCGGAGACGTTCGCGGATCAGCACGGCCGCATCGAGCACCGCCTGCGCTCGGCGGGGATCCCCTTCGTGATTCTCCGGTCCAGCTTCCTGATGTCGAACCTCCTCGGTTCACTGCCGACGATCGGGCAGGCCGGGCGGATCTTCCTGCCCGCGGACGACGCCCGCGTCGCCATGATCGACCCCCGTGACGTGGCCGCCTGCGCGGTCGCAGTGCTCTCCGGGCAGAGCAGGGACGGAGAGACCCATCTGATCACCGGCCCCGAGGCCCTCACCTTCACCGAGGTCGCCCACCGACTCTCCAGCGCCCTCGGACGGACGGTGGAGTACGTCGCCGTACCCGACGAGGCAGCCCTGGCTGGCATGCTCGGCGCGGGCCTGCCGCCGTGGCTCGCCGAGGGGGTGGTGGGCATCTTCCAGCTGCTCCGGGAAGGCACCAATGCCGACACCACCGACTCCGTGCGCCAGCTGACCGGGCACGACCCACGCCCCGTCGCCGACTTCGCCCGCGACCTCATGGCACCGCTCCAGTGATGCTCGGTCTGCCACGCCACCTGGTCACGGCTCCGTCCCTGACACCTCCTTGATGCCGGGATAGCACCGCCCTTCAGGCCTGTCACCGGCGTTAAGAGGGCATAAAGACTGCCGGTCTCCGGCAATGCGCTCTCGGGTGCGTACCGGGCAGGATCAGGACAGGTCATCCTGCGGCACCCGAAGTGATCAGGAACCCGTGGACTTGTGGAGGGTCAGGCGGCGGTAGGCGGCGCGGGCGTTGGCGATGCGGGAGATGGCGGTTCCGATGCTCGCCGCCGCCAGGAGGCATCCGAGGCGGCCCAGGTCGTAGCCGGCGGACCAGGTCAGTTCGCCCATGGGTGGTGTGGCGAAGCCGTTGAGGGCGAGCCAACAGACCAGGGCTGTGCCCGGTGCGGCGATGAGCCGGGCTCCGGTGCTCAGTACGGCGCACAGCACGGACAGAAGGAGAAGATCGATCGTGGGGTCGCCCTGGCCGTTCAGGTAGTTGAGGACGGTGACCACGACGAGGGCCACGACCCCTGAGGCTGCCCACACCGAGGGGGTTGCGACGGGGTGGGGCACAGGGCGGGCACCGGAACTCAGACGCCTCCATTGCACCACGCGATTCCTCCCTCGCCCTGGCCTCCGCCGTTGGAGGCCTCCGCCATGATGCCGGAGCCGGGGAGGAACGGGCACAGGCCAGAAATCAGCCGAACGACGGCGCGGCATGATTCGCCGTCAAACCGTCCCGCCGCACCGCCTCCTCCATCGGAGCCGCGGCACCTTCCACAGGCGAATTCTTCACCGATTCGGCTGACTAGCGCAGGGATAGGGTGACGACATGAGGTGCACTGTCCACCTCCATCTTCCGCCGACAACGTCAGAAACCTGGGGGTCTTCCGTGCCTGTTCCCCGCGTGAGCCGTACTCCGCTGCCGGGCATAGGGGTCCGCTACGACCTCACCACTCGTGAGCATCGCCGCCTGTCGGTGATCGCCCACCGGGACGGTGCCCGAACGCTGAACGCCTACCGGCGGGACGACCCGGACGAGTGCGCGCTGTCGGTGAAGCTGACCGGCGGCGAGACGGAGGCGCTGATCGACGCGTTGATGCCCTCGCACCACAGCCCGAACCTGCTCTCCACGACCGACCTGGGGCTGGTGGCGGAGCGGATCGAGCTGTCCTCCATCTCCCACTGGAACGGGCGGGTGCTGGGTGACACCCGCATGCGAACGGAGACTGGCGTGTCCATCGTGGCCGTGCTGCGACGGGCCGGGGCGATACCTTCCCCCGGGCCCGACTTCCGGCTGGCCGGCGGGGACACCCTCATAGTGATCGGCACCCGCGAGGGCGTCGAGGCCGCCGCCGCGATTCTCGGCCGGGAGTGACGTATGCACTCCTCCGCTGTCTTCCTGATCGAGTTCGGCGCGATCATCCTCGCCCTGGGCCTGCTGGGCCGCTTCGCCGGACGGTTCCAGTTCTCCCCCATACCCCTCTACCTCCTGGCGGGCCTCGCCTTCGGCAAGGGCGGACTCCTGCCGCTCGGCACGAGCGAGGAGTTCGTCGCCATCGGGGCCGAGATCGGCGTCATCCTGCTCCTGCTCATGCTCGGGCTGGAGTACACAGCAAGCGACCTGGTCTCCAACCTCAAGACCCAGTACCCGGCCGGTCTCGTCGACTTCACCCTCAACGCCCTGCCCGGCGCCGGCATGGCCCTCCTGCTCGGATGGGGCCCGGTCGCCGCGGTCGTCCTGGCCGGCGTCACCTGGATCTCCTCCTCCGGCGTCATCGCCAAGGTCATGGGCGACCTCGGGCGCCTCGGCAACCGCGAGACCCCGGTCATCCTCAGCATCCTGGTCCTCGAAGACCTCGCGATGGCCGTCTACCTGCCGATCATCACCGCCCTGCTCGCGGGAGTGAGCCTGGCCGCCGGCAGCGCCACCCTCGCCATCGCCCTCGGCGTGGCCGGGCTGGTCCTC